>JAJPJK010000004.1 GCA_021324265.1 Thermoproteota archaeon | reverse complement strand
ATAAGATAGTAACTGAGGGGAAAAAGATACAAACAGAATTACCTACTTTCGTCAAGATATCAAAAGTACGCGAAAAGCATGGTCAAGAACTCGCCGAATATGGTCTTACAAGAGATATCTTTGAAGCAAGGATCGCAGATTTCTCTCTGCCTGATGAACTTTTCCTTTATAAACTGGCATCTTCTAGCTTCACAAGTCTAGTAAAGCATAATATTGCAGAAGGAGCATATTACATACTCATCGATAAATCTGGATCAATGAGTAATGAAACTAAGATAATATATTCTAGATCGCTGGCGCTTGCGCTCTTTAAATTATCCAAGAGGAAGAAGAGAAAATATTTTCTACAATTTTTTGATACTTATGTTTATCCATATAAGCCCTTGGAAAACACTGATGAAATCCTCGAATGTTTGCTTCGAGTAGAGAATTCTGGAGGAACTGATATCGATAATGCCATATACGTTGCCATGAACAATATTGTGAAGAACAAGCTCGATCAATACACCAATACGTTAATAATAATAACAGATGGCGAGGATACAGTAACTACGCAGCGAGAATGGCTTGAGAGATCGAATGTTTCATTGATATCAATAATGGTTGGGGGGGAAAATGAAACTCTAAAGCAACTTAGCTCAAAGTACTTCAAGGCAGAGCTAACTGAGGAGGGGGTGCTAAAGGTTATAGAAGCTGTTAAATGAAGGAAAACGCCTTCGATCGTGTTTTGAAACAGCTGGAAGAGGAGATACGTGACCTTGACAAAGAGATAGAGAACATAGAATCTAGTCCTTATGCAATGCTTTTCAATAAGATGTTCAGATGCACTGTTATAAGCAAGGGTCAGCTTCTTGCTAGAATGACATTAGTAACAAAGGAATGCAAGTTTAGAGATTTAATTTATGGAATGAAACTCTATGCTAAATCTATAGACCTGGTGGATTACTATCTTGAAAATCCTCTTAGAATTAAAGGATTGCTCAGAGCGATCAACATCTTAACAGGCGATTACATATTGGTCTCTTTCAATAGAATACCCTTCATACTCGATGACAACCTTAGGCTACAATATATAATAGATAAAGAAACAAACTTAACAGTCCTTAAGAAATCTATATATAACCAGCCTTTGTTGGTGAGGAATCAGTCCTTTGATGCCTATAATATAATCACTAATCCTAAAATTTTCGAGGAAAAATCACCGCTAAGTGTAGTTAAGGGGGATAAGAAAGTTATCCTTAGAGAGGTTTATCTATCACTCGATGATAACAGGCTTTATGATGCGAGAGCGAATGAACTCTTGTTTTTGAACAAATTTGAGGATAGAAGCCTTTATTATTATTGATGAATGTAAGGGTTGGAAGTTCAGGATGGTCGTATGAGGCATGGGAAGGCCTCTTTTATCCTCTTAACGAGAAGGAAAAACTGAAGTTTTATTCGAGGTATTTCGATACCGTTGAAGTAGATTCTACGTTTTATTCATTCCCTTCAAATTTTGTTGTTCAATCCTGGGTCAAAAATACTCCTGAAAATTTCATTTTCTCTTTGAAAATACCAAAGATAATAACACATGAAAAGAAGCTTAGTAGCGAATCGCTTTTAGATCTGAACAGATTTCTAGACTCCATCGAACCCTTAAAAACAAAGCTGGGTCTATTGTTGATTCAGTTACCTCCTTATTTTAGAAAGGAAAGGCATCTTGAGAGACTCGAGGACTTTTTACAAAATCTAAATACATCCTATAATTGGGCCATTGAATTCAGAGATCCAAGCTGGATAGATAAAGGAGTTTTTAGCTTGCTCGAACGTTATAACGTAGCATATACTATAGTCGACGAGCCTTTGTTGCCAGGCGAAGTCCATGTGACGAGTTCTTATTCTATTTTTAGATTTCATGGAAGAGGCAAAAGCATTTGGTATAATTATCTATACAAAGAGGAGGAGATCGAAGATTGGTCTTCGAAAATCTTAGATACCGCTAAAAAGTGTAAAGGCGTTTATGTTTATTTCAACAATCATTACAGAGCATTTGCAGTTACTAATGCTCTTCAATTACTTAAAAAACTAGGGATGACAAAAAAAGAGCAAGAAGATATGCTAAATAAGCTCTCTTCTTCTATTAAGACTGAATACAAAGGTTTACTTGGTTTTGCAGAAAAGAAAGGAGAAGCACTCCAAGAACTGAAAAAGTTCACGACGGAATCTAGATTTGAGAGGGCAATGGCGATTGATAAGAAAGAGATTAATGTTTTAGAGCTTAGTAGTTCGAGATGGCGTGCATGGGTATCAGGTTATTTTATAGAAATAGATTTCGAAAATAAAACAATAAAGCACGAGTGTCAGGATTGGATAAAAAACGTCGAAGCTAATGAATTCTTGTTATGCAAGCACATCGTAGCGTTTATGCGTGAATTGCCTGATGACTTGCTTAATAATTTTCTAAGCTCCATCGGGAATAGATCAGATTGGAAACTTGAAGCTAGGATATCTTTCTGATAAGAAAGCCAAAAATTTATAATTTAAAAAAATGGGAGCATTCTATGGAGTTCTTACTAGAAGGCTTCATCAAATCATTGGTAGCACTGATTGTAGTTATGGATCCTGTAGGTCTTATTCCAATCATTATCTCTTTAACATCTGAGATGAGTAAAGATGAGCAGAAGCATGTGCTCAACTTAACACTTTATACCGCATCTGCAATACTGATAGTTTTCGCCTTACTTGGACAGCAACTCTTGAATCTCTTTGCTATTTCTTTGGCAAGCTTCAGTATCGCTGGCGGATTACTATTGCTAATTCTATCCTTTGAGATTTTATTAAGAGGATTTGAATCTGTTAAGGGTATTGAAGTGGGTGCTGTGCCTTTAGCATTTCCACTATTGGTTGGTCCAGGCGCTATAACAGTATTGATGATCTCTCTTCAAACATATGGCATCTTAGTAGGTCTTGCATCAGCTGTTACTGCGCTTTTATTCACAGCATTGGTTTTTAGGCTAATAAATGAGATCTATATGGTTCTAGGCAAAGTAGGTTCCCTTGTCGTGACAAAAATTATGGCAATATTCACTGCAGCAATAGCTATCGAGTTTATCATCGATGGAATTAAGGGCTTATTTTAGTCAATTTTTTATAAAAGGAATGGCGCAATAAAGTTGTGTTAGAAATAAAGGGCATTACTAAGATCTACGGAGGAAAGGTTATTGGTGTTAAGGATGTTAGTTTTGATGTAAGAAATGGTGAGATTGTAGGTTTTGTAGGTTTAAATGGCGCAGGCAAAACCACCACTATAAAAATTTCATGTGGAGTTTTGTTACCTAACGAAGGCACGGTACTAATAGATGGTCATGATATAGTAAAAGATAAGATAGAGGCCTCTAAAAGAGTGGGCTGGCTACCTGAGATACCTATTTTCGAACCCAATGCTAAAGCTTTGTCTTTACTTAAGTATTTCGCGGGCTTTCATGGAATTACAGGTTTAGAAGCTGAAAAAAGATCTTCGGAATTATTAAGAGAAGTTGGTTTGGAAGGCATGGCAGATAGAAAGATAAGAACTTTTTCTCAAGGTATGAGAAAAAGATTTGCACTCGCAGCAGCGATGCTTGCAGATCCAAATAATTATCTTTTCGATGAGGTTTTAAATGGCCTTGATCCCGCTGGCATGCATTTCTTTAGAAGCCTTGCCATAGATTTTAAGAAAAAAGGCAAGTCTATACTATTCTCTTCTCATATTCTTTCGGAGGTGGAGAATCTCGCTGATAGAATCGTTATTATTCATAAGGGGAAGATAATAAAAATCATGAATGCTTCAGAACTACAGGGCTTAGGTTCAAAAACACTTAAAATTACGATAAGGAACTTGGATGGTAAAGTATACGATATACTGAAAAGCTATGGTGAGGTCAGCGTAGCGGGGAATGTGGTGACTGTTAGGAATTTCAATGGTGAACCTTCTGCTGTAAATAGCGAACTAGCCAAGCAAGGTTATTTGATCGAGAGCTTTAATTATGAGAAGACAGGTCTTGAGGACTATTTCTTATCTTTAGTAGGCGAAAAAAATGCCTAAAAGCACAATATTTAATCAGTTTTTCTACGATTTCAAGAGAGCACTTACTAGCAAGAGTATCATCATAATAACTGTGATAATCATATTATTGGGCGGTTCTATAATTTCATTTTTGAATCCTCCTGCGATTGCCTCCTCAACTTCTTTCAGTTATGCAGTCTATGTTAAAGATTCGAATTATGAGGTCATGGTTTTTGTTTATAACATGTATGGAGATCCTTTACCGAATATACAGGTTAAACTAAACGTTTTGAATTTGAATTCCTCGAATACTGCAACTCCATCATCGATATATTCAGTCACTGATCAAACAAATAACAATGGGATAGCATTTTTTGAAGTACCGAAAGATAAAGCAGTTGGATTTCTAAGCCTAGACGTTTCCTCTGGTTCATCCACGATCAACGTCATTTCAGGTCTTGCATATCCATGGTCTGATTTAATAAAAGTCATCAACTACACGGGTTCTTTTGTTCTCAATCCAATTGCGAAAGTAATCAGCGCTTCGAATTCTTCTAGGCTAGATGTTCTACTTTTCTATGTAGGAAAAAACGGTACTCTACCATTAAACTACGCAGTGTACGTTAGGCAAATAAATATCGGAAACTCCAATACCTCAGGGTTTGTCGAATTAGGGACTTTAAACAATTATTACCAGATTTTCAAGCTCGATAAGTTTAGGGGGCCCGTTGATGTTGAGTTACGCGACCCAAACAACAATACCGTTGGATCAGTAAGTTTTAACACAGAAATACAATCCTCCCAACCAGACCCAACGAATATTGCTTATAGTTTCATTTCAGGCATTATGGTCTTATTGATCCCATTGATGGTAATATTAAGCGCATATAATTTATATGGTAAAGATAAAATAAATAATGTATTAGATTTTATATATTCTCTTCCAATAACTAAGCTCATTTTAAATCTTTCAAGATATTTTTCTATTGTAATCATGACAATGATTGCAATATTGTTATCTTTGGGCGTTTCAGATTTGCTTCTGTATTTAAAGCTAGGCTCGACTTTTGCAGCTTCACTTTGGATAAGTAGCCTTGTAGGTTTTCTTGTTCCTGTAATCGCTATATTGAGCATTATGTTTATCTTGTCGAATCTATTGAAATCTACCGGCTCATTGCTAGCAATTTCTATAGTAATTTGGTTAATTTTTGGTATTTTCTGGAACGCAATTATTACAATTTTATCCTTTGGATTGGGTGTAGGTATCTTTACAAAGGACTACTTTAACTTGGTGATACATTCATACTTCTTCAATCCACTAGAATTCTTTAGTCTAGTTAACATGTATACCTCAAACGGTATAATCATTAGTCAGATTGGTATTCCTGCAAATCCAGCCGATTATGGTATTACTTTACCCAATCTGTTCATTGCTGGATTAGGCTGGACTTTAATTCCATTTTTATTGTACTTATATTTACTTAGGAAAGTAGAGTAATATAGGAATTTTTTATTAATATACTACTTTTCAGATGTCTCAGTAGAAAAATTTGTTTTTAAAGAAAGTAACTAAACGATCTTTATTTTTCCTTATCTTCTAAATATTTCATAAAAAAAGGTATGTTAAAGATCGTAACAATGATATTTCAAAGGCAATTAAAAAAAGTTTTAAAAGGCTATTTTCTTAGTAAATATATGACTGGTAAAAATAAACTTCGAATAGCAATTTCTAGGGTTCTAGCATTAATAATTATAATAATAGTCGTATTTGGGGTAATTATAGGCATATATTTCTATTACAGTATGACCAGTTCTAAACAAGTACCACAAATAAACTTATTCCCTGCAAGTTTTGGAGTATTACAAAACGACAAGCTCACTTTTTCTTTAAGCAATCTTGTGGTGGGTTCAAAAGTCATCGTATATTTCGGAGATGGACATAAAATGGAACTTAATGTAACAAGTAGTTCAGAGAGTTTAGATTATCAATACTCTAATGTAGGTAATTTTTTAGTTTATGCTGATGAAGTGCTGAATGGCAAAGTAATAAGCAGCACTGAAAACTCGTTAATTGAAATCCGAGTATCTCCTAAAGTAGAAAAGAGCATTGCAGATTATATCTCAATTCCTACGATAAGCTTTGATGTAACAAAAAATTCCGAAATTCCCATTGTAAATGTAAACGAATCGCTATACCTTTTTGGAGGATACCTTCAACCCCCTACAAATCCTAATGTAACCTTGAAACAATATATCTGGAACTTCGGTAATGGTAAAACTTTAGCCTTAGATATAAACTCAACGAATAATCTACCAATACAAAACCCTGTTTCAATATCTTATACCAGTGAAGGAATCTATGCTCTTAATTTGACGCTTATTACAGAGGATGAGAGTACAGGAAAGAAATACAGTTATACTGTTTTTCAAACCATAGCTGTTAAAGGTACGAATCATAAGTTTGCATTATTTAAATTTGCCGGTACTATTCCTAATCCTGATATAATTAACGTAGCAGAAAACTTGCCAGGAGGACCTTTTTCGTTAGATCCTAACGTTGATTACGAGCTAGTAGGATTCGAAGTAATCTCTAACATATTTTCGACATTGCTAATCTATAATGGATCAAGCACAACAAGCTTTATTCCGTATGTGGCTGAGCAATTACCTACGGTTGAAAATGGTGGCATATCTAATAACTATACAAAATATACTTTCAAAATCAGATCAAATTTAAGATTTTCAAACGGTGATCCCCTTACGGCTTACGATGTTTGGTATTCAATAATAAGAGCTCTACTTTTTGAGGGAGGAAATCCCGGAACAGGTGATTGGGTGGTAGCGCAATATTTGGTTGAGGGGGCTTCAATTGGCGTGCCATTGGTAACAAATGAGAATAAACAAGAAGCTTTCAGCAAAATTATGAATGCAGTTAGTTATGATAATAACACCAACACTGTGACTTTTAATTTAATTAAACCTACACCTCCTCAGCTCTTCTTTACTGCGTTAGCTTTTCCATTGGCGACTGCAATATTGGATTCAAAATGGCTTAAAAATATTGGTGCAGGTATTACTTTTACTCCTGATGGATTTTTAGCTTACGAAGAGCAAGCTAACATTGGGAATTATAACACTGAGATTCAGTATAACCCCGTTGGCTCAGGACCGTATATGATTCAATCATACGTACCAGGTCAAACCATTGTTCTTGCACCTAATCCCTATTTTCCAGGCCTCCCAGGTATACCTAAGGTGAACAATAAAGTCGTAATTTCTTGGGTTAAAGATGCACAGACAGCATATAATTTGTTTGTATCAGGGCAAGCTGATATAGTAACTGGCTTGCCATCACAATATTTTCCTTCTTTAAGGGCTTATGTTCAGCAAGGGCAAGTAGCTATATACAAATTCTCTACATTAACTCAATACTTCATGACTTTTAATTTGCAAATAAATACAACTCTTCTGAAGAACATAAACCCTCAGTATGATATACCATCAGATTATTTTGCCAATCCAAAGGTTAGAGAGGCTTTTGCTTATGCGTTCGATTACCAGACCTATATAGATAATATCGTGGGAAATAAGAAATACGGTTATGATTTCGGAAACTTATATGCTGGCGCAATCATAAGCACCTTACCATTTTACGTCCCTCCTGAGCAATTACAGCACATTCCAACGTTTAACAAAACTAGAGCTGAACAGTTACTAAGAGAGGCAGGCGTTTACGATTTACACGTTCGTTTTCCCATCATGGTTCCGCAGGGCGATAGTGTTAACTATGCTGCTGCACAGATGTTGGCAGATACAATTCATAGTATCGATCCTAATATCGAAATAGAACCATTATACGTGCAATTGCCTATCATGGCAAGTTATCTTGTACCTGGATCAAATCCAATGCCAATTGCAGTTTTATTCTGGATTGCTGATTATCCTCACCCTAGAGATGTTGTTGATGCTATGTATTTAGAAAACGGCACCTTTCCGGGTCCAGATGGATGGTATCCAAGTTATTTGCGCTCGTTAGGCTATAACGATGAAGCAGTGATGTATGAACAGCTCACTCAGCTTATACTCAAAGCAGATTCAGAAATAGATCCTATAAAAGCTCAAGGCTATTATAAACAAGTTGAGCAATTAGCAATCGATTTATACATGTACATATATCTTTATCAAACTAATGGATTTTGGGTGGTTAAATCTTATATGCATGGGTATAATAATGACATAACATATCAAGAGAACCCGATTACAGCAGGTGCGGGAGCGAGTCTATATTTCTGGTGGGTAAAAGGTTAGTTACTTAACTGAATTCTCTCAATATCTATTGTTTTTTTCTCTAAGTTTTCTTATTTCTTTTATCGCACTTAGTCTTGTTGTATGCCCTATAAATGAAATCGTTACGTAACTTATTGCTGAAATACCTATAATGAGTTTAGGTATATCGTTACTGAGGTAATTAAAGAAACCACTGATAAAGAAAGCTGCACAAAAAATTGAAAAAATTATAAGATAATATTCAAAAATCCTTATCATAAATATAATAAGTCTATGAAAATTGGACTGTTCCGTTTTTAAAGTTTCCAGCTCATATAGAAACATTTCATAGAATCCTCTGCACCCTCTTATGTGTATGAAAGCTAAATAAGAAACTATTGAGAGAAGTGCCATAAGATATAACACAAACCCATTAAGTTCATAAAAAAAGATGAAATAAGACAATATAAGAACCGTAGTTGCAAGGCCAATCCCCTCAACAGCTCTGATCGGTCTTATGCCGTCAGTGAAATATTCAATGATTGCTCTCAGTATCGACACGTGAGTAAGTGAGTTGCTAATTATATAAGGATTTTTAATTTCGCTTTTCTAGACTTAAGTTCATATACTCGTAAGTGTAAGTGGAGATGAATGTATGGATCTTAGGGAATGGATTTTCATTTTCTTAATCTCATTTATTACTAATGCTACTCCTTTTTTTGGGGCACCTTATACCATAATAACTTCGACGATAATTCTTCGACATGGCTCTACCTTCAACGATTTACTCGAGGGCATAATCGTTTCTGCTTTGGGAGCAACTTTGGCAAAGAATGTAATGTTCGGCATAGGAGTTGTACTCAGGCTGCCGCTCAAAAGAAATAAAAATGTATCTTTCTTTACGAGGTTGGTCAACCGAAGATCTTTTTTTGTAGGCTTGCTTATAACTGCAATTTTACCTATTCTGCCATTGGATGATTTCTTTTTCCTCATAGGAGGCACTTCGCGTGCATCTTTGTTTAGAATGCAGGCAATAACTTTTATAGCCAAGTTGATTAAAAGCGGTGTTGAGATACCGCTAGAAGTGTTTGGAATCATCGTAGTTGCTAGACATATACGCTTCGAGCCCTTTTACTTGGGTGTTATATCTTCGGTTGTATTCACGATTTTAGGTATTTTACTCTTTAAAATAGACGTTGAGAAGATATATAACAGGATTATGCTATATTTCAGGAGATTGGCGAATAAAAATAATGCGAACTTTTGTTCTTGAACAATCGTTCAAGAGTAGTTTTTTAAGATAATATAAAGAAGAAATAAGTATGAACGAGGAAACGCTGGTGAGCAAGGGTCTCAAGAAACACTTCGGAGGGCTCTATGCATTGAATGACGTGAGTATAACATTGAGAAAAGGCCTCTTCACACTATTAATCGGTCCAAATGGTAGCGGAAAAACTACATTGATAAATACATTAACAGGGTATTATTTCCCTGACGAGGGCACTATAAGCTATGAAGGAAAGGATATAACTAAGTTGGGTATGCATGAAAGATTCAAGCTAGGTATCGCGAGGACGTTTCAAATACCTAAGCCCTTTTTAAAGTTGACAGTATTGGAAAATCTCTTAGTCGCCGCGAGAGATAATCCGGGTGAAAGATTCATTTATGCACCTATCAAATCCAAATGGGTCGATAAGGAGAAAGAGGCCTATGAGACAGCTATGAATATTTTAGAGCAACTAAAGCTTGATCACTTGGTTAATAGCGAGAGTTCTAAGCTTAGTGGTGGTCAGATGAAACTTCTTGAGTTTGGAAGAGCTTTGATGTGCAATGCTAGGGTTATACTCATGGATGAACCTGCTGCTGGCGTTGCACCTTTTTTAGCAAAAGAATTGTTTAGTGTTTTGAAGAATATTATAAAGAATCTTGATTTAACTGTATTAGTTGTTGAGCATAGGCTTGATTTAGCGCTTGAGTATGCAGATTACGCTTATGCTATGCATAACGGTAAAGTGATTGTAGAGGGAAAGCCTTATGAAGTCATAAATGATGAAAGAGTAATAGAAAGTTATCTGGGGAAGAGAAGTGCTTGAAATAAAGAATATAAGTGCAGGTTACGGGAAGCTACAAATCTTATTTGACGTAAGTATAAGCGTAGAGAAGAATAAGCTCACCACTATTGTTGGTCCTAATGGAAGCGGGAAATCAACTCTTCTGAAAACCATATTCGGGCTAACAAACATTTACTCTGGGAAGATATTCTTCGAAGGCAAAGACATAACTAACATTAAACCGCATATCGCAGCTAGGATGGGCATTGCATATTTACCTCAAGTGGATAATGTCTTCACCGAACTAACTATTGAAGAAAATCTTAGAATGGCTGCATATACGCTTGATACTGAAACTGCAAAGGAAAGAATTAAAGAAATGCTTGATTTCTTTCCAGTTCTTCAAAAAAAGTACAAAAATAAAGCGCTATATATGAGTGGAGGAGAAAGACAAATGCTTGCAATTGCTATGAATTTGATTAGAAGACCTAAATTAATGCTTTTCGATGAACCAACAGGCGGTCTTTCTCCTTTACTCGCCGAGCAGATCTTGAGTACTATAGTGAAACTTGTAAAGGAATTCAACATTACCATTCTTCTTGTTGAACAAAATGCTTTACGTGCTCTTGAAATCGCCGATGCAGCGTATTTGTTAGTCAGTGGCAAGGTAGCTTATGGTGGTTCTGCTAAAGATTTAATTGCCAATAGCGAACTGGGAAGGTTATACCTAGGTTTAAAGTAAAATTTATTAAACTGTATTTATTAAGCGATTTGTGCGACTAGGTGCGGTAGCAGGCATCTTGATCACTGCGGGGATAATTTTAATTTTAATAAGTGGCATTTTCGATATTTTATATTTTTATTTTGATAAGTTTATTAGTGGCGAAGATGTTTTTGTTGAATTTTTATATAAAGTTGCCTTTAATTTTCTCTTCTGGCTTGGAGCTATAATATCAGTAATAGGATTTTATATTAAACCTAAATCATTGTTCTTAGTCGATAGAACTGAGGATTTCCTTTTTAAAAAGTATGGTAATGAAAGACCTAGATTTTTTAAATTCTTCAATAGCTATATTATTATTAAAACCGTAATATTTGCATTTACAGTTGTAATGACTGTATTATTTTTCATTGAATTTTTAATTTTTATATCCGCTACTTATGGAGGTGAAAGTGCAATCAATTCATTGAGAAGTTTATCGATTTTATTCCAGACCTTGCCTGCACATGTCATGCTTATAATTGTTCTCAGCTTAGTCCTTATAAACGGGGCTTTAAATAATCTTCCTTGGATTTTTGAGGCCGTTCTTTATAGAAAGTATGATAAAACTTATTCGATTGCCTTGTTTTTACTTGTATCCTTGCTTTATTCAGCATGGATATTAGTAGTTATTATATTCGTCTATTTTTCAAATGCATATAATGTATTCAATTTAGGCAACTCTTACATGCAAAGCTTTGATTCGAGCTTAATATCAGCCATACAGTTTAATGTCATTGAATATCTGATGAGTTTAAAAGATGTTCTGCAATATATCTTCTACTACCTAATTGTTTGGGCTGTCTTAGGAGTAGTATTCTATTTTGTCTATAGATTTAGACCTGAAGAGGTTAGGAATTTTTAAGTTTTTCTTGTAAATAGCTCGGATCTGACTGTGTTAGAACTGGGAATTTCTTTCCTGAATTAATGTTATCAATGACCTTCATCGGCTCTGCATCCAATTGGTTAAAGCTATCAATCTCTTTCCTGTCGACCGGTATGGATACAAGACCTGTTTTATGATGCATGGAGAACGGAGCTCTAACATCTCCTTGAGGCTTCATCGATGACCAATCTAGAAGTATTTTATCTTCCCTCTCTTCTTTATGCGCTACCTGGGAAGTCGTGAAAGCCTTAAGTTCTTTGAATTCTGGAAATTCTTTTATTATTTCTGTTCTGTTTTCTTGTAAATGCCTTTCAAAGCTTTCTTGTATTTTTATGGCAAGCATCCTATAAACTGCAAACAGATCACTCTTATTAGCGAATTTTGAGTTATCAAAGCTAGCCCAAATTTGAAATCCTCTTGAACCGCTGAATTTCATCATGGGCAGCATTTCATGTTCAATGAGGAAGTCATATAACGATTTGGCAATGAATTTTAGGAATTCAAATCCTCTTTTCTCATTTAAAATCCTTTTTCCTGCATCCAAATCAAGTATAAAGAAATCTGGCATGTTTGAGTTTAGTCTATGGACATAAGGAATGAAGTCGATGCAATGATCGTGCACGTATTCCATAAGCTTTCTCATATCGTTGATGATTATGTGCTGGGGTTTAGGCTTATATCTCGCATACCTAACGAATATTGGATCAATTTCTTTGATAGGATCATTTTTTCCTGAAAAAACCTTTACCACACTTACTGGTCTTTCTTTTAAATAAGGAAGCATGAGTTCACCAGCAACTGGATAATAATGTTTAGCTTTCCATACAAGTATGTAAGATCTATTCAGTACTTCTTCCTTTTCTTCGATAAGTTTTCTGACATACGCATGTATTTTCTCTTTTGGCTTATATTTACCATCTATCTCTTCTATCAGTTCTTCCTTCTTCAAAGTTTCTAAGTTTGATTTGATCTCATCTATGTTAATATCTCTCTTTTCGACAAATTTCACATCTCTCGCTATTTTCTCGAAAATATGATCAAAATCTACAAGCTTACCTTCCTCCTTAATTGAGAGCAGGAGAGCAATCCTCTCTCTTACACTCATAAAATAATATTGTTTTTGTAGGATAAAGCTATGATGTATTATTATATAAATGAATGCGTTTAATTATACTGTGAGTGAGTATCTAAGGAATTTTATAAATGGAGAGTTCGTTGATTCCAATTCTAAGGAAAGGTTTGAATTTTTGAATCCTTCCAACAACAAAATACTAGGTACTATTCCTGCTGGGTCTGAAAAAGATGTAGATATGGCTGTGAAGGCGGCCAGAAAAGCCTTTGAAAGTTGGCGTAATATGTCAATGTCCAAAAGATCAGAAATGTTGCATGAAGTAGCTAGGCTTATCAGAAAATATAAGGAAGAACTTGCTAGGATTGAGACCCTTAATGTAGGAATACCGATATCACAGACTAGGAGCCAAGTAGAGAGGGCAGCGGAAAATTTCGATTTCTTCGCAGATATGCTCACAAAACTAAGCGAAGAAGTTTATGTTGACGATGATAAGTTCATAAACTATGTTATCCGTTCTCCCATAGGTGTAGCTGGTTTAATAACTCCATGGAATACACCTTTAATGCTGGAAACTTGGAAGATTGCGCCTTGCTTGGCAGCAGGAGATACATGCGTACTCAAGCCTGCAGAATGGACACCTATGAGTGCAAACAAGCTAGCAGAAATCATGCAAGAGGCAGGAATACCGGCAGGGGTCTTTAACATTGTTCATGGTATTGGTGAGTTAAGCGGCGCAGCGCTTGTAGCTCATCCATATGTGAGATTGATCTCCTTTACAGGTGAAACCGTTACCGGTATGGAGATCATGCGAAATGGCGCTTCAACATTGAAGCGTTTTTCTATGGAGCTCGGAGGGAAGAATCCTGCGATTATTTTTGCCGATGCAGATTTGAAAAGAGCGCTCGATGCTGTAATATTTATGGCTTATTCCTTAAACGGAGAAAGATGTACTGCAAACTCTAGGGTTCTCATTGAAGAGTCGGTCTACGATGAATTCTTGTCGATGCTAGCAGAAAGAGTCGAAAAAATAAGGATTGGAGATCCTTTTGATGAAAGAACCGAACTAGGGCCTTTGGTTAGGCCTGAGCATTGGCAAAGAGTAAAGAACTACATCGACATAGGTATAAAAGAAGGAGCTAAGCTACTATATGGAGGTGATAGACCCAAAGGTTTTGATGAAGGTAACTATCTTTCGCCTACACTTTTCGCTGATGGCAATAGTGAAATGAAAATCTTCAAAGAAGAGATTTTTGGGCCTGTATTACTTGCGATGAAGTTTAAAAATGAAGAAGAGGCCATTTCTTTGGCCAATGATGTTGTCTATGGGCTAACAGCCTATATTTGGACTAAAGATGTAGAAAGAGCTAATCGCTTGGCCCAAGCTATAGAGGCTGGCATGATATGGATCAATTCTCACAATGTTAGGGATTTAAGAACTCCTTTTGGGGGTGCAAAGTATAGCGGTATAGGAAGAGAAGGAGGAAAATATAGCTTTGATTTCTACATGGAGACTAAAACAGTTCAAGTTGCGCTTGGAAGACATAAAATCCCAACTTTTGGGGTGATTTAGATGGGCGCGAGGACAGGAACAAGGTTTTTGGAGGAAATGGATAGCAAAAAGAGGGAAATCTGGTATGGCGATGAGAAAATAACATACAACATAACCAAGCATCCTGTCTTTCGAGGTATTGCCCAAAGTTTAGCTGAGCTATATGACTTGCAACACAAGCCTGAGCTAATGGATGTGATGACCTACGTATCTCCACTTTCAGGAGAGAGAGTAGGAATGAGTTTCCTCCAGCCAAAAACAAAAGAAGATTTGGCGAAAAGGACTATGATGATGAAAATCTGGGCAGATTATAGCTTTGGATTGCTTGGTAGGACTCCAGATTATCTTAATAGTGCTCTAATGGCCATGGCCAGCGCAGCTGAGTTCTTCGGAAAAGGAAAGATAGATTTCGCTGAAAACATAAGGCGCTATTATGAATATGTAAGGGAAAATGATCTATGCTTAACACATACGTTGATAAACCCTCAAGTGAATAGATCCGTAACTAGCCCTTCTAAACTTTCTGATCCTTTCATAGCAGCTAGGATAGTTGAGAAAAATTCTGAAGGCATAGTTGTAAGAGGAGCAAGGATGCTTGCTACATTACCTTTGGCTGATGAAATCCTTGTTTTTCCATCTACAGTTTTGAAATCCGGGCAAGATGATGCGCCATATGCGATGGCTTTCGCTCTTTCTGTCGATACCCCAGGTTTGAAGTTCATATGTAGAGAAAGCTTTGCCCATGAATCAAATATTGATCATCCTCTAGCATCTAGGTTCGATGAACAAGATGCCGTTGTAGTATTTGATGATGTCTTAGTTCCATGGGAAAGAATCTTCATATTGGAGGATCCTGAGAAATGCAATGCATATAGTGAAGTAACAAATGCTGTTTACTTCATGGCTCATCAATCATTGGTAAGAGAGCTTGCTAAATGTGAGTTCGCTGTCGGATTAACAACATTGCTATCGGAGACAATTGGGATCGATCAGTTTCCAAATGTGCAAGAAAAGATTGCTGAACTCATCATGCTCACTGAAAGCATGAGAGCCTTCCTTGTAGCGAGTGAAGCTAATGCTAAGATGAATAAGTGGGGCATAATGGTTCCAGACAGTTCTTTTCTCCATGCAGCAAGGAATCTTTGGCCAAGGATTGCGCATAAGCTCAATATTACAATTAAGCAGTTGGGCGCTAGTGGATTAATGGCAATACCTCCAGCAAAAGTGTTGAACTCTGAAGCGAGGAGTTATGTCGATAAATACTATCAAGCAAAGCTTGCAAATGCTGAAGAAAGAATAAAACTATTCAAGCTTGCTTGGGACTTCGTGGGGAGTTCATTTGGAAGTAGACAGGATCTTTATGAATATTTCTTTTTCGGAGATCCGTTTAGAATGGCCGGAAACCTTTATAACTGGTATACACAAAAAGAGGAATTCAAAAAGAGAGTAAAAGATTTCTTAGATAAATTGAAATGAACTTCGATATTATAAGAGCAGGGCATTGCGAGCTCCTAGTAAGTGACTTGAATAAAGCATATGACTTCTATGTAGATGCTCTTGGATTTAAGTTAGTCTATGAGGATAGCGAATTCTTATATCTGAGAGGCCATGAGGAGCGTTTCCATCATTCTTTAGTACTTGCTAAGTTCAATAGAGGTGGTTGCCATCACATAGCTTATAGAGTCCGTAGTAATGAAGATCTCGTTGCTTTAGAAAGCTTCTTGAAAAATAGAGGTCTTGAGGTCTTTTGGGTTGAAAAAGGTCATGAGTTAGGAATGGGAAAAGCCATAAGAGTTCAGGATCCGCTAGGTTTTCCCATAGAGTTTTATTCAGAAATGGAAAAAGTCGAATGGTCCTTACAAAGATATCATGAATATCGCGGCGCAAAGATACTAAGATTGGATCATTTCAACATTCACACACATGATGTTGAGAGGGCCTTGGATTGGTATAAAAGCCTAGGCTTTGTAGTGACTGAGATAACTGAAACAGAGGATATTCCGCCTAAGATTTGGGCGGCTTGGCTTAGGAGGAAGCATACATCACATGATATAGCATTAACCAACGGTTATGGTCCTAGATTGCATCATGTAGCGTTCAGTGTACCCGATAGGCTTGCAATCCTTGACGCTGCGGATATCCTAGCTTCTAGAAATTACATATCCAACATGGAACGAGGTCCAGGAAGGCATGGGATTACGAATGCTTTTTTCTTTTATCTGCGCGATCCTGATGGAAATAGGATAGAACTTTATACTGGGGATTATTTGAGCGCAGATCCTGACTGGGACCCGATTGTTTGGAAATTCAACGATCCTAAAAGACAAACGCTATGGGGTATGCCCGCTCCAAGAAGTTGGTTTGAAGAATCTTCTCCGGTCGTAGATTTTAAAACCGGCAATCTTAAGCCTTTGAACAAGCCGCTCTTACAGGAAAAACCCTCATATGTTACCCATTAGAACCACCAATCCTCAATGATCTCTAGTTTTTCTGGGCTTACAATAGTAGTGTATTGTTGATTGTAATAAACTAGTGGATTTTTATCATTCAGTTTCCTTGCATTGATAACCTCGCCTAAGATTATTGAATGATCACCAGCATCATAAGCTATTGTCTTTTTGCATTCAATGAATGCTCTAACCCCCTTTATTATTGGGCATCCTGTTCTTTCAGTAAAATATTGGACTGCCTCAAATCGGTCTTTTACCTTTATCCTACCTGCAAATATATCTGAGACAATCTTTTGATCTTCAGCAAGGAAGTTAATTGTGAAAGATTCGCAGTTGCTAAGGATCTTATGCATGCTTGAGAGCTTCGAAATGGAGATCATTATTAATGGTGGATCTAACGATATGCTTGTGAATGCGCTTACAGTTAACCCGTAGAGCGAATTTTCGAATTTAGTTGTTACAACTGTAACACCTTGAGGATAGACACGCATTACCTTTCTAAGTTCTTCTCTGATGTCCATCAAATAGGAAATACTCTTCCCTTTTTATTTCTCTTCAACAACATTATTGCTGAGCGTTCCTATTTTTTCAATAGAGATTTCAATCTTATCTCCTACTTTTATAGGCGAGATTCCACTAGGTGTCCCCATCAAAATCAAATCTCCAGGAAGAAGCGTCATGAATTCACTGAGGAAAGTGATTACTCTTGGTATTGAATGTACGAACTGATCCGTGTTTCCTCTTTGTTTTATTTCCCCGTTTACCTTCGTTATGATATCCAACCTTATATCTTCTCCTATTTCATCTCTTGTAACGATATATGGCCCCAGCGGGAGGAAGGTATCAAACCCCTTAGCTTTTATAGGAGGACGGAAGAAGTTAGTAACGAAATCCCTTGCAGTTACATCGTTAGCTATTGTATATCCCAAAACATAATCCAATGCTTCTCTTTCATTTATTTTCCTACACTTTTTGCCTATGACGACTGCCAATTCTCCTTCATAATGGACAAACTTTGCACCTTTTGGGTATATAATGTTTTCTAGATGACCTATCATTGAACTCGGTGGCTTCATGAAAATTAGAGGTTCTTTACCTACTTCTAAATTTAGTTCTTGTGCATGTTCTTTGAAATTCAATGCAAGCCCTATGATTTTTGTGGGTTCACATGGAGGTAACCATTTGATATCCCTTAGTTCTATTGGACCTTTATCTGAGAATAAGTAATCTCCTTCGATTCTTCCTGTGTAGATGTTATCTCCGACCTTTATTCTAGCTATCTTCATATTTTAAAATAAAGTTTCATAACTTCTAGTAATTTAGCCTTCTTTTCTTCAGATAACATAGTGAGTGGAGGCCTGAAAACTGGTTTTATCATGCCCAAAATCGCCATTGCTGTCTTTAAAGGTATTGGATTCGTATCGATGAATAATACTTCATTGATGGGAAGTAATTTATAATGTAGCTTTCTTGCTTCTTCCCACATGTTCGCCCTAGTGAGTTCATATAATCTCGCTAGTTCATTAGGTAGCAAATTTGCAGTTGCGCTGAAATAGCCTGCTCCTCCTATAGCTAAAAGAGGGTAGCAAAGCGATTCGATACCAGAGTATACTAAAAAATCTTCACCGCATTCTAGAATATCTTTACTCACCTGATCAAAATTAGTATTCGCTTCCTTTACTCCAACTATGTTTTTGTATTTATCTTTAAGTTTTTTTAATGTTTTTGGTTCTATATTCGTACCAGATCTTGAAGGAATATTATATATTATTATTGGTAGAGAGACGTTTTCGGCAATGGTCTTGAAATATTCATATATGCCCTCTTGGTTAGGTCTAGAATAATAGGGAACCGCTATGAGCAATGCATCACATCCAAGTTTCTCTGCTTTTTTGCTGAGATCCATGGTCTCATTGAGCATAGATGAGCCAGTTGAAGCGACGACTGGCACTTTGCCACCAACCTCTTGAACTGCAACTTCAAAAAGTTTCAATTTTTCCTCTTTAGTCAGTAACGTCATTTCACCAGTGCTTCCAGCTACTGATATTCCATGGCTTCCTTGTTTTATTTGCCATTCGATTAATTTTTTGAATGTTTTGATGTCTAAATTACCATCCTCCTCATAGGGTGTGACTAAGGGAACGATGGAACCTTTTAACCTTTCCATAAACGAGTAAACAATTTGAAAGATTTAAGCTGATCTATCTCTTTATCTTATGGAAGAGCTAATTGAATTGACTTCTAAGCTAATCCAGTTTCCATCGCTTAATCCTAAAATAGATGAAGAAAGTATGGTCAATACTGCGAATTTCATAAAGGATTGGTTAAGCGATAAAGGCATCGAAGCTCGTATAAAAGAATATAGCAGTGGTTGGCCAACTGTAATTGCAGAAGTAGGTAAGGGTAAAAGATCTGTACTACTAAACGGTCATTTCGATGTCGTGCCTACAGGAGAGATCAAATCTTGGAAAATAAATCCTTTTAGTGGAAAGATCATAGATGGCCGCATATATGGCAGAGGCGCAAGCGACATGAAGAGCGGAGTAGCTGTTAATATGATGCTTTTAAAAGAACTTGCCGATCGATTGGACTACAAGTTAATTTTCACAGCAGTTTCGGATGAAGAAACAGGCGGCTTTAACTGTTCTAAGTTTTTGGCCCAAGATTATAAGCCAGATTTAGTACTTATTTCAGAACCTTCAGGCAGCGATTCTTTGATACTTGGTGAGAAAGGGCTTCTTCAAGTTAGGCTTGTGTCAAAAGGTAGAGCTGCGCATGGTAGTATTCCTTCAGCTGGCGTTAATGCAATCGAGCTATTAATTAAAGATCTTATGAATTTATCAAAGATATCTAACTTGGAAATTTCTTTGCCCAAGGATAGTGAAATTTTGGTGGACAATACGCTAAGGAGGATGCAGCTTGAGCTTGGTAAATATATTAAAGAACTGCGAACAATTTCTTTTAACATTGGAACCATAAAAGGAGGCGTAAAAGTTAATGTAGTAGCGGATAAATGTGAAGCTGAGGTTGATATGCGCATACCTTTTGGTATAACTTACAAAGAAGCTTTTGAGAAGGTCAAATCTTTAGTTGAAAATAGCGAAATTGAAATCATTCAGAGTTCTAATCCAAATTACACCTCTCCATATAACGAGCATGCTAAAAAATTGAAATCGATCATAGAGAAAAACATAAAAAAAGAAGTTAGAGAGATGCTCATAACGGGAGCAACTGATGGAAGATATTTCAGAGAACATAATATTCCTGTGTTAGTTTATGGGCCTGGAAAGCTTGGTCAAGCTCATGTATATGATGAGCATGTCGAAATACAAGACCTTATAAACTGCTATAATTCATTAAAGGAATTCTTGGTAAGCTTTTAAAAGCATTGAATTTATTTGGTTGATGTGAAGATAAACTACGAGGAAATAGGTCTTAAGGTTGGTCTTGAGGTTCACCAACAACTTGAAACAGAGCATAAACTCTTCTGTTCATGTAAGAACATGCTGGAAGAAAAGGTTGTAGGAGATTTTTTCAGAAAACTTAGACCTACGAAAAGTGAGCTTGGCGAATATGATCCTGCAGCATTGATGGAATTCTCAAGAAATAGGACATACATTTATCAAATAACCCCAAATACAAGCTGCCTTGTTGAGCTCGATGAAGAACCTCCACATATGATAAATAGAGAAGCAGTAGAGATAGCACTTGCTTGTGCACTCTTGATGAATTCTAGAATCGTTGATGAGATCCATGTTATGAGAAAAGAAGTGATTGATGGTAGCAATACTACCGGCTTCCAGAGAACAGCCATCGTTGCTCTTGGAGGCTTTGTAGTAGATGGTAATGATAAAGTAGAAATTCAGACGATTACGCTTGAAGAAGATTCTTGTAGGAAAATAGAGGAAGATCAAAAAAAGATTGTATACAGGTTAGATAGGCAAGGTATACCTTTGATAGAAATAGCAACCGCACCGCAAATTAAGGATCCAGAACAAGCAAGGAGGATTGCATACAGGATTGGTACACTTGTTTATAGTACAGGCAAGGCAAGGAGAATCTTGGGTAGCATAAGGCAAGATATCAATCTCTCTATTTCAAGGGGTGCAAAGACAGAGATAAAAGGTGTTCAAGAGCTAAGCATGATACCTAAGGTCATTGAACTTGAAATACAAAGACAACTCAGGCTACTCGAACTCAAAGAAATTTTAAATACGAGAAACGTACCAAGGCCTTCTAAAACTTTTTTTATTGTAACTGATTTATTTGCTGACACTCAGAGCAAATTAGTAAGAAGACATCTTGATAGCGGAGATAGCGTTATTCTTTTACCTCTAAAAAAAATGAAAGGCCTTTTGGGTTTTGAATTACAACCAAATCGAAGATTTGCAAGTGAGCTCGCTGATTATGTCCGTAGCTGGACAAGATTACAAGGTTTATTGCATAGCGATGAGCTGCCAGGATATGGTATAACTGAGGAAGAAGTAAAGAGGCTTATGGATTATGCCAAGCTTGAGGATGAAGACGCATTCATCTTATTTATGGGTCCTAAGGAAGAATGCATTGCAGCAACAGATATTGTGATTGAGAGAATTAATATGGCATTTGAAAAGATTCCAGAAGAAACTAGGAATGTCGCTACAGATGGTACAACTAGATTTGCAAGATCTAGGCCAGGTTCTGCTAGGATGTATGTTGAAACAGATATACCTCCATTGAAAATAACTCCTGAGTTCATTGAGAAAATAAGAAGCAATTTGCCTTTAAAAATCGAAGACAGGCTTGCTATTCTTCAAACTAAGTATTCCTTGAATCAACAGCTCGCTCAAGAATTAATAGATAATCAATCCGAAGGGCTCTTTGAAAAAATAGTTTCTATAGGTGTGAAACCCAGTATAGCAGCTACTACTTTGACTCAAACGCTCAAGTATTTGAAAAGATCTGGGATAAGCGTTGAAAATTTAACCGAAAATCATTTTATAAGTGTTTTCAAGGCATTGAATGATGGGAAGATAGCTAAGGAATCGATAGAGATAATTTTGGCAGAATGGTCAAAGACCCCCTCTCAAGATCTCGATCATCTTATAGATAGATTGAATTTGAGATTAATGAGTGTAAACGAAATAGAAAGAGCAATTTCCCAGATTTTGGAAGAAAATCTTGAAGTATTAAAAAACAGTAAGGAAAGGGTTTTCGATCAAGCAATGAAGTTAGTCATGAGCAGACTTAGGGGAAGAGCTGATGCATCAGAAGTCACGAAAATACTTAAGACTAAATTAGATAGCTTCATGAAATCTAATATTTAGGTTGAATGGTCTATATTTTGTGATTGAACTCAAGGTGAAGAGGGTTTATGATGATTATGATGAAAAAGATGGATATAGGATCCTTGTAGATAGGCTGTGGCCGCGCGGGTTGGGGAAAGAAAAAGCCAAGATTGATCTATGGATAAGAGATATAGCCCCTAGTAATGAATTGAGGAAATGGTTTTCGCATGACCCTATGAAGTGGGAAGAGTTTAAGAAAAGATACTTTGAGGAACTGGATAAAAAACCTGAGGTAGTTGGAAAATTGGTCAAAATAATTATGGAGAAGCAGAAAGTTACTTTATTATTTTCAGCTAAAGATAAAATTCATAATAATTGTGTAGCTCTTAAAGAATATTTATTAAAAAGAATATGAATATATATATCTGAATATTTAAAGATACAAACCCTTTTATTTTTTACTCAATAAGGAAGTTTATGAATAAAGCATCGATCCTAGTCTTTAGTATAATTTTTACTTTGGCTTTTGCATTTATCGTAGTTAATGCACAGGAAGAAGAGGTGAGTTATGTATATTCAGCTACATTCGATATCGGTAATGGATATAATCTAGTCGTCAAGATCCAGAACTATCTTCCTCCTATCCTTCCTACAAATAAATCGATTATGTTGGATCTAGCCGTTTATAATGCAAGTGAAGCTCAAGGCACGCCTGTAATGCATGTTACTTATAATGTTAAGGTCTATGATGCGAATAACAACCTTCTCAATCTCTTTGGTACAAATCAAGATATTCATTCTATGGGAGGCCCATTGCAGCTTAACTTAACTTTGCCTAACAATGGTAAGTATACTATTAATGTACAGATAGAATCTATCGGCATGGCTGGCATGGGGCCTCTTCTAAGCCAATTCAAGTCTATCAATTTCCCTCTCTACATCGGTGTAAATCCAGATAATACACTAGTCTCTACTGCAGACATAGGTAAAGGATATAGCCTACTTTTTGAGGCCTATCCTTATTATAATTCATCACTCACGAAGACCATAACTTTAGCTGTATACAATGGTTCAGCCCAAAACGTGAATTTAGTTTACCATATAACATATCATATTTTGATTAAGGACTCGAACGGCAAATTGATATTCAATTCAACAGATGAACATATAGATCAAGATGTATTGAGCTTTTATTACAGTTTCCCAGATTATGGAAATTATTCTATCATCGTTCAGGTTGTTTCCATAGGTCATCCTGGAGAGCCTGGTATTATTACAGGCCTGAACTCGGCTACCTTTAATATAAGTATAACTAAAGGCAATGAAAATAGTCAAAATTATTTATTATATGCTCTTGTCATCATAGCAATTGTATTAATAATAGCCGGCATTTTGCTATACAGATCATTCAACAAAAAGAGAGCCAAATGAACTTCTGAGCTCTTTGCATATTTCTTCAAGTGAATTTTTTATTGTCTCTATTTTATCTCTTATATCTTTTTCTTGAGAAATTTTTCTCAATATCGACTTATATATTTCTTTCAATTTACCTCCTTTTTTCTCGTATTCAAGGAATTTAGCAGCTTCGATATTACATAGCAGTTCTATTGCAAGTAAAATCTTCAAGTGATTTATGGCATCTCTTAAAATATTAACTGCATTTCCCGCCATGCTTACAAAATCTTCTTGATCTGCACTTGTTGAAATAGATACTGCACATGAAGGTGTCGCTAAGATTCTGAGTTCATTAACATGATATGCTGCTAGATATTGGCAAATCATGAGACCTATACTGCCATCTTTACCCAAAAAAGGTGGGAGGCCTCTGTTGAGATTTGGGTTTAGCAATCTATTTATCCTTCTTTCTATCATATTCCCCCATGAAGCGATTGCCGATCTCAATAAATCAGCACATAAAGAAAGCAACTCTGCATGGAAATTACCTCCATAGTAAATCTCTTGATTCTCGAAATCAATAACTGGATTACCGCTGTAAGAGTTCATCTCCTGTATCAAGCAAGAGTTCGTAAAATCTAAGACCCTCTTTATTGCACCATATACTTGCGGTACGCATCGGAGCGTATATGCTTCTTGGATTTCAGGAGACTTATTAGTGAGCTCGCTACCTTCAAGTAACTTTAAGATATAGTTCCCAACGATGATTTGTTCGGTATGTTTTTTGACTTTTAGAGCGTTTATTTCAAAATGTGAAGTTCTCGCTCTCAAAACTTCTGTAGAAAAGGCTACGTTCATGCAAGATATATCAAGTAACTCCATTAATTCGACCAAACTGAAAGATAATGATGCACAACTATGAGCTGTCGAATTTATCAATGCTATTGCATCGCCTTGTTCCAATTCAATCTCTTTCTTAAAATTCCCACTCTTCGAACTACTTTCTATTATCGATAATGATAAATTAGCCAAAGGTATGAGATCGCCACTGGCTCCTAGGCTTCCAATTTTACTAAATAAAAGCTTCTCGCCACTATTAAAGAAGTTCAATAAGAAATTATAGGTATTTGGGGAAATTGTGCTATAACCTAGGGCAAGCTGATTAAGAAGAACAAGTAAGGTGGCCCTTGCTATATCGTTTTCCTCGAACATTTCTTTGCTTAATGCATGCTCTCTTATAAGTTCAATCTCATTTTTTTCTTTCCTTTTCTCCTTCAGAAGCGCTCCCACATTTGTATTTACGCCATATATTAGTTCTCCTTTCTGAATTTTACTTTCCAAAAATTTTCTGCTATGTTCCAATCTTTTCATTACATAGTCATCGATTTCGATCTTATGTCCTCTCTTTATGCAATCATATAATTTTAATGGTGTTAGATCCTGTCCAGTAATTATGTAACTTCCCATAAATAGAGATCGATGGAATTATAATAAAAATAGAGAATTATCTCAAAAAATACTTCTCCAGTTCTTTAACGTATTCTACGCTTTCTTTGGTGCTGACGAAGAGTTTCTTTATGTATTCAACATCCTCTTTTTCAACCTTATTTCTCCCCATTTCTTTGGCCCTTATTAATGAAGGAGAAAGTAGCTGTGTAGCATATCTCAAACTATGTTCTAAACCAACTTTTGTCAATTCTTCTAATGCGTCCTCACTTAAATCTACTTTTTCCTCTCTTGCCCTTATTTTAATAATCTCTTTTATTTCCTGTTCATTATAAAATCTCGTTCTTATAATGATCAATCTATCCAACATATCCAATGGGATTCCATGTGGAGATTCGATATCTGTTCCTCTGATTTTTGTAAATCCTCTATTTGTAGCAAGGATCATAATTGGGCTTAACTCACTTTCCATAGCTCTTGTAAGGAATGCCCATGTCTCTATATCCAACATGTGAGCATCATCGATGAATATAACACCAGGAATGAGCTCACCTTTTCCTTCATTTACAGTTTTCATTATGAATTCATCCACAGATTTTCTGACTTCCAATGGTATTTCTTTTTCTTCACCGGCAGTACCGAACATTAGCATGCTCAATAGCCCTTGTTGTCTTGCATTCAACACATCCAAATCATGGCATGTGAAATATCTCGTTATTTCCTTGTCCTTGTATACTGGCCCAGATGGTACTTCTATCTTCTTTCTAACATTGACGTCATAAACCTCTGCACCTTCTTCTTCAGTCTTACCTTGAACGAATACGCGGCCAGTTTCTTCATCGATCCAGATAACGTCGCCAGTTTCAACGTTGCTATCAGCTAGCTGTTGCGCAATCTCCTGTGGTACCCTGAGTGTCTTTTCTTCCTGTTTCGTTCTGAGAGTTACAGTAGCAGCAACAGGTATTTGGGCATATGGATTATATGGATGCCTACCGAACTTATAATCAATTTTTCTGACCACGCCCTCGTATACTTTTCTCAGCTCTCTTATCCTAACGCCCACGCCTCTTCTGAGCGCTCTTGTTAAAAATTCAGTTTTCTTGACTTCTAGACTGAATATTTCGGCAGCTGAAAGATGCACGAAAGGAGTATCGAAACCGAGTTCACGTGCAATACCTATTGCGAGTGCAGTTTTGCCAGTACCAGGAGGCCCTACTAAGAGAACGCCTTTTCCTCCAAATCTACCATCTTTGATGAGTTTTGTTACATAATATGCTGCCTCCCTTGCTTCAACCTGGCCTACAAAGCCATCGCTAGCGAATTGAACCTTTCCATCTCTAATCCCCAGACCCCTAATATGACTATGTAAGGAGACTCTTTCAAATTTAGGAGATACTTCTTCTATTTTAAAACCCATAAGTTATCATATAGCAAGGGATTTTTTTAAAATTTATTTGAAAAATGTTGATGAACCTTTTATAATATCAAGAATATTCGATTATTTGATGGAAAGGGCTCCAACAATAGATTTACCTCTTCATGGAGGTCATGCTCCTCCTTGGTTAATCAACTTAATGAAAGAACTCTCAAAGGAAGTCTGTAATATAATAATCAATGAATATGGAACGGAAGCCTTTTTAAGTAGGATTTCTGACCCGCTTTGGTTTCAGTCCTTTGGGTGTGTGTTAGGTTATGACTGGCATTCATCTGGAGTTACAACTGTTGTAACTGGTGTAATAAAAACTGTGTTGAATGAACAAGATTTAGGTATAATAGTTGCTGGTGGCAAAGGGAGGAAATCCAGAAAAGTCCCTGATGAAATTTTAGAGCTTTCCAAAAAAATAGGTATAGATGATCCTTCGAAATTCATAAGGGTTAGCAGGCTAGTTGCGAAAATAGATAATAATCTCATACAATCAGGTCATGTTCTTTATCATCACGTAATTCTAATCGATGAAAAGGGCAATTGGGCAGTTGTTCAACAAGGAATGAATGAAAATGAAATCAAGGCTCGAAGATATCATTGGTTTTCTAAGAATGTAAGCAGCTTTGTTAATGAACCACACAATGGTATTATCGGCGAGCCGGTAAGCATTAAGGTCTTGAATATGGTAGCTAAGGAGAGTGAGGACTGTAGAAAAGCTTGTGTTGATATCGTTAATGAAAATCCATTAAAGGTAAAAAGACTTGTAAAAGAGAGTTTTTCTGGGCCATTGGATCATTGGATTTTTGGTTCAAGAGAGATTCGCTATGAGATGCCTTTAAATTTGGATTGGAATTTGATAGAAGAACTATATGAGCTTAAACCTAGCAAGTATGAAGAGATTGTTGAGTTTAAAGGTGTAGGTCCTAAAACAATAAGGGCACTTGCATTGGTATCAGAAATTGTATTTGGAACACCTGCTGCATGGAGGGATCCTGCTAAGTTCTCCTTTGCGCATGGAGGCAAAGATGGAGTTCCTTATCCAGTGGACAAAAACACTTACAGAAATACAATAGCGATATTCAAAGATGCAATTGAAAGGGCTAAACTTGGATCCTACGAGAAGTTATCTGCATTGAAAAGATTATCCAGATTAGATATATATTAATTATATAGTAAACCTAACTCTAATTCAGAATGAAAGATATATATTGAGTAGTATTAAGATACTTATGTTCCCTTTCAACAATAGTTTTGACTTCAAGATAGAAATACCTGAGGAGATCGAAGCTTTTAGAAGTACGATTAGAGAATTTTCAGAGAAGTATCTTGCACCAATTGTAAACAAGGTAGAAGAAACGAACGAGATAGATGAAGATGTATTTAAGAAAGCGATAGAACTTGGGCTTGTTGGCGTAGGGATTCCTCCTGAATACGATGGCCAAGGTGGTGGTTCGTTGATGATGGCAGTTATGATCGAGGAAATATCTCGATTTTTACCTGCCTTTGCTACTGCCATAGCTGTTAATCACTTGTTTGCTTATCCGGTTCTTGCATTTGGAAGTGAAGAACAAAGGAGGAAGTACGTAACTAAGATAGCAAAGGGTGAGGCATTCGCCGCGCATGCCAATACAGAGCCAGGTGCAGGGAGCGATGTAGCAGGAATACAGACAACAGCAAGAAAGGAAGGCAATAAGTGGGTCATTAATGGAAGAAAACTTTTCATAACAGGCGCAAATCGTGCAGACTTTCTTGTAGTATCTGCAAGGACAAGTCCGCCTCCATCCAGCAAAGAGAGATGGAAAGGACTTTCTTTATTCATTGTAGAAAAAGGAATGCCAGGTTTAAAGGTAACTTCAAGGATAAATACTATGGGTCTTAGAGGCGAACAACCTTATGAAGTCATTTTAGACAACGTCGAAGTGCCTGCTGAAAACATAGTTGGTGAGGAAGGTAATGCATTCAAGGCAATTGTTTCGACTTACGACCATGGGAGAATAGGAATCGCTGCGCAGGCTGTAGGAATAATGCAAGGTCTATTAGAACGAACTCTAGATTACACAGCAATGCGAAATGCTTTTGGAAGACCTATTTTGAGCTTTGAAGCAATTGCTTTCAAAATCGCTGATATGTTGATCAATCTAGAGGCTGCAAGATTGTTGACTTATTGGGCAGCTACGTTAATGGATAAAGGAAGTAAGGATGCAATAATGGCAGCATCATTAGCTAAGACCTTCGCTACTGAGGCTGCAGAAAAAGCATCAATAAATGCAATTAAAATGCATGGAGGTTATGGCGTTGTTAGAGAGACAGGCATAGAACGTTCACTGAGAGATACGATGATAACAGAAATATACGAAGGCGCTAACGATATTCAGAGATTGACAATAATAAGGAGCTTGGTCAAGAAGAGATTCGGGGTTAGCGTAGATTTAACTTGAATTTAAGGATAGAAGCAATAATAGTAACGTTATTATTCACTTTTTCCGTCCTTAGTCTGGTATATAGTTTAGATTTATTGAATAAGCAAACTGTTTATCAAAGTCTCAATCAAACTTCGCCACCTGTCAATACTGTTACACAAACGATTTCAACATCGACTTCGGAGATGCTAAATTCAAGTCAAAGTAAAGGAGAGATTTTTAACATAGAAACTAAAAAACCATCTTTGTTATCGAGCTATTTCGATTACTTAATTTTCTCAATTATGATCGCCCTTTCAATTTTTTCGTTATTCGCTCTTTTTTCTTTTTCTTCTGGGAAGCCCAGTTTTAAGTTTAGGAGCAGGAAAACTTATGAAGAATCTTCCATATTGGAATTCAAGCAGATGCTTAGCGAAAACATTGATAAGCTAGATCTGGAATATGTAAAGAATTCTAATCCAATCTTAGAACTATATAGGAAAGTATGCGAGTTCTTAGAGAAAAAAGGAGTAGTAAATGCGCCTCAACTCACTGCAAAAGAATTTGAGAATGAAGTATACAAAATACTGGGAAGAAAGATTAAGGGATTCGATATTTTAACAAATATCTTCGAAGAAGTGAGGTATAGTAATCATGAGTTAGACGAGACCAAAATAAAATATACAAAAACCTTGGTTGAAGACATAATCAAGCAACTGGAGGATCATGACTAAATTAGAACTCACGGTTTTGATATCATCTTTGATCCTCATCTTTTTGACGTTTTTCTTTAAGTCTGATTTGATCTCATATTATATTTTACTTCCTCTGTTTTTAGTCCCCCTATCATTGGTTTTCTATTCCTACTTCAAAAACACCTACATTATAGACGTATTCGTTAAAAGGTTTGTGAAATATAGCTACGAAAACCCATACCAGAGAAAAAGGAAGCTTGTTAAAGGCGCTATAGAAGGTTCTAGTATGGCTAGAATAAATATAGGTGAAATCATCAAAGAAGCGTTTGAAAGGAAATACAATGTTAGGCTCGATGAGGAAACTGCAATGAATCTTATAGGGGATCGAGATATTGTAGCTTTAATCTTCTATAGAGATCATGAAGGTTATTTCAAGGATAAGCGGCGATATGAATTTACTTTGAAGAAGGCAATAGATATGGTATGGTAAAGAATGATAAGATAGCATCTGTATTACAAGAAATATCCCAAGTTGTCGTAGGCAAAGATGAAGTTCTTGAATTAATAATGCTAGCCATCCTCGTAGACGGTCACGTGCTTATAGAAGATTATCCAGGCTTGGCAAAGACACTTATAGCTAAATCTTTTGCTAAAGCACTTGGACTAAATTTTAAGCGAATACAATTTACATCCGATTTATTGCCCTCTGATATTACAGGTTCTTTTGTTCTCAATAGAGAGACGTCTCAATTCGAATTCCGCAAAGGTCCAATTTTTACAAATATTCTATTGGCAGATGAAATCAACAGGGCTCCGCCAAGGACTCAATCTGCTTTGCTCGAAGCAATGCAGGAAAGACAAGTTTCAGTGGAGGGAAATACGTATTTGCTGGAGAGACCTTTCATTGTAATAGCCACACAAAATCCTATAGAATATGAAGGGACATACCCTCTTCCTGAAGCACAATTAGACCGTTTCATCATGAAGATAAGCGTTGGTTATCCTAAACCTGAAGAGGAAGTAGAAATTTTAAGCAGGAGGATAAAAAGGATGACAGATGATTTTGAAATAAGAGCAATATTAAACGCTAAGGAAGTTCTTCAACTTCAAACTGATGTTGAGCGTATCTACATTGCAGAAGATTTGAAAAAGTATATCGTTCAAATAGTAAATGGAACTAGGAACGCACCTGAAGTTGAGGTAGGTGCAAGCGTAAGAGGTTCCATAGCTATACTTAAACTAGCTCGCGCTATGGCTTACTCTAATGCTAGAGATTTCGTAACACCAGATGATATAAAGAGAGTTGCGGTGCCTGCTCTGAGGCATAGATTAATACTTAGAACTGAATACTGGCTTCGTGGTATTAAGCCTGATCAAATAATTGAGCGCATATTAAACCAAGTTCCTGTTCCTAAACTCTGATGTTCTCCCTTAAGGTTTTTACTATAGTTGTATCAATGCTCATTTTACTTTCTGTTGGTTCATTGTTAAGGAATGAGAATTTATTATTCTTGAGCATTCCTTTGTTTGTCTATTTGGTTTTGATGGCCAACTTTAGGAAACAACTCATCCTAGATCTTGAAATAAAAAGGCAGCTAGAAAAAGAAATAATAAGGGAGGATGACGAACTGAGAGTTCGTTTAGATGTATTTAATAAAGGTTCAGATATAGATCATCTTTACATCTTGGATTCTCTTCAAGAAGGAATTGAGGTCGTAGAAGGATCTAACGTTATGCTTTTTTCAATTAAGAAAGGTGAGAGAAAAACCTACAGTTACGTTTTGAAAGCAGGAGAAATAGGTAAATACAAATTAGGACCGATAATAGTTCTTGCTTCCAATTCCGATGGATCTCAAAGCTTAAGGAAAGTTTACGAAGCTTACGCTAGCATAAAGGTTTCGCCTAAAATAAGCTTGTTTGGGGAAATAAAGCTTATGCCCAAGCACACCAAACCGTGGCCAGGCGATAGCGTATCGAGATCTATAGGAGTAGGCAATGAATTCTATGCTGTTATTGAAGCTAAGGAATCGGATAGCATAAGGAGGATTAATTGGAAGGCAACAGCTAAAACAGGGGTACTGATGAAAAATTCATATAACGCTGATCTAAGCTCTGATGTCTTATTAATTCTTGATTACAGGGCTGTCAACGATATTAAGTATAAGAAGAAATCATTGCTCCTGTATTCTTCGAGGGCAACTCTCTTAATTTCCTACAGATTAATTAGGGATAAACATAGAGTGGGCCTTTTAGTTCTTGGAGAGGAACCGTATCGAATTAAGCCTTCTTTCGGTAGGAAACAATTTGATAGGATATTATATGCAGTAATTGACTCAGAGCCTGGAAAACTTAGCGACTTAAGGCTTTTGAAGGAATATGTTAGTTTCCTTTTTCCAGTTACTACTCAAATAATAATAGTTTCTCCGATAATAGACTTTGAAATAGCCATAGCAATAGCTGAGCTTGCAAAAAAAGGTTACCAAGTAACGGTAGTCGCTCCTTCGCCTTTTGAAAACTTACCTTACGAAGAGATGGACTTAGCAGATAGAATCATAAGAATAGAGAGAGAAAATTATCTTTCTTTGCTTAGGCGTTTTTCAAATGTATTAGAATGGGATATTGAGAAGGCTTTGGATGTTGAATTAAAACGTGCTTCAGAAATATGGGCAAGATCTTTTCGTTGAAATACTCTCAGTACTTCATTTATTTTATAAACTTATTCTTTGCTTTATTTTTGTTTATATCTATTAATAATAGCATTATTTCTACAATTACTACCTTCTTATTTATTTTTAGCATATTATTTTTTATAATCTTTAAAATATTTCATTATAGACTAATTTTTAAAGCTTCAAACTTTTTTGTTATTTCAATTTTATTTATATATACTCTTTTTATCTTTAACAATTATCTATATTTAATCTTAGTATTTTTGTTGTTATTACTTGACGGTGAAATGTTTTCTTTTCTTGTAAATATTAGTGACTTACTAACTAATTATAAATTAATAAGTGAATCAGATAAATCTATATTAAGGAAAAATATATCTAGAAAGTTTTTTAGAGAATTTTTTGTTGCTTCGTTTTCTGCTTTTATAAGTGTTGTGCTTATAGCTTCGCTTAGACCTATTGAAATCTTTAATCCTTTATTTTCAGTATTTGTTTTTTTAATTCTCTCTATATTTTTGGTTTATTATTTGAAAAGGTTTTTCTTGTAACTATTTGTATTGCGTAAGCATTCTTGAAACTATTGCTTCAAGAGGCTCTTCTTCACTTCCTAATTTTCTTAGATCATTGATTTTTCCGCTCCAAATCAATTTTCCTCTTGATATCATTAAAACATCTTCTGTAAGCCTCGAGGCTATCGACATGATATGTGTAGAAACTAGCATTGTGCAATCCATCGATTTCAAAATCTTAACAACGCTTTCTTGCGTAGGTATGTCTAAATAGTTTAATGGTTCATCCAAAACTAAGATCTTTGGGTTGTGAATTATTGCAAGTGCTATGGCCAGCTTTTGTACATTCCCTCTGGAAAGTCTACCTACCTTTGCTTTCTCGAATTCTCTCAAGTTTAACGCATCTAGCAGTTCATCAACTCTATTCTTCAAATCCTCGACATTTCTCAGTGCACCAATGTACTCTAGATTTTCTCTAACAGAGAGAACTCGATATGGCTGAGCATCTTCTGGCAAATAGCCTACCAAAGACTTAGCCTCTACGGAATCTGGCTCGAAATTCATTATTCTTATAAGTCCTTGATTTGGTCTTAAAAGTCCAACAATCAACTTTAAAGTAGTTGTTTTTCCTGCTCCATTTGGGCCTAATAAGGCAGTTTTAGAACCAATCGGTATGTTAAAAGAAATATTATCAAGCGCAAGGACGTTACCATAATATTTCGTTACTTCTCTAAATTCTATCGCAATACCCACGCTGAACTCTTTATCTAATGATTTCATTTGTTTATAATATCTCTATCTTCAGTAAGGATCCGTCTTGGATATGAGTACGGTACTCCTAGATTTTTTAAAACCTCTTCTATTAGTGAAGGCATCTGCGAATAAAGTGTAAACCATGTATTACCGCTTGTCCATGCCCTTGCTTCTATAAGAATTCCATTGTCATTGAATTGTATTGGAAAGACTACTGGGCCAGGGTCTGCTAACACATACCATTGTTCATTTAATTTGTTCTGCACTTCTTGAATCACTTTTTTCAAATCGTGTTCGAAAGGTATTGTGAATTGAACTCGAACAAGTCTTGCTTTCGAATTTGAGTAATTAATGAGGGGTGAATTGAATAACTCGTTATTAGGTATCCTAACATAATAACCCTCCCAGCTTTGAATTTTTGTAGAAAGGAGTCCTACATCAACAACCATTCCTACGTTACCGCTATAATTTATGAAGTCTCCTATTTTAAATGGTCTCTCTGTCATTAAGAGGATCCCTGCAATGAAATTGGATAGTGTAGGTTGAGCTGCAAGGCCTATAACGATACCTGCAAATCCTCCTGCCACCAAAAGCTCCGATAAAGTAACGCCAGGAATATTCAATATTCTTATCGCTACAGCTATTCCTATCAGTAGTATTATATAATACACTATCTTCGCTACGTTTTGAATTGTTGAAGGAGGAACCTTTTCGTGTAGTCTTCTTCTTATTATTACTGAGATGTACTTGCCTAATAATAATGCTATAGCAATTGATACGATTGCACCAAATATGTTTTCGAATTGGATTATCAGATTCCAAATATTTTCCAGAATTTGCAAAATTATGATCATGTTCCGAATCTCATTTCGAATTCCCCACCTATTGACTTAGGGGGCTTGTTGGTATGTATTTTGCACCATCGATGGAAGGTTTATTGATCGGTTTAGTAATCGCTAATCCTTTTTGAAGCCTAGTAACCCTTATAACTTCTCCGCAAACAGAATCATCAAATGAATATAGTGATAGTGCCTTTGAGTTAAAAATTACTTTCGAAATACTCCCTATGCTTTCAGCCTTATTTATTATATCTATAAGCGTTATCGCCTCGTTTCTTCCAGGCTTGAATTCTTCCATGTAAGCAGAGGTCTTCCAATATCTGTATATGACTCCTTCTCCTATGTTGCCGTAGAGTGCAAATTTCTTTGGATAGACATCAATCTTATCGATTAATTTATAACTCGATCCATTAGTGGCAAAGATCCCTGTATCTAGCGGTAACTTCACATAGATCTTAATTTCTCCATCTTCATTTACATACACTGGTGGATCAAGTACTATCCCAAAAAAATCTGTTATCGATTCATCTGTGCTAAGAATTGGATATTCCATTATTTTTAGTTCAAATGGGACTTCGATTCTTTTATCTCCTCTTGAATAAATGTAGCGATCTTTTTCTCTCTGAATAATATAATTGAGCTCCATATTTTGAATTAATTCGTTTTCAGGTATTTAGAGGTTTATTATTGAGGATAACCCCTCCACCAAAATGAGTATAGCGAAAACTAATAAGACTACAAAAGAGAATCCCTTAATTAAAAGTATCGTTAGCCTTTGTTTAAAGCCATAACCCATTCTTATACTCATGGGAAATATCGTAATCCAAACTGCAATTGCAGAAAATAATCCCACCACTGCCATAGGACCAAAAATTGCAATGAAAGAAAGTCCTGCTGTTAGCCACCATAATATTTGATATGGATTTGAAATTCCTAATGCGAGGGATGTCATGAAGGAATTTCCTGCTTTGGTTTGCTTCCTGTTCTCGTTAAGGTTTTCCTTTGACTTAAGGATACTTATAGCTAGGTAGAGCATATACAAGCCTCCAATGATGTATATGGGGACAAGAGGAAAGGCTTTAACGGTATCATATGCAAGATAAGTTATTATCATAAAGATGAAATCAGCTGTCATAGCTCCCAATCCGGTTAAAAATCCGGTTTTGAAGGAGAGAAGTGATCTGTTCGCTATTAGCGCATTCATTGGACCCGGAGGTGCAGCGAGAGAGAATCCATACAAAAACCCTTGAATGAAAGACGATATCAGTTCTAATATACCCATTGTCTTTTTATGGTTCGTTTCATAAAATAAATTTATTCATATTTCTACGCAAAAGACTTGTTCGCGGCAGATAAACTATTCATATTCAAGATTAGTTATAGGAGCTAAACTCTCTTGGAATAGATTGGTGATTCCGCAAATAGTTAAACTTATGACCGATTACGGGAGTTGTAATGTATGCCTGAATTAATTGATGTTCACTGTCATATCGATGATGACGCCTTTGGCTCAGACTTAGATAAAGTCTTGGAAAATGCAAAAAAAGTAGGTGTTTCTTGCATAGTGACCTCAGCTCTGGATGAGAAATCTATAAAGAAAACTGAAGCTATCGTTGAAAAATACAAAGGGTTTGTTTATTGTACAGTTGGGCTCGATTATTCGCTTTTAGACGAAGAAAAGGTAAGCTGGGTAATGGATTACATAACGAAGAACAAAGAGCGTATCATCGGTATAGGAGAAGTAGGTTTGGATTTTTTCATATTTAGGAATGATGCATTGCAAGAAAGGAACAAAGCTATCTTCAGGAAATGGATAGAATTTGCTAAGGAAATGAGAATGCCTATTGTAGTTCATTCTAGAAGCGCTGGAAAGTATGCTATAAATATGTTGATAGAAGCTGGCGCAGAGCAAGTCTTGATGCATGCTTTCGATGGTTCAGTTGGTTATGCTATTGAAGGAGCGAAGCGTGGTTTCTACTTTTCCATACCGCCATCAATTGTAAGATCTGAGCAAAAGCAAAAGCTCGTAAGGCACCTACCTTTGGAAAATCTAATGCTTGAAAGCGATTCGCCTGTATTGGGTCCTGAGAAAGGAATGAGGAATACTCCATCGAATGTAGTCATCTCGGCTGGTAAAATAGCTGAGATTAAAAAAGTTTCTTATGATGAAGTATGTCAAATAACGACTAAGAATGCACGAACCTTATTCTTCAAAAATTCTTATTAGTCATATAGCTTAGTTAAAAACTCATGACAAGAAAAGCTTTCGACTTTTTAAAGATACATGAATTACCTCCAAAGCCTAGAAAAAAAGCTGTCGTTGAAATCCGTGGACCGTATTATACTTCAGTATCTTTGAGTTATTTAAAGGGGCTTTTGGAAGATTGGTCAGAGTATTTTGATGGTTTCAAATTTGCAGGGGGTTCTCAGAGATTACTCAATTATGATCGTGTTCGAGAGATAATCAACCTTTGCCATGATTATGGAGTATATGTATCTACAGGAGGGATGATTGAACGTGTAATACTTCAGGGTGAAAAAGCTGTTGAACAATACTTAGAAGAATGCAAGAGCTTGGGTTTCGATGTAGTGGAAATATCTAGTGGATTCATAGACATGCCACTTGATTATAAGTTAAGTCTAGTTAAGGAAGTTCAGAAAAGGTCCATGAAAGCGAAGCCAGAAATTTCCCTAATGAAAGGTGCGGGAGGAGGTACCCATATAATAGGTTATGAGCTTGAACTACGCGCTCTAGATGATTTCTTCAAAGAAATAGAGAAATTTTTGGCAAGCAATGTTGAGATGCTCATGATAGAATCTGAGGGCCTTACTGAGGATCTTCCCCCTGAAAAATGGAGGTTAGATGTAATTAAGGAAATGATTGCTAAATTCGGTTATGAAAAGCTTATGTTTGAAGCTGCTGATCCTCCAGTTTTCAAATGGTATATTAAGAATGTAGGTAGAGATGTTAATGTATTCATCGACCATTCACAGATTGTAGAATTTAACGCATGGAGATTAGGACTTTGGGGTGACAGAGATCTTTGGAAAAATCTCAAGCTTAGATGAATTACCGTTATCTTATATTGGGTGGAGGGATTTCAGGCTTTTATGCTGCTCAAAGTATTAGAGAGAAAGACAAAGAAGGAGCACTTGCCATCATTTCACAGGAAAGTACTCTTCCATATGATAGGACTGTACTTTCGAAGGGATATCTTGAAGGAAGGATAAAGCGGGAAAGCATTTTTCTTAAAAAACAAGATTTCTATGATAAGAATAAAATTGAGCTTATCTTAGGTAAAAGTGCTGTTGAGATAGATCCGAGCAATAAACGAGTAAAGTTGAATGACGGAAACTGGGTTCATTATGAAAAACTCCTCATTGCAACGGGAGGTACTCCAAGAAGATTGAAAATAGAGGGCTCAGACTTGAAGGGCGTATTTCATCTTCGATCACTTGCTGACTGTGATATGATAAAAGATTGGTTGAGCAGTACTAAGAAGGCTGTTATTATTGGTGGTGGCTTCATAGGCTGTGAAGTTGCTTCAGTCTTAGCTAAGAAAAACATAGAAGTAACTATGCTTGAGCTTACGCCTCATCTGCTTTCTCGCGTTCTTGACGAAGAGATGTCAATAATTATTGAGAATTTCCTTAAAAGTAAAGGTGTTAAAATATATACAAATACTTCAGCTTCACGTATTATAGGAGAGAATGGTAAAATAAAAGCTGTTGAGACGAATAACGGTGAGGTCATAGAAGCAGATTTCGCGCTAATAGGTGTAGGGATAAATCCAAATGTAGATCTAGCTAGAAACGCGGGTATCAAAGTAGATAATGGCGTAATTACGAATGAATTTCTCGAAACTAGTGTGCAGGATATATATGCTGCTGGAGACATAGCGATGTTCTATAGCCCGATTTTTAAGAAATATATGCGCGTAGAACACTATGACGTCGCAGTAAAGCACGGAAAGATTGCCGGAAAGAACATGGCTGGTGAAAGACAAGCTTTCGATGAGCTCCCTTATTTCTTTTCACGTATGGCTGAGTTGAGCGTATATGTTTATGGGGAGTTAAATAACAAGTTCCAAAGCGTTAGGAGGGGTGAGATTGATCTAAAGACAGGCTTTCTTAAATTCTACTTCGATAATTCGGTTCTAAATTCTGTTCTTGCAGTAAACACTTTCAAAGACTTAAATGTAGCCAAAGAATTGATTAAGAAAAGATTCGAGATTAAGGATATAGGTATATTCTCAAGAGAAGATATTGATCTGGGTAAATTTCTATATTCTTAAGATTCTGATTTTTTGTTCATTCCAATTAATCAGTTTAATAACGGTTAGCCATAGAGTATCGATTTTAGGTTTCATATCAGTTATCAACCTAATTTTATTATCGATGATCTTTTCAATTATCCCAAAACCCTGTATCTTACCTTCTTTTTCTATTCCGACGAGCATATTTTCAAACGCACTAAGAGGTAAGTTGATAGATTTGAAAGCGCTATTTACAATTATCGTTGATTCTTCTGAGTGGAATATCCTCATTTTTTGATTTGTTTCATCATAAAGCGTATAAATTCCACCTTCTTCAAACCATCCAGAAAATTTTTTCCCAAGGAAACCTAAATTCAGATTTTTTATTTCCAAAACAATTCTGTTGTTGGTGCTTATGAATTTGGCATATTGCATCTCTCTCCTCTGGATTCTCGTCTCCTTGCTCTTCATAACACCTTTAGGTGCGCTTAGCGTCGCTAGCTTTATTCCTAGATTTGAAAAAGCATTTTTCAAATTTTCATTGTCTATTAAAAAGATAAGATCAGGTTGTAGCTCTTTTAACATTTTAATCTTATATGTTAGGCCTGCTCCTTCTATAAAGCCATCAGTATTTATTATTATCAGTTCCGCATCCTTAAGAAGATCTTTTCCTTTTTTTATTGACTCAATTACCAATTCTTCGTTTAAGCTAACATCTACGAATCCTATTGGCAAAATGAAGTCAGCTTGTGTATCTCTTAGATCGAATAGTTCTTCTTTTAAAAGTTTGCATCCTATAAAACAGGGTGGAGTTAAGTCTGCTTGGCCAATATCGCCATCTATTATGCCTACTTTTATTTTTTGTGAAAGAGCTAAATTTGATAATATCACTGTCAATGTACTTTTTCCCGAATCGGTGGGACCAAGAACTGCTATAGTTTTTATTTCTTTACCAAGCCCATTATAGTATTTTTTAAGTTCATCCTTCCATATTGAATAGCCTATTCCTCCCTTATGTATTTCGTAATTTGCCGTCTCGTATAAAGTAAGCTTTATAGAAGCTATTTCTTCTTCAGTTTCTATGGGTAAGCTCTTCCCCTTCCTTACGATGAGTTCTTTAAATCCTTTGCCTAAGCAATGAGCTTTTCCGCTGAATAGCTTGGCTTGACAAGGCCCGCTAACAAGAAGTATTTCTCCCTTGTGGATAGACACAATTTCCTCCTTTAGCATTTCAAATTTTATTCATTGTTTTTGCTAGAATATCATGACTATAGCAGCTTTGAAAGCTGGTTTGCTAAGGTATCATAGGAAGTCTCTCCTTCAGTTTTGTAACTTATATTGAAGTTTTTGTCTATAATTATGAAAGTGGGTGTGTACTGTATATTATATTTAGTTTGAGCTTCGCCGTTAATATCATATAGGCTTAACCAAGTAATACCGTATTGCTTAATGAACTGTGCAGTCTTATTTATATCAGTGTTTGCGCTCAGCATTATGGTAATGAAAACAACTCCTTTGTTATGGAAGTTATTGTAAAGTTGTGAGATAGTACCAACCATATTCCTACAGTGGGGGCACCATTCTACTGCGAATTCCAAGAATATTACATTTCCTTTAAAATCTGAAAGTCTCGCAGTCGATCCTGTAAGACCATTTGCGTTGATGACTGGTAGCTGTAAATCAATGGCTTGACCGCCAGAACTTTGCTGGCCTTGTAAAGTCAATAACAAAATTCCAGCTATGAATATCAAAACAACTGAAGCGATTATGACATTTCTCTGACTCCTTTTCACAACCTTGAATTGAAATTTCTAATATAAAGTTTTATAAGCTATAAAAGCACAAGAAAAGGATAAAGTATCAATAAATTCATAATGGTTACAGGGAGGCCAATTTTTAGGAATTCTGTAAACCCAAGTCTGAATCCTCTTGTTTCTGCGGCTTCGCAAATGATTAAATTGCTTGCAGCTCCTATTAAAGTCAGATTACCGGCTATAGTGCTTCCTGCTGCTAAAGCTATCCATGCGTTTACGTTTGAAGGTTCGAATCCTAGATGTTTCATTAAAGGCAAATATAAAGTGACCATTGGCACATTACTCATGAATTGACTTAGCAGCGTACTTTGGAGAAGTATGTTAAGTATTGAGAGACTATTGTTTGGGTTAAGATCTGGCAGATAGCTTGCGAAGAATGCAATCACTCCTCCGTTCCAAACACCTTGGATAAGAACGAATAAAGAAGCAAAAAGCAATAGAACACTCCAATCGAGCCTCAAAATCAATTCTCTTCTTTTGTTAGATAAAGCCAGCAGAATCAAAGCACCTATTAGAGAAATCTCGCTTATTTGAAATTCAAAGCTTATACCTAAAAGTTCAAGCGTGTTAACAACTAGAATGAATAAGATTGTAAATACAAGTGTTGCAATTGAGAGCTTAGCTAGTTTTTCATCTTTCAATTTCATAGTTTTAACATCGAATTCAATGACCTGTCTAAAATTCGTCTTCGCTTCTTTCATGTAGTTTGAAAAATATTTTGAGATTAAAAAGTAAGTTAAGAAAATGTTTAGAATCGTTGGCACTGCAAGGAAGTAGAGAAAGAATATGAATGGAGCTTTAATTCCGCTTTCGATGGCGATAAGCAGATTTTGTGGGTTTCCTATAGGTGTCATTACACTTCCTATTGTGACTGAAAAGGCTAATGTAATTAGCAAAGGTTTTGGTGAAATCTTCATTTTCTTCGATAGTTCTATCACAAGCGGTGTCCCTATTAACGCAAGTGTATCATTCATAAGTATTGAAGAGAGTAAACCTATACCTAGAAGTATCATTAAAAGTATCATGTTGGGTGTTCTTGCCCTACTGAGCATATATGTTGCGAACATTTCAATTGCTCCTGAAATTTCTAATGCAGATGCGAAAACAAGCATGCTAAAAAGGAATACTATCACCCTGAGATTTATTGAGCTATACGCCTCATCCACTCTTAAAACACCACTTAAAACCATAGCTAAAGCTCCAATTCCCATAATGAGCCAAATAGGGTATCCTTTGTTCTTTACATTCGAGTAAATGATCGCAGAGTAAGTTAATAAAAAGATGATTAAGGCTATAGCGAAATTTGACTGCATTGTTCTAAGGAGAAAAAACTATAATATTAAGTTTAGGGAGTTGGAGCAGGCTGTGCTGGAGGAGTGTATTGGTCGGGTAGGGAAAAGAATGCAAGTATAAGAAATATAGCAGCTATTAAAAAGAGTATAAAAGTCACTATGAAACCTATTATTGTTATCGCTAGTATAGCTCCTATAAAAAATAGCAAGCCTGCTGTTTTAAAATAGCTTTGATTAAAGGTATCTCCTGTTTCATCTAAGGCTCTCCTGAAAAACCACATACCTAATATCAAAATAACTGCTCCTACAGCAATCAGTATTGCAGTAAATAATAGAGCAAATATGTTAATGAATAAAGATCCTATTATGGAGAAGCCTGAAATAGCAATTATTCCAAGGCCAATTATTCCAAGGATCACTGCATACAATGCGTTGTTGAATATGCTTGGTCTTTTGACCTCATCTGAAATGAATTTAAGCCCTATTAATACCAAAATAAAACCGACGAGATCCAAGTATGGTATCAATAGCAATATTGCCCCAATTCCTCCAAGTAATTTACCATCCCTTAGAGTCATGTGATATTTCAAAAATGTATGTATATAAAGATATTTTAAAAAAGTTATCAAATAAAACCGTTCTCTGCAAGTTTATAAGCCAAATTTCTCAAAATATCTTTTCTGTTAGTTAGATACAGGAATAAGGAAAGGAAGAAAACACTAGAGGCTATTGCGATTATTTGTATTATTGAAAGAATGCCTATTGCCCATACTAAAAAGAAGAAGAACATTATCATTACGTCTCTAAGCGTGAGTTGGGTAGCTGTGTATGTCTCTTCTTTAATTTGAACCGGTCTTATCCAGTTGGTTATAAATATAAAAATAGAGCTGAAAGAAGGTATTAAGACCAAATAAACCAATATAAGGTTCAAACCTTCATGAATTCCAGTTAAATAAAGATATGTGCTCGCAACTGAAAAAGGTAAGAAGAGAAGTAAAACTGTAAGGAATCTTGAAATGAATACTTGTCTCAAGTATAAAGCAGGATCAGTGGAGGTGAAAGCTAGCCATATCCTTTCATGACTCAATGTACCTGCAGTGAACAAAACTCCTATTAAAAGGCTAATAGTTGGCAGAACTGAGAAAACTGAAAGTTTTACTGCTCCATATTTTGATATAAACAAGTTAAAAAGGATTACAAATATTAAACTCAAAATGCTTGTAGCTAAAAGGAGATATTTAAGATTTACTCTTACTGTTGATATTCTTGATATGCCCATTAGATTCATCCTAAGCGTAAGCATAAAGCCTGAGTTGTAAAATTTACTGATCGCTTTCATTCCTTTAGACCCCACGAATGAAATTCCATTTTTCACATTCCCAGAAGTTAGAGATACAGTTTTTTTGGCCAGTTCAAGTTCAGTATTCATTAATATTCTTGCTGAAAGAATGAGGCTAATCGCTGCACTTGAAGCTGTTATTGCAAGTACAAATGGTGATGTATCAAAAAAGATACCTGAAGGAGAGTAATATATCCCAAAAAAAGGGAGCGCTAGCCAAATAACTAATAATATTAGAGTTAGCGCTTTGAATTTAGGGGAAAGGCTAAATGATATTATGCTCAAAGAAGTTAAGAACAAGAGTAGTGCAATGGTTGTAGTTATTGTTATTAGATTGTTAAGTGCAAAGAATGAAGTTAGTAAATATAACAAAGGTATACTATACGCAAAAAACTGGATTATGAAAAAAGACACTATGATTTGTATTTTCGATATCGGTAATGTTAATAAATAATCTGCGTCTGACTTCAGTAGTATTAACCCTCCTGCAGCTAAAGCTATGATACAAAGCATGATAAATATTCCCACATAATATAACCTTAGGAAATAAGGGATCTCATAGTTTCCTTCGAAGGATCTAGTTATTGAATTTATGGCAAGAAGAAAAATAAGAGGAATAGGGTAGCCGTTGTGTAGCGGGTTTTGAAGATGAGCTTTATCAAGTTTAAGAATCTTGATTGCATACTGAAATAAGTTTGTAGTAGTTAAAATGTTTGCTTATGCAACAAAGGAAGTTTTTATTAGTAAATAGCTTACAATGATAACGCTACCCCAAATTAGTAAACTGAGCAGCTGCAGCGCTATGCCTTTCACGCTAGAAATTTTCATAAATGCAAGAATAATTGAGATCGCATATACGCCTATTAGGGGTGTTATCAGCAATACTGTAACGTCTATCCCTTTTCCGCCTTTATTTTTAAGATATTCACCTCTTTTCATAAGGAATTTAACGAACTTATTTTCTTTTTTATTTAAAAAATTAAAAAATTTAAAAATTGGTATCGATGGAAATATATTAGTGAGGACTACGATTGTCAATGCTTGAAGCGGATCCATACCTAATACTAGCGCTGCAGGTAATGCTACAATTAATTCACCAGTTAAGGTGAGGATGATTATTGTTATTATTTCTGATAGCATGTAATGATTGTTAAATCAAAATTTTTAATATATCTTCTTATAGTATTTGTCCACATCTAAGTCTTGAAATAGGTAAGGGTGCAAGATTTTAGCAAGAATTTCTATGCCTTTTACAACTCTATGACTAGGCCTGCTGAAATAGGAACTCGCCTCAACTGCGTATACCTCTCCATTTCTCACAGCCCTAAGTTTATTCCATTCGTCATTATATTCGAGAGTATTTATCTCGCTAAGTGTGCGTTTTAAATCGAAACCACAAGGCATGCATATGATGATATCTGGATCCGCTTCCCTTATTTCTTCCCATATTATTCTCCTTGAAGGCATTTTTTTAGCGCCTATACAGTTAATTCCATTGCATATCTCCACCATATGAGGTACCCAATGGCCAGCGTTATATAGAGGTTTGAGCCATTCTAGGCAAAGAACTTTTGGTTTTGATTTCGATTCTAGACAACGCTTCTGAATATATGATATTCTCTCGATCATAGATGTTACTAGTTCATTTCCTCTTTTTTCCACACCTAGTTCCCTTGAAAGATATAGGATGCTATCTAGAATTTCATCGACATCATGAGCGTCAAGTGAGATAACTTTTGGTGAATTGGTTAAGATTTTTCTTGCTTTTTCAACTTCCTTGTTATGAGGAGAACAAACTTCACATATTCCTTGAGCTATTATTACATCTGGCCTAATCTCCTTCAGTAATTTTTCATCCAATACATAAAGATCTCGCTTTTCTCTATAGTATTTGCTGATAATTATGTCTATTTCTTCACTACTCATGTTAGCTGTATTTATTGCGCTTTTGACTACAACTGGTTTGTTTTTGACTTCTGGAGGGTAATCACATGCGTAACTTACGCCATAAATCTTATCACCCAAACCTAGCTCATAGAGGATTTCAGTTGCACTTGGCAAAAAGGAGCAGATACGCATATCAATCTAGTAAATTAAGCAATATATTATTTTATCTATCACATGATTATGGACTTATTAAATATTATGATAAATTCCTTAAGAGCTAAGTTATTTCTTAAGAGGAAACTTTAGTATTTGAATCTAGTAATACTCAATTATAATAAGTTTATTGATTAATTTTTGTGATTTGTGCTTGTTTTAATAAAATATTAAGTACGCTTTTACCAATTTTTTCGCCTGTATATTTACTTTCGAAATTATTTAATTCTATCCACGCGGTCAAATTCTCATATCCTAGCTTCCTCAATGCTAAAGCTATTTCCTTTTCGTATGCTCTTACTTCTACCATTTCTTCTTCTAAGAAAGTAGCGATCCATATTTCCAAAATTCTTTCAAGTTCCTTAACTGGCTCAGTGTGGTCATCGATGCGAATGTCTACAAACTTACCAACTGTTAAAGGATCGAACTCAGCTTCACTTTTTCTCGGAATCTTCGCTATTAGCATTGCAGCGCTTTGCTTTCCTCTTCTATCTCCACCTTTTGCTTCACCTGCCTTCAATGCACGAATTATTTTTTCGTATATACTTCCCTTTCTCTCAGCTTCCTTAGCCATGGCCTCGAGTACTTCTTGACCTGCGAGTATGTTTCCTTGAACAGAGTAGTGTTCCCCTGTAATATGGCCTGCATAAGGGTAGCATTCTTTGCCAGTAAATGCGGCACTATTTCCTTTGGAATCGACAAGTCCTACTTGCCTTTTCTCTCTAAGTGGGTCTCCAGATATGAGTTTCCTCAAGCATTCTTCTGCATTATATTTCTCGAGTAGCTCTAATCCTTTCGTTCCATACTCTAGATTTGCCAGAGATTGTGTGGCTATTGCGCCAATACCAGCCTTCACCCATGGCACGAATGCTCCCACTGCTAGAAATTTGCTAGCAACGCCTACGCCCCAGGCTTTTTCATCTGGGTCATAAATTACTATTGAAAATGTCATAAGGTGTAATGGAGTTGTAAGATTTCAATTTAAGCATAGCTTATACTATTAGGATATGCAAGATGAAATCCATGAGGTCATTGCAAAAACTAGAGCCGTCTTAAATGTTAATATTAACGAGAAAAATAATTGCATAGCCTTCAACTGGAATAAGGAAGGCAAATGGGATGTATATATCTATAGTTTATCTAGTAAATTACTATCTAGGATAACCACTGGAAAAGATTCTTATTTGGAACCTTTCCTTTCTCATAACGGGAAATCCATCCTTTATCTTATGGATCATGAAGGTGACGAGAACTATCAAGTAATTCTTCGCGACCTTTCCACGAATGAAGAGAAAAATCTCACGAATGATTCTTCACATTATTACAATTCTCCAAAGTTTAGCTTGAATGACGAGAAAATTGCCATGTTATCTAATAAAGAAGGGAAACCTTCGCAACTCTACTTATTTGAAAATGGAGTAATAAAAGAACTCACAGGCTGGAGCGATCCAATATTCAGCTTTGACTGGCTTAGCAATGATGAAATACTCTATGTAAAGGGTATATACGATACTGAGATCAGGCTTTTCAACCTGAATAACTATACAGACGTTATATTGCTCAAGTTTGAAAAATCGGAAACCTTTCTGGGGGGAGTTGATATAGGAAGGAGAAAATTTCTCTTCACTTCCAATTCGGATGAATATTTCGACGTTGGAGAGTATGACGTGGACAAAAGGAGCTGGAGATGGATATATAAGAGCAAACATGAGAAATTTTTACCAAAATATGCTGGCAATTCGATAACATTCATTGAGTTTGAAGATGGAAAAAATATATTGAAACGCCTTTGTTCAGGCTTAAGCAGCGTTGCTGAGGGAGTTAGCGAGTATGAAATAATGGGCAAGCAACTCGTTTATGTGAAAAACACTTCTTATAAGCCCAATAGCCTATTTCTTGGTGAATTAGAGCTAATAGATAACACACCGGAATGCCTGAAAGGCGAGCTCATTAATGCTGAGAGTACATATTATGAGAGCTTCGATGGAAGAAAGATTCATGCAATTCTCTATGTACCCAGAATATGGAATGGGATCGCTGTAGTAAACATTCATGGAGGTCCTGATGCCCATGCAATGGACGCATGGAATCCTATATCGCAGCTCTTGGCCTTGAAAAATTACTTGGTAATAATGCCAAATTATAGAGGAAGCACAGGTTTTGGGAAATCATTTCTCCATCTTAATGATAAGGACTTAGGAGGTGGAGATATGCGTGATGTTATTTATGCTGCAAGATATGTTCAGCGCTTGGGCGCAAAGAAAATAGTTGCTTTAGGTGCTTCCTATGGCGGCTATTTAACTGCTCTTTGTTTGGTCAAGGAGCCTGAGATTTGGGACGCAGGAGTGGCGATCGTCGGCTTCTATAACTGGTACACTGAATTTGAGAAGGAAGCGGATTACTTGAAAAGCTATGATTCTATGAAGATGGATAAGTCATTATTTTACGATAGATCTCCGATATTCTTTTTAGAAAACTTAAGAGCTCCGATACTTTTGATTCAAAGCGCAAATGATCCTAGATGCCCCCTTGAGGAAGTTCAACAGATGGAAGAAAGACTCAAAAATTTAGGAAAGGATTTCGAGCTCAAAATCTTTACGGATGAAGGACACAGCATAAGAAAGGAGAATAATAGGATAGAGATGTACGAGCTTATATTAAGTTTTCTCGAAAGAAAGTTGCATTGATTTTAGTTATGTTGGAATCAATGTTGATTTTGCGAACTTCAAGTATGCTCGAAATGCCCATGTTTACTGTGTAACCTCTAAATATTGGAATGAGTTATTCCATAAAATTTCCAATCGTTTAAATTCCAAAAACAAATAAACAATACGAGTTCACAGTCAAAGAAAGTTATGCTTTATTTGTAACCAGGATATAAGAGTCTATGCCAGGATACAGTAGGTTCTTAAGTGAAAGGGCATCGCTTATTCAACCTTCTCCGCTTTCAAGCATAATTTCTAAAATTAATGAAATTGCAAAGAAGGGTATAAAAGTTATTTCCTTTGCCGCAGGTGATCCTGATCCTAATGTTTTGCCCAGGGAGGAGCTTTCGAAGATTTCTCAGGAAATTCTGCACGATATACCTTCATCGGTTCTCTATACACCATCCATTGGTCTCGAAGAGCTGAGGGAGGAGCTTTCCAAGTTCATTTCGAGATATGATTTTACCGTAAGTAGCGATGAGCTAATTCTTACAGGAGGTTCAACTGTGGCAATAGATCTTCTCGCAAGGATATTAGTGGATTCAGGAGACATAGTAATCTTGGAAAATCCCTCTTACATCAATACCCTCCTAGCGTTTAGACAGTTAGGAGCTGATCTCATTGGAGTGAATATCGATGAAAATGGTATGAATGTGGAGGAGCTTGAGAAAACGCTAAAAAATCTTGGAGAAAAGCTTAATCGTGTTAAATTCATTTACACCATACCTACTTGTCAGAATCCAGCAGGTGTTACGATGAGCCTTGAGAGAAGGAAAAATCTCTTAGAAATAGCTACAAAATATGACCTATTGATTTTGGAAGATACAGCATATAACTATCTATATTTCGGTGAACATACGTTACCTACACTTAAATCCATGGATAAAGAGGGCAGGGTCATTGCTACTGGTACTTTGAGCAAGATCATGGGTACAGGATTTAGAATAGGTTGGCTTGCTGCTCCAACGATTTAAGAAAGCTCATTATAGCTGAGAAACAACAAATCGAATTTTGTCCACCTACAATATCGCAGTATTTGGCTATTGAATTCCTAAAAAGGAGAATTTATGAAAGAAGCATAGAGAAAGCCAAAAGAGTATATCAAGAGAAGCTACGTGTTATGCTCGGGCTTCTAAAAGATAGGATTTCTGAAGCTCGTTTTATTGAGCCAAAAGGAGGTATGTTCATAATGCTAGAACTTCCAAACATTGATGGAGAGAAATTTTCCAATGATTTATTGGAGAATAAAGCAGTAGCTACAATACCAGCGAAGAAGTTCCATGTTCAAGGTGGCGAGAACAGGATTAGGCTTAATTTCAGCAGACCTTCTATTCAGGAAATAGAAGAAGGAATAATGAGATTCGCTGAATATTATAGGAATTATGAAAAAAGGGATGGTGAATAATCGTATGGTTATAAAGGGATTCAGCACGAAAGCTGTCCATGCAGGGGAGCTCATCGATAAGAGGTTTGGAAATGTAATAACGCCTATATTTCTAAGCTCAACGTATCTTTCGCCCAATGAAAGCCAAGAAAAATATATAGATCCAACTAGGAATAAGCCATATTTATATACACGCTTGGGAAATCCGACCTTTACATCTTTTGAGCAGAAATATGCTGCGCTTGAGAATGCATCCTATGCTCTTTCATTTTCTTCCGGAATGGCTGCAATAACAACTAGTATAATGAGTGCTGTTAAGCAAGGAGAAAGGATTTTGGCGCTAAATCAATTATATGGTCAAACATATGAATTCTTTAAGGAAGTTTCGACTAATTTAGGGATACAAGTAGATTTCGTTTCTGTTGACTCTCTCAATGCTCTTGAAATTCCAGCAAAGGAATACAAGGTTTTCTATGTTGAATCTATAACTAACCCTACAATGCAAGTATGCGATATCAAAACTGTTGCAGAATACTGCATTGAAAAAGGTATCGACTTATTTGTAGATGCTACTTTTGCATCGCCATATCTTCAAAGGCCATTAGATTTTGGTGCGAGCGTAGTGCTTCATAGCGCAACGAAATACATCGGAGGTCATAGCGACTTGATAATGGGGCTTTTTGCGACGAATTCAAAAAGCATTTATGAAAAAGTGGTCGAATATAGAAGTACGCTGGGCTGTATTCCTGAGCCCTTTAGCGTATATCTTGCACTTAGGGGTATAAAAACACTAGCATTAAGGATGGAAAGGCAACAAAGTAATGCTATGAAATTGGCTAAGTTTCTAAGCCAAAATGAGAAGGTTTCGAAGGTTAATTATCCTGGTCTCGAGAACAATGAATATCATGATCTAGCTAAGAAAGTATTGAATGGCTTTGGTGCTATGCTTTCCTTTGAACTAAAAGGCGGATATGAAGCTGCTAAAAAGTTCATAAGGGCCTTGAAGTTATGCATAGTGGCTCCGAGTCTTGGAGGCGTAGAAACTCTCGTTACTTTACCGCTTGAAACAAGTCATAGACAACTAAGTATTGAAGAGAGAATGCGAATGAATATAAATGAAGGTCTTATAAGGGTATCTGTTGGAATTGAAGACTATGAGGATATTGAAAAAGACTTTTCTCAAGCATTAGAAGCTGTCTCTTAATTTTGTTTTATTTTTTGCAATTCTTTTTCAAGACTATCGACTTTTTCTTTTAGCTCCTTTATTTCTACAGTAATGAAATCGAGGTAGAGAATTATGATGTCAGAATCAGTTATACTTTCTCCTCTTCTCGATTTTTCTACTATAGCCTTAAGCCTTTCTGCAATTGAAGCTGTAATAGATCCTTGGCTCATTAACCCAATTTATATTATTCATATTTTAAGCTATCTTTTTTCAAAGAAGCTTTTGATTCTTTCTTTAGCTTTTCCATAAATAATAAGATCTGCGAATTCATCTTTTGCTTTATCAAAATTTTTTTCATACAATCTTAGAAAATCTTGCATAAGCTTCTTTGCCTTTTGAATGGCGAGGAAGTCACAAGCATCCAAAGATTCAATGACCTCTTTGAGCTTGTCCATAGGATTATCAGCTACGAAATCTATGATACCCAATTCTTTAGCAACTTCTGCATTGAATCTTTCAGCTGTGATTATGTACCTCCAAAACTTTTTACCGAAAAAAAGTAGGTATATTGCAGATAATTCGGCCGGCATTAGACCCATCCTTACGCCTCCTGTACTGAAATAAGTATTTGTCTGTGCGATGTTTATATCAGTAAACATTAGCAGCTCTAAATGCGCACCTATTGCAAATCCCTCGACTAATGCTATAGTTATTTTGTTCATCTCCGCTACTTTTCTAAAGAAGGAGTTCAGTGCATAGGCAAACTCTCTTGCTTTAAGCGAATTATTAGTGAGCTCCTGTACTTCTCTTAAATCAGCTCCTGCGCCGAAGCATCCATTTTCTCCTCTGAAGATGACATATTTGATTTCTTCGTTTTTAGTTACTTCTTCTAGACTTTTATTAATCTCATTCAACATCTCTTTTGAAAATGCATTGTTCTTTTCTTTTCTGTTGAAGAGAAAGTATAACTTATTCCCCATTATCTCAATCCTTATAGATTCCATCAAAGGAATTACTTAATCCGATCTAATAAACGGTTAAAAAGCCAATTTAGAAAAAAATTAAAGAACCACTTATATTGGATAAATAATCTTCTGAAAATGTTTTCTCTTATTCTTGAACTTTAAGTATGGTGAAAAATTTATTAGTATGCATTGATTTATACCTAAGGGTATGCCGCATACATTTGGCATTATTCACGCTTTAAAACGTGCAGTTTCAATTTTTCCCAATCAAGAAATCTTGGCTTCTGACGGTCGTACTACTTATAAGAAATTATATGAAGATTCTTTAAGGATCGCAAGCTTTTTGCGAAGAGAAGGTATAGGAGACGGTGATGTAATAGCGGTTTTCGATTTTAACACTTTAAGGTATGTTTCTCTCATTTATGCTGCAAGCTTAGTGAATGCCATTGTCTATCCTGTTAACTTCAGAACATCTTATTCATTTATTAAAAGGACCTTTGACATAGCAAAACCAAAGGCAGTTTTCTGTAGTAGGCCTTTCGAAAGTCTAATGGAAATGCTGAATGTAAATTATTTTAGTCTTGAGAATTACACAGAGTGGGTAAGAAGTAATGAGCCTATATTTGCCGCACCAGATATAAAATCAGATTTCGCGCTTTTCTTTAATGATGATGAAGAAAATTTAAGGGGAATTCTTTACTCCCAATATCATTTCCCTAGCTTAACGCTATCGATGATTTCTCAACTCTCTATTGCAAATCCTTCAATGCTAATGAATCATACCGACGCTATTTTAAGTCTTATAAATATCAATAATGTTTTCTCATGGGGGTCGATTTTCTTTGCCCCATTAATAGGTGCTAAACTCGTATTAGTTGACACCTTCAGTCCTGACTATATCTTTAGGCTCATCGAAAATGAGGGTATTACGTTTATTTTAGCAGTCCCTAAAATGATGCAATCGTTGGTTAGAGAAAGATCGAATCTTGGGAATCTAAAGGCACTAATTGGAGGCGGTTTGATTTCTCCTCGTTTAGATGCTGATTTGAGAAGCGCTGGAGTAAACTATATTTATATTTACGGTTCAGAACTTCTTTTAGCCTTAGGAGTTTCAATGAATCGTGGGAAAAGTGAAAAAGGAAGAGAACCAAACAAGGTATATCCACTTCCTTTCGTAGAAATGAAAATCATAAAAGATGATTTTCAGGAAGCAAACATTAATGAACCGGGAGAAATTGTATGTAAATCTGTATGGATCCCAAAGATTTTCTACAGTTCTGAAAAAAACCTTTATTTTGATGGATGGTATCGAACCGGGGATCTTGGACTTAAAAAAGAAGATGGAGGGATAGTTTATTTAGGGAAAATAAATAAGGCTATGAAAGAAGGAAGGAACTTCATACCTACATATTATTTGGAAAATCTTATTCGAGATGTGGCTAATAATGCAGAAGTTAGCTTTACAGCAGTCTATGATGAAAATTATGGAAAAAGGCCAGTAGCGATACTTAAGGGAAGGAATATTGATGTATCCGAAGTTTGGAACTATCTTCATTATAATTCGCGAGTCGGTAGAATAGATAAATCTTGGCTGCCTTTGAATATAGTTGTTTTGGATAGAAAACTAAAGTCATATCCTGAGACAGAGTACATTGAGAGATTGAACAATCGCAAAATAAAGCAATGAAAAATCGTTTAGTTATACGATTTTGAGCTGAATTTGGGTTAAATAAATTTTCAGTTATTAAGTTTATTTTTTATTTGAATGTCTCTTGTATAAGATATTTTTGATCATATGATCAGAGAATAACTTAAATACTAGACAAATATCTTAAAACCAAATGCAGATAGAGACTTCCAAGTTGGAAGGGTTCGATTATTATATGCTTTGGATTGTAGATTTCTTGGGCATACTAAGAGGAAGAACAATACCAAATAAGTTTGTCAGGAATGCACTCAACGAAGGTTTGGGGTTTGATGGGTCTTCTATCATAGGTTATTCCACAATTGATAAGAGTGATTTCGTAATGAAAGCAGATCCTTCTTCCTTTAGTCCTCTACCAATGTACTTTTACAATAAAAGAGTTGGAAAGTTTTTCTGCGATGTCTTGACTAATAAGGGGGAATCATTTGGAAGAGATCCTAGAAATGTCTGTAGCACTTATGAAAAGAGAATTGGATACGAAGTAAAGATCTCTGCGGAGCCAGAGTTCTATTTGATAGATCCAATGAATTTGGAGCCTATAGAGGAAGCACCGGGTAATCAGTATTTTGATCAATATCCTGGTAGAGATAAAACAGAAGCATTTAGAATGGAATTTTGCGACACACTAATGCTTGCGGGAATCGAAGTCGAGAGGATGCATCATGAAGTAGGTCCTTCACAGTGCGAAATTAATTTCAGATATTCTTCCATGCTAAGAACTGCAGATAATATACTAACCTACAAGTTCTTTGCTAAGAAAGTTGCGGAGAAGTTTGGATGGCAGGCAACATTCATGCCCAAGCCTTGGGTTAACAGAACAGGCAGCGGAATGCACGTTCACCTAAGCCTAGCAAAAGATGGAAGAAACCTATTTTACGATGAGAAAGAAGGCCTATCTCAATTCTGTCAGTATTTCATAGGTGGAATACTGGAACATGCCAAGGCTATCGCAGCTGTAGCAGCACCTACTGTCAATAGCTACCGTCGCCTCAGGCCAGGCTTTGAGGCTCCCGTATACGTAAGCTGGGGTTGGGCAAACAGATCTGCGATGATAAGAGTTCCTCACTATTCCGATTTGAAGGAGAGTGATGCCAGAATCGAGGTACGTTTGCCAGATCCAACTGCAAATCCATATTTCTTGTTCCCATGCTTAGTTGAAGCAGGTCTGGATGGAGTCAATAAGAAGATTCAACCTAAAGGTTTCACTGAAGAGAATGTCTATGAGGCAAAGGAGAAATATGAAACTTTACCCTCTTCACTTTATGAGGCATTGAACTATTGGGATAGCGATGATATCTGTTATAGAGCCCTCGGTAAAGAAATTGCTGAAAGCTACAGGGAGCTTTTAATGAATGAATGGAAGGAATTCTTTTCCTTAAACAAAGGTATGGGATCCAGTGTAACTGAATGGGAAATCAAAAATTATCTGCATAGATAGTCATTTTCTAGTTAGACTACATCTTTTTGTCTGTAAATCGATTACAGGTTAAACTTCAATGGTTCATTTCTATTTAAATTCTACAATTAATACACGTTTCACTTTTTTATATGTAAGGTTCTTTTTCATTCTTAATGGAGAAGAATGATACTTTTGAACAATTTGCAAATCAGTTTGCTAAGGAGCCTGCAGTTCTAGAGAGCGCTGTAATAGGCATGGGCAAGTTACTTAGATTTCTCGCAAAGCTTAATGACGAAGGCATTCTGGATTCTTTGAATAAAATCTTGGAAGACGAGGAGAGAGCTAAGTTGATCGTTAACAGTTTGCCTCAAATAACCAAGTTTTTCGAATCATTCCTAAAAAATGTTGATCAAGAATTTTTGGCTCAATATCTTGAGAAATTTCCAATAGCACTCAATGCAGCTTTGAAAGAATTCGAAAAGGAATCTAAAGGAATGGGTTTTTGGGAATTGTTGAGTGCATTTAGAAAGCCAGAGTTTTCTAGTTTGATTAGAGCAATGGATGTTTTTCTAAAGAATTTAAAATAAAAATTTTTTTAAGATTGGTTACTTTAGTTTTATGATAATATCCTTTGTAAAGTTACCTGAAGAAGCAAAAAAAATTCTGAAAGGTTATGAAGTTGTAGATGGAAATATCACAGATGAAATTCTACAAAAGGCTAAGGTGATATTGGCATTTCCAAGAACTATAAATGAAACTATAATTAAAAAGGCGAAAAATCTAGAAGCTATACAAACTATAACAGCAGGCGCGGATGGCTTGCCTTATTCAATATTGCCTAGGAATATCAAAGTATTCTCTAATGCAGGCGCATTTAATCATTCTGTTTCTGAGCATGCTTGGGCTTTGATATTAGGGGTAGCTAAAATGGTTGGAAGAAAGAAAGCTCATAGGACCTATTTATTACACAAAAAGATTTTATTGATTCTTGGTGCAGGAGAGATTGGTAGCGAAATTGCAAGGATAGGCAAGCAAGCATTTTTTATGCATGTGATTGGTGTATCAAGGACATTTAAATATCCACAATATTTCGATGAGAAATACAACCCTAATGAACTCAGCGAAGTAATAAGTCGAGGTGATGTCATAGTTAACGCGCTTCCTTTAAACAAATATACCGAACGCATTTTGAACTATGAAATTCTCAGGAAGGTCAAAGAAAATTGTATTATAGTAAACATAGGAAGAGGAGATACGATGGATGAAGATGGAATATATAAGTTGTTGAAGGAAAGGCCTGATGTTAGATTCGCTACAGATGTTTTCTGGATTAAAGAAGGCAGAGAAGATTTCGATTCAAAACTATGGGAGCTAGATAACTTCATGGGCACGTTACATATTGCTGGCGCAGGCGGTGGTGAAGAAGTTATGAATTATGCTATCATCGAGGCTGTGAAGAACATAAGGCAATATCTTGAAACAGGTAAAGCTAGGAACCCTGTTAAGTTCGAGGACTATTTATAGCCTAATGATTCCTTAAATCTTGGAACTACTTCTTTCGCAAATAGTATGCTTTGCTCCACTTTGCGAGGCCCAGCAGCCCAGAAGGTAAAAGTGTCTACACCTAGTTTGTGGAATTCTAGCATTATTTTAACCCATTCGTCTATTGTACCCATAATCACATCTGCTCTTTTTATTCTTTCTCTTTCTTTTTCATCACTGAATATGATACCACCGAAGTTGTAATTCGTTCTTATGTTTTTTGGGTCTCTTCCTTTTTTCAGTGCGTATTCTTCAATGATTTTCTTTTTAGAAGGCAATTCTTGTGGTGGCAGATAAGGTAAGGAAATCGTCCAACCATCTCCATACATTCCAATCAATGCAAGCATCTTCTTACCATATCCTCCTATCCAAATCCTTATCTTATGATATGGTTTAGGGCCAAGATATGCGCTATATAGGCTATAATATTTTCCTTCATAAGATGCAAGTTCATTATCTCTAGTTATACTAAAGAAAATCCTCATTATGTTTATGGCATCCTTGAAGGCTTCGAAGGCTTCTTTTGGATCCTTTTTTTCTAATCCAAAAGATCTAATACCATCCCAGAATGCACCTGCGCCTATACCTAACTCAACTCTCCCTTTTGTGATTCTATCAAGAGTCGAAGCTTGCTTGGCGAGCATTACTGGATTCCTGAGTGGTGTGTTTGCTACATTTGTCATTATGCGAACCTTTTCTGTTATACTAGCTAAATATGTGAGGAATGTCCAAGTATCCAGAAAGTTCCCATTGTATGGATGGTCTTGCATTGAAATTATATCGATTCCATGCTCGTCCGCGATTTTTGCAATCTTTATCTCGTCATCGATATAGGCACTATAAGGATCTATATTTAAAGCAAAAAGAGGATCCACATTCTAGAATTGAATTGTCTGGAAGAAAAACTTAAAACAAAATTTCTCCTTTATCTGCATCAACACTAATTTCAATGCCATCCTTTATCATCTTAAAATCCTCGAGGCTACAAACTACAAGAGGGATATTAGCAATGGCGCAGCCGGAAACAGTAATGAGATCTGGTTTCAAGCAAATTATCGCATTTGGAGCATTTTTGTTCACTCTAAGGTTATATAACCTATATGCTCCTACACTACTACCGACGGCATATGGGAAAACCAGAACTCTATTGGCAACAGATTTTCCATTTAAAATATGTGCGGCATCATTCAGTATTCCATTATCATTTAGCATGAGTAGATTTATGGGCCTTTCCGTCTTGAGCACAATACCTTTTGCGAAACCCTTAATTATGGATTTGCAGTTCATTCGCATTCTTCTTCAACAATTTCTTCCATACTTTTCAGTGATACATTGAGCTTGTTCCAGTTCCTTAAATAATAAGCAGCTTTTACGCTGTTTGTTATTACTGAATCGAAGTTCTCTTTGCTCAGATAAGGTGTAAGACATGAGCATGAATCACAATAAATTTCAGCATTAGCACTTTCGAGCTTCTCTGCGATCCCAAGTTTCTTTGCGCGATTAAAAATGCCTCTCTCGCAAAATATGATGCATCTTTTTCTGAATTTCCTCATCTTCATGAGTTGAACGAGTCTTTCTAATTCCTTTAAGCCTAGCTGTGGGCTTCCGAATACTATTACATCGCCCTTATCTGCGTTGCTTATTTCATCTTTAATCATTTCAGCATCCTTTTCTGTGAACTCAATCTTCTCTTTCCATTTTTCGAATTTACCAATTTTAAAAAGTCCAGCAGACCCGCTCAAACCAAGTGATGCACTTAATGCTTTTGCATGGGTTTTGTCGATTATCATATTTTCATTCAATTCGATCCCTATGGATGGTTCATCGATTTTTCCTGCAAAATAACCCAGTATCGCAAAATCTAGTTCGTTTCTTAGCTTTTTTCTTACATTTACGATCACCTTTGGGTTCCTCATTTCAGTATTTCTTAAACCTGAATCAGGGGCCTTACCTGTTATAGCACTAGCAAGCGCACTTAAGCTACTCTCTTTATTTGTTATTAGCCCTAGCATGGAGTTCACAAAGACTGCAGCGTTACTTTCTGCAAAGCTAACTTGGGTTCCAGCTTTAGGCAGTTCGAATGCTTCATATGGTATGCATGTATAGGGGCCTTTAATTCCAAGTCGTTCATATGCTTCGATAATTTTACTTTGTTTTTCTGTGAAATCTTGTCCAAGGTTATTAAGTTTTTGAGGATCATAACCCATTGGATTAATTGTTGTCTTTATTATGACTTTCCTCCCTTCCATTCCTTTGCTGAAGTCTTCAAGGAATTTTAGACCAGCATCTCCTATTGTGTTATAATTTACTCCAGATATGTGAGCCCATTCTACTTTTATAAGTCTTTGCGCACCTGTAGCCTCACCTATAGCTACAAGGATTCTATAGGCTGTAGCAAGCGCCTCGCCATACTCGCCTTTCAATGCCTTTTCCTCTTCTCTACTGAGCTCCACTAGTAGAATTAAGTAGTGTAAATAATAAGACTATTTCTCTTAAATATAAATTCATATATCTATATATTTTTAAAACAGTACTATCAGCATTTGTTATAGCTTAAATAATTAACAGTTTAGTTTAGCAATATGGGCGATGTGCTTTACTCTAATATAATAGCACTTACCTTCAATGAGAGATGGTGGGATTTAGAGGAGGAAAAAAGAACTGAAGCATTTTCTCAATTCATCGAAGACCTCAACAAGCTTAAGGATAAATTTGAACTATTGAGGATATTCAAATCTCTAAAAGTTGATCTGGATGTCTTGCTATGGGCATTTGTTAAAGATACAGTTGGTATAACAGAGCTTCAAAATATAATCAAGAGGAGATTAGGTAAATATATTTCAAAAGCTTACACTTTGTTTTCTATATACGAGCCTTCTCCCTATTTCAAAGATCAATTAAGGCCTGTGAATAAAGAGCCAAAGAAATACTTGGTTGCATATCCTATGAAGCGCGATCCTGAATGGTTTTTACTAGATGAAAGTGAAAGAAAGAAGATGCTTGAAGAACACATAAGAATGGCTAGATTGCATCCAGAAGGTAAAGGAATAATTTCATATACAACGTATTCATTTGGCATTGACGATAACGAATATGTAGTAATTTACGAGTTAGATTCCTTAATTGGATGGTCTCATGTGGTTGAAAAGCTGAGAGAGGCCAAGCATAGAAAATGGGTAATCCGTGAAGAACCAGTTCTCATTGGCGAGTTATATAAATTTTTAGTCTAGTTTTTTAGTGCTAAATAAACGTTATTCACGTTATTACCAGTAATCCCTCTAACGATTAACTTATTCACTTTTTCCATTACAAACGCAGTATTGTTGTCATTAAGTTCTTTCTCTACTTCAATCCCCTTTTCCTGAATCTCATGCAATGTTTTTTCATCACCCCATGCACCTGCAGCATTTGAATTCCCATCCAAGCCATCTGTGGCATATGCAAGTATGTAGAATTCATTTACTTTATACATGTTTTTTAAAAATGACAACACGAATTCGCTGTTTCTTCCGCCTCTGCCCTTTCCTCGCACAGTCACATCAGGCTCGCCTCCCATGATAAGAGCTTTGTTTTCTTCATTTTCTTGGAATATTCTAGAGAATAGTTTCGCAATCTCTCTGCTTTCTCCCTGAGCCCATGAAGTTAAAATTAAAGGGTTAAGTTTCTTGAACTCTTTAGCCAGAGCATTTAGAACATCCCTGTTCCTCAAGATGATGAAGTAAGGGCTAAGAAAGTTCTTAGGAGTCTCTTCGATCTCTTTTTCGATCCCTCTAAGAATAAATCTTTTTACTCTTTCAGGCAATTCTTGCCAGACCTTTTTAGCTAGTAGTACTTCATAGGCATCCTTAAAAGTTGAAGAATCGGGATAAGTTGGCCCACTACCTATTATTGATGGTTCATCAAAGGGTACATCGCTTACAGCTAAGGTAATGAACTTCGCTTTACAAAGCAGAGCAAGCTTCCCTCCTTTGACTTTAGATAAGTGTTTTCTTACTGTGTTGATTTCATGTATAGACGCTCCGCTCTTTATAAGCAATTCATTTAATATGATCATATCATCCAAATCTATGAGAGGGTCCTCGACCAATGCTGAAGAACCACCTGAAATGAGAAAAAGTATTGATGAATAATTTCTTTTGACCTCTTCTTCAATTAATTTCGCTGCCTCAATACTTTTGTCAGAGATATTTGGATGTGTTGACCTAATTTCTATAAATTCATCCAACTTTCCTTCGACATCATTCAATGGTCGTACCAATATTCCTTGCTCGAACTTTAAGTTTTCTTGTGCCCATTTAGCCATTTTGAATGCACATTTACCGAATGAAACAACTAAGGCTCTATTCCCAAGATCGAAATTGAATCCATTAATGTAGAGCTTATTACCAGTAACTTTTATTTTTTGCGAAAGTGCTCTTTTCGGATCTGCATAAAAATCGATCAATTCTATTATTTTATCTATCATTTTATTGTAAACAGAAAGAATAAGTTTTTATTAAATTTTTCTGTGTTTTCATTGAATCTTAGTATACTTAACTTTAGTCATTCTTATTATTAGCCTAGACATTATAAGTTTATGCCTTTGGATCCTAAGCTGAGAGAGTTGATAAGCGCAGGTTTTAATTTGCCTGTCGGAAAGGTGGATGTGCAAGAGCTCAGGAGGATATTCAGAGAAATTTCAAGAGGGGAAAAGTTGATAGAAGTAAAGAAAGTTGAAGAAATAAAAATTCATGGTAGCGAGGCTGACATAAAAGCAAGGATCTATTATCCTTTTCGTGAAGCTCCCTACGGAATTTTGATTTATTATCACGGGGGAGGTTTTGTTATCGGAGATCTCGACACTTACGATAATGTTTGTAGGGCAATAACTAGGGCTTCAGATGCTCTTGTAATTTCTGTCGATTATAGACTTGCACCTGAACATAAGTTTCCTGCTGCAATAATAGATTCTTTCGATGCTTTGAAATGGGTTAATGAAAACGCCAGTAGTTTTAATGCGAATAAAGGGATTGCGATAGCCGGCGATAGCGCAGGGGGTAATATCGCAGCGGTATTAGCGATATTAGCGAGAAATAACAATATAGAATTGAAGCAACAAATTTTGATATATCCAACAGTTGGGATAGATCTAACTTCTAGATCAATGACGGAGTTTTCGAAGGGTTATTTCCTAGAAAACGATCACATAATTTGGTTTGCATCCCAGTATTTTGCTAAGCCCGAAGATGTATTTGATTTTCGTTTTTCACCGATATTAGCTCAAGATTTTAAAAATTTGGCGCCTGCATTGGTAATAACTGCTGAGTATGATCCTTTAAGAGATCAAGGTGAAGTTTATGCAGCTAAGCTAGCTGAGGCAGGAGTTCAAGTTACATCGGTTAGATTTAATGGAGTCACACATGGTTTCTTATCTTTTTTCTATGCTTTAGAACAAGGCAAGGATGCGATTGGATTGATAGGTGCTACCTTGCGTAGACTGTTCTATAATTCATATTAAGTTGGTACTGTAATAGGTATTTCTATTACCTTTTTTTCGATTTCTTTATCTTCTTCTTGTTTTATCACATTGTAAAGAATTAATCCAATTAACAGTATAGCTAATAAAACATTCAAGTATATTAACCAAGCTATATCGATTATTGTCATCTTAAATCCATAAAGTTGTAAAATACCTGCTGAAGTTAAGTAAGAACCTTGAAAACTATCAAGAAATATTTTAAGTACTTTAAACAACCAACTATAAGATTGGATGGTCATTGTAGAAGCGAATAAGTTTACAAAGGCTGCTCCTAAGAATATACTGTTCGCTGTAATTGTTTTTGAAGTATTCTTATGTTTCCTATAGCTTATGAATAAATAAAAAGTGCTGAGAAGTAAGAAAACACTGCTAATGATCGAGTAGATCGATCTAATTCCGATTGTGTTCTGAGGAGAAATAATTAAGTTTTCATTGTCAAGCATTAAGTTATATCTTAGCAAACTTATTTCGCCGTTTATCAAACCACTAAAAGATGCGAATGGAAATAACTGTATTATGATACCCAATATCGATGTTATTATTGCTAATATAATCGCTAGTTTAAGGGCTAACTTGTCTACTTTCATATACAACACCTCCAGGTGCAAACTTGTAATTATAATAGAATCTGATGTATGTTGTACCATTTAAATTGTCTGCTTGCAGGATTATAGTAGAATTTGGATCAATAGTGAAGTTTCCTAATGTGGTTATGGTTGGTAGCTCATAGATTGATTTATAATGATATACTTGTACATTTGTAAGATTGAACGGTATGTAGTTTGGATTGTGAACTTTGACTGTACCATTGTTAAATGAATAAACTTCTAATGGTTTCCAGTTTACAGGATAGGATCCAGTCCATGTATCGAATCCTTTATCAAGTGTTATGTTTATACTTAAATTAAGATAAACAAGCGAGCTATTTGACGTTCTATACATATACGAGTAGATAAATCTGTTTACGAACACGATTATTTCAGTACCGTTAATTTTGCCACTGCAATTCAGCTTCATTTCTGAATATGAAAGGATGCATGATGCTATGCTCACTAATAAGAGCTTTTTTAGCGTATAATTGAGAAGTATATAAGAGCCATCGCTAGCTAAATAGGTGTTTCTAAGTTCCATCATGAAAGTGTCTGTAGGTTGGTTGAAATAGAAAGGAAGAAGTAATATTAGTATATCTGCAACCAAAAAAATAAACACTATTATCGTTAAAACTTTAAAATTAATGGGATAATCTCTTCTAGTTGAGTGATGAGCATTATGATGTTTAGCCACAAGCGGAATTACATCACCCAAAATAATACCTTTCTTTTTAAGATTTACTAACTTTTTCAATATTTTTAGAAAGAAATTAAAAGTAATCATTCAGAAGATGTTTCATTATTTGAAACAAATAGGATTCAACTTGTTCTTCTAGGTTATGATGTATTAGCGGTTAGTAGTATTTCGCTGTATTCTCAAATGTATAGGTTTAAATATTAATGCATATTTTTTTTCATTATGAATTGGAGGGCTATTGTTGGTGGGACAATAGGTTGGATGGTCGACGTTTATGACCTTACTCTCCTGCTTTTCGTAACTAACATTATAGCGAGCGCATTCTTTCCGAGTGGCAATCCATTAATTAGTCTGCTTTCCGTTTTCGCAAGCTATGCTCTTTCTTTGCTTGCTAGACCTTTAGGGGGCATTATATTTGGCCATGTTGCTGATAGGGTCGGTCGCAGAATTACGATGCTAATAACTTTGCTAGGTCTAGGAATTTTTTCTGCCCTTTCCGGTGCATTGCCAACCTATGCAGAAATTGGCTTATTGGCTCCTGCCTTATTTGTTTTGCTCAGATTGTTAGTTGGTATTTTCGTGGGAGGCGAAGTATCGGGTTCACATTTAATAGCAGTAGAAGCAAGCGATAATCGTCGTAGAGGTTTAACTAGTGGCATCCTACAATCAGGTTATTACTGGGGTTATGCTTTAGCTGCTGTTACTTTTTTAGCTATGGCGAGTTATTTCGGTCAAAACTTTTCAACTTATGGATGGAGATATGCTTTCTATTTAAGTATTGTAGTGAGCATTGTAGGTCTAGTACTTAGACTTGCTGTAGGTGAATCGCAGTTATTTGATGAAGTTAAAAAGGAAGGCAAGATATTAAGAGTTCCTATAAGTGGCTTATTCAAAAATTACCTTGGAGAAACGCTAGTTGCACTCTTAGTTATGTCAGGCATTTACTGGGTTGCATATGCAACGCTAGGTTATTTACCAACATACTTAAGATCTCTTAAATATAATGTTAACTTCATATTCTCAGCGCTAGCTATAGCGGGCGTAATAGGCGCTATAATGACTATTCTTGGTGGTATTTTCAGTGATTATTTAACAAGAAAAAGAAGCTTTTTGGTATATTCATTAATTGGAATTCTTTTAAGTATTCCTGCGATTCAATTGCTTTACACGAATAATTTCCTAAGTGTAGCGATAGCTGCCGGGTTGATAACAGGTTTTATAGGCCTATCAGGAGGTGTTATGTTAGCATATCTTTCAGAACTATTTGCTACGAATGTTAGAGCATCTGCGATAGGTTTTATTTGGAACATGGCCAACATAGGCTCGACTGTTGGTCTTCTTCTTGCGCCAATAGTCTCTCTTTACTCTATCTTCTGGGGCTATGCAATCTTACTCATAGGTGGCTATATAGTACTCTTGATAGGTTCAGTAATAACGATGGACAACACAGGAGTTGACTTGAAAAAGCTTGAATTAAAAAAAATTTCTAGCTAAAGGAAATAAAACCTGCTGTTGCGAAGTATATTATGAATATTATTGTTACTATAATCGTTGTTAAACTAAGATCTTTGAATCTTCCGCTCAAAATTTTCATAGCTGTATAAGTTAGGAAGGCTAGGCCAATACCTGTCGTTATACTTGCAGTTAGAGGTATTCCGATAATTGCAACGAAAGCCGGAACAGCTTCGGTGAGGTCTTCAAAATCTACTTTTTTTATCAATGGCACAAACATGAGTCCTACGAGAAGAAGTACTGGGGCAGTAGCGAAAGATGGTATAGAGATGACTAAGTTTGTAAAAGGTAAGAATAACAAGAAAAGCAATCCCACAACTATTGCTGTGAGTCCTGTTCTACCTCCTGCTTCAACGCCTGAAGCAGACTCTATATATACAACTGTTGTTGTTGTTCCTGCAAGAGCTCCTACAACTGTTGCAGAAGCATCTGTGTATAGAGCTTTTTCTATATTTTTAGGTCTCCCTTTTTCGTCGATTAGGCCTGCCTTAGCAGTTACACCAGTAATTGAGCCTAGTGCATCGAAAAATTCAACGAAGAAAAGAGAAAATGCGATTGGAAATGAGCTGGTTATTAGAACTATATAGTAATGTAGGTTGCTAGAGAAATTCGGCAATATTGAAGTGTTAAAAGCCGGCGTAGTGGTTATTTGTTGTGGAATGAATACCAGGCTAGGTACTATATTGGTCTCAGTAAGGATGATCCCTATAACAGTTAAGGTTACGATTGTAATTAAGAATGCTGCTGGAAATTTTTTAGTATAGAGTATGGCTGCTATAAAAAATCCAAGTACCGCTAATATGGTAGCAGCTGAAAAGAAGGCTTTGTCTACGAAAGCTACGAAAGGAATATTGCTGCTATAAGTTATTAGGCCGCTGTTTGCAAGGCCTATAAACGCTATGAATAATCCTATACCTACGCTTATTCCGTAAGCTAAATTAGGCGATATTGATCTCAGTATGCGTTCCCTTACACCGCCCCACGATGCGAACAGAAATATTAATCCATCTACGAATACACAGAATAACGCCACGTAAAGAGCTGTTGTAGCAGCATCTGCACCTTTAACTCCTTGTGTTAACAAAGAAGCTGTAAATGCAGGGATTACGGTATATCCTATAAAAGCATTTTCGCCCATTCCTGGAGCTAGACCTAGTGGCAACCTTGCATATAAGCCCATGAGTATAGAACCAAACGCTGCAGCTATTATAGTAGCTGTTGCAATACTTAATTTTACGTTTTCGACCAATGCTTGCATATCTGGAGTAAGTGTATTTGTGCCAAGCGCTTTTTGTAAGGCAACTTCAAAACCTCCTCCTACAATTAGTGGGTTTACGAAAATTATGTATGACATTGTTAGAAATGTCGTAATGCCAGCTATAATTTCAATTCTAGTATGTGTTTTTTGTGTTCCTTTTGCCTCAACATCACTAACATTTCCCATTGGTGATAGAAAAAAGGTTAACTATAAATACCTGTTGACCTTTATTTCTACTCCAAAACATATGAATTGTCTCATAAAGAATTATCATTTTTTAGTGAAATCATTTTTATAAACTATTAGGAAAGGAAATTGTATTGAATCAGGCTTTTCTCATCGGATTTTTATTGAAAATTATGCATCAATTAGTGATATTTTGTTTTTTATGAATAAAGAACTATTACTGTATCTTTTCAGTTATGCTTGGCTTATAGTGCGACCTTGGTTTATATTAACATTTGTCTTTAAAAATAAAAATAGATAAGAGCTTTTAAAATTTAATGTATAATTTTAATAAATATTTTTTTGTAAGATATATTTCGTAGTTAAATAATGATAAACCTAGGTCATAGGTATTATTAGAATAAAGTAATAGTAATCTTTATATATCAGTAATAAATTTTTTAATAACTATGACTGAACAAAAGCGAACTACATTCGATGATTATTCATTAGAGGAAGTACCAAGTAGTGAGAGATATGGGCTATACAATCTATTTTTGACCTTAAGCGCAGCATTCGGGGCGATTGCAGTTCTATTTGCAGGCGGTGTGCTTGGTGGAGGCTTAAGTTTCACAAACGCACTCATAGCCATCATGGCAGGGAACATAATACTCTCTGTAATAGGAGCATTAACTGGCGTTATAGGAGCATATTCAGGCCTTTCGACATATGTAGGATGGCGTTTTCCGTTCGGAAGAATTGCAGGCAAAATATTAGGGTTTGCATTGATAACTGTAACGACCGGAATAGGTTGGTTTGCTGTTGAGAGCTGGTTTTTTGGTGTCGTAATGAATGAGATAGATCCTACTAATCCATTATTTTCTGTTTGGGTTGCTGCTTTGTGGGGAGGAGCACTCATGATACTGTCAACCTACATAGGCTACAAAGCTTTATCGTTCCTTAGCTATTTCATACTGCCTCAGCATGTTTGGCTAATTGCAGTAGGTCTTATACTTGCTGTATCTCTGCATGGTGGTTGGGGTGCAGTATGGTCTGCACAACCTTCATCTTCAATGAGTATGGCTGATGCAATCACGGCCGTTGTTGGACTTTATATAGCTGGTTCGTTGATAGCACCTGATATAACGAGATTCGCAAGAAAACCATCTAACGCAGTTGTAGCATGGGTTTTGCATATGTTTATTTTCTATCCATTCCTCTTGATAGGCGCTGTAGCTATTGTTCTTCTTGCGGGCAGTGTAATTATAACGGAAGATATGTTGAAGCTTGGAATGGGCTTTGGAGTGTTATTAATAATAATACTTGGTCAATGGATTATAAATACAGTTAACTTATACAGTGGAAGTTTAAGCTTCACTAATGCCATACCTATACGAAGGGATTATTCCTCAATAATTGTTGGTATTATAGGTACACTATTGGCTGCATACTGGGGATATTCTGCAGGTGCTTCTTTGCAACCATTTGAGAACTTTATAACGCTACTTGGTAGTTTGTTACCAGCTGCAGGCGGGTCGGTTTTTGCAGATTTCTTTGTAGTAAAGCCATACATAGAGGGTGTGAAAAATGCGTATGAAAGGTATAAATTAATTCCAGGGAAGGAGTATGCAGATTTAAACTTAGTTGGAGTTATATCCTTTATACTAGGTTCTTTGGCAGGGCTATTTTTAAACTTTGGAATTGCAGCAATAAATGCCTTGGCTGTTGCATTTATTGCACATATAGTTATAGCTGCTATTTTCAAGAGTGCTGGCGTTAAATATGAGCTAGGTAAGTACCTTTACAAAGGAGGTTTGGAGAAATGAACTACGAAAAGATAAGCCTATACTTTTCTGTGATGCAACTAGTATTTTCTTTAATCCTTTTCGGTACGTATCCTTTAAACAATAATCAAAACGCGCTTTATCATACAATGGCTATAGCTACTTTCATGTTATTGACTGCTTTAATGGGAATATACTTCTCTCTCAATATTCAGTATGGAAGAATAGTTGCAACTGCATGGCTTATAATATCCATAGTAACAGCATACCTTTCAATTCAAGTATCCCCATATATGGATAGTTCTGCAAAGCCTATAGAATTAGCATTGGCTACAATAATTACGTTGGTTTGGATTGCCAATCTATACTTTGCTAGGAAAAACGGAATAAATATTCTAAAAATTTAAAATTTTTTCTATAATCTAAGTTTTCCTACGGCTTTTATTCTTATCTTTACAGCTGTTCCAGGCAAATAGGGCATTGCAACCTCTTCTACTTCAGCAATTTCGACAGAACCAGCTTCTGCACCAGCATCTATCGCTCTCTGTCTAGCTTCTTCTGAAACTTCTTGTATTGCCTTTTCTCTAGCTATTTTTTCATAGGAGTATGCCTTTTCCACTGTTGATCCTACCAAAGCTGTTGCTGCGCCTACAGCATTAGCGAATTGTGCGTATTCAGGTCTTATCACTTCTTTAGCAACTTTCAGTTTCTTAGGCCACATTGCTGATCCTCCTCCAACTAGTATTACAGTTTCGGGCTCAGGTCTGGTTTTAATTCTATCTAAGTAGTCTTCGAGCATTGATACCATTTTGTTATAAGCTAGGTCAATCATTTTCGACGGAATTTTCTCTTTTGCTAATTCTATCTTGCAATTTGGATCATCTATATACATGGCACCTTTCGCAAGCGCTATATCTGTAGCTGTAATAGTATTTCCTCCCCAAGCGATGCCTTCCCATATTAGCCTATAGCCTACACTTAATGGTCCTATTGATACGTCATCATTATGGAATTTCACTATGCTTCCTCCCGCTAAACCTACAGCAAGAAGATCAGGCGCTCGAATGTTAGTTCTGACCCCTCCAATTTCAATTTCCAGCGTTTCCCTGGGGTAACCATTTACTAATGCGCCTATGTTTGTTGTGGTTCCTCCTGTGTCAGCTACCAATGCATTGGGAATGCCTGTTAGTACATATGCCCCTCTAATGCTGTTCGATACAGGAGCAATGGTAGTGAAAATAGGGAATCTTAATATATATTCTGCAAGTGCTGTTGTCCCGTCATTTTGGGCAAAGAACATCTTCGCATGTGATAGTCCTAAATCTATTAGTGCAGTTTTTAAAGCTTTCATTGCATTTTGCATGACATTGATTGTTGCTGCATTGAGTACCGTTGCATTTTCTCTTTCAAGTAATCCTATTGAGCTAATCTCATGAGAAAGCACAACTGGAGTATTAGGTAAAATCCTACTTGCCATCTCCTTTATTTTGACTTCATGTTCATTATTTACGGTAGAGAATACAGATGTAACAGCAATAGCATCCACTCTAAGTTCACCGAACCTTTCTAATACCCTTTTAGCTTTTTCTTCATCGAATTCCATGATTGGTTCGCCTGTGTAATCATGTCCTCCTTTTATCATTGCTGAACCAGCTAAAACCACTGTTCTTAGATCAGATGGCCAATCTAAGAGGGGTTCTATTGCTTCAGTTGCTGGCAGACCTATACGTATAACTCCTACTTTACCCAATCCTTTCCTTTGAACGATTGCATTAATAATATGTGTAGTGCCGAACATAACAGCTACTACATCATCTTTTCTAATTTTTGAATTTTCCAATACAAGTTTTAGTGCGTTTATGATACCGCTCGTTACATCTTGCGTAGTCATGGTTTTATCAGCATATATTATTCTATTGTTTTCGTCGAGTAGTACTGCGTCTGTATGTGTACTACCAACGTCAATTCCTATTTTATATTTAGTCATGTTAACGTACTAATTTTTCGCATTCTGTTTTCTATTGGTAAGTAATCTATGTCATAGCCAAAGTACTTAGGTCCTACAACCCTTAACGCTGTCTCGGTTCTCCATTTTTCTGTGCATGGGAAGCCTATAACTAGAACTCTGAGTCCGTACTTCAATCTTTCAGTAGTAATAGGCTTACCTGTTTCGCTCTCTAAAATTGTTATTAGATCAGGTACAGAAGCTATTATTTCGTTATCTCTAATGGCGACAAGATTTTCGTTTTGGAATCTTACAATTAAACGTGAGTTTTTATAGTTATCATAACCTTCAATAACGGCTTCACCTCTTGCGAATCCTCCAACATTAAATCTTTTGATATCTATTATTTTTCCCTTGAAGAGTTCATATCCTTTTGTTAAATCTAGCAATGCGTCTATGGGGTTTCTCCCTGAAGCCTTAGCTTCCCTTAGTACTCTGCCTATTTCAATTGCTAAAGAAATACTCCCTTTAATAGCAGCTTGTTTATATGGTTTGCCTGTAGTTGGATAGATCGCTATCCAAGCAGAGCCTCCTACTCTTACTGTTATGGCTCTAGCAATTTTTTCAGCCCAAAAGTTATCAACCGTATCAAGAATAACAGCATTGCCTCTTTCGTCCGACAATGCCATTGGAGTAGCCTTGATGCCATAAACGTGCAGCGTGACCATTTGTAATTCAGGAAATGCTCGGCCCATACCATCAGCATCTATAACAGGAAGCTTTCTCTCAGCGCCTACAACCAAAGGTATCGTAGAGTTTATACCGCCTGCTTCTATAGGTGATATGAAATCAACTTTCTTGTTAAAGTATTGCTCTAAAAGGTTTAATGAAAATATTGCCTCCTTACCGCTAGGAATCTTTTCAAATAATACGACTGGCGTTCCCATGGCTGCAACAGGCACTACAAAAGCATTGTCATCAATTTCTTCCATATCTACTATCTCAATTTCCTTACCTCTTTCTAGTTGTTGTAGAACCATAAGTTTACCTACATATGGGTCTCCACCACCTCCTGTGCCCAGTATTGCTGCTCCAGTAACAAGATCTTCTACATCTTGTTTTTTGAGTTTATATCTACTCATAGTTTAATGCTTATTATTATGATTATATATTTAAAGTTTGTTCTTTTTTGGCAATAGAGAATTTTCAACTAACTTTCTACTATATAAAAATTAATTAAAGAATAACTTTGACATTTGAAGTATTATTTATATTAACTCAGAAATAAATCTCGAAAGAATTGATCTAGTGTTTATAATCATTGTTTGTGGGGAATTTTTTTCTAAAATTTCTTTTTGTTTTAAAGTATAACCAATACAATCCATCAATGCTAATCTTATGTCTTTTTTCTTAAATTCTTTGCTTAATTGGATAAAAATCTTTTCATCAGATGTATAGGGAGATATAGGATATATAGCTAAATTTTTGAAATATTTTTTCCATCTTGCTACTGCATATTCTATTTGTTCTTTTGAGGGTATTATAACTGCAGTTTTTTTATCAATTTTAAGACTTGAACTAATTCCTTTCAGTAACTTATCTGGGTATATTATCGGTATTCCTATTTTGTAAGTAGGAAATTCTCCAGAGCATAGAATAACTATTATATCGGGTGACTTTTTTGCTATTCTTTTTAATAGTTGAATCATATTTCTTAGGATTTTATTTCTAGATACAATAACTTCTTTTCCATTTCTCAGCCTTGTCACATATACTATTTCTCCATCTCTGGGTCCAAACATTGTTGCAATTACATCTTCATTATAACCGTCGAGGACTCCATATTCTAAGATCTCTACATTCGAATCTAGGAGTGGTATAAGCTCTTTTGTCACGTCATCTCTTGGGCTTTGTCCTATAGTTATTAACCCGAGTTTTTTCACAGTATAATTATCATTTTCTAAAAATTAATTTTCAATATAACCATAAAGCCTAAGCAAACTTTCAACTAATCTTTTTGTGTATTCTTCTTTAGGACGGTAAATAATATCTTCAATGTCTCCTTGTTCCACAATCTTTCCAGCTTTCATTACTATAACTCTTTTGCAGAGGTATCTTATTACACCTATGTCATGCGATATCAATATATAGGTAAGTCCTTTCTCGGTCTGTATTTTCTTCAATAATGTAAGAATTTGGGCTTGCACTGAAACATCTAGTGCTGAAGTTGGTTCATCGAGTATCAAAAGCTTAGGTTGGGTCGCAATAGCTCTCGCTATAGCAACTCTTTGAGCTTGACCACCGCTAAGTTCTGAAGGATATTTGTCTAAAATTTCATAATTTAGATTTACAAATTCCATCAATGATCTGAGAACGTCTTCGTTAGTTTCTTTTTTTGCTGCTTTAAGCACGTCTTTTAATGTATCTCTTATCTTCATTGAAGGATTAAGAGAACCAAAGGGGTTCTGGAACACCATTTGGACATTTTTTCTGAAATATCTATATTTTTCCCCTTTGATTTCATAAATATTCTCTCCTTCGAACAATATAATTCCACTTGTTGGCTTCAGCAGTCCTGCAATACTTTTCGCAAGTGTGGATTTTCCTGAACCTGATTCTCCAGCGATACCTAAAATTTCTCCTTCTTCAACATCAAAGCTTATTCCGTCTACTGCACGAATTATCATATCTTCTTTTTTAAGCACCCCAATATTTTTTCTGAAAAGTATCGTTACATTTTGAACTTTTAGGAGGCTTTTACTTTTTATCATTGTAGAGGTGACACAAAACTTTTCTATTTCCAAGAGATGTATATCGCGGTATCGTTATGTCGCAAATACCTTTCATAAAACTTTCGCATCTATCTGCGAAAGGACACCCTTTGTAAAATTGAATTTGGGTATTTTTTCTTTCTATGACCTCAAATCTAGTTGCGGTTTTTATCCTAGGTATGGAGTTTATTAAAAGTTTTGTGTAAGGATTTAAAGGGTTATCTATTATCTCTTTTGCTTTACCATATTCCATGATTTTACCTGCATACATTACTACAATGTTATCGCAGAGATGAGGGGTTATTGCAATGTCGTGCGTAATTATGATCATTGATATGTTGAATTCTTTCCTTACAGCGTTAAGAATTTCTACGATGTTAATTCTTAACGGTGCGTCCACCATTGAAGTTGGTTCATCTGCAATAATTAGATAGGGTCGTTTTATGATAGCTAAAGCCAAAAGTACCCGCTGCAACATTCCTCCGCTTAATTCATGAGGGTAAGATTTCAGGATTCTTTCAGGATCTTTGAAACCTAAAAATGCTAAGATCTTTGATGCCTCGTTTAGTATATTCGTAGCTTTGTTTTCTGAGGCCATAACGTCCTCAAATACCGTCGATATTTTATGAAAAGGGCTTAAAGCTGTTCCAACTTCTTGAGGTATCATAGAAATTAGCTTTCCTCTTATAGAATCCGGTTTCGAATTAAGGATATCTATATCTTTCATGACAATTCTTCCTTTTTCAATTATGGCATTTGGGGGCAGCAACCTTGCTATTGCCATTCCTAGTGTGGATTTTCCTGAACCTGATTCCCCAACAATAGCCAATGATTCTCCCTCTTTTATCTCAAAAGATACCCCATCTAAAGCTTTTATATAATAGTTACCAGATTTGTATGAAATCTTTAAATCATCAACCGTTAATAATGTCTCCATTATATTCCCCTACTTTCTAATAACCTTCTAACTTTAGGATTATTAAATTCTCTGAATGAATCGCCTAGAAAGTTAAAGGCCATAACTACTAAAAATAGCATTATACCAGGGAATATACTTATCCACCATGCAACCCCTATTAAATACCAACCCTCACTTATCATCAAACCCCATTCGGGATTTGGAGGCTGCACACCTATCCCAATAAAACTCAGAGCAGCAGCTTCTAGAATAGCGGCTCCCATATCAAGGAAAGCCTGAACTGTTACTGGCGTTAATGAGTTTGGGAGTATGTATTTGAAGATTATTGTAGGAGTATTAATACCTGCTATCTTAGCAGCATCTATGTAAGGCATGTTTTTCACTGTTGTTACTTGAACATATGTCAACCTAGCGTACCAAGGCCACCATGCTAAACTTAGCGAAATAATGAGATTGAGCAATCCTCTACCAATCACAACCGCAAAGAGGAGTGCTAGGAGAATTGGAGGAAATGCCAAAAACATATCTGTTATTCTCATGAAAAAAGTTCCAATTCTTCCTCCCAAATAACCTGCAAACAATTCAAGAACAACGCCTATAAGTAAGGCTATAGATACGACGCCGAGGGCTATGATTAGAGAGAATCTAGAACCTAAAATAACCCTACTGAAAACATCACGGCCATATACATCAGTTCCAAAGGGATGTGCTAAGCTTGGAGGTTGCAATCTTTGTTCAATATTATAAGCGTATCCCCATGCATCAGCAGGATAAGGTACAATGTAAGGCGCAAATACTGCAAGGAAAATAAAGATCATTACAATAATGGCTCCTGTCAAGCCTAGCTTATCTTTTTTGAGATATTCATAATATTCTCGTATAAATCTTGATGATATTATCATAATCTAATTCTAGGATCCAAATATGCATGAAGGATATCTACAACTGTATTTATTGAACTGTAGATGATTGCAACGGTCATTACACTTATTATGACTGCGGGGAAATCGTAATTAGCTAGTGCATGGACGACGTACATCCCAAGTCCATTCCATGCGAATATTACTTCAACAAGAAATGATCCTACGAGAGCATACCCGAAGGATAAACCCAATGAAGCGATTAGTGGAGGAATAACAGCTTTGATTACATATTTCCTTATTATTACATTATCTTTTACACCCCAGCTTCTCATATTTCTTACATAATCTTCTTGTAGGGTTTCTAGTGCTAGCGATCTGGTCATTCTGGCGGTTAAACACAAAGGATATACAGATACTACGAGTGCAGGCATCAGCAGTCTTTTAAGAACATCTAGAAAAAGATCGAATTTTCCTTCAATTAATGTGTCTATTGTGTAAAATCCCGTTATTGGTTGGAAACCCTCAAGGATTTCTGCATTAGGGTCTATCCTATAACCAACAGGCAAAATTCCTAATTTTATCGCTAATATAAGCTGAAATATTAATGCCAACCAGAAAACGGGTATTGCAGAACCAGATATAGAAAGGCTTCGAACAAATTTATCGATAATACTACCGTATTTTACTGCAGCTCTTATACCTAGAAATAAACCTATTAAAATGCCTATAATGAATCCACTTATGGCAAGTTCCAGAGTTGCGGGCAATGCAGAAAGTATGTCTTGAGAGATGGGATGACGAGAACTCCAAGATATTCCAAAATTAAAAGTGAGCATATTTTCAATAAAATAAACATACTGTACCCAAATCGGGTCATTTAATCTTAATTCGTTTCTAGCCTCTTGGAGCTGTTCCTCAGTAGCATGAGGCCCTGCCCATAAGAATTCTGGGTGAGCAGGAATGATCCTAGTGGCTATAAAAACTATGGTTATAACACCTAAAACTACAAGAAAAAGGTAAAAAATTCTTTTGATTACGTATCTTAAGCTAACAGGCACTTTCAGCTCTTTAAAGATAGAGCCTGTGGGAAGATTACAGTCGGATATGCCGGATTTATGGCCATGTCCAAATTGGAAAGACTTGAAGAGGCGGCAATTACGTATGTCATATCCCAAAGTGGTATCCCTGCAACTTGTTCGTAAATGATTTGCTGTGCTTGAAGATATAGGGTAGTTGCTTTTTCTCTATCAGAACCTTCAAGAGTAACTGCTGTTGAAAGTAAGTTGTCGAAAGTTTCGTTTGTGAAGTACCCAAGATTGAAATCTTTGCTTTGGCTATCAAACATATTATATAAGAAGTCGAAAGGCGAATTATATGTTGGCCACCAATAGAACATAAGTATATCCTGAGCATTGTTCGGATTTTCCCATCCAGATTTAGCAAGAGCCCACTGTTCATCCCAGCTTAGCGGTCTCACATCTACTTGGATACCTATTTGGGCTAAAGCAGACTGAATCAGTTCAGCAGACCTTTTTTCGTATATATCTCCAGTAGTGTATGTTAACAAAAGTTTTCTATTAATTCCGTTCGGATATCCAGCTTGAACTAGGAGGCTTTTTGCTAATGTTAAGTTGTAACTATATCTGAATTGATCTGAATGACCCCACATACCATATGGCACAGGGCCACTAGCAACCCTTGCATATCCATATCTCGCCACGGTTACGATGTCATCGTAGGGTATTGCGTGAGCTATAGCTTCCCTTACTAGCACATTATCTAAAGGTGCCTTTTTTGTATTTAAAAGGAGGATCAGTTGCTGGAAACTTGGTTTCGTTACAACTTGAATATTGGGATTATTTTTAAGATTGTTAAGATCCTCCAACGGTACTTGCTGAGCGATTTGGATCTGGCCTGCAAGAAGCATATTTTCTTGTGTTACAGCATCCGCGACGATTTTTATTGTGAATATATCAGGAGCGCTACTAGATTTTAACGGGTAATCTGTTGCATTCCATCCCCACCAAGCGCTATATTTTTCAAAAATCACTTCATTTTTTGGATCCCATTTGATTAATTTATAGGGACCTGATCCAGCGTCATTTCCTGCGTTGAACCAATCACTTATTTTAGGATCAGTTGCATTGGAAGCTTTTGCGTATTGCACTACCTTAGGGCTGAATATATAACTAGCATAGGCTGCAGAAGCAATCAAATCAATTGGTGCTGGATAGTTTAGATGTAGCCTTACTGTATAATCGTCTACTTTTTCAATGGACTTGACAGAAGCCCAAAGGAATGCGGCGCCTTGACCTAGTGTAATCGTCCTGTTCAATGAAAAGATTACTGCATCGGCATTGAGTGGAGACCCGTCATGGAAGGTTACGCCGTGTCTAAGGTGAAAAGTCCAAGTTAGATTATCTTGGCTTCTTTCCCAACTCACTGCTAATTCAGGTATAAGTTTATTTTGAATAGGATCATAATAGATCAATCTTTCATATGTAAATGCAAGCCACATTATTGAATTTGAGAACTCGGTGCTAGGATCTGCAGATGTCATCTCCGATATAGAGGCATACACTACAACCGTTTTCTTTGGCTGGCTCTGTTGGCTATTTAATAGTGAGTAATAGTACCCTCCCAAGACAGCTACAATAATAACCACCAATATTATTATTACTATTAATCCTTTTCCAATAGCTTTTTTGTTCATGAGCTATTATAGAGAGGTGTTTTAAAAAGTAATGTTTATAAGTACTTCAACAAAAAAAACATAAATGAAACAAATTAATATATTAAAGAATATAGAGGATGTTAAGGACTTTATTTTAGGTACAACAATACTAGCAACTGGAGGAGGTGGCTCTCCTGATTTGGGGTATGAGCTTTTGAAAGACATTTATAATAATATCAGTTTCATAAGCGTTTCTGATCTTACCGATGACGATTTCGTGGTGTCTCCTTACTTTGTTGGTTCAATGGGTTCGTTGGAGGAAAGGAGTCAGCAGGAAACGGTAGCACTCGTAAAAAAAGCTTTTCATTTACTTGAGAGAAGAATGGAAAAAAGAATAACCGCTATTGTCGCATCCGAGATAGGAGGTGGGAATACATCGATTGCATTGTTCGTTGCTTCTTTATTAAATGTGCCAGTAGTAGATGGGGATTTAATGGGTAGAGCTGGACCTGAGTTGCATCAGTCAACAGCTCATATTTTTGGTAAACCAGTTACACCTTCAGTGATAGTTACAAAAACAGGCAACTCTCTATTGATAGAAAACACCGCGAGTATAGATGACTATGAAAACATTGCCAGATTTGTTTCTTATTTGTCAAAGGGAAGTGGATTTGTTATAGACACTCCTTTAAATGGAAAAGATGCACGAGAAGTGGTAATTGAAGGAACTTTGACCCTTTGCTTGGAGCTAGGTAGAACGGTAAGAAGGTGTATTGAAGAAAACTTGGATCCGATTCATGAGCTACTCAAGTTATTGAAGGGATACAAGATTTTTGAGGGCGTAGTAAAAATGGTTGATTTACAGAATACAGGAAAATTTCTTGAAGGCAATGTAGTGCTGGAGAATAAATCATCAGAGCTTACCATATATGTCAAGAATGAGTACATCTTTGCTTCCATAAACGGAAAGCCCATCGTCATGCCTCCTGATTTAATCGTCTTACTCAAAGAAAATGGCCAGCCGTTGCTTACTAATCGGTTGAAGATAAATGAATATGTACACATTATAGCATCTCCATCACCTAAGGTATGGCGTTCAAGTAAAGGCCTTGAACTTTTTGGTCCTAGACATTTCGGTTTTGACTTTGATTTCATACCGGTAGAGGTTTTAGTTAAGAAATAACATGACAAGCGGGTATGAATTCGAGCTTGCGATAGCAGCTAGGAAATTGATCGAAGATATATTGCATGTGAATAAGGGTGATGAAGTACTTATAACCGCTGATTCAGGTTCTGATTATCGGGCAATCGTTGCTACGGCTCAAGCGGCTAAGCTTATTGGAGCTAAACCCTTAGTGCTTTGGTATAATATGACAAGCGGAGTAGGAATGGAGGCAGAAAAAGATTTACCTGTGAGAAGCCTAAGGGCCGCACTAAAGAACGCTGATGTTTGGTTAGAGTTCAATAAAACTTGGCTACTCTATTCTTCAATTTACGAAGAGGTGATTTTGAACAACAAGACAAAATATCTCATATTGGTAGGGATGGATGCAGATATGATGGTTAGAATGATTGGAAGAGTCGATTTGAAGCTCTTGTTTGAATTTCAAAAAAAATTAGCTAATATAGTGTCCAGATCAAAAAGATTTGAACTCTTTTCCAGCGAAGGTACAAATATGACATTCGAAAATGATAGTTCTAGACCTATACTAATTGAGGGCGAAATTTTTGGTCCTGGAGACTATGCGCTTGTAGGTCAAGTTGATTGGGCTCCGCTTGAAGAATCTATAAACGGCATTTTTGTCGCAGACGTCTCTGCCTACCCTCCATTTGAACTCGGGCTCTTAAGAAAACCTATTGAAATACGAATAGAAAATGGGAAAATTGTAAGTATAAGAGGCGGCAGAGAAGCGATGGTCTTTAAACGGTGGCTTGAAGACCTAAATGACCCAAATATGTATAACGTAGCACATATAGCTATAGGTTGCAATCCAAATGCTCGTCCATCAGGTAACATTCTAGAAGACGAAAGGATATGGGGGGCCTTAGACTGGGGGTTTGGCAGTCAAGCTCCAACTTTCAAAGGCAAATTTGGGTTAGCTAAGTCTCACACAGACTGTGTAATGCTTAATACGACTCTTCGCGCAGACGGTGCAACTATAATAGAAAATGGCGATTTTGTTCACGAAGATCTCAAGGATTTGGCTAAGCGTATTAAGGGAACCTTAGCGTAGTTACTGCTCAATTTTTTCAGCTCATTTAGTTTTAGTACATTATTTTGGTTTTTCTATTGGGGAAGGTACAAAAATTTAATTATACCTTTCTCCATAAACGTTAGCGGTATAAAGTAAAGTAGGAGAAACTTTGGTTTATAAATATTTCAAGTGTGCTATTAAAGACATTAGGCTCTCATCATTGAAGGGTTATTCGATATAAAATTTTGTATAAAAAAGGTAGCATGCTGGGAGATTATATATGGAAAAATGAGCTATATTTAAGGAAATAATTCCTTTTTTGTCTGCTGATCAGCAAACATAAATCTTTTTATATGATCAATTTGGTAATGCGCTGTCCTTATCCTATTGGTTCGACGTATATCGAGGAAAAAGGCGGAACGGCCTTCGTCATATTTTCGGAATTTGCTACTAAAGTTGAACTTCAAATTTATTCAGAAGATCAAAAATATCCCAAAGAATCCGTTGAGCTTAGGAATAGATATGGAGATTTATGGTTGGACTTCATTTCAGGAATAAAACCAGGACAGCTTTATGCTTATCGAATTCATGGACCATACAAACCTAACGAAGGTCTACGTTTTAATCCTAACAAGATAGTGATTGATCCCTATGCTAAAGCTATTGCAGGGACTATACCCATAAAATGGGATGATTCACTCTTTGATTACAAGCCAAATATAACAGGAATCTTTGAGTTTAATGAAGTGCCTGATGACTTATATGTGCCCAAATGTGTTGTAGTTGATTCTAATTTCAATTGGGAGGACAAGGAATTTATAAAAAGAGGCATTGATTTGAAAGATCTTTTAATTTACGAAACGCATGTAAAAGGCTTCACAATTCTTAATAAGGAGATTCCCGAGCATTTAAGAGGTACTTATGCTGCACTTGCAACAAAACAAGTCATAGATTATCTTAATGATCTAGGGGTCAATGTGATCGAGCTCATGCCAGTGCATGCATTCTTAGATGACAAGATACTGGTTGAAAGGGGTTTGAGAAATTATTGGGGATACAACCCCATTAACTATTTCTCTCCTGATGCGAGGTATTCAAGCTCAGGCTCTCATGGCCAGCAAGTGATCGAGTTCAAGAAAATGGTCAATGAGTTGCACAATGCTGGCATTGCAGTAATTTTAGATGTTGTTTACAATCATACAGGAGAAGGCAATCACTTAGGCCCAACTATTAGCTTCAGGGGAATAGATAATTTAAGCTACTATCTTTTGAGCAGCAACGATAAAACATATTATATAGACTATACTGGTGTTGGAAATACACTGAATACAACTCATCCTAGAGTGATACAAATGATACTAGATAGTCTTAGATACTGGGTTCAAGAAATGCATGTAGATGGTTTTCGATTCGATGTAGCACCCGTGCTTGCGAGGGAATATGAAAAGATCAATATGAACAATGCTTTGATGATTGCTATTCGACAAGACCCAATTCTTTCGAGAGCGATTTTAATTGCTGAACCTTGGGATCTTGGTCCAAACGGATACCAGCTCGGAAATTTCCCCTTGGAATGGGCAGAATGGAATGGCAAATATAGAGATATAATCAGGAGATTTTGGAGGGGAGAAATGCTTCCATATGGCGAAATAGCGAATAGAATAACAGGTTCGAGGGATATCTTTGTTAAAAAGGACATCTTTTCGAGCATTAACTACATTACTTGCCATGATGGCTTTACACTTGAGGACTTGGTAAGTTATAATCAAAAACATAATGAAGCAAATGGTTTCGAAAACAAAGATGGTGCTGATGAGAACTTTAGCTGGAATTGCGGGGTTGAAGGCCCAACGGATAAACAAGAAATTATTGAACTTAGAGAAAGGATCAAGAGGAATTTCATCATTACTTTATTTATAAGTCAAGGGATCCCCATGCTCTTAGGCGGTGATGAATTGAGCAGGACTCAAAAAGGAAACAATAATGCCTTTTGTCAAGACAACGAGATTTCATGGTATTCTTGGGAGCTCGATGAGAGAAGGCGAAGATTTCTTGAGTTCGTGAAATCTGCAATAAAGTTCAGAAAGGAGAATACGGCTCTCAATTTTCCTAAGGGAATTATTTGGTTTAACAAAGAAGGAAAGCAGGTTGATCAATCTGCATGGAATTCAACTACAAATTTTTTAGCTTTTTTCATCACTTTAGATAGTAAAGAGTACTTGATAGTTCTTAATGCAGGAGAAGCATTCGAATTCCCATTACCTGAAGGGAAGTGGGAGGTCATCATTTCTTCTTATAAAGATAAAGGCGTTGTGTGTTCAGGTAAGGAGCAAGTAGATAAAAAATCGGCTACAATATTTATAAAAAGAGTTTAAAGTTATCTAAAATTTTTATGTTCTTATTGATGTTTATGCTATAAAATTTTTATTAAATACTTTTAGCTAAATATATATTCTAGTTGCTTAGTATCTGCCTCATCGAGCTTCCAACCAGACGCATTTAAATTTTCTTCTATGTGAATAGGATTGGAAGCCCTAGGTATAGGGAATACATAATATTTATCAGCTAGCCATCGAAGTGCTATCTGGGCCTGACTTTTACCGTATTTTTTTATGAATGGTTCGAACTTTCGTTTATCTTTTGCAAGTCTTCCATGACCTAAAGGATAATAGGCCATTAGAGCAATACCTTCTTTCTGGCAATATGGCAATATATCTTTCTCGATCTTTCTATTCAATAAACTGTATTCTAGCTGGACTGCTGTTATATCATGTTTGCTTAAAGCATTTCTTGCTTCCTCTATTTGTTTGAGGTTAAAGTTACTCAAGCCTATGTATAATACCTTTCCATTTGCTACCGCTTCTTCCATTGCTCTCATTGTTTCCTGAATTGGTATCCTAGGATTGGGAAAATGAATGAGATATAGATCGACGTATTTCATATTAAGTCTCTTCAAACTATTATCTAGAGCTCTAAGCAACGCATCTCTTTTAAGATGGCTAGGCCAAACCTTGGTAGATATGAAAAGTTCTTCTCTATTGAATTCAGATACAGCTTTTGCTACAAGTGGCTCAGAGCCATACAGTTCTGCAGTGTCGATGAGGTTTATTCCGCCTCTTAGGCCTGTTTTGATGGCTTCAATCTTTTTGTTTTTTCCTCTTAAAATACCGATCCTTGATAGTATGATCCATGCAACATCGTAATATGTTCCCATGCCTATTTCAGAAACAAGCGGGCCTTTATTCCCGAATCTTTTCTTTTCCATGAATGGTTATATCAATAAAGAAATATACAAGTATTGTTTACATGCTCATTTCCAAGGTTTGTTTTAAGTTGAGAGGAGGCAAGTCATTTGGGTCACAGACAATTTCGAGAAGGAATGGATCCTTTGTTTCCACTAACTTATTCACGGCTTCAATTATTTCTTCATCGCTTGTTATACGCATCGCACTTATTCCAAAGGAGTTTGCTAGCTTTACGAAATCAGGGTTTTGTAATAGAGTTTCATATATTCTTCCTTGCTTCTGAATAGCTTGTCGTTGATATAGAACTCTATAGCTATTATCATTGACAATAATCATTTTCAGCGCTATGTTTTCTCTCTTAACTGTTTCCAGATCTTGAATTGTCATCATGAAATCACCGTCACCAAGCACCGCGATTACTTCATCTTCTTTACTCGCGAGCTTCGCTCCTATAGCTGCAGGAAATGCATAACCCATAGCTCCTAGATTTGTAGCAGCCAAAAAGCTTCTAGGTCTATATATTTTTAGATAATCATAAGCGTAAAGGATATGGACGCCTTGGCCTCCTGTTACAATGCGATTTCTTGGTAGCCTATCATCAAGTGTTTTGAAGAATCTTGAAACGTTAACTCTTCCTTCAAACTTTCTAGCTATTGCCTCTTCAAGCATGGCTCTCCATTTTTTTCTATAACCGTTTATTCTTTCATCCCATTCTGGCTTAACAACACTATTTCTATTTTCGATTTCTTTATTGAGGTATTCTAGAAAACTAAATGGATCAGCATCAATAAGCTCAAAGTAGCTTGGTCTTTTCTTCATCGAATCATCTTTGCTTACCGCTATTGCTTCGCCTTCAGGTAGCAATGTGTAAGCATAGGTTGTTATATCATCGAACTCATTTCCAAGGACTAGGAGGAAATCGCAACTTTCTAGTGCGCTATCTGCTACTAGATTTCCGCCTCCATATCCAGCTCGCCCTAGGTTTCTTTCGTTTTCCTCGCTAATTGCTCCTCTTCCATTACCGCTCGTTATTAAATAGGCTCCAGTTTTCTGCAACAGCCTTTCTAAAAGTTCTTCTCTATAACCTTTGTTAAGAGTAAGCTCTCCGCATGCAAGTATCAAAGGCCTTTTAGCATTTAGCAGTTTATCCGAAATTTCTTTAATATTCTCTCTTTTCGGAGTACCTGCATCCATTTCCCTTAATCTTAACTCATTGAATACATGTTCATCGAAGCTGACTTTTTCGTTCCAGTTGTCTTCGGGCACTTCTAAAATTACAGGCCCTTTTGGGGTCTTTGATAACGCATCGAAGACTTCCTTCATTATTGAAGGTGTTTCAACTGGTGTATTGATCCTAAAGTAAGCTTTAACTATAGGTTTAGCTATATCTTCTTGCTCTACCTCTAGCCATGCATCAGTTCCTTTTAGTCTCCTTCTCACGCCTCCAGTGATGAGAAGTAAGGGTATGCGATCTTTCATAGCGATGCCTAGCGATATAATGGAGTTAAGGAATCCAGGACCTGCATGAACTACAGCTACTCCTATGTTACCTGTTATCCTCGCTTCAGCATCTGCTGCAGAGACCGCAACTTGCTCATGTCTTGTTGTGATAAATTTAATCTGTGCTCTATAATCATAGAGCGCATCAAAGAAATCTAGCACACTAGTGCCGATTATTCCATAAATCCTTTTAACTGAGTTTAGGTAAAGGCAATGTGCTACGAATCTAGCAACACTTAGTTCAGGCATTATAAATTTACAACGCCTTCAGGTTTTTCTCCATTGATGACCCTTATTACATTTTTAATGCTGAACTCGATAATTCTAAATCTTGAATCTGTGTTCGCCCCTGCGATATGAGGAGTTGTAATTAAGTTAACATTCTTCAAATTTAAAAGTGGATGCTCTTTATCAGGCGGTTCTACGCTAAATACATCAACAGCTGCTCCCCAGATCCATCTCTCCTGTAATGCCTTAGCTAGTGCTTTTTCATCCACAAGCTCACCTCTTGATGGATTGATGAAGATTGCTGAAGGTTTCATCGTCCTTAACTCCTTTTCGCCTATCATGGCTTTTGTTTCTTTTGTAAGAGGCACATGTATCGAGATGATATCGCTTTCCTTGAGAAGCCTTGGCAAATTTCTGAATTCAATTCCTAAGCTTCTCTCTATTTCTTCACGCCTTATCTTATCATAATATATGATTCTAACATCGAATGCCCTTAGTCTTTTAGCTAATTCGCTGCCTATTCTTCCAAGTCCAATAATGCCCCATGTTCGAGATGAAAGATCAAAAGTTCCTCGATCCATGAGTTCCCATTGAGGCCATTCTCCAGCTTGGGTTTTTTGATGCGCTTCAAAGAGTCGCTTAAGTAGAGCTAGCGCTACCATGATTGTGTATTCTGCAACTGAGACTGCATTGGCGCCTCCTGCGTTAGCCACAGGTATACCTTTCTCTCTGCATGCTTCGATATCTATATTATCATAGCCTGTACTTGGCTGTTGAATTAGTTTGACATTCTTCATGTGTTCAACCATTTCTTTGGTTATTTTCATTTGGAATGTATGATCTCCAATGACTATGTCTGCTTTCTCAAGAGTTTTGAAAATCCTGTTTTCATCTGCACCAAATAGGCTAACAATTTCTATTTCAGCTTTCACTTCGCTTAGAAATGGCGAAAAGAAACCCTCTATGACACTTTCGGGCAAGGGAGAAAATGAAGCAATCAGAAATTTCTTTTGTGCCATAATTTACTAAATTTTTTTAAATTAAATCCTTGATTAATCGATTTAAAAAACATAGGCATTTAAGCTTATGAGCAAAAATGAGATCCTTGAGCTCTTAGATCAAGCAAAGGGTCTTATTGAAAAAGATCCAAATGAAGCAGGAATCATGCTTTACAAAGCTGCTGAGAAATCTATGATAATTTTAGCCGCAAAACATGTTCAAGAAGTCTATAAGGAAGCGAATGAAAAGGGGTCATGGGGTCTCTTTCAATTATTTAAAGTAGCTGAGGAGCTTTCGAAGAAGTTGGATAAAAAAATAAAGAAGTATTGGTATGAAGCATGGGAGCTCAGGGTTGAGAGCAAGCAATATGGCCTTAGACCGGAGTTCTTACGCAATAGAATAAAAGACATTGAAAAACTTGTATCAATTGCTTTGAAGAATGGATAAGGTAGCAGTTTCTTGGAGCGGAGGAAAAGATTGCACTATGGCTCTCTATAAGATCATGCTCTCTAAGAATTATGATATTGCCTATCTTTTGACAACGATTACTGAGGATTTTGATAGGGTAACGATGCATGGCGTTAGAAGGCAACTAATAGAGCTTCAGGCTAAAAGTTTAGGTTTTGAGCTTAAAAAAGTATACATCCCTGCTTATGCTAAGAACGAGGTTTATGAAGAGAAAATGAAAGAGGCTACTATCGATTTGCTCTCAAAGGGCATTAGAAAACATGTGTTTGGTGACATTTTCTTAGAGGATGTAAGGCAATATAGAGAGAAAAACCTCAAAAAACTAGGCATAGAAGGCATATGGCCGCTCTGGAATTTGGATACTCGCGAGTTAGCAAGGGAATTTATAAAACTTGGTTTTAAGGCAATCGTTTGTTGTGTAGATGGTAAGGTATTGGGAGAGAATTTCGTTGGAATGGAATTCGATGAATATTTCTTATCTATTTTACCTAATTCTGTGGATCCTTGCGGTGAAAGAGGTGAATTTCATACATTTGTCTATGATGGGCCAATATTTAAGGAAAGGATTGAATTCGAGTTAGGTCAAAAAGTGTTTAGAGATAACAGATTTTATTATATAGATCTGATCCCAAAAAGTTAAAATTTTAGGTTATATCAAGTGTTTCTGCAAGAAAGTGATCGCAGGTAATAGTAGTTTATACGCATCTTCGATGCTAGTGACAACATGCCCCATATTGGGGATTATATGCGCTTCAAAAGTTTTCCCGTTTTCCAAAAGTTTTTCAATATACTTAAGTACTGGCTTCAAAGGAGTCCTACTATCGTTTTGAGGATGTATTATACATATTGGCACTTTTAGTTTTTCAGCGAAATTAATTGCTGATCTATCCCTTTTTAAATCATTTTTGCCTGCAAACAATAAGTCTTGGAAATGTTTAAACGTTGCATCAGCTAGTTCATACATCATTTCCCAGTCAACTACTCCAGCGCCTGCAACAGCAGCATGCCATAGTTCAGGCTCCTTTACAGTTACTAAGTAGCTCATGAATCCACCGTAACTATAGCCCATTATTGCTATTTTTTCTCCAATCTTATTCTCTATTGCATAGTTTCTTGCATAAACTATGTCTTTCAAATCTCCTCCGCCTGGATCACCAATATCAAGTGTTCTAAATTCTTCTCCATAACCAGTTGAGCCTCTATAGTTAGGTGCAATGACGTTGAAGCCTGCTGAAACAAGTGCTGTAATGCTTGCATTCCAAAAATCACCTACATGACTCCAAGGCCCTCCGTGAACGTATATGATAGCTATCTTGCTGGGATTTTTAGTTCTATAAACTGTGGAAGGTATTTCAAGGTTGTCAAAAGACTTATATTTTACAATACTTACATCGCCGAGCTGGTCTTTGATTTCTTCATCGAGCTCATCGCCCAGGATCTTTTCCCATCCTCCTTTTAGTTTAGCCTTAAATATTGAATATGGTGTTTTTAGGCTTGAGAAGTTGAAGTATATTTCATCATCTATGAAATCCAAATATGATGGTGTACCTTCTGGATGCGGAATCTTATAGCCGTCTAAGAAAGCATATGCTCTATAATCATGAAGACCAATGAACCATATCTCACCATCATCAGTGAAACCAAAAGATAAGTAGTCTTGAAATTCATAGTTTTTATAGTCTTCGCCATCTAATTCAGGTTCGCTTAAAAGATTTGCTTCTATGTCATAAACGTAGAGTTTCTTCTTTCCTTTAAAGTTTGATTCCATGAGTATTTTATTCTCTCTTACTGCGCTAGCTACGTTATAGGATCCTTCTTTTGGAGTAAAAATCCTATATTCGTTTGCTTTTAAGTTATAAATGAGAATCTCCATGCTTTTTGGATTGCCTGCCAGAGTTCCGCTAGCCACCATGTAATCCTTGTAGATATCATTAACAAAAATCCATTTATTGCTCGAGTATACTTTTTGTATTTCCCTATCGTTGTATGCTATGCAAATTAAGTTCTCCTTAGAAGTTGAGCCCGCGAAGCTTAAGATGTTTTCAAAGTATGCAATAGAGAGGATTCTCATGGGATCCATCTCTAGTTCTTTAGTTTTACCTTCTTCCCATGCATAGATTTTAGCAAGCTCTCTTCCTTGGCTTACGTCCTTCGCAAAATATATTTTTTCTTTATCCTTTCTAACCCTAGATCCTGTAAGAGGCCTTTCAGCGATTTTGGTTCTGTTAGAACCATCCAATCCAGCGACCCATAGATCATAGGTGCCATCTACGTTAGAGACGTAATATAATCTTTTTTTCGTAACACCTACCATTCCATAGGAATGTGTTCCAACTATTTTTTCGATCTTTCTCACAATTTCTGAATACATTAATAGAGAATGCTATACGGCTTAATATTTCTTCATAAAGCTTTTAAATGCCATGGTATAGAAGGAAGACGATGCAGGCTCAGTATGAGTTAGATAAAAAGGCCCTAGGAGGATTGATACCCGAAAAGGGTAACAAGACCAGAATACTTGTTTTAGGTAGCGGTTTTGCTGGAATGTCATTCATCAAGTCTTTTCTAAAAAATGTGAAGTATGATATTGCAGAAAATTTAGAACTTTTTCTGATAACGATCAAAAATTATCATCTTTTCACGCCTCTGTTATATCAAGTCGCCACTGGGTTGGTTAATGAGTATCATATTCTCGATCCTGTAAGGATAAAGACTAAAAAGCTTGATTATCGCGTAATAGAAGCTGAAATAAAGGAAATAAATATCGAGAGAAAATTCGTGGTAACGTCTCTTGGCAATATAGCGTATGATTATTTAGTTATAGCATTAGGCAGTGTTGACAATGATTTCGGTATAAAAGGGGTGAAGGAGAATGCAATCCCTCTGAAGTCAGCAAAAGATGCAATAAAGATAAGAAGCAAAATCATTTCTTCTTTTGAAAGAGCTTCTTTACTAGATATAGGAAATCCTATGAGAAAGTCCTTATTGACTTTTGTCGTAATAGGCGGCGGGCCTACTGGCGTTGAGCTCGTAGGAGCAATAAGAGATTATGTAAAACAACTCTGTAACAAATATTACAGCATTGATTCAAGCGAATGTAGGGTTATCTTGATTGAGGCTGCGAATCGCTTACTACTTCAAGCCAGAGAAAAGACAGCTGAAAAATGCAGGAGAATACTTGAATCAAGGGGTGTGAGAGTTTTACTGAATGCAAAGGTAGTTGCTGTAGAACAGGACGGCGTAGTTCTGGCCGATGGAACGAAGATAGAATCTTCAAATGTTTTTTGGACTGCAGGAATAAAGGTGAATCCTGTTGTAGAGAATATCTCAGATGAGCTTGTGCTTAAGAAAAAAGGGAGGATAATAGTTGATGAATATTTACGTGTTCAGAATTATCCATATGCGTTTGCAATAGGAGATAATGCATGGGTAACCAGTGGTTCAAAACTCAATCCTGTGCCTGCAATGGCGAGTGCAGCTGTCCAGCAAGGAGAATATTTGGGAAAATATCTTGCAAGTATCTTGAGCAATTATACATTCAAAAAACCTTTTGTCTACAAGGACTTTGGACTTATGCTCTCATTGGGAAGGTTCAAGGGGATTGTTGAGTTTCCTAACGGCTGGGTTATAACGGGTTTTCTAGGCTGGCTTATATGGCGTATGGTACATTTAGTCAAAATCTCTACAATGAGGAACAAGCTTGGAGTTATGTTTGACTGGGCAATGGCTCTTTTCAAAAGAAGGATCGTCACAAGAATAGATTAGCTAGGGTTTTAATACTACTCTTCCAATAAGCGAACCTCTATTCATTTCTTCGAATACTTCATTGATCTCTTCAAGTCTTCTTATTTTAATCAAGCCTTCCAATCTTAGCTTCTTAGCTTTGTATATGTTATACACTTCTACGAGTTCATTATAGCTGCCCCAGATGTTTCCAGTAATGATAGCTTCAGATAGCAAGTTGCTAGCTAAAAAATCTCTTATTCTCCCTCCTCCCACTCCGACTACTATGTAAATTCCCTCTTTACTTAAACACTCTAGAGCAAGCTTTATTGTGGAATCACTCCCTACAAAATCTAGTATAACTCTGCATCCCTTTTTATTCGTAATTCTCATTATTTCTTTTATTGCGCTTTCAATGTGCTTCGTATTTACAGTGAAATCTGCTCCTAGATTCTCAGAGATTTTTAACTTCTCATCGATAACATCAGCTGCTATTAAGTAACTATTGCCGAGAATCTTAGCATAGCTTAATCCAAACATGCCTAGGCCTCCAATACCCAAAATCAAAGCAAAATCTCCTGGCTTCAAGAAATTCCTAGCTTTCTTAACTGCTCTATAACTAGTCAGTCCTGCATCTGTAAGCGGAGCGAGAAATGTTGGATCCTCATCTACTTTTATCAGATATCTATAAGAGGGAACATACATAAATTCAGCGTAGCCTCCTTGAAATTCACTCAATCCCGGGCCACGCATTTCGTCACAAAGATTTTCCTCACCTCTTCTGCAGAATTCGCAATTTTTACACCCCCAAGCGCCATATACAATCACTGGATCTCCTTTCTTGAAATTCTCAACATTGCTTCCAGTTTCATAGATATAGCCCGCATTTTCATGACCTAATATCAAAGGCAACTTCAATCCTAATTCTTCCTCGCCTTTCGATATGTGTAAATCTGTATGGCATACACCTGCACCAGCAATCCTTATAAGAACACCTTCATCATCTCTTATCTTTGGTAAATCAATTTCTTCGATTATTAAAGGTTTTTTGAACTCATGTAATCTCGCGGCCTTCATTAATAGTAAAAGAATTTTAATTTAAAAATTGTTAATTTTTCATGGCTTATTATCGATACGAATTAACGATTGATAAGCTCCTTGAAAGTGGTGCAAGAACGTTTCCTAATAGAGAGATTGTTTATAGAGATTTACGTAGATATAGTTTTCAAAGTTTTACAGATTCTGTTAAAAGACTTGTTTCAGGTTTGAGAAAACTTGGAGTTAAGAAAGGCGATAGGGTTGCTGTTATCGATTGGGATACAGATGTATATATGCATGCTTACTACGCGATACCTATGTTAGGTGCCACGCTACATACTGTAAACATACGCTATCCTCCTGAGATCATTTTAAAAACACTAATCGCGGCAGAGGATAAATGGATCATAATAAGGGATGAATTTTTGCCATTACTTGAAAAAGCAAAGAGCTTATTGCCGAGCAGTGTGAAGATAATAGCATATAGTGAGAGTAAGGAACCAGTTAAGGGTTATGTGAACTTTTGGGATCTACTAAATGAAGACCCCACTGAATTCTTCGATATCAGCGAAAACGAGCAAGCCACTATATTTTTTACAAGTGGAACTACTGGTGATCCTAAAGGTGTCTGGTTTACACATAGAGATATTGTGCTTCACACAGTAGGTACAGCTCTAACTTTCTCAAGATCGCCTACGTATATCACGCCTAAGGATACATTTTTGATACTTGTCCCAATGTTTCATGTTCATGCGTGGGGGCTTCCTTACGTTGCGTTAATAAACGGCAATAAATATGTCCTTCCTGGCAAATATGATTATGGTTTAATATTGAAGCTCATGGAAAGAGAAGGTGTAACTTTTTCTGCAATGGTTCCTACGATTCTTCATATGATCTTGAATCATCCTGAAGCTGTTAATTATTTGAATGTATTTAAGAATTGGAAGGTTGTTATCGGCGGTTCAGCTTTGCCAGAAGGGCTCGCTATAAAGGCAAGAGATATGGGAATAACTGTGCTTGCAGGATATGGGTTATCTGAAACATGCCCTGTACTCACAGTAGGTTTCCATAACGGTTTGCTAGAAAATGAGAGAGAGGATATCAAATTCAAGGAACAAATAACTGCAGGAACTCCCTTGCCTTTCGTTGACTTAAGGATTATGGATCCTTTAAGCGGTGAATTATTGCCCAAAAACAAAATTGGAGAAATTGTTGTAAGGAGTCCTTGGCTAACAAGAGAATATTATAAGGATCCGGAGAGGACATCTGATTTATGGCGATTCGGTTGGTTACATACTGGGGATTTAGGTTATATTGATGACTATGGTTACGTAAGAATAGTTGACAGGACTAAAGACGCAGTTAAGAGCGGAGGCGAATTCATTCCTACTCTGATTTTAGAAAATATAATATCTCTGCATCCAAGTGTATCCCAAGTAGCTGTTGTGGGAATGAAAGATGAAAAATGGGGTGAAAGACCTGTTGCTTTCATAGTCCCCAAAGGTAATTTCAATGAGAATGATCTAAGAGCTTTTCTCAAAGAGATGGTCAGGCAAGGTAAGATTCAAGACTGGTGGATACCTGATAGATTTATTTTAATCGATTCTATGCCTTTAACTTCAACAAATAAAATCGATAAAAAAGTATTAAGAGAAAAGCTAGGGAAATAACTATTTAGGTTCTATAACAGCTCTACCAATTATTTTTCCTTTCTTAAGATCTTCAAGCAATTCATTTATCGATTCGAGCTGAAAACGCTGAATCTTAAGCTTCACTTTTCCTTGATTATAGAGCTCGACCAACTCGGCTAACTCCGTATAGGTCCCAACAAGATTACCTATTACAGATATTTCCCTTACAATGAAATCGACAGTTAGATTTCTGAATTCCCCTCCATAACCTATAATAGAATAAACCCCTCCACGCTTCAAGATTTTCAGTGCTAAGCTAGGAGTGTTATGTTCTCCAACAAAGTCAAGTATTGCATCCAATCCTGTTCTATCTGTGATTTTCTCTATCTCTTTTTCAGCGTCATTTACCAAAAAAGCATAATCTGCCCCCATATCCTTGGCAAATCTCAGCCTTTCTTCTGTTATATCTATGGCAACAATTTTCGCAGGAGTTATTGATTTAAGAACTTGTATTGCAATATGTCCTAGGCCTCCAATACCTATCACTCCTACAAACGTCCCCGGATAAAGCTTTGGGACTAGTTTCTTTGCAGCGTGGTATGCTGTAACTCCCGCATCTGCTAAAGGTGCTAGCGGTACAGGATCGATTCCTTTTGGCAATTTAATCGCAGAATAAGCTGAACTCAGCATGTACTCTGCGAAGCCACCGTTTGTACCATCGAGGCCTGGGAATTTGCTATTTGTGCAATGCATATCATCACCAAGTCTACATGATCTACAGTGCCTGCAAGTAATCAATGGATGTAGAATTACTGGATCTCCTTCATCTAACCAATCTACAGCATCGCCTTTTTCCTCTATGTAACCAACGTTTTCATGACCAAGAACAAAGGGCAATTCTTGTATAGACAAAGGCTTGAGATAATCAACGATGAGGGCTGCCTTCATAAAAAAATTAAGCTTAATAAGTATATATTTTTTTATATTTTCTCATAATAGGTGATACAAAGCTTTAAATATTTAATTGAAATAATTTTGCCAATGATAAGGCAACTGCTTAATTTTAGAAGAAGTTCCAATAAACAATTTAAACCAATTGGAACTCTTGTAATATTGCTAATTTATACAGCGATATTGGTTACTGTTTGGTTGCTTGTTTATTATATTATGTTGACAAGGGGAGGCATAGTATGACAGATAAATTTGAAATATCATTTATAGCTGTAGTAATTGCGATTCTTAGTTTTTTCGTATATGCTCTATTACAAGGTACAACAATAGGTTATCAGCCACCCTCTGCTTGTTCAGTCTATCCAGCTGTGAATACTTTTAAGTCAGGCGTAGTAGAGATTCAGCCAGGAGTTTATGAAGTGAGAATTGTTGCTGCGCGATATTATTTCGATCCTTCTACGATAATATTGAAGAATCCGAAAAAAGTGATTTTCGAGATCTTGAGTAAGGATGTTCTTCATGGGTTTGAAATTGTTGGTACGAATGTCAATGTCATGGTCTTACCTTATTATCAGGCAACCTTTACTTGGGATGTTCCTAGTGAACTGAAAGGAAATTTCATGATAATTTGCAATGAATATTGCGGTAATGGTCATCCAAATATGTATGCAGAATTGATCATTGAGAGGTGATAAAATGCAGATGAATTTCAAGCTAGAAGATAGATTTTCAAAGATAGCGATTGTATTCGCCTTTACAGTCCTAGCTATAGGAGGAATGTTTGGGTTATTGCAATTACTGACTAGAACGCCATATTCGCCTATCCAATTATCTCCAGATCAGTACTATCTTAGTCTTACGGCTCATGGTGTTTTGCTTGCTATTGTTTGGACTGCTTTCTTTATAATGGGCCTAGCAGTATTTGTTATCTCGCGGGAACTGAACATAAACTTGAATAAATATTTGCTACAAGGATCCTTGATTTTATCTATTGTTGGCGTTATAATGACAACCGCGGCGATTTTAAGTGGCACGTCAAACGTTTTATACACATTTTATCCTCCTATGAACGCATCTGCTCTATTTTATCTAGGACTAACGATACTGATATTAGGGACTTGGATTTTTGCAGCCACTATATTTTTGGCTTTCATTAGATGGAAAAAGGCAACAAAGTCCGCTATTCCTATCGCTACGTTTGGCGTTTTAACTACCTTGATAATCTGGCTAGAGGCTACACCTGGAGTTGCAATTGAAGTAATTAAAGATCTAATTCCAATGTCTTTATTCAATACTCCTGTTGATGTTTTAGAAGCTAGAACGTATTTCTGGTACTTTGGACATCCGCTTGTGTACTTTTGGCTTCTTCCAGCTATTACTTTGTGGTACTTCTTTATACCTAGACTCTTAAACACCAAGCTTTACAGTGAAAGGTTACCTAAAGTCGCATTTATATTGTTTATATTGTTTTCTACACCAGTAGGAATTCATCACCAATTCGTAGATCCAGGTATAGCAAATCAGTACAAGTTCTTACAATCGGTCTTGACTTATCTCGTAACAATACCCAGTTTCTTGACAGCTTTCACTTTACTTGCTACAATGGAAAAGAGTTATAGAGAAAGAGGAGGCAAGAGTTTATTTGGTTGGATCAAGGAATTGCCTTGGAGGGATAGCGTTTTCGCAGGGATAGCTTTTTCAATGATACTATTTGCATTTGGTGGAATAGGAGGGATAATCAATGCGAGCTACACTTTGAATGCCTTAGTTCATAACACAACTTGGATAGTTGGACATTTCCATTTGACAGTAGCAACCGCAGTTACCTTAACCTTCATGGTCTCAAGCTATGTTTTAATTCCTGCAATCTTCAATAAGGCTATTATTTTCAAGAAATTGACAGTTTTGCAGCCTTATCTTTGGTTTATAGGGATGACTATATTTTCAACAGCGTTTCATATTGCTGGGCTATATGGTATGCCTAGAAGGACTGCGGACATATTATATGGCGGTCTTGCTCCTTCAATATGGATAGAATTGGCTCAAATAGCAGCAATTGGAGGTGTTATTTTATGGGTTTCAGGAGTAATTTTCATATTCAATTCAGGAACTTCTATACTCAAAGGCGCTCATGTTGCTATGGATGCAGGAAGCTTATTTGAAAAAGTAAATGAGAAAGAGACCATATTAGATAGAATTTCAGTCTGGGTAATTTTAGCAATCATTATTATAATATTAGCTTACGTCTTTCCGTTTTTGCAAATTTATTCAAGAGGACTTTCGCCGGCACCTCCGCTTCCACCTTAGTTATAAATTTTTTATTCCTAGTTTTTTTAGGAATAAAATGAGAAATATTGTATTTAGTGACCCAAAGATGGTCATGAGCATATAACGAATGAATTCGGTAGGTTCAGTTGTTGTAAATTGTATGTCGAGCAGGTAAAGATGTTGATCTATAGGTGTCGCAAATCTTATTAGTAGAGGATTATTTACAAGAATAAACAGAAAGGTATTTATTTGTATGAACAATAGAATAGTTTTTAATTTCGGGTTTAAATATTCATAGTTAATAAGCGCTAATGATAAGAAATAAAGGATATATTGTTCATTAACGCTTTGCCTAAATATAAGAAAGGTTATTGTTACTAAAAAGAAAATTAAATAAATATTTTTGAAGTCGATTTTCTTCACGTAATTAAGTCTATAAAATATAATTACAAATATTAATGTGGGCAGCCAAATATAGGGAATTATTTGAAAGGCTGTAAATATAAGAGGATTGAAGCTGTAATGATTGAGATAATACAAGAAATTAAAAATCATGAATATATTAAATTGACCTAGTGCTTTTTTAAAGAACACATCTTCGACAGCCATATAGATATTGTTTAGCTGATTTTCTAGCTGGAATGGTATTAATGAAAGTAATGGTAAGATGATGGCCATGATGAAAAATAATATAATTGTATTTATAATAACTTTTTTATCCTTTAAAAATAAAAAAATAAATGATAATATATATATAAAAGGTAAACCTATTAATAGAAAGGATATAACTAAGTATATAAAGCTAAACTTATTTTCAAAATATAATAAATATAATAGTATAAATGATATTGCTAATGCGTGTGGGATACCCCATATAGCTGAGAATAGAATAGTTATTGGGTTAAAAAGCCAAATCATGGTAGCTTTTAAATTTGATATGTTATAATATTTTAATTTTAATTTATATATAAGATAACCGCAAAGAACATCGCCTAAAATCATTGGCTGTTTTAAAAGAAAGTAATAAAGAAAAGGTAGATCTATACCAATTTCTTTATAGAATGCATAACTAAGCATACAATAGTAAGCGAAGAGTGGTGGATAGGCATACCCTACAGTGCCATAAGGCCAAAAGCTTACATCTTGGTAGGCACTTATGAAAACATAAAGAGGTTTGCCATAGTATAATTGTTCTCCTACTCTAACAAACATTTCAAAATCATATGGATGTCCAGTCCAAAAAGAAAAAATTTCTCTTATAATAATAGATAAGATGATTAGCTTCGTAATCGTTCTCATGCAGATTACTTTATTGATTAATTTTTTCTATATAAATCTAGGCTATCTTCTAGTATAAAACTTAAGATATTGAGCCCATATATGACTACAAATTTATATACCTGTATGACGGAATAGTTTTATGACGAATCCTGCTCCTGAGAAACCTACTGCAGCTTTTGTGTTATCATTAATTGCTGGGCTTCTTGTATTAATTCACTCAGTAATCATAATGTCCTTTGGTGGCCTTTTCTCATTTGTACCATTCTTTGGAGCGTTGATCTTAGTATTAGGGCTAGCAGGTTTGGTTATGGGGGTACTCATTATTATAGGGTCAATCTTCATAAATAGTAATGACTCTTCGAAAGTAAGAACAGGCGGCATTCTTGTGTTAATATTCTCGATAGTAAGTCTTTTCTTTGGTGGGGGGTTCTTTTTAGGATTTATCTTGGGCTTGATTGGAGGGATTTTAGCTTTAACATGGAAGCCCTCGGTACAGCAAGCTGCAACTACTTCTCAAACTCCAAGCTAATTTTAGATCAATATATTACCGAAGTGAACTTATTAATGGTATAAAGCTCCTTTTATTAACATCAAATACACCTCTATCGCTTATTTTAAGCTCTGGAATAACCAACAAGCTCATGAAGGAAAGTGTTATGAAAGGATTTTTGATCTTGCATCCCATTTTGTAAAGTAGCGCATGTAATTTTTCCAATTTTTTGGCAACCTCTTTTGGAGGATGTATACTCATGAGACCTGCAATGGGTAAGTCAACTATTTCTTTTTGATTTTTATTCGCAAAGGAAAGACCGCCTCCAATCGCTATTAGCATATTCACTGCCTCGCAAATCATTTCATCTCTATCGCCTACAGCTATAATGTTATGTGAATCATGTGCTATACTTGAAGCGATAGCACAATCTTTAAAACCAAAACCATTAATAAAGCCAACAGAAATGTTTCCATGCCCATACCTTTCAACTACAACTATCTTTAAAAGATCTCTATCAGGATCGGCCTTGATTTCTCCATTCTTTATCTTAAACTCTTCTATTAAGTGCTTCGTTACAATTTGATCCTCAATTACTCCTATAACATTTACCAAAGCAATTTCTCCTTTTGCATATATTTTCAATTTTTCTGGAATTACTATAGGTGTTTTCATTGTATTTTTAATTTGAATAGGATTAATTTCGAATAGACTTTCTCCATTTAGAGCTACAAGCTCTCCATTTATAAAAACTTTTTCGACATTAAAATTGTTGATATCACTACAAATTACAAGATCTGCAAAATCATTTTCTCTAAGAAGCCCAACTGGTAAAGCGTAATGCAATGCGGGATTCTTTGTAACGCATTTTATCGCTTTTATCGGATCCAGCCCTAGTTCAACAGCTTTCTTCAATAGCTCATCTAGATGGCCTTTAATTAGGTCGTTAACTGTTACGTCATCGCCAACGAAAAAGCAATCATAGTCTTTAGCTAGTTCAATGAGAGCTTGCATATTCTTAGCAGTTGAACCTTCTCTTATCATTATCTTCATTCCTAACTTTGCTTTTTCCAAAGCTTCATCATAAAACACAGATTCATGGTCAGTTTCGATGCCCGCAGAAATGTATCTAACGAGCCTTTCGCCTCTTAACAAAGGCGCATGGCCATCTATTCTCTTACCTAATTTCTTGGCAACTTCAATTTTGTTCATGATATATGGCTCGCGATTTATTACGGCTTCAAAATCCATCACTTCTCCTAATGCAACGATGCGTTCCATCTTGAATATTTCCTCTATTGCTTTGGCATCGAGTTCTGCACCGTTTGTTTCGAATGTAGTTGCAGGAACGCAAGAAGGAGCTGTAAAAAATATTTTTAGCGGAGTATTCTTGGAATCCTCTATCATGTATTTAATCCCATCTATTCCTAGAACATTTGCGATTTCGTGGGGGTCAGATACAGTAGCTACAGTTCCATGTGGAATTACAACCTGTGCGAATCTGCTAGGGCATAACATGCTACTTTCTATGTGGATGTGCGAATCTATGAAGCCAGGCAGAATATAATTTCTCTGTTCAGAATCAATTCTTTTTATCTCTTTTATTTTATTTCCTTGAATCACAATCCTAGCTGGATAAATCCTTTCTTCGAAAACATCTACAACATTACCTTCAATCTCCACATCATCTAAAGGGCTAAAAAATAAAAAATGTTTTGTAAAATTATATCATGGCAGGATCTCCTCCACAAGTACCCTTAAGGGCTTCGATGAGTGGAGGACCGAAAAAAAATTTATTTTAGATTATAGCTATGAGATAGTCTATTGAAAGCATTCCTGGCCCTATTACAGCTAGTGCCAAGCAGCTTGCTAGTATAACCACATCCAATTCCCATCCACCGACAAATCCCTTAGTTGCTTTGAACATCGGTTCGACATAACCTCTGGGTATGGGCATATTGTAAAGTTTTGTTATAGTTAATATTGTTGTTCCAACCATTTCAATTGCAAATAGAATTGCTGCAATCCTTGTCAAAAATCCAAATATTAAGGCTATTCCTCCTATGAATTCCAGCAATCCTACAAGATCGAATAGAAAGGCAGGAATTATTTGTTTGAAGTTATCCCTCATAGGTTTTCTTGAAGGACCAAAAAGCTTCGGTGCTCCATGTATTACCATTAATGCTCCTATAAATATCCTCATTATCAGTGAGACTATGGAAACTATCATTGTATCGCTTATAGGATCATACAACATGTTCATGGCCATACTTTATTTTGTAAATTTACTTAGTAAAGTATTTAAATTTTATGGTTTAAATCCTATTATAGCATATGGCGGAGTGTCCTGTAACGAAAGCATGGAAGATGCTAGGGAAGCCATGGCGAATAGTTATTATTGCAAGGCTTTTAGATGGTTGTAAAAGCTATAACGAATTACTATGGTCTATGAAGGGAATAAGTTCGAAAACTCTTTCGAATGCCTTAAAGGAGCTCTGTAAAGAAGAATTGATTAAGGTTGAGACCAATAGAAATAGGAGGATATATTCATTAACGGAAAAAGGGAAGGATTTGGCGAAGATTGTTGAGAATGTTAGGATATGGTCTGAGAAATGGCTGATGTAGAAAATTTTGATTTTATAAAAAAATTTATTTAGCTTTTATAGCTTTTCTAACTTTATCTTCCAAATCCTTAGTTATTTCTTGAATATTGTGAGCATTTTTTGCATGAGTTTTAATCATTTCCATCAATTCTTGTTCACTTGAGGCATTTTTAACTTCGAAACCACATTTCATCCCAACATCCTTGCATTTAAAGGAGTACGGCATACATGATAATTTATTATCCATTTTATAAAAAGATTTAGAGAGTAGTCAAAGGCCTGCATCGAATGTTTAGACCTTTCATTGCGCATGCTGTTAAAAAGTGTGCTTGGCTCTTTTGAAATATTTCAAGCTCGTTTAAGTAAGTACATGATGCTCTTGCCAATTAGATCTAAATAATTATAAGGTTTAGTTGATAGCATATGACAAAAATATTCAGATTAGAGAAGGGCGACATCCTACCGGATAAGATCGTTGAGATAGCTAAAGCAAATGGCTACAAGACTGCCTCACTGCAAGGTATAGGAGGGTTTAACAAAGTAATCCTTGCCTATTTTAATCACCAAACTAAAAAATATGAAGAAATAGAATTTGATGAACAATTCGAAGTTGTTAGTCTGAATGGTAATATCGCTTTAAGGGATAATGAACCATTTGTTCATCTTCATACCGTTCTTTCAAGGAGAGATATGAGCACTGTTGGCGGCCATTTAACCAAAGCTGTTGTGAATCCCTTCATAGAATTGATAGTTCAGCCTACAGAAAACATAGCTAAGAAGGAATTCGATGATAAGATAGGTCTATATGTCCTTAAAGTTTAGTATTATGAAATGAGCGAAGCTCTATACTTAAAGGATTGTAGCATTATGGAGTTCGATGCTAAAGTTATAGCTGTTGAAGGTAACAAGGTAGAGCTTGATAGGACTGCATTTTATCCACGTAGCGGGGGCGTAGCAAATGATACGGGTTACTTGCTTGCTGATGATAAAAAATATGATATTATTGATGTCTACAAGCAAGACGGTCATATTTACCATGTGTTAGCAGAACTAGGCCTAAAACAAGGCGATCTTGTTCATGGCGTGATAAATTGGGAAAGAAGGAAAATCCTTGTGCGCATGCACACAGCTGCTCACCTATTAAGTGCTATATTCTATAATAAGATTGGCGCTAAAATTACAGGCAATCAAATTGACGTCGATAAGTCGAGAATAGATTTTTCTTTGGAGAGCTTCGATAGATCTCTGATAGAAGCTATGGTAGAAGAGGCCAATAAGATGATCGAAAAAGGGGCAGAAGTGAAAATATATTTCATGAGGAAAGATGAAGCATTAAAGATTCCTGGTCTTGTTAAACTCGCAGAGGCACAGCCGCCTGACTTAGATGTTCTTAGAATAGTTGAGATCAGTGGAATAGATGTGCAGGCTGATGGGGGCTGTCATGTATCTAACATAAAGGAAATAGGAAGGATAGTATTATTAAAACTCGAGAATAAAGGCAAAACAAATAGAAGGATATATTACAGGGTTGAATAGCCCAAAAAATAATTTTTAAGTTAGTTTTTTTATCTAACTCTTCAATGCAGAATTTAGAAACCGAGGAAAAGTATGATCTAAAGTATGCATATAGAGCTGCAGTTTTGTTAGCATCGATACCTTTGCTCGTAATGTATACCGAAGCTATGCTCATTCCTTCTTTGCCAACGATGCAAAGATCTTTCAATGTTACCGAAGCCCAAATATCTTGGGTGCTATCTCTATATCTAGCCTTCGGTACAGTTTCTGCTGCATTATTGGGAAAACTTGGCGATGTTTATGGAAAGAAAAAGATTATGATGATCGCCATGCTTACATATACAGCTGGCGCTACACTCACAGGATTTTCTACAAGCTTTACGATGCTCTTATTTTCAAGAGCTATTCAGGGAATGGGAGTTGCAATGATGCCCCTTGCCTTTTCCATAGTTAGAGAAGAGTTTCCTCCACGGATGATACCTCAAGTTCAAGGAATAATAAGTGCAATGTTTGGAGTTGGGGTTTTGATTTCTTTGCCGATTGGTGCATACATAAGTCAAAATTATGGTTGGCAAGCAACGTATCATACAGTTATACCTTTTATCATAATCATGGACATCCTCGCTTTCTTTTTAATAAGAGAGAGCAGGTATAGAAATCCACAGAAAATCGATTGGTTAGGAGCTATTATTTTATCTCTTTGTCTAATCACAGGCATTATAGGCATCGCTGAGGCTCCGAGCTTAGGCTGGCTTAATGCAGAGGTCTTAGCATTACTTACTATATCATTAATAAGCCTCGTAGCATTTGCTATTTATGAAAGGAGAATCGATAATCCTTTGATTCCTATATTCTTGTTTTCCAATAAGAATATAGCCATAGCTAACTTCGGTATCTTTTTAGCCAGTTTCATTTTTCAGCTTATGTCTCAAGCTATTACGTATATTTTTCAAATGCCTCAGCCCAATGGTTATGCTCTTACAATTCTTGAATCAGGGCTATGGATGACACCTACAGCAATAATTCAGCTTATTGCAGCGCCTATTGCTGGTAGACAGCTGTTTAAAATAGGAACTAAACCCTTTGCGATAATTGGATCCATAATATCTGCCATGGGTTTGTTAATATTGAGCTATACTGCTTTCGTCACAATTCCTTCAATGGTTTCTACGCTAGTATTCACATCTTTTGGCTCAACTTTGATTAATGTTTCACTAATAAACATGGTCATATTCTCAGTCGATAAGAGGAATATTGGAATAGCAACTGGTTTGAATACAGTATTCAGAAATATAGGTGCAGCATGGGGGCCAGCTATAGCAGGAACTATAATGAATCAATATCAGGATACAATCTATATTGGAAAATTCCCTTTGAGTGTTCCGTCGCATTTTGCATATCAACTTATTTTCTACATTACTGCAGCGATGTTTATTGTTCTACTGGTATCTCTGTTCTTTGCTAGTGAAGTACTTAAAAATAATAATAAATGACTATTCCTTCGTTGAAAAAAAGCTTACCGAACCTATGAAGATAAGCAAGGCTCCTATAACGTATACGAAGAAACCACTTTTTAATGAGGCTACAGAACCGAATGATGTAAAAGATCGAAGAAGTATTGCTACAAGAATTGCGGTAAAGGTGAAATAGAGCAAGAAATTGCCAGCTCTGCCATGTTGCTTGAGAAAACCAGCATCTTGAATGATTGGCGCAAGCATGGAAAGAAATCCTAAAAGCAATACGATGTATACGTAGCTTCCTATTATTTGATCTTCGTAAAAAAGCACAGCAGATGTTTCGTAGAAAGGATAAGATATCGAAGATATTATGAAGAGGCCGCCTATTAGGATTAGAACTGTAGCTCTATTTATTTTCATACGCTAAAATATCGCATAATCATTTAAAAATTACGTGTTCTGCAAGCATGAATTATCAGTGAAAACTGTTTTCAAATGTAGCTGTATGAATAGTGATAACTCATATTAATAATGACTGAAGGACTAATTCCTTGTGGTTGAGGAAATTAGAGGTAAGCTAAGTAGCTTACTGAGCAATAAAAATATACTACATTGCGTAACTTCAAGTGTATCGCTTTATAGGGCTATTGATATAGCGAGATTTTTGATAAGGCATGGAGCAAACATAATACCAGTGCTCAGTGAAAATGCATCAAAGCTTGTAAGTCCATATTTGTTTGAATATGCAACTGGACACAAGCCGATCTCAAAGATAACAGGTAAGGTAGAGCATACTATGATCTTTGACGAACACAACATAGATCTTTTATTAATAGCTCCATGCACAGCGAATACGCTCAGCAAAATAGCTAATGGTATATCAGATTCGACTGTAACGCTCTTCGCATCAGTTGCTCTGGGAAGGAAGATTCCTATACTAATTATGCCAGCTATGCACCTTCCAATGTATAAAAATGAGATCATGAGGGAAAATATAGAGAGGTTAAAAAGCTTTGGTGTTAATTTCATAGAACCAATAATTGAAGAGGATAAGGCGAAAATAGCAGATGAGAACGCAATATTATATAATATCCTTAAAACACTACGGCCTAAACCTCTTAAAGATAAGAAGGTAATAGTAACTGCAGGTGCTACGAGGGAATATTTTGATCCTGTGAGATTCATATCAAATCCGGGCTCGGGTAAGATGGGTTTAGCTATGGCAATAGCTGCATGGTATTATGGTGCAGAGGTTTATTTTATTCATGGCGACCTACGTGTGAATCCTCCTAATTTTCTCAAAACTTTTTATGGAGAGAGTTCAGATGATATGGCAAATATTGCTCTTAATCTTTTGAAGAAAGATAAAATCGATTACTTCGTTTCAGCCGCTTCCGTCGCAGATTTCAAACCCGTTACTAAAGCAGTTGGTAAGATCGAAACGAAGAAAGTTGAGAAGCTAACCTTGGAATTAACAGCTACGAAGAAGATTATAAAGCTTGTAAAGGAAGAATCTCCTGAAACCCGGTTGATTGCTTTCAAGGCTGAATATGGCCTGAATAAGGATTTTTCATCGCTTATAAGCGAGTACGAATTCGTAGATTATTTGATTGTGAATGACGTTTCTCGTAGCGACATTGGCTTTGCAAGTGATTATAATGAAGTAATCTTCGCTGTAATTTCTAAAAAGTTGACAAAAAGCATTGGAAAAATGAGGAAGGAGGAGTTGGCTGAATCTCTATGGCAAACAATTTTGTCCTATGAGCAAAAAATCTAGCTTAGATCTGCTCGATTCATTAGCGCCATTCTATGAGAATATATGGGCCCCATTAGGCATGCTAATAAGCGCAAGGAAAAGATATTCATCAATTCTTAAGGAGGCCTCAAACTTTCTAAACTGTGAAAACATATTAGATGTTGGTGCAGGTACGGGTAAGTTAAGTGATTACGTTAATTCCTCATATTTGGCTTTGGAATTATCTGAAAAATTCTTGAAAGTTATGAAGAAAAAAAGGAAAAGAAGAGATGCCATTAGGGCTGATGCACAGTACTTACCATTTAAAAATCAATGCTTCGATGGTGTAGCTATGATGTTTTTTCTTCATTTAATCCAAGATAAGCATGGATTTTTAAGAGATCTAAAAAGAGTGATGAGAAAAGATGGGAAGCTCGTCTTAACTGTGCTCTGTAAAGGAAGTAGAATAGGCAATCTTCTATCTAAATGGTGGAAAGTTCAAACTTTAGAAGATGAGGAATATCTTGAACTCCTTAGCGAAACTGGTTTTAAAGTAATTGAAAGTAAAAGATTCGGTTCATGGTTGTTCGTTAAGTGTTCTCTTTAGCTAGGTTTTCAAAAGCTTATAAGAAATAATGCTCAACTTTCCTGCAAGTCGCTTTGCAATCTCATGATAAGCTTTCGCTGCTTCACTGCTTGGATTCGAAACTACGATAGGTATTCCTTCATCCGAGCCAATTCTTATTTCTGTATCCAAAGGAATTCCACCTAGGAAACTTACTCCCAGTTTATCTGCGAGCTCTTTCCCTCCTCCTGAACCAAAGATATCTACCCTTCCTTTGCAATGTGGGCATATGAAGTAGCTCATGTTCTCTATCACGCCTATTACGTTCAGATTAAGCTTTCTAAACATCATCAATGCTTTCATAGCAATACTGTATGCAGCAGGCTGTGGAGTCGTGACTATAACTCCATGTGCATTTGGTAAAGTTTGAGCAAGCGTTAAAGGTATATCACCAGTTCCAGGTGGGAGGTCTACAATGAGATAATCTAATTCTCCCCAGTCAACATCTGTGAACAATTGCCTCAAAGCGCCAGATATTATCGGCCCTCTCCAAATTAAAGGAGTATCTTCAGTGATGAAAAATCCTATTGAAATGACCTTAATCCCATGTACTTCCGGCGGTATTAGCTTTTTGCCATCTGTTCTAACAGGTTCTTTTATTGCAAGCATCTTAGGTACGCTTGGACCATAAATATCTCCGTCTAGAAGACCGACTTTTGCTCCATTTTGAGCAAGAGCTATCGCCAAATTACATGAAACTGTTGTCTTACCTACTCCTCCTTTTCCGCTACCAATAGCTATTATGTTTTTAACATTGGGTAGGATATCCTCAGGTAAAACCCTTCTTGAAGGAAGTACTTTTGCAGTAGTTTTTATCTCAACATCATCTATTCCATCTATTTTTCTCAATTCCTCCCTTATGCTTTCCTCTATTTCCTTCTTAAGCGGACATGCAGGTGTTGTTAGCTCACATTCAACGAGAACCTTTCTATTTTTAAGTTCAACCTTCTTTATCATTCCCATCTTAACTATGCTAACACCTAGCTCAGGATCCCTTATCTTTTCGAGGATCTTCCATATTTCTTCTTCTTTAATCATTCAAGACTAAGGTAGAGCAACGAATATTTAAATTAGAACCGAATATATCAATCCTTAATGGATTTACTTTCAATAGGATTCATCTCTCTCTTCGTAATATCTCTCGGCATTTCTAAATTTCTAAATAGAAACTATGATAGAGCTCTTACGCCAATCGTGCTTGTCCTTATCTTAACAATCTCTGCATGGGCATCTTCAAGTTTAAGTTCAGCCAGCGAGATTCTGAGTGTTATTTTGTTATCGCTGATCTATGCTCTTATAGTAGTTTTTAGCACTTATGTAGTTGGTCTTCTCATTGGGAAAGCAGATATCAGACTTATGGATACAAAAAGGGAATTCAAGCACAGCTTCATTTTAGCCATAATTTTTGGCTGGGCCTCTGGATATTTTTTACCTTCTTATCTACCGTTCAAGGAAGCCATAAGCATAGAGCTTTTGATCCTTGCTGTGGCTGCTGGCATTGCTGTAGGAAATCATTTTTCTTGGGATTTGCTGAAAAAGAGTGCAAGGACGACAGCGCTCACATTGATAGCCGCTATAATTGGTGCCTTAATTGCTGGAAGCATAGCCTCAATTCTACTTTCTATTGATCTAGGGACTTCTTGGGCTATTTGCTTAGGTATGGGCTGGTATACTTATGCAGGGCCAATGATAGCTACATATAAGGGCTCTGTGTTAGGCAGCATAGCCTTTTTGGCTAACTTCATTAGGGAACAATTCACATTCATTTTGATACCGCTTCTTAAAGGAAATCCTGCATCATTAATAAGCATTGGAGGAGCTACTACGATGGATGATACACTTCCCATATATATTGCTAGGCTTGGAAAAGATTATTCTATCCCTTCAATATCAAGCGGTTTGCTCCTAACAATATTAGTTCCCTTCTTGATTCCATTAGCGTTATCTTTTTAAAAGGTAGTGACTTGGAAGAAGGAACCTTAACTATTTCCTTGTGTAAAATGTCCAAAAAGCTAAGATGAAGAAAACTATTGCTTGTCTACAATCAGCCTACTTATAGACTTGATTTTAGATCATGGAAGAACACTCTAAAATGAATTATAATTATCACTGTCATTCACATTATTTTTAAATCTTATAGCATTCCCATTGCTTGAACAAAAGCATTATTGAAATCCTTCATATCTCCGACTATCATATATACACTATAGATTTTCTTTAAGTTCTAATAGTTCCTAACTCATAAAGATTTATGGTCTTAAATAAAACAAAGCTCAATCTAAGCTCAGAAATTTTTAAACATATCTATGAAGAAAAAGAAAACATCCCAACTTTTAAGGCCTATATTGCAGGCGAATGGAAATTAGAAGAAGATTTCTATGAAATTAAAAGCCCAATAGATCTCAACATTATTGCTAGAGTAACAAAGCTTAAGGAAGAAACAGTGAATAAAGCGATAGAGTTTGCATATAATAAAGGAAGATGGGCAATTAGAGATACTCCGGGAGAAAAAAGGCTTAGGATATTCAATAAAATCGCAGATTTACTCGAAGAGCATAGAGAGGATTTCATTGAAGCATTGGTAGTAGGTAATGCTAAAACAAGAGCTGCTGCTAATGGTGAAATTAATGCAAGCGTCGAAAGGTTGAGAAGAGCAGATATGGACATTAGAAGAATGTATGGGGAATATGTGCCAGGAGACTGGAGCACAGAAAGCTTAGAAAGTGAAGCCATAGTTAGAAGAGAACCATATGGATTAGTCTTAGCAATAACTCCATTTAACTATCCTTTATTTGATGCGGTAAACAAATTCGTATACTCAACTGTATCTGCTAATGCTATTTTACTTAAACCTTCCCTTTTAACCCCTTTACCTGCGATCATGTTTGCAAGAATATTAGAATTGGCGGGTTTTCCAAAAGAAGCTTTTTCTATTTTACCTTTATCTGGTAGCGAAATGGAAAAATATCTAGGAGATAGAAGGATATCTGTCATTTCTTTAACAGGAAGTTCTGAAACAGGAGAGAAGGTAATAAAGAAGAGTGGAATTAAAAGCTTTATTATGGAACTAGGTGGAGGAGATCCTGCTATTGTCTTAAATGATTCGGATCCTGCATATGCAGCGGCAAGAATTGCAACAGGTATAACAAGTTATTCAGGCCAAAGATGTGACTCAATAAAGTTAGTTTTGGCTGAAAGTCAAATTTATGAAAGCTTAAAACAAAATCTTATTGAGGAAATTAAAAAGGTTAAGATAGGAGATCCTAGGGATCCAACTACAAATATGGGACCTTTGATTAGCGAAGAAACAGCGATAGAAATGATTAAGGGCGTGGAAGATGCTATTTCGAAAGGTGGCAAACTATTATATGGAGGAGAAAGAGATAGAAACTACATAAAGCCTACATTGATTGAAGCAAACGCAAATAATGTTATTGAGATGTATTTATATAACAAAGAAATTTTTGCATCAGTTTCTTTGCTTGTTGAGGTAAAAGATGTAGATGAGGCAATAAGGCTTGCGAATGGAAGGAAGTATGGCCTAGATGCTGCAATTTTCGGCAATGATATAAATAAGATCAGAAGGTTGATTAGATATCTCGAAGTCGGAACAATCTATATAAACGATTATCCTAGGCATGGTATAGGATATTTCCCATTCGGAGGTAGAAAGGAGTCAGGAATAGGAAGAGAAGGTATAGGTTATGCTATTGAATACGTAATGTCCTATAAAACAGTCGTGTATAGTTATAAAGGAAGAGGAATTTGGGAATACTTGTGAGTTTTTGATATTGTTTAAATTTCAGGATACAAGTCTAAATCTCTGTCACTTTGTTATAATAATTAATCTTATGAATTTCTTTAGACTGGAAAATATCTTTAATGTTTAGTTTGTTCTAGTATACTATATGTTATAACTAACTTGGGAAAGCAATTGAATATTTTTAAAGTTATAAATTATTTATTAATTATTTCATTTATGGAAGAGATTTTTATTAGTTAGTCATTTTTAAATAATTCCAGCTCTTTGCAGTATTCTTACAGCTTGCTTGAATACTGCTTCATCGATCATCTTATTTTCTAACCTAATAGCCCCTACCCCCTTCTTTTTCGCTGTTTCATATATTTCAAAAATTTTCTTAGCCAAATTGATCTCTTCATTACTAGGCATGAATATCCTGTTTATTACATCGATTTGTGCAGGGTGTATGGCCATCTTCGCAGTATAGCCCATTGATTTTGCTAACTTAGCTTCATCTTCAACCTTTTTCAAATCATTAAGCTCTACACATGGTGCGTCTATTGCTTGCAATCCTCTTGTTGAAGCAGCCAAACTTATCATAGCCCTGGCCAGCATTTCAGCATAATTTCCTTCCTCTCCTCCTACGCTGGCATTGAAATCGATCTTTCCAAACATAATAGCAGCTAATTGATCACATGAGTTTGCAATTTCGAAAACTCTTGAGAGACCTTCAGCATCTTCAATAGCAATGATTAAAGGAACATCAAAATTCAAAGCTTTGAGCACCTCGCTTACTGTAACAACCTGTTGTTCGCTTCTAACCTTAGGAATCACGTAGAAAGCAGGGCTTGATTGGTAAGTTTCCAATATATCATGTAGCCAAAATTTTGTATCGAGAGAATTTATCCTTACACCGATTTCTTTCTTTTCCTTAAGCCTTGGTATAGCCTCCTTGATTTGTTGCCTTGCTTTTGCTTTTTCTTCAGTCGGAACAGAATCTTCAAGATCTAAAACTACTGCTTCTACTGCTATTGCATCTAACTTCTTAATTTTCCTTTCGTCATTTGCAGGTGTAAAGAGAATACATCTATGCGCTCTCATATGTTGAAATATTCCGCGTTCAATAAAACTCTGTATTGCTAAAATTTTGCTACCTTAGAGCTAGAAGAAGTTTTCAGATCTTACGATAATGGAAGAATGCTGTAGCAGCCCAAGCACTTATTATGACAATACCGAAAGCCTCTTGAGTAGCTACGGAAGGCCAAGGTATTACCGCAGCTAATAAAGGAGAAATCAAAGAAATAACTAAGAATGTAATGCCTATCAGTCTGCTTTTTCCAAGGATTCCCAAACTCCATGCCAAAATTGAGAAATCACTTTGAACAAAAAAATATGTGGATACAAAAACATGTGGTCTTGTGCCTGCATGATATATGCCTACCAAGGCAAGAAAGATACCAGCAATAAAAAAGAATCCTCCTGATATAGTTTCCAACTTGTTATTCGCTACGAGAATTAAATAAATGGAGAAAAGCATGATAAAGACGGAAGTCACTATTAATCCATAATTATAAATCCATGGCATGTTAGCTCTATTACCTCCGAGATCGCTGAATGCATTTTTGAAGAAATCAAACCAAGGGTTATAATAAGCAGAAAGTAAAGCGGTGATAACGAAAGAAAGCATTCCGAAAAAGCATGTATAGGCCAAGCTTCTAAATCTTCGCATGTTTATCACAGTTTTATTGTTTTCATGCTAATATTCTTAGTTTTTCTAGTAGCTTGTAAAAGGTCTGGACGATAGCGTTATAGTGACAAAAATTTTAACCATAAATTCTTGTTCGATTAATGCATCATGATGCAAGAAAACTATGAAATTGCTGTTCTAGGAGGGGGATGCTTTTGGTGCACTGAAGCTGCTTTCAAAAGAATTAAAGGAGTGATAAGTGTTGAACCAGGTTATTCAGGAGGATGGATGGAGAACCCAACGTATGAGGATGTATGTTCAGATCAAACAGGTCATGCAGAAGTTGTTAAGATAATTTTTGACCCAAAAGTTATATCCTATCGTGAGATACTCAAAATATTTTTCACAATTCACGATCCAACTACGCTCAACAGGCAAGGCAATGACGTTGGAACGCAATACAGATCAATTATCCTATATTTGAACGATGAACAAAAGAAAATCGCTGAAGAAGAAATAAAAGAAGCCCAGAAACATTATAAAAAGCCAATCGTTACAGAACTCAAGAAATTCGAGAAGTTTTATCCTGCAGAAGATTATCATAAAGATTTTTACGATAAAAACCCAAACTATCCGTATTGCATTTTCGTAATAGAACCTAAGCTTTTGAAGCTTGAAAAATATTGGGGCGCTTATTTAAAGGGATAGATTCGCTTATAAGTCAATTGAATATTTATGAATTGATGGTTCGTTATGAAGGATTAACAATTGATCACAATGAAGTAGCAAAAATCCTTTCGCAGAAACTTCAGGCTAGAGGTTACTTTACTAACATTGAGTCAAGTAAGATAACATCTGTTGTGAATTGGAAGAGAGGGTTTTTCAAGAAAGGAAACGTTGTCTTTTCCAATGATAACGGTGACCTCGTAGTGCAAGGCTACGTTGAAGATGAGATTATTCCTTTTTTAGACGAAGCTATATATGAGTTAGCTCCTGATAAAACTAAATTCATCCCTTTTAAAGAGAAGCTTAACTTGGAGAACATATCTAAGAAGATCGATGAAGAGCATGCTAAACAGGCGAAGCAGGCACTCACTCCTAAAGAGCAGAGGATAAAGCTTGAGAAGTGTCAGAACTGCGGTGCACCGCTTAACATTGGCGGTGAAGCTTTACCATGGTTGGTAGTTTGTTCTTATTGTGGTTTCATAAACAATACTGATCCTTCCAAAACTGTACCGCAAATAGGTATATTGCCTGCAATGGATATCGATGCATTTAAGATAGCTGAGGATTTCATCGCAAAAGGAATATTCGTAACGCGAGGGGCAGCTAAAACCGCTAACATGCGTGTAACTGAAGATAAGTATGTTCCTATATGGAATCTAACAATTAGATTGAGTGGTTATATTGAAACTGTGAGATATGTAACTGAATACATTAACAAGACGCCAGTCACTAGGACAATAAGGCAGCGCTTTAATATCGATCAAACATACGAGTTGCCGATAATTGCTAGAAGGAGTGCTGAGTTTCAGCCTGATATCGAGAAATATAGGCTTCCTTTAGCAAGCAAGCAGCCTTTTAAAATAGTTCCAGATATGCTTGCAATAGAGCTCGATAAGGATGAAGCGGTATCATTGGCTACGAGTAAGGCTATGGAGATGCTCAAGAAAAAATATTCAAATATCGCTGTTTTCAATGTAAAGGGTGAATCAATTGGGGAGCCCGAAATCATTTATGTCCCAATCGTGGTTGTTAAATACAATTGGGATGAAAAGGAATATTTTGTTGCAATAGATAAGTCAACAGGGAATGTTATAACAGGAACCAGACCTTTAGTTAAGTTTAATATTTCGTCCCTTTTTAAAAAGCATGAAGAATGAGCTTAATTGAGAAGATAGCATCTTATATACCCGGCTATCGGGGATACAAATTAAAGGAGGTTAGGAGGGAGAGCGATAGACTTATCAGATCAACTATAACGAATTTGTTGAGAAGTAGTAAAGAGGATTTCGAGAATTTTGGATACAATAACTTAAAAGAGCTGAGCAAAGATCAACAACTTAGATCGCTCTATGATAATGTGAGATTCATGTATGACAAAGTGTGGCAGAAAATAGATAAAGCTGAAGCTGGTTATTCTGGTCTCTTCGATCTAGTTAAGGTTAGAGAGGATAAGCTGGATGATGTGATAAAATATGATTCACAACTTATTGAAGCTACACAAGCACTTAGAAAAGAAACAACCGATTTGAGTTCTAAATCTTTAAAAGCAGAAGAATTGAAGTCTGCAATGGATAGGATATTGAATTTATTAAGGGATCTTGAATCGAAAATTGATGCTAGGACAAATATCCTGCATGAATTGGGTGAGATAAATGCCTAAGGTAATTGAGTGGGTAAATCCAAGCGATGTAGAAATAGTCTATAGATATCCCATAAACACAATCGAATGGGGAAGCCAGCTAATCGTTAAGGAATTTGAGGCTGCAGTCTTTTATAGAGATGGCAAAGTTTATGATGTTTTCAGGGCTGGTAGGCATGTAATCACAACGTTAAATCTCCCATTACTCACAAAAGTTCTATCAAAAATTACTGGATATGACAAAGTTCCTTTCACTGCAAATGTAATTTTCGTTTCGTTGAAACAGTTTCAAGGTAAATTCGGAGGTCAAGCTCAAACAGTTGAGCTAGCGCCGCTGATGTTCCATGGAAGCTTTTGGTTTAGGGTAGAAGACCCTAATCTTTTTGTCAATGAAGTCGTCGGCGGCCAAGCAATATTCGATACATTTAAGCTTCAGGAATTCCTTCGCGGATATTTCAATCAAAATTTCATTGAAGGAATAAGTAAGTATAGCCTAAAAGATGTTTATGGAAAGCTCGATGAGACAAGCTTTATAACTAAAAACATGCTTATGCAGGCTTTCAAGCGGATTGGCTTAGAGCTTATAGATGTAAAGTTCGAAGGTATAGATACAGCCCCGGAGTGGAGGGATAGGATCTTCTTCATACAGACAGGCGTAAGCGCAAGTGAGGTATTGAGAATGCAGACAGTGCAAAAAGCTGCTGAAGAGTTAGGAAAGAGCCCTGGTGCAGGTGTAGCTGCAGGAGTTGCAATCATCCCCCCATTGTTGCAACAGCCACAGACTCAAGTCTTAGTTGCATGTCCATATTGCGGTGCAAATAATCAGCAAGGTGCGAAGTTCTGTTCCAACTGCGGTAAGCCATTGCAACAGATTACGAAGTGTCCCAATGGTCATGTGGTACCTGCAGGAGCGAAGTTCTGTCCAGAATGCGGTGCAAAGCTAGTTTCGGATATGAAATGTCCTAATTGTGGAGCTAGTGTGAGTGAAGGTCAAAAATTCTGTCCAAACTGTGGAGCTAAGTTGGTATAATGGACCAACGTTACTCATTTTTATTCTTTTTCCTAATGCTTGGCGTGCTCTTGCTAATATATGGTTCCGGACTAAGACCTTTCAATTTAGCTGAGTTCACTGGCTTCTTCATAATACTTTCATCCGTTACGATTATTCTTTTAGGAACAGCTACAAAAGACATCCTTTATTATATGATATGGGGGATAACACTGTTCTTTGTGGGTTTTTATATTCTTACATTCGTTTTCGTAAATATTCTCCTCCTGATAGGGATTTACTTCATAATAATATCTATTCTGGTATTTTTTATGCTTAGAAAAAAGTAGATTTATTCTAAATAAGTCGGGATTCTGGGATATTTATTCCAGAAATCAGGGTCGTGGCAGATTATTATCTTAGCATTGTTTGCCTTTTCCCAAATCTTCAATTGTTTTACAAATGTTAGCCATTCATCATAATCCGATAGCAGCCATCCTTTGGATTCCGTCTCAAGTTCTCTTGGTAAGTGTAGATGATCACCTGTAAAGAAGTAAGTATTCCCTTTCTTCGTTTTTACGCTTAATACCATGTGACCGCTGGTATGGCCGCCTGAGAAATAAAGCCTTATGCCCTCTGCTAGCTCAAACATAGGCAAGTCTACGATGAGCCAGTTGGCTCCTTTTAGGTCATTAAGATTAGCTGATTGGTAAGCTCCCTCCTTGCCCATCCATAGCATCATGAGCGCCGATTGGAGTTCTTTTTTGTTAACTATTATGGGGACTTTAGCATCTTTAAATATGTTTGTTTGTCCTACATGGTCGAAGTGGAGATGTGATTGAATCACGAATGCAATATCGCTTGGCTTTAGACCTAAATTATTGAGTTGTTTTTCAATCCTGTTTTCATCGCTAAACTTTATTACTGGGAAGGCTTCAAGTACACCCCTTGTATGCGTCTGCCAAGCGTTTGGAGCAACGCCTGTATCGAAAACTATGTAGCCTATGTCCGTATCCATAAGAACTCCAGTAACAGGAATTTCTACCCATACTCTTTGCGGTGCTTTATCACTATAAGTCATTGCCCCCCAACCTGGCAAGAACCATCCGCCGTCACCGCCTAGCCAACCGAAATCGAACATATAGATTTTCTTTACTATGCTCATGGCTGAAATAGTTAAACTTTATAAGTATATAAAGGTTATTTGTGGCTTAGTATTTTATGGAATTTCTTAATTTAATCCCTTTGAAGTAATTAATCTCCTAAAAAACTTGGATTTTATGAACTATTATTTTGATGTTATTTTTAGTTACGAATCAAAATAGTTGCGTGAGAAATACTTATAAATGTATAGGAGATTTATATTGCATGGCCATGAATCCGTACGTTACCTATTCTCCTACAAATGATACTGTATTCGTCATATCCTTACCACAAACTATAAAGTTTGGCTTTGGTGTAAGCAAAGAAGTTGGCTACGAAGCAAAAAGATTGGGCCTAAAACGGGTTTTACTCGTAGTAGGCAAAAAATTAGTTGAAAGCAAGCTCTTCGAGGATGTGAGACAATCCTTGGAGAATGAAGGGGTTGCTGTTGAGATCAATACAAGGGTCAGAGTAGAACCAGAAGATGAAGAGTTAATCGAGGCTTATAGAGAGATAAAGGATAAGGATCTTGATGGCTTTGTAGCTTTAGGTGGTGGCTCAACGATAGATACTGCTAAGGTCCTAAACCTTTTACATACATATCCTAGGCCAATCGAAGACTATATCAACCGACCTGTTGGCAAAGGTATCATTCCTCCTGGTCCTTTAAAGCCACTCATAGCTATTCCTACAACCGCAGGAACTGGAAGTGAGGCAACAAGTGTAGCAATCTTAGACGTGAAGCAAATTAAAGTGAAGACTGGGATAAGCAATCAGTATATGCGTCCCACTGTTGCGTTGATAGATCCTTTTACAACCCTATCTTTACCCCCTATGGTAACAGCCTCATCTGGCTTAGACGTCTTGAACCATGCCATCGAATCTTTCACTTCTAGACCATATACTTCCAAACCTGCACTTAAAAATCCTGGTGAGCGGCCTGTATACTCTGGTGCAACCCCATTGGGAGATATGCTTGCAAGGCAAGCAATCGAGTGGGTCCATAAATATCTAAGGAGAGCATTTGGCGACCCTTATGATCTCGAAGCTAGATATTATATGATGCTTGGTGCTAGTATTGCAGGCGTTGGCTTTGGCCATGTTGGAGTTCATATTCCGCATTCAATGGCATATCCCATTGCAGGCATGGTAAGAAACTATTATCCTCAGGACTATGAATTTGGCTATCCTATTGCTCCGCATGGGATCTCTACAGCTATCCCAGCAGCCTATGCTTTTCGATACATTGCTTCATACAATCATGCAAAGTTTAAGGAGGTTGTCAGAATACTAACAGGCAAAGAGGTTGAGAATGTTAGAGAGGTCGGTGAATCACTATTCGAGTATTATATTAAGCTGCTTGAAGATCTACACGTTCCAACAAACTTAAGGGATATTGGGTTTACCAGTGCGGATTTGGATTCATTAGTAGAGGGTACTTTAAAGCAACAAAGATTATTAGCCCAATCTCCAAAAACTATTACAAAAAAAGATCTGGAGAAAATATTCTTGGATGCCATTTCTTAGCATAATAAGATTATAAAAAATTTTTAGTTAAAGACAATCAAAGATTAAAATATTCCTCAGGTATTATATTACCTATATTAAGTATTAGATTCGGATCCAATTTTTTCTTAAGATTAGCAAAATTCAAGATCGTATTTTTATCATACATCAAAGATATCAAGGGCTTTTTTGAACTATTTTCTACGTAGTATTTTTTGCCAACGCCATGCTCAGCGCTTACTGTGCCATTGAGTTCAATGGCTTTCTTCCATAAACTCACTATGTATTTCTCGGCTCTTGTTAGCTCATCTTGATTTCTCGGAAGGAAATTAAAGTGTAAATGGAAGTTGCCGATGTGCCCAAAAAGAACATATTTGATGCCTGAATTGATGCCTACTTCGTGATAGAATTTATACATTTTATCGAAGTTTTCTTCAGGTACAGCTATGTCGGTTGCAACTTTTTTTGTTCCATGAATTCGAACATAATTATTGACGCCTGCAGGCAGTGAATGTCTAATTTCTTTAGCTTCTGAGACATCAATAATGTATGCCTCGCCTCCATATTCATCTGAAATCTCTAAGATTTTTTCAAAGTTTTTCTCCAAATCTTCCTCGTTGTCCCCCTCGATTTCTAGATCTATGAGCGCATTTGCATTCTTTGGAATTCTATTCCCATACTTATCTCTTATGAAACTTAATGAATTTGAATCAAAAAATTCTATTGCGAGCACATCGATCCTAGAATTTTTTGCCTCTCTCCTTACTTTTTTAGCGAAATCAATGGCTTTATCTTCAATCTCGAAGTAAGCGAAAACAGCGCTTATAAATGAGGGTTTTTTGATCAACTTAACTTCTATTTCTGTAAATACACCCAGCGTTCCTTCAGAGCCGATGAATAGATCGATGAGATCCATGTTATCTTTTACGTAGTAGCCTGCAGCATTTTTTTCTACGGGAGGCATATTATAGGACGGCAACTCCAATTCTATTTTGCCTTGGCTAGTTTCTAAAGTAAGTTTTCGATCTACGAAGAAATATCTACCCCTCTCTACATCTAATATATCTCCAAATGGTAAAACTATCCTTAGCCTCCTTACATAATCTCTTGTAGATCCATATTTGAAAGTTCTTGCGCCTGAAGCATTGGTTGCAACATTTCCCCCAATAAAAGAAGAGGTCTCTGTTGGATCTGGAGGATAGAAAAGTCCTTTATCTTCAACAATCTTCTTTAGGATTCTAATAGGAATTGCAGGCGGTAAGATAGCGTAATAGCTTTTCTCATCCTTACCGAGTATAATACTGTATTCTTTGTCGAACTCGCGGTATATAACTAATTCTTCATTTTCTTTAGGAATTCTTTCTATCCTTGTGAAATTTTCTAGGGATATTACTGCTCCTCCCAATGGAACCCTTGAACCTGTAATTCCTGTTCCCGCACCTGAGATGGTGAGCCTTTTTCTTTTTGAATTCGCTTCTATGATTGCCTTTATTACCTCATCTTCATTATTAGCAAAAATAACCTCATCGGCAAATCCAGTTATTATATTTGATTCATCAGATAAATAATCTTTTATTTTTTCTTTGTCTTTATTTAAAATTATGTGAGCTACGTCTTTTATTAAAGTTTTAATCACTAAGGAATTATGGAAATCATGCTAAAAAATTATAGCAAACCTAATGCCATCTTTGCTTCGTCGTTCATTCTGTCAGGCGTCCATCTGGGCTCCCAAACAAGCTCAACTTGAACATCCTTGACACCCTTTACTTTCATTACCTCTTCTCTCACTTGTTCGATTACGAACGGGCCAACGGGGCAAAATGGTGATGTGAGCGTCATTTTGATCTTAACTACTCCCTGTTCTATCTTAAGCTCATATATTAATCCAAGATCCACAATATTAACTGGTATTTCTGGGTCATAGCAATTCTTCAATGCTTCTAGGACTTCTTTTTCCGTAGGTTCTTCAGACATCAAATATTAAAGCATTCAACTTAAATAAAAGCCTTGTGAAATTTCAATGAGATACAAAGTTCATTCAAATGTACATCAAGGTGCCTTATTAGTTGCTATTTCCGCGATTTCATTTGGATTTTTACCGATATTTGCTAAGTTTGTTTATGCGTCAGGAATGGATGTTTTCAGCATGCTCTTTTTGCGTTTTTCTTTAGGCTCGTTCTTTCTTTTATTGACCCTAAGGATTAGAAACATGTTAAATATTCCTCCAAGAAGGATTTTGTTAGATCTTGCACTTTTGGGAGGTATAGGTTACTTCCTTCAATCAATATTCTATTTAAGTTCAATACGCTACATACCTGCTTCAGTTGCAGTATTGTTGCTTTACACCTTTCCACCCATAGTTGCCGTTATGTCATATGCTATGCATATTGATGTTATAACGCGTAAATCTGTCGTAGCTATTATTATTGGTTTTATTGGATTATTCTTAGTGGCAAATCCAAGCTACAATCTGAATTTGTTAGGTATTTTATTGGCTTTAGGTGCTTCATTTGTTTATTCTAACTACATTGTTTTCAGCTCAAAGACATTGAAAGAAATCCAAGGTGAACTCGGCTCACTATTCGTTATGGCTTTCGCCTCATTAAGTTTCTTTATTATTTCAATGTTTAATGGTTTTCACTTTAACTTCTACGGTTTTATATGGTCATGTATCATGGCCTTGGTTAGTACGGCGATAGCGATAACAACTTTTTTCATGGGGCTAAGGCTTATTGGTCCGACTAATACATCTATTATAAGTTTATTAGAACCTGTTACAACTATAGTTTTGTCTTTCTTAATATTTTACGAGTCGTTAAATCTTATGCAGGATATAGGTGCGATATTCATAATTCTAGCTGCAGGAATAATATCAATAAAAAATAAAAAATCAAATTCTCGGTATGTAAGATAAATCTATCTCGCTAGGTTCATAATCTTGCAATTTACCATCTAAATATTCGCTATAACCTTGAAGATCAAGTAGTCCGTGGCCGCTTAAATTAAAGAGTATTACTTTTTCATCTTTAGAATTTCTTGCTATATCAATTGCTGCTTTAACTGCATGCGCGCTTTCAGGCGCTGGAACTATACCTTCGACACTTGAGAAAAGTCTGGCAGCTTCAAAGACTTCTGTCTGATGGTATGCAACTGCATCCACGATTTTCTCATCAACAAGTAAACAAAGCGTAGGAGCATCACCATGGTATCTCAAACCCCCTGCATGAATTGGCGGGACGCGGTATCTATGCCCTACTGTATACATCTTAAGCAAAGGAGTTATGCCAGCAGTATCACCGTAATCGTAGATGTATTTTCCTCGTGTAAGCGATGGACAGGCCTTTGGTTCTACAGCTATGAATTTTGTGTTTAGGTTTCTCTTCAGTTTTTCATACACGAATGGATATGCAAGCCCCGAGTAATTTGAGCCTCCACCTACGCAACCTATAACGTAATCTGGAAATTCTTCTCCAAGCTCCTTTAGCTGTTCTTTTGCTTCAAGTCCAATTATAGTTTGATGGAGCAATACATGGTTTAAAACGCTGCCGAGGCTATATCTCGCTCTTTCATCGCTAAGCACATCTTCTATAGCTTCCGAAATAGCTATACCTAAACTTCCAGGATTATTCGGATCTTTTTCAAGTAAAGAGCTACCGAATTTTGTTCTATTTGAAGGGCTTGGAATTACTTCTGCACCATATATCTCCATAAGTATTCTTCTATATGGCTTTTGGAAGTAACTAGATTTGACCATGTATACCCTAGCTTTAAGAGAGAAGAGTCTCGCTGCAAGCGAAAGTGCAGAACCCCATTGTCCTGCACCTGTTTCAGTTGCGAGCCTTTCAACGCCTTGCTTTGAATTGTAATATGCCTGTGCAACTGCTGTATTTATCTTATGACTACCTGCAGGAAGTACACCTTCATATTTATAATAAATTCTTGCTTTGGTGTTAAGATACTTTTCTAATCTTTTAGCTCTGAATAGCGGAGTTGGTCTACCTAACGAAACCAAAGTATCTCTTACTTCGTCAGGAATTGCTATATACCTTTCCATGCTCATTTCCTGTTCTACAAGAGCTTTTGGAAACAGTCTCTCAAACATTTCTTTTGGCGGTATGGATCCATCAGGCAATCTAGGAGGTGGAAGTTGCTTAGGTAGGTCTGGAAGTATATTATACCAGAATTTCGGCACTAGCTGTTCGCTTTGCGTCGCTCTAATTAAGGCCTTGCGGCCAAATTCCATTGGCGGGCCATAACACCCTCTTCCTTACTATTGCGCACTTGCTTATAAACTTTTATTTTATTTCTGATTTCTTTATTTCATATGGGAAAAATTAAGATAGAATTTTTTCATGATGTTTTGTGTGCTTGGTGCTTTGTGCTTTCTCCAAGGCTGCATAGAATAGTTGAGAAGTTTGATGTTGATGTCGTTCATCGCAGCTTTGCACTTGCACCTACACCAGGTTCTATTGCGATAATATTCGGCTCTAAAGAAAAGGGAAAAAAGGAAATTCTTAATCACTGGAGGATGGCAAATAAGATTGATGATGAACATAGAATCAATGCGGATTTGATGGAGAAAAGGGATTTCGATTACCCTTACTCAATTCCCGGATTGCTTGCATGTAAAGCAGCGGAACTTCAAGGAGGTAATGAAGTTCATTGGAAAATGTTCGATAGAATCCAGAAGGCGCATCTTGTTGAGTGTCTAAACATAGCTGATTATAATGTATTAAAGCAGTGTGCCAATGATATCGGTCTTGATGTTGAAAGGTTTGAGAAAGACTATAGAGATCCTAAAACAATGGAAGCATTGCAATACGATTTTAGATTAGCAAGGAAATATGGAATAACAGCTGTGCCCACGCTTGTAGCTAACTCAAAACATTTTCTCGTTGGGGCTCAACCCTATGAGTTCCTTGAGGAATGGATTTCTAGTTTAAATGAATGAGTTTAAAAGGGTTGTTACCCCTTTAGGTATATTCGAGCTTGAAGTATGTGAAGATAAGCTTGCTAAGGTAGACATAGTTAACTTTGAAATTAGAGGAAAACCTGAATTGGTAGAAGGGAGGGGTGATATATTCACAAATTGGCTCATAAGATACTTCAATGGAGAAGTTGTTGAACATATTAAAGAAGACCTTAAAATGACGGAAAACAAAGTAATCAATAGGATTTTATCTGAGCTTCTAGAAGTGAAATATGGCGAAACTACTACTTATGGAAGCCTTGCCTTAAAAGTTGGTACGCATCCTAGAGTTGTAGGTATTGCCATGGCCAAAAATCCATTACCAATTTTCATACCTTGCCATAGAGTTTTGGGTAAAAGATCTTTGGGAAACTATTCCTTAGGAGGGAAGGAGATTAAAAAATGGCTTTTAGATTTTGAAAGATCTAACTTACGTAAGTTTTGATTTTGCATATTAATTACAACTTTAATTGTATCATATGTACAGTAGTGTAATAGAAAAGATCGAGGAGGAAGCTGAAAGAGAAGGTCTTCCAATTGTTGGGAGGAGGAAAGGAAAAGTCTTGATCGATCTTATACGCAGATATAAGCCTAAAAACATCCTTGAGATTGGGACGCTCATTGGTTATTCAGCTATACTTATGGCATCAAACATGAAAAAAGGGAAGCTTTACACCATTGAATTGAATGAGCTAAGAGCAAAAAAGGCGAGAGAAAATATAGAAAGGGCAATGTTAAATAACAAAATAGAAGTACTCGTCGGCGATGCAAAACAAGTGATACCGAAATTAAATATTTCCTTTGATATGCTTTTTATAGATGCGGAAAAAAGCGAATATTTTACATATCTTAAGCTTGCAGAGGAAAAACTTAAGAAGGGCGCAATAGTTGTAGCTGATAATGTTAAAATGGCTGAAAGTAGGATGATCGATTACTTAACTTACGTTCGTAATTCAAAGTCTTACAAAAGTTTAACAATAGATTTCGGTTACGATGCAATGGAAATAAGCTTCAAGCTTTTCTAATTTTAAATATTTTTGTAATTAGACCACCATTAAACGTTTTTATTTCCTCATCTATGTAAAAGTTATTCTTTAAAATGTTTTGTTTCAATATTTTTGGTGCTGCAGTGATTATTATTGCAGTTTTAATATCTGCTTTATTAAGTGCTGAAAGGAATTGCTCATAAAGCTTTTTGATATAACTTAGATCTGCTGACCGTTTACCGTACGGTGGATTGGTTACCACTTTGTCTATCCTACTTAAAGATCTATCCATATTGACTGCATTCGCAACAAAGAAATCAATTTGTTCATTTAGGTTAGCTATCTTTGAGTTAAACTTAGCACCAATAACGTGCCTTTTGGAGATGTCGGATGCGAGAATCCTTATAACTTTATGGGCAATGCTTTCAATGGCTTTTCTCTTCAATGATTCGTATTTTTCCAAATCGATGAAGCTGAATTTTTCAAAGGCGTATCTTATGCCACTTTTTTCTCTATGAATGAACAAAGGAGCTTTAATAGACATCAGCGCTGCCTCGATTGGAATTGTTCCTCCACCACACATAGGATCAAGCAATAATTCATCTTGGTTCCATTCTGAAAGATAGATCATACTCGCAGCTATTGTAGGACTTAAACCGGAGTGATGCTTGTACTTCTTATAACCTCTCTTATGCAGCGAAATACCAGTAGTATTTATTCCAATGACTACATTATCATCGATTATTCTTGTAATGAATTCTATGTCTGGGAAATCTAAATTTACTTTAAGTCTTTGCCCTGTGTCCGATAAGTAACTATCAATTATACCTTGGCCGATTCTAGCAGCAGCTTCTACACTGGAAAAATTGTGCTTTCCAAACCTTTCTACTCTAACTGCAAAACTCTGATTTCTTTCGATGTAGTTTGTATAATTAGGAAAAGAAGCTATTTTATATAAGTCTTGTAGATCTTCGAAAGTTGCCTTGATGATTGTTAAGATAAGTTTGTTAATTGTTCTCGAATATGTATTTAAATAAAAAATAGCGTCTATGTCTGCAATGAAGCTTATTGATCCATGCCCTTGTATTACGTTAACGCGTAAAAGATCAGAGACTTCATGGGCAGCTATTTTTTCTAGACCCATGTTAACTGTAGCGAGGAATTCGACTTTCATTCTTCATACATCATATGTAAAAAAAGTAGTCTTATTTGATATTTTCATGATCGTCTAAACGCTATTTCTTGATCTTATAAGGGTGAAAGCTGTGTGATGATTTTCGGTATGTATTATGAAAGGTTATGAAAATGTTTAAAAACAACTGTACGAATTTTGTTGAAATATTTTCTTTATAAAAGCGTGGCAATAATTATGAAAAGATATGCCATTGGGCCCAGATGATCTGGAAAGGTATCTGAAAGAAAAGGGAGTTGAATACGAACTTAAAATTCATGAAGATACCTATAGTGCATTTAAAGCTAGTCAAGTTTTAGGAGTAAGCATTGATGATATAATAAAATCCCTAGTGTTTATTAACGAAAAAAATGAAGCTATTTTGGTCATAGTTTTGGGGAACAAAAGAGTTAATCAAAGCAGGCTTGCAAAGATGCTTGGCTTTAAGGATTTAAGGCTGGCTAGGCCGGATGAAGTCTTAGCACAAACAGGTTATGAAGTGGGAGGCGTTCCACCAGTTGGGCATATAAAAAAACTTAAATGTTATATAGATGAGAACGTTATAAAAAAAATATATGTTTTTGGAGGTGGAGGTAAAGTGAACGCAACTCTCAAAATAAAGACTCAAGATATTTTAAAATTATTAGATGCGACGGTGATTAATATTCCATAATATACTCCTTAGATATACATACATATATATTTTTATGAACATGAAAATAAAAATCTTTAATTCTTCTCATATATATAGATTGATATTTTAAAATTTAATAAGGTTTAAATATCGAACCATAGTTCTAGATATTGATGGCCGTACCACCACATGATGCATTGGATACGATGGCTTGGGCAGTAGGTAGTGCAGGAATAATCCTAGCTATTGCTTTTCTTAGAATGCCATACGACGCTTCTAAAGATACCGTTCTCGATCCAGCGAAATCAAAGAGCTTTGCATTAGCCTTCCTTGCAATAGGTCTTTATCTTTTTATTAATGGCCTTTTCATCATAGCAATATGGCCTTTTGGTGCAATTGGAGGCGGAGTTTATGATGTCTTATACGGCGGCTCTTCTTCAATTGGAGGTCTTTTGTTGCTAGCAATCGGTGCTGCATTGTATACAAATAGTGGCCTTAGGCCAATATCATATTTTGCTGGTATAGTGGGTATATATGCGATAAACGATGTAATAGCAATTTTGACTTACAGGCTTAGTAAGACTCCTGAAATAGCTGCACTAGCATATTTAGCCTTTGCGCTAACTGCATTTCTTTCAATTCCATTGACGCATGTAAACAATAAAATCGCAAGGTGGCTATTTGTGATAGTCGCTGCATTATTCGGTATAATTTGGTTATTCCTAGCGTCAACATTTACTTTAAGCCATTTGAAAGCGCCAGTATAGAATTTTTCTTTTTTTACTTCCTCGATATTTTAGCTTATGAAAGTTTTAGTTATAGGAGCTGGTGCAATGGGACATGCCATAGCGGAGCTTACAGCTATATATGGCCATGAAGTCTATTTAGTTGATATAAAACAAGAGATTCTTGATCAGGCGATTTCCAATATCAAATGGAGCTTAGAACAATTGAAAAATAAGGGAACGATACAAAGTGGAGAGGAAATATTGAATAGGATTCATGTTACAACTGATTTAAGTAGTGTTGCTGCAGAAGCAGATCTAGTTATAGAAGCTATATCTGAAAATCTTGAACTAAAGGCAAAGCTTTTTGAAACTCTTGATAAACTATGTAAGGAAGAAGTTATAATTGCAAGCAATACCTCATCTATACCTATTTCTAAGCTGGCTCTAGCAACAAAAAGACCTGAAAAGGTAGCAGGTCTTCACTTTTTCAATCCTCCACTATTGATAAGATTTGTTGAAATCATTGGGCACACCAATGTTGCGAGGACAACAATAGAGAGATTAATTGAGTTTGCGAAAAGTCTCGCTATGGATTATGTTGTTTTGCAAAAAGATATACCCGGATTTGTAGTCAATAGATTGGCTATTAGAGGCTTTCTAGAAGCGATGAAACTTGTGGAAAAGGGCTTTACATACGAGGAAATAGACACTTTCGCTAAAAAGAGGCTGGGTTATCCCATGGGAATTTTTGAACTTGCAGATTTCGTAGGTATAGATATACTTTATTCTGTTCTCAAAGAAATGGCTGCTGCAGGCGTTAAAGTTAATATTCCTAAGCTGCTTGAAGAAATGGTCTCAAGTAAGAGGCTTGGTATTAAGACCGGCGCTGGCTTCTATGAATACGGTTTTAAATTGGCTAGTAAGAACATAAGGAATGAAAGGATTTATGAAATCAGTACTGTAAGATTCTTGGCCAGCACGATTAATGAATGTGCATGGCTGATCTCCAACAATGTTTGCGAAGCTAAAGATATAGACAAAGCTATGAAAAAAGGTTTGAATTTGCCAAAAGGCCCACTTGAGTTCGCTGATGAAATAGGTATCGACAAAGTTGTTTCTACGCTTAAAGAAATGGGAGGTGAGGGTGAATACTTTCCAAATGAATTACTTTTGGATATGTTATCAAAAAACAGGCTTGGAAAGAAGTCTGGTCAGGGATTCTATAGCTGGAAATATGAGAGATATGAGCTAGGTAATATTCTCTATGAGAAGAGACATGATTATGCAATGATAACAATGAGGAGAGAAAGGAAGTTGAATTCATTGGATGAGGAGATGTGGAAGAATTTAAATGAGGCTTTCACGATAGCTGCGAAGGACAAGGAGATAAGAGCAATCGTTATCACTGGCCAAGGAAGAGCTTTCTCCGCTGGGGATGATATTTCTGTAATGGAAAAATGGAAGAGCTTAAATGAGGGCAAAGAATTTTTTGAACGAACGATTGCACCATTTGTTTTGAACCTATTGAATTATGAAAAGCCTGTTATTTCTTTAATAAGTGGGATAGCATATGGTGGCGGGCTGGAAATCAATCTCCTCTTCGATATAGTAATAGCAAGTGATGATGCAAGTTTTGCTTTGCCTGAAGGATTAATAGGGGCGATGCCTCCTATAGGATCAACCGTAGGTGTTGCAATGCTAGGAAGAAAACTACTAAGATATTGTCTTACAGGGGAGCAGTTCGACGCCTTCGAGGCGAAAGAACTAGGTTTAGTGGATATTGTAGTTCGAAAGGATCAATTAGATGAGATCATGGTAGAATTTTTGGATAAAATTAGACGTGTAGCGCCTTTATCTGAAAAAGCAATAAAAAGGAGTGTAAGCGCTTTGAGGAATCTCTATCTTAATGCTTTGCTCATAGGAACTGAAGAACTTTCAAGTTTGGTTGCGACAGAAGATTTCAAGGAAGGAATGAGTGCATTTATGTCGAAAAGATATCCCATATGGAAAGGTCAGTAATTTTCTATTGTAGCAATGAAAAATATACCTTTAAAAAATTTTCTGAATTTTAGTTCGCCATTTTTCTTTAGTCTCTTGACTAATGTTTTTAACTTTGGAACTTTCATTACGGTATAAGGTATTGCTAAATAATGCCTTACATTCCAAGGGTCTCTCGCCATTGCCAATAAGGGCATCAAGCTAAACATATAGAGTAATTCGAAGAATAGAATTATGATATTGTCTGGCTTCCAGAAATCCAAAATTACATTTTTCAGTGCTACACGTTTGAAATTTTGAAGTGCTTTATCTAGATCCATTGCGTCTCTCAACATAAATGCGCTAATGGCGAAATCAAATGCCTTAAACTTGAAAGGCAAGTATTCTGCAACTCCTTGAACCACATCATTTTCCTTGTTTTTCTTTAAATACAAATTGAAATTTTTGATAGGATCAAGCATGACTATATAACAGCTTTTATCTTTCTCTCTCAGTTTATTGCTCAAGGCTCCTGTACCTGCACCAACATCGAGTACCCTAGATTTTTTAATATCCTTAACCGCCTCTTCTCTTAAGATATCGTCAAGGCACAAAGTTATAGAATGGGTTACTTTGTCATAGGAATTCACTATATTCTCTAACGCTGTCCATATCCTTTGGTCTATTTCAAATGAACGCCCATGCTGCATATATTATTATAAATGAAAATAACGGAACAGTTATATTATCATCAACATATTTGAACTCGAAGTGTTCTACAAAGCTAGCAATGAGTGCTGCAATTATGCCAGGTAACCCTATTATTGCACCAATGGGAAGACTAACAATACCCATTGCTAAATTGCCTATCCATGATTTTGTTCTCTTTCTATAAATTAAGTTCCTCACAAATCCAGTAACAGCATCTCCTATGGACATGAAGAGAACAGGTATAACAGCCATCCATGGATTGTTAAATATAAACCAACCAAAAGCTATGATTAAAGCCCACATGATACAGAAATTCACTTCATAATAATTAGAAGGATCTTGAAACCAGTATAGTAGTTTGTTTGTTCTATGTGGCAAGTAAGTCAGAACTGCAAAGAGAAGACCCAATATTAATGGGATCAAAAAGGAACTGAAAAGGATAGGCACTAAGAAAGCAACTAGACCACCTGCGAGAACATGAATTATCTTTCTATTGAAATAAATTGCAACATTGTGCACGTAGCCATGTTTTAAAAAGAAGTTATAAGTTGCTTTGGTTAAATGAAAGGTTACGAAATAGACCCATAAAGTTAGAACGGCCGCATATATAATCTCATATAATAACATGAGTATCAAATCTTATGGATAATTAAAAAGTTAAGTTGTAAAACCTATAAAACTTACAATTCCAAGTCCAACAAGAAATATTCCTAGGAAAAACAAAGAGAGGATACCACTTCTAGCCATCATGTCTGCATTTTTAACTATGGATTTAGCGCTTTTATATGCTGCCATAACGACTAAGCTTTGAGCAAGCATAGAACCTACTCCAAACATCAACCCTATCATGAAACCTATACTGGATGGAATTATGCTTCCTATTAATACGCTTGTTAGTATAAGCACAACAATGAAATCGCCTCCGAATGATGCTGCTAAGCCATGTATCCATATGTATTTATAATCCGGTGCTGGGCTACTAGTTTTCAAGCCGTTTTCATTTCTTTTAGATCTTAGAATAAACAAGCAAGCCACTATTATCATTGTTATTCCTGCTATCAGATCAGCGTATGGAGTAGTTACCTGTGGATTTATGAATAGAAATATTTGTGAAACAGCTAAGCTCAGGAATGTCCAGACGAGTGTTAGCGCTCCCGTAAATACAAATGAAGCTAAAATGGCCCTTTTTAGATCTTTTTGCGCAAGTGCATAAGGTATAGTGATTGGCCATGTATGCTCATCAGGCTTAAGGCCATGTATAATACCTATAAAAAGCAAAGCGAGGAATATTAGATTCACGCCCAATTTTTCAAGTACTGAGTTTGCCAGTGCTTCCATTATATCAGGGACTGATAAAATAGCAACAATAATTGCCGAAGAAATAAGGAAGGAAATTGCGAGGAGTTTTTTGTCCACACTATCCTACATGTCTCGAAGTATTTAAAGATTTAGGTATACCCTAATTTATTTAGCGGTGAATAGCCTTTTATTGACTACTATGTCTTCAGACTCATATTACTTACTTATAAGAGAACTTAAGTAGCGCTATTGTTTGGTTGTGAAATTTTCGGCAGCGAATGGTTTGATAAGTTTTTCAATTCCTTTTCCTGTTCTATTTGCCAATGCCATGAGTCCTCCTTCGATACTATGTGCTTCGATACCGTTTTTGGACAATATCTCGGCAGATTTTAATGATGTATAGCCGCCAATACACATCAATAATACCTTTTGTTTGCCTTTTATCCTCGGCGGTACACCTCCTTTGATATTGATTTGTATTAAGTCTTCACGATTGGCCACTTCGAATTTACTTTTATCTATGCCTAATTCATTACAAACAATTTCGATTGCGTCTTGTGTTGGTACAAAACTCCCATGTGTCCAGATTAGCATTTCATACTCCTTAGCGTAGGCCTTAGCCTCCTCAAGAGTAACACTTATCTTCTTCGCAGAAAGGCTATATTTCTTTGCATATTTATCAAAGCCATCCGGAAGAATAACTATGAACTTTTTCCCAAGTCCAAAATTTATCATTTGTAGCGTAGCATAAATTGCTAGAGCGCTGCTCTCTCCAATGTTGAATCCTTTATTATTCATATAAATCAAAACCTTTTTGGCTTCTTCGAAATCAACTTCATGTTCTCCAAGGTAAAGGTCAGGTTTATAAAATCTTAAGCCAATGGCTTTTTCTTTTGTCCTAATTCCAGCGACATCTTGGTTAATTAACGGATAAATAACCCTAACCTTCTTAGACCCGTATTTATTTATGAAGTAGTTACTAAGCCCTGTTGCCGTTCCTCCTGTACCGAAAGTGCACACTATTGTATAGTCTTGGATATTTTCCCTGTAGTAAGCGAGTTGTTGTTCAATTTCTTTTGCAGTAAGCTCTTCATGAACCTTAGGATTAAGTTCGTTATCATACTGCTCAGGACAAAATCCATTATATATTTTGGCTAAGAACTTAGCTAGATTTATAACATCCTGTTTAACAATGAGGTTTTCGATCTGTGCTCTGTTGGTGTCTAGCACATCGGTGTTGAGTCCTATTTTTCTTAGCTCGCTTTTGATCTTTTCAAATGTCAAGCTCGCTGTCAGAGCATCCAATGAAACTTTTAAGCCAGGTGCTGGGCAAATGTCGATGTCCAAATCTATAATCTTCGCTCCCGACT
>JAJPJK010000001.1 GCA_021324265.1 Thermoproteota archaeon | reverse complement strand
TTTCTTATTGCCTTTACACTCATACCTTCACTTATCTAATTGCAACATTTTAAAGTTTTTCCATTGAGGAGATTAAAGATAGGATCTCATCAACTGTAGATCTAACTCTTCTAAGGTTTTCACTTTCTAAAACTATCAAGATTTCATCTTCCTGAATATCTAGTTCCAGTTTAAGATCCTTAGGTACATTTCTATTATCAGGATTAAGCGCATTAAAAATATAGGCTGCTTCCTCCTTACTTGAACAGGAAATTCTTAGACTCAATTTCATAAAGAAGCATCAAGCTCTTCTAAGAAAGCATTTAGATTTTCTTTTGGCACTATTGCGCCTGAAGCATGCTTATGTCCTCCACCACTTCCATTAAGCTTCTTGGATATAATCGAAGCCAATGAGCCCAAATCTGCATCTATTGAATTATTTGACCTAAGAGAGAGCTTATACATGTCCTTACCGAATTCTGAAGCAATCACGATGACCGGTTTGTTTATGTTAGATGAGGAAAGTAAATTCGCAAAGCTGCCAACATAACGGTCTATCTTGCCTTCAAAGGATAAGAAGTAAAGCTTCTTGTACTCTTTTTTCCTTTTTTCACGCATCGATCGAAGTAATATCTTGTCTATAACATTGATGTATTCATTGAAGTACTTTTCGAAGGAAAAATGATGGAGTCTATCTTTGAAAAGAACATCTATGAACTCACCATAATTCATGGATCTTGCAATAAAATCAATTGATTTAGCTATGAATCTTAGATTCCTATACTTACTATGCATGCTCGTACTATAATTGTAACCATAAATTTTCTCTATTATCGATGCTCTAAAACCTTCTTTGAGCATACGTTTAGCGAGCTTTTTACCTATCTCAGCTTGCTGTTCTTTTTGTATTTCGTTAAGGGGTTTATCTAAGAGATCGTTTGCTATATCGCAACCTTTTAGATATTCCAGCGCGCTTTCACGAGAAGAAAACAAATTGGGGAAGAATGGTTCAAATGAATGAGCTAAAACATCAGGAAGTGTTTCGGAAAAATCACCGTAGCATATCAAGCCCTCTTCTTTATTAATTAATCCAACCTCCTCAGCTTCTTCTAAAACGATTTTATTTATTCCTCGAAACCCCCTTTTATCCTCCCTATCCAGTCTATCTTCGAGAGCTCCTGCTATAGCAAGAGGAGAAAGTTCTATAAAAGAATCATCAATGCACCTTGCAAGCAAATATGACAAAGTCGATGAACATGAAGAAACATCGTCATTTATTCCGAGCACTACCGGATGAATTACCATCAATCTCTCAGCATCGCCTCTTATCGGGTGATGATCAATAACAAGTATTCGCTTTTCTTCACCTATTTTTGAGATCTCTTCAGTTATCTGAAAATCAACTATAATAATCTTATAAAATGCAGATTCTTTGATCTCGTTTGCATTCAATACTTCTGATATTCTGAAAATGAAGGGTATTTTTTTGATATAAAGTAGCTTGGCAATTATAGATAAAGAGATCAGGCCGTCAGCGTCATAATGACCCACCAAAAGGAAAGGAAGAAAATCCTCGTCGAAAAATTTAGTGAAATTTTCTAATTTACTTTCAAATTCATAGGACATTTATGTCTTAGGGATCTTGATTCCATGTTCCCAGTTCTCAGGTAAGTAGCCATTTCGCTTATAATACTTACTCAATCTATTGATCTTTGAAATGATTTCCTCAAGCCCTCTCTTAGCTCTATAGTCCTTTGGATGTTCTTTCAGATGTTCTATTGTGTTGTTAGCCCTATCAATTAAATTTTGAAGATCTTCAGGGATTTGTGGAGCATAACCCCATTCCTTTAAAAGAGAAACTAGTTTCTTTCCAAAAACATGCTTCACCAATGGGACTCCTTCCTCATCTCTAAGTATAATGCCAATCCTAGAGGGAGGAATTCCTTTTTTTGCTAAATCTATTATTCTATTTTTTATTGCCTCTTGATCAAGTTCACTAATAAGAGCCTCATCACGAGTTGATGGTCTAGTTGAATGAGTCTTTCCCTTCTCACGACCTCGCCGCATAGTTGAAATAAAATTATACCCATTTATAAACTTATGAAAAAAGTCACACTCATAACTGGGAATACAAACAAATTCAAGGAAATGAGTCTGATCCTCATAGAATACGGGATTGAACTTGAAATGCTCGATTTGGACTTATTCGAAATACAGTCAGAAAAAATAGAGGAAATAGCACTTAATTATGCAAGAAACGCCTACAAAGAAATAAGGAAACCATTAATCGTCGAAGACTCAGGACTCTTTATAAAAGCTTTAAATGGATTTCCAGGCCCCTATTCCTCTTATGTCAATAAAACAATAGGCAATGAGGGAATCTTGAGGTTAATGTATGATGAAAAGGAAAGAACTGCTACATTCAAAGCTGTGATAGTATACAAGGATGATAAATTTGAAGAGACATTTGTGGGAGAGATTAAAGGAGAAATATCCAGAGAGATAAGAGGTAATGGATGGGGTTTTGACCCAATTTTCATTCCAAATAATTCAAAGAAAACTTTTGGTGAAATGCAAAGCGAGGAAAAGAATAAATATTCTCATAGAGGAATCGCTACCTTGAAGTTCGCCCAATGGTATTCAAAGCTTGGCAACCAATCTTCGCTCTAAAACATACCTCCCTCTCCTCCTTATCTCCTTAACCTTTTCAAGAACTGCTTTGTAACCATCCATAATTGCATAACCTCTCACAAAGCTATCAAAGCATTTCTCTGCAATGAGAGCAAAGCTGCTTTCAAGAGCCCTTAAAAACAAATGCAAATCCACACCCATATCTTCTATTCTATTGCTGAAATTGGCGAGACCAAAATCAATAAGACATAACTTCCCATTTTCCCTTATTATTACATTCGCAGGAGTTAAATCCCCATGAACTATAGATCTCATATGTAGCTTCGCAGCGATCTTACCTAGTTCTTCGCACAATTCATAAACTTTATCTTCTTTTTTATTCAGCACATTCTTTAGCGTTACACCTCTAACATATTCCATGACGATCGTATATCTCTGCAAATCTATATCGAAAATGTAAGGCACATCTATGCCTGCGTTAAAAGCATCATACATAATTTTCGCCTCTTTCACTGTTCTAGTCTCTAATATCATTTTATCGAGTCTAGGATGACGCCATGGCTTTGATTTCCTAACCTTAAATACTGCCTCCAAATCAAGCCACTTACCTTTCCATATCTCTGCCTCAGCCCCCTTGCTCAGAAGTTCGATCAATTCGTATGCCAAATTATATCGACTTCATCTATTCTCCACATAGGCTTAACATAGCTTTCTTCAACATTAATTCTAACTCCCGACTTAAATGCAAGAAAGCCCGTATATGCTATCATAGCCCCATTATCTCCTGCATATTCTGCAGGCACAACTGCAAAGCTTGCATCATGTTCTTGAGCTACATATTTCAGCTTTTCCTTTAGGATGAGCGATCTCGCTGTACCACCTGTAAGCAAAAGCTCCTTTTTACCGGTATAAGCTAAAGCTCTTTCGACAGATTCGCATAGCGTAGCGTATACATGTTCAATGAAGCTAAGACATACATCTTCGAGTTTTTTGCCCTCTTTAACAAGTTTAAGAGCAGCGGTGAGTAGCCCAGAATATGATACATCCTGACCTTTAACTGGAAGAGGTAATTCATATATCTCTTTACCCTCCATTGCAAGCTTTTCCACATTGATAAGTTCAGGATAGTCCACACCTATAACACGACCGAAATAATCGATGGCATTACCTATGGCAATATCTTGTGTCTCTCCAAATATCCTATATCTTCCATCTACAAGCGTAGAGATTATAGTATTTCCTCCAGCAATATAAACAACCAGAGGATCGCTAGCTTTACAAGCAAAGCGAGCAATTTCAATATGCGCTACTGCATGGTTCACCGGGACAAGCGGCTTTGAAAACTTCAAAGAGAGATATCTCGCTAATGTAGCACCAACTCTTAAACACGGCCCTAATCCTGGACCCAAGCTAATTGCAATGGCATCTAAATCATTGATATCTATTCCAGCATTCCTGAGCGCTTCTTTTATAACCTTAGGACCTTCTTCACTATGATGAATAGCTGCCTCCCTGGGGTGAATTCCACTACCTTTTGGATGTATATAAACTGAATTTACATTCGATATTATGCCTTTTTCAGATACTACAGAAGCACCAATTGTATGTGCAGTGCTCTCAATTCCAAGAACATGCATTACTTTTTAACGGGTATAAACTCTGTATAACCACACTTACCGCATGCCCATCTTGGTGGCTCGTTATGTTTGGCCATAAAAACATTGCACCTAGGGCAACGCTTGTTTTTCCTCTTGACCTTTCCTGAAGAATAATCTATTTCATAAAGCTTATGGATGCTCATTTCTTAGAAACCTCTTTACTCTTCTTGGCCTCCAACTTTTTCTTCTTCATTTCTTCAATAATCTTATTTCTTTCCTCTCTGCTTAAATGTCTTAATAAAACATACTGTGGCTCAACGTTCATACTTTCCTTATCGTTGTAAATTCTGATATCTGCATACGCCTTTAGGCCTCCATAAGTGGATTTCATGCTTTTAATTACAATCAATTCAGGAGGACAATTGAAACGTTTAGCAAAAAAATCCCTAAGCTCATTCCTTGTAGGCATTTTGCCTTTATTTATATCAAATTCAACTAGATATTCAGATCTATTCAAGTAAGGATTATGGAACTCGTATAGTACATTTATTTTGTTGGTCTCCATATCTAGCTTTCCCTTGTTAGTATTTTATTTATTGCCTTCTTTTTATTTTTTGTGCAATAAACTGCAACGATGCCCAGCTTTGGCATTCCATAGAAGATAATAGAATTTTCTCTTGCTTCCTTGATTGCGGAAAGGACTAAGAGATCTTCTTCTCCTCTAACTAAAAGTAATGAATTATTGTTTTCAAGTGCGAGCTTTACCTTATTGTGAGCTTCGTAAGATAACATTCCTGGAGGATTTTCAACTTCAAATAATTTGGTAAAAAAACTCAAGATATCTTGCCTTTCCAAAGGCTTCCTTTCAGCCTTCATATCTATTATTGCTAGATCAGGCTTTATGTCTGAACTTAGCATATAACTTGTAACGATATCACCTACGGTTATTATCTTCTCTGGCTTCAAGACTCGTATCAATTCTTTAATATACTCTGTTGATTTTGGATGAGAAGTTGCTATGAGCATGCCCAAGGGCTTTTTTAATTTTTTTCTTAAATTCCTAAAATTGGATGACATGCTGAGATAGAAAAGCCTCTCTTTTCTCGGATTCTTCAGTATTAATAAGTTATCTGACCTTGATCGCATACATTCCTTCTTTTTTGATGTTTAGAACTGTTGCGAGATTGGATTCCTTGACATTAAATATTATTACCATTCCACTCCATTCATCTGAAAAATCCTTATTGCCACAGTTAGGACAAACCTTTTCCCTTTTATCAACAAGCATCTTACAATTCAAACATGCCTTGAAACCGTAGCTGGCTTTCCTTACCATATCACTTCTTCTTGCTCATTTTTTCCAAATCTTCTTTGATCCAATCCAGCTTTCCTAGGAAAGGCTGCCTCATCGTAAAAGCAAGCTTAAAGGAATCAGATTGACCTGTGCTAACTGATATTATCCTAGCACGTACATCATCATACTTCGTCAGAACTCTTTTAGTTTTCTTAGCTACAATTCTAGAACCCTTCTTATCAAAGCTAACGAAATCATCTAAGACCTGAGATATATGCACCAAGCCCTCAATAGGGCCGATCTGCAGAAATACCCCAAACTCTCTAACATCTGCGACTTCAGCATATATGACTTCCTTGACTACAGGATACCAGACAAGCATCTCGAGTTCGACCTCGCTGTATAAAATTCCTGATCTCGGATAAACAACAGCGTAGCGTGGTGCTTTAGCGGATAAGATTGCGATGATATAACCTACTCCTTCGATATAGCGATCCTCATATTCTTCTCTCGACAGTTCCAAGAGTGTTCTATTCAAATCTAATTTTGGTTTCAACACGTTCGGAGGTATCGCTATCGTAGTACGCGAGGAAACTAGCCTAAACAATTCAACTCACTCTAGTTAAGTGAGTTAATATTTAAAGGTTATCAGTTTAAATAATTAACGCTCAAAATATACCAGTTTTTTGTTAGCTTTTAGAAACAATACTGGAATACCTCTATCTCTAGCCTTGTTCATAAGTTCAAGATCAGCAGTAGCCAAAATGCCCTTCTTTTCAATACATAATTCTATAAGACTATCATCTGCATTGCTAGAACTGGCTTCAAACACCTTGAATCTAGAAGCTATTTTCTTCGCTAATTCGATTTTTTTATCATTCTCCCTTGCGAGTAAGCCCAGTTCATCCAAGACTTGCTTCGAAGTTGCAGGAATAATTGCTTCATCGATATAATTTTCACCTATACTGATCAAATCTTTCCCTAAATCTATTGCAGATATGAGGAAACTTGTATCGATGAACATGTATCTCATACAATTTCACCGTAACCTACTAGCCTCCACTTACCAGCTACTTTTCTACTTATAGCCACCTTTGTTTTAAGTTCTGCACAAACTGGTATTGATAGATTTACAGTCATAATATCGCCCTTTACTGCACTTACTATTCCCACCGTCCTAGCTGGACCAACGTTAAGCACAAGTTCTTCCTTAATCTTCATGGGTTCAACTTTTATAGGCTCTTTTATTCCCACAACTATATCGAAGAGGTTAAAGTTGATCCTAAGAGAATTCCATACAGGAGGAGTTTTTCCAACCAAGCCGATTACATTACCTACCAATTGATCCCCTTTTGTTATCGAAGGATCTAACTCTGTCTCTATTCCTATTAAACCACCAGCAACTGCCTCCTTAAGAGTTAAATCCTCACTTTTAAGGCTAACAACTTTTGTTTGCAGTGGTACATAAGTTATCTTGCCATCTTTCTTCACTTTGTAACCTGGCTTAATCTCTATTTCATCTCCAACTCTAAGCCTTCCTCTTATTATAGATCCTCCAATAACACCGCCACGGAGATCTTTAAGCTTTGTACCAGGCTTATTTGTATCAAAGGATCTTACTGCATAGATTAAGGGATTTCCTTGCTCATCCTTTTGAGGATTTGGAAAAAATACCTCGAAACTCTCAACAAGTATATCTAGATTTGCTTTATGAAGCGCAGAAATTGGGATGACTGGAGGGTTTATGCTAGATAGGAAAGTACTACTTATCATGTCCTTTATCTCTTTATAATTTTCCAGCGCACGATCCTTGGTCACTACATCGAGCTTATTTTGTACAATCACAATGTTTTTCAATCCTATGATTTCAAGTGCTTTCAAATGCTCCCTTGTTTGTGGCTGAGGACAAGGAACAGTTGCATCAATTACTAGGATTGCTGCATCCATAATTGCAGCACCGGAAAGCATAGTGGCAATAAGCATATCATGACCTGGCGAATCCACAAAAGAAACTTTCCTCAAAGGGATCAAATCAGCGCCACAATAAATGCATTTACCTCCCTTTGACATCGCATAAGTTTGATAGCAGTCCGGAGGAAGACAGCGCGGACATTTCATGATCACTGCATTTGCATAGCCTAACTTTATCGTCATTCCTCTTCTGATCTCTTCTGAATAACGTGATGTCCAAGTGCCTGTTAGAGAATGAACAAGTGTGGTTTTCCCATGATCAACATGCCCTAAGGTACCTATGTTTATCCTCGGCTGACCTAATTCTTCAAACACAAATCTAAATCTATTTAAGAAGAATTTAAAATTACTCTACAATCACAGTATTTATGAGCGCAGTATCTTCTGTTATCATGTTACCTCTAACGGTCTTCCTCTTCCTCTGATATTTCTTAGATTTCATCCCAAAGCCTCTGCTCAATATCACGCTTTTTTTCACTCCTCCTTGAATGCCAGCCATCATAGGAAAGCCAGATCTGTCAGAGCCTCCTGTTATTTTAAGCTTAACGTTATTAAGCCCCAAAATTACACCGTCAAATACATCGCCTATCTTCATGCCAATAAGTGCTCTTGCCTGCTGATCCTTGACTTCGAATGTCTTCGAACTTCCATCCTTAGGGTTCGAAACCACAACCTTGAATTCAGGCATAAGACTTATTCACTAAGCTATTTTAAAAATTTAGCCCTCCTTCAAACATTTCTCAAGGTATGCGATCTCTTCTTGACTAAGCTCATCCTTTAGTTTCTCAAGCCATATCTTAGCTTCATCTCTTTGAATGAGGGAATAAAGCTCTTCTCCTTCGAAGAGATTTCTTCCAACGTATGCTTCACCTTTAATGGATATCGCTACTTGCATGCCTTTTACAGCTTCAGGAATTGGCTTACCTTGATCTTGGATCTGAAGTATTGAACCAATTATTCTTTTATTCTTGTTCACAAGTTGTAAGCCTGGCTTAATCTTACCCATCTCAACTTCTATGCCAACAATTGCAGGCTCACTTCTTCTGAATACGAAGCCGGGAAGGATCTTTATTCTCGCAGGCGTAGGTAGTTTCTTTTTGAGTTCATTCCTTTCAACTTCCTTCAAATTCCTTATCCAAGAAAGATAATCTTCTACGAGCTTGTATATTACGCTTTCCTTAAAGAGCTTCACATTCTTCGCATTTATTTCTTCCTCAGCCTCTGGGAGTACCTTTACATTGAAAGCTAAAATGGCACCATACATAGGACTAATAGCCTTTGAAATAGAGGCTTCGAATACATCTTTCTTTGTAACAGGACCGATGTCAGCAATTCTGATAGGTATTTCTAAAGACTTAAGATAACCTGTCAGAGCTTCAAGGCTACCTAATGTATCAGTTTTGATTACGATCCCTGTCTCATCACTCTTTATCTTAAGGCTTTGCACCTCCTCATCTATTAACTTCTTAATTTTTTCAAAGCTCTCTTGGGTTGCAACATATATTGGAGAGCCAGCAATTACTTCTTCAAGACCGCTAGCCACGATTTTAACGCCTGCTGCAGCTACGACCTCGTCAATATTCATAAATTTATCTTCAGGTGCACGCATCTCATCTAGGGGTTTAGGAATGAGTAAAGCCTTTACTCTGGTAGTTATTATCCCATTGATACCTGCTACAACAATCATATCGTTCTTTTTCAATATTCCGTTGTAAATTATGGCATCGATGGTAGTTCCTAAACCTTGCTCTTCCTTAACTTCCAGCACTACACCTTGAGCAGGCCCTTCTGTATATGACAGATTTGATTTAAGATAATTCTGACAAACGCCTCCTATTACAAGTAAAAGCTCAGCAATACCTATGCCATATGTAGCGCTTGTGGGAACGATGCCTACTTGTCTCGAAAAATCCCTTACGCGATCAAAACGCTCTGAATCGAAACCAAGCTTTGAAAGAACACTAACAATTTCATAAATTTTAGCATCAAGTTTTTCTTGAACCCATCGATCCTGTTTTACAAGAACAGATAAGAAAGAGAAATTTTCTTCTGCTTTAAAGCCTTCAAAGCGATCGAGCTTATTCAAGGCAACCACAAAAGGAACTTTCCTTTGCTTCAAGATCTCAACAGCTTCATAAGTTTGCTTTTCGAACCCTTTGGTTATGTCGACTACCAATATTGCCATATTTGCTACTGAGCCACCTCTTTTCCTCAAATTTGAAAAAATCTCATGACCTGGAGTATCGATGATGAGTATGCCAGGTATTTCAAGCTTGATCTTGTATTTTTGTATCAAATCCCTTGCTATTGTCTCTATTACTTGCTTGGGTAGGAAAGAAGCCCCAATATGCTGTGTCATCCCACCAGCTTCTTTCAACTGTATGGCTGTGCCCCTAATCTTGTCTAGCAAAGAAGTCTTGCCCGCATTTACATGACCCAATACTACTAATACAGGTTGCCTAATCTTCATGAGCCTGAAAAAATTATTGAAATTTAATTAGAAGATCTTGGATAAAAAGCTGTCCACTTAAGCTTAACAGGATTTCTGCCCAGCTTCAGCCTATTTTTGCTACATTTGCTAGAGCAAAATCTCAAAATTGTACCGTCCTTCATCACATAGGTAATACCTCTGGACTTCTCAAACTTTGTTCCACAAAAGCTGCAAGTATATTCCGTGGGCATTACTTCGTTGTGAGTTTCCTAGCTTCCCTTTCAGTCTCCCTTAGCATTAGAATATCTCCAAGCCTTACAGGTCCCATTACATTCCTAGTCAATACTCTTCCCTTATCTTTACCTTCCAATATCCTTGCTCTTACTTGCGTCACCTCACCGCCTACCCCTGTTCTACCTAGTATTTCAATTACTTCTGCAGGTGTTGCTTCTTGCTTTTCACTCATTACTTCTTAGCAGCTTTAGCTTCTTGAGGTGCTACCTTAGCCCTTAATTCGGAATACTTGCTAACAAGCTCATCATAGAGACTCTTTGCCTCTCCAACATCTAGAATGGCTACAGAAGAAGCAGGAACGTTAATGCCTGCAGCTTCGCCCAGCTTCTTTTTATCCTCTACATATAGATAAGGAATTCCTTTTTCTTCACAAATCAGTGGTAAATGGGCAACAATTTCGGGAGGATCCACGTTCTCAGCAATAATTACAAATTTAGCTAAACCGCGCTCAACAGATTTGGTTGTTTCATTGACGCCTTTTTTGAGCTTTCCGCTCTCCTTACACTGTCTCACGAAGTCATATATTTTTCCGTAGACATCTGCGCCTACTTCAAATCTAACATACATAGGTTTTTTACTCGACATGCTTAGGTCAGTAATATTTTAAACTAAATACTTGGTATTTAAGCATTATTTTCCTAGTCGTGCAGATAGTAGAAGATTGCATCCTTGTTATCTATTCCGTGAAACTTCACGAAAAAGTTTCTTACGAATTGTATAAAGGTATTAGGCTTCAAATTCTTAACATGATCTTCAACTTTTCCATAAATGTTTTTCTTCCCAAATATATAGGAAGGAACTTTAACCACTGCGTTAATACTGTGATCCTCGCTTACCCATTGAATTAATCTTAATTTCTTCTCTCTGGCATATTCCAGTGATTGATCTCCGAGAAGTATTCCTTCGTAGAAATTCTCTCTTCTCGTTATTCTAAAATTCCCTAACTCAATAAGGCGGACTTCGAAGTTGTCTTGAATATCTCTAGAATCGAGGAAAATGTCAACATAACCGTTTTTTGGAGAAAGCTCAAACTCAAAGAAATCATTTCTTGAAGGATGAAGTTGTCTTCTAATCAAGACGCGTTGATCAAGTCTTAGCTTTACCGATACTGGATTGGGAACAAAGAAATATCTATCTGCAATGGGATCTATGATCTTCCTATTTATTGCATGTAAAGTCTCAAAACTTATTTTAGCTTCAACAGGCTTAGCCCCCATCTCAAGTATTGCTTGCTTTATTGATTTAGCTAGGAAACCCCTCATTCTAAAAGCCATTATCGTTGCAAGATCTACATCTTGGAACCCTTCGTAGATCCCCTTCTTTATTCCATCGATTATTTTGCTTTTCGAAAGCACTGCACCCTCAAATTTTATCCTTCCATAGTGAATTGTAAAAGGCTGAATCCAATTCATAGCTTTATATATAAACGATTGCTTTACAGTATTTCCCATATGTTCTTTTGCTCTGAATATGTGAGTAATACCCATGAGATGGTCATCGATCGTCGAGGCAAAATTGTACGTAGGCCAGAGATACGGTTTATGACCGAGATAGGATTCTATAGCAGAAATCCTAGGATGAGGATACTTAACTGGATCGATGACTCTGAAAGCTATCCAATCTCTAACGCTGGGATCTGGATGGCTTAGATCGGTCTTAATTCTTACTACAGGCTGTTGTTCTATTAAAGATCCTTGGATCAATGCTTCGAAATCCCTTAGATTCTCTTCAATCCCTCTATTTCTATGCTCGCATTGAAGACCAGCAACTCGCTTCTTCGATATCTCCTCCTTACTACAAAAACAAACATATAATGCCTCTTTTGAAAAAAGTTCTCTTGCCACATCGTAATAGATTTTAAGTCTGTCCGATTGGATGTAGATTTCATCAGGATAAGCTTCAAACCATTCCAAATCTCTTAATATATATTCATAATCCCTTTTCTCATCATTATAGATATGGAGAATTGGTTTTTTAGTCCTAGGATCTGTGTCCTCAAGTCTGAGTATAAATTTACCTTGATATATTCTTGCATATTCATGCGATAACAACATTGCCCTTATATTTCCTATATGAAGAGGGCCATCTGGATTAGGTGCAAATCTTGTTATAACTTTTCCTTGCTCTGCCCCCTCAAGTGGCGGCAATTCAAATTTTTTTGTTTCAATCTTTTCTTCTTTTAATTCTTCTGGATATTTTGCTATGAGATAATTGTATTGCTCATCAAGCGAAAGAGAGTTTACCTGTGCTATTATCTCTTTGGCTATAGGAATTATTTCCTTAATCTTTGGTCTGAGATCTGGTCGAAGAAAGATGATTTTTCTTATGACGGCATCAAGATCTGCCTTTCCTTCATGCTTGTAAGCATTAGAAAGCGACTTCCTAAACAATAAGTCTCTTATTTCCTGACTCATTAAAACTCCCTTTCAACAAGAAATGAAATGAAGGATGTAAGGAACTGGCCTACGCTGGGAGTTAACTTCTTAACATAATAGAAAGCTCTGTCCTCATACTTCTTAGCTTCCTTCATTGTCATTTCATAAATTCCCTTAACCCTTAATTCCTCTATGAAAGCCTTCATCTCCTCCTCTCCTACTGCCTTATTCCCCAGATAACTGAAGAGTTTATCTCTTAGCAAAGCATGTGCAAAAACTGCGATGAGAGTCTTCTTACCTTCTCTTATATCGTTTCCTACAGGTTTACCTGTAACTTTAGGATCACCGAATACTCCAAGTATATCATCTTTAATTTGAAATGCTATTCCTGCATAGCGCACAGCACGCCTAATATTCTCAATTTCTTCATTCTTAGCACCGCCTAATATTGCTCCCATAACTGCACTGCACTCAAAGAGAGCTGCAGTTTTGTTCTCAACGGTTTCTAAATACAACCTTCTTCCCATTTTCTTAGAAGACGATAAATACATATCATATGCCTGGCCTATAGAAAGCCTCAATGTAGCGAGTGATAACTCTTTAAAAAGCCTAAGCTTTCTTTCCTTCGACGTTTCGACCCTATTAAGCGCATTGAATGCGAGAGAAAATAAAGTGTCACCTGCAAGTATAGCGAAAGGAATTCCATAAACTACATGAACGGTTGGTTTACCATGCCTGAATTCATCGTTATCCATTATGTCATCATGAACCAAGCTGAAATTGTGGATTAGTTCTACTGAGATACCAGCATAAATTGCGCTTTCGAAATCGCATCCGTAAAGCTCTGCAATCTTCAACAAAAGATAAGGTCTTAACCTCTTGCCGCCCGAGATTATGAGATGAGCTGAGGAATCTCTCAAAATTTCTGGCCTAAGCTCTGAAATATATTCAACTATTCTTTTAGTTACTTGATTGGCTACTTCTTTTATATCTTGCATCTCACTATTTTCATTTGATCGACTTAAATTAATATATCAAAGAACCAATGAAATCTTCACCTTTGATTACCTTTGGCAAAATATTATGTGCCAATCCATTGATGAAAACAGATTTTATGCCAATCTTCGCAGCCTCATATGCTACAGATATTTTGTTGTATAGGCCGCCTGTTACGTCATCTCCCTTGCTCACGCCACTGAGAAACTTAGGTATTTCGTCATGATTGAGCTCTTTTATGAGTTTTGCGTCATTGAATTTCTTTGGATCCTTATCATAAATCCCGGCGACATCTAAACAAAATATTATCGTTGAAGCATTCATTAGCTTACTAACCTCCAAACAAAGCTGATCACCGGAATAAATTACACATGATTTGCGCTCATCAAATACAAAGTCACCATATAGTAAGGGCACATAACCCCATTCTAACGCTTTGAGCAATGAATCTTTGAAAAATGTGGAAACCATGCCGTTATCTGTTACCATTATATTAGAGGGTGAAAAAGGAAGTACTGGTACGCCATGATTTATCATTGCATTAACGATCATGAGATTTAACCTCCTCATCTCATATTCGAGGATCGAAAGACCGATTTTAATCCTAGGCATACCCATATGGATACCATATTTCTTTGCTACATAATGCCCGAAACTCCCTCCTCCATGCACTATACATAACCTCCTGTTTCCTAAAACCTCTGAAATTTCTCTAGCCAATCTGTTTATGTCACTAATCCTCGCTTTCAACGGTTTGTCTTTGTAGCTTATAACGGAACCACCGAGCTTGATTACGAAACTATCCATAAGAGAAAAGAGGGTCAATGATTTAATCTTTTATTACATTAAGAGAGCGTGGCAAGAGCGCTAGCTCCATCTAAGATCATCATAGCTGGAGAACACTTCGTAGTAGAAGGAGAACCTGCTATAGCATCTGCAATAGACCTGTTCGCAGATGTAACTGCAGAAGAAAGTTATGAAAATGCAATAAGAATAGAAAGCGTGGATCTAGATAATAGGAAGCACGTGATCAAGAGCACACTTAATGAAAGGATCATTGACTATACTGGAAAGGAGAAAACAAAGAAGACTTTAAGACCCATTTTGAGAGCTGTAAGGAAAACGATGGATTTTTTAAATGTAAATACTGGCATTGATATCTACATCAACTCAAAAATACCTCCGTCAGCAGGACTTGGGTCATCTGCAGCGGTTGCAGTTGCTGCCTCAGCAGCTACGATGAAGCTTTTAGGATTTGAATTAAATAAGGAAACTGTTTGGAAGGCTGCTTTTGAAGCTGAAAGGATTGTACACAAAAATCCTTCGGGTATAGATATAACAATCAGTACCTATGGGGGAATGATATTATACAAAAAAGGAGAGAAGCCTGTGATTCTTAAGAGAAGCGAAAAGGCGATTTTCTTGATTGCATACACTGGAAAAAGGATGCCTACAGGAAAGATTGTTGAAGAGGTGCTCAATCTCAAAAAAAGTTTTCCTGAAATAATTAACCCATTGTACATCTCAGCTGGAGCGCTTACGAAAAAATTAGTTGACTATTTGAAAAATGAAGATTTAGTCAACGCTGGGAAACTATTAAATATAAACCACGAACTACTCTCAGCACTAGGACTGTCCACGTTTAAGATAGATCTTCTCGTCAATATTGCTAGGAAGAAAGGAGCATATGGCGCAAAGCTCACAGGCGCAGGAAAAGGAGGTGTTATGTTTGCGCTTGTCGATAAGGATTCTTTGGAAAGAGTTAAAGAAGCTTTGACTAAGCGAGCGAAGTTTGTATATGAGGCAAAAATAGTTGATGAAGGTGTTAAGGTCTTTTGATTTCGAAAGCTGCAGCTAAGTAGCCTACAACGCTAGATTTCTTCCCCTCTATATCGCCTGATGTTGCATGCTTCAATATTTTAACGTTATTTACGCCTATTAGCTTTGATAGGTTCAAAACAGTAGCTGTAGGACAAGGACCGCACATCGAAATGTCATATCTTTCGATTGCCTTAAAAAGACCCTCTGCATCAAGATTTTGAACATTTTCTATAACCTTTGAATCCTTTTTATAGGTAATCTCATTGTTTTCGTAATGATTGAGATCAGTAGATGCGAGAACCACAGCGCTATACTCATTTACAATATCCTTCAGAACTTTTGCCAATTCTGTCGCGACCTCGAGTGTCTGAAGCATTATGCATATTGGAACAAATTCAAAGTCTTTGAAAATATATTGAAGAAAAGGTAGCTGAACCTCTATTGAATGTTCATAGAGATGAGCATACATATCTGGCCTTACCATTTTGTATGATGTGAGAATCTTTTTTGCTATTTCTTCATTTATCCTCACTTTCCCAAGTGGTGTTTCCCACTCACCTTGCGGCATTATAGACACAAGCTCTCCATAACCTGTGTGATTCGGACCTAAAATAATGAAGATATCCGGTTTTTCAGTCTCAGCCAATAATTTGTATGCATGAGCAGCGACAGGGCCACTGTACATATAGCCTGCATGGGGTACGATGAAAGCAGGTATGGTTATTTCTTTTCTTTCACTGACATGTGCTAGTTTTCCTGGACCGAATTCATGCTTAAAACATCCTTCTATCTGCCTAACGAGCGCTTCTCTGTCCTTCTCATAAAAATATCCTGCTACAGCAGATTTCCTTATCATCAATAATATAAGCGTTTAAAACGTTTTATGTTATGTATAGCTTTAAAATTAAAGTTACTAAAAGAGATGGTAGTGAAGAGGATTTTGTGCCTGAAAAATTAATTGTCAGTATACTTAAAACAGGCGCGCCTCCTGAGGTTGCAAGGAAAATTACTTTCGTAATCATAGGCAAATTACTCGAAAATAATACAGAGAAAATATCTACAAAAGAATTGATGAAAGAAACACTCATTTTATTGAAGAAAGAGAAGGAGGAATGGTATAACAATTGGATTATCTTCGATAGAGCGGTGAAAAGGAGATCTAGTGAAAAAGAATTGAGTTAATTTTTTTAAGCTTCTACTAGTTCTGTTTCGAAATCCTCTATAGAGTAATTAAATTGGTCAGGACTCGTTATGAGTTTTTTCTCCCTCAAAACTTGTCTAGCCAAGAGCCAATAAACTGTTGCTAAAGCCTTTCTTCCTTTATTGTTGCATGGTATGACCAAATCAACGTTCTCACATGAATGCTCAGTATCACAAAGCGCTACTACTGGTATTCCTATCTTCGTAGCCTCATCTAGAGCTTGAGAATCTTGGTATGGATCATTCAAAAATAGTAAATCTACCTCTATATATGTGCCCAAAGATGGATTTGTTAGCGTTCCAGGTAAGAAGCGCTCTGTTATCACTTTAGCACCAATAACTTTTGCGAAAACTGTTGCAGGTTTTATGGCAAAAGGCCTTGAAGCGACAACGAGAATCTTTTCACTCTCATAGAAAGATAAAAACTTACCCGCAATCCTTATGCGCTCATCGATGCTTCTTACATCTATGATATGTATCCCTTCAGGTCTAGTTCTATAGATGAAATTTTTCATATATTTAGATTTGAATTTCGTGCCTAACGGTAGTGTAGCATCGATATAGAGCTCTGTAGGAGCTAAGATAAGCTGTTCCTCTTCTTTAAACTCTGAGCCTAAATCAGACATTAGTAGATTAATCGATGGATGTTATATTAAAGCTTACCAAGCTTTGCTCTAGGTCCAAGGTATTCAGCTATTCTTATGAGCTCATTTAACTTAACAACCCTTTCACCGCCAATTGTTCCAGTCTTTATCAATGGCGCAGAGTAAGCGGTTGCAAGATGAGCGATGAAATTGTCTTCAGTTTCACCTGAGCGATGAGAAACAATTGGTTTTATTCCATTATCCAATGCAGTTTTTATGGTACGAGTTATCCTAGTAATCGTCCCTACTTGATTCGGCTTAATTATAATTCCTTTAGCTACCTTGTTAATTATACCTTTCCTTAAACGTTCTTCGTTTGAAGCAAATAAATCATCCCCAACTACAAGCACGTCTTTATATTTTTCTTGAAGTTCTGAAAAAGAATTGAAAGCATCTTCATGAAATGGATCCTCTACATAATAGATATCGAAATCTTCAATGATGCGAGAAATGAATTCCATCTGTTCACTTTCTGTAAGTGTCTTGTTTTCTACACTGTACTCATATTTACTACCATTCCAAAGCGAAGAAGCTGCAACATCAAGACCAATAATCATTTTTTTCCCATCTTCTTTTTCAAGCTCTTGCTTTGCTTGCTTAACGAGACTCAAAACTTTCTTCAAAGGCATTCTTGTTACTAATGCTCCTTCATCATTCTTTCCTCCTGCGAAATTAGGATCATTAATAGATAAGAGCTTGAAGAGCTTCCTATGCATCTTTATGTTTGCTTCAATTGCTTCCTCTATACTGGAAGCATTTTCACAAAAAACTAGAATCTCTTGTATATCTATCGATCTACCCCTTGCATGCTTCCCTCCACCTATGATGTTACCCAGCGGTCTTGGAAGGCTATAGTCTGTGAAAGGTTTAATGTACTCAAAAATTGCCTTTTTTTCGTACATAGCAGCTGCCTTCAAAACAGCTATAGATACAGACAGGATTATAGCAGCACCATATTTTTCTAGCCTCTCCGTTCCATCCAATTGAATAAGGATAGAATCTATTTCCTCTTGATTTCTTACGTCAATGCCCAAAAGCTTGGGCTTAACTTTTTTATTAAAGTCTGTAATTGCAGAGTTTAAACCTTCTTTTGGGATTGTTTCAACCTCATAAATACTTTTGCTTGCACCGGCAGGACAAGAAGCTACTCCTCTAGAAGATTTGGTGATGACTTCAGCCTCGACTGTTTTATCTCCTCTACTATCGAATATAACTCTAAGTCTAATATCTTCGATAGAACTCAAACTTCTTTCCTTCTCTTAGATTTTTTCAAATCGTTTTCATCAAGATAGCTAGTTTCATCACTTTTTTTCACATCCTCACCTTTAAAGTATATCATAAGATCATCCATATACTCGTATGTGGAAAGAAACATTCTACGACAACAATATCGCTTAATACCTAACCTATCAAGAACTGAAGCTGGATCTTCGCCTGCTTGAACCCTTCTTTTGTACTCATCCCAAAATCTGGATATAGGATAGCCACATGTAAAGCATCGAATAGGAACTAGCATAACTATCTATAAGATTTCTGCCTTTTAGCTCTTGCTTTTTTACCTCTAGGCTTTTTGGGTTCAACTTGCCTTGGATCTCCTTTGAGAAGAGCAGGGTTATATTCCATGTAAGCCTTTCTTAACTCCTCTGATTTGGTGAACTTCAAAAGTGCATTGGCTATTGCAGTCCTCGCTGCTTGCGCTTGGCCCATAACTCCTCCTCCTCTAACGTTGACGAATATATCTATAGATGATCTAAGCTCATTCGTTAAAAAGAGTAGGGGCTCTTCTATCATATTTCTGAAAAGCCACGGCTGCAACAACTCAAGCGGCCTTTTGTTCACCATTATTCTTCCTTTACCAGGATACTTTAGATATGCCCTTGCTATGGCAGTCTTTCTCTCACCTGTAGCGATTACTACTTGTGACATTATTCCTTCCAGCCGAATATCTTAGCTATCTCACCTAAATAAACGTAACCTTTACCCAGCTTAGAAGAATCCGCATCATCGAATTTCAATACTTTTGCATTCGCAGGCATTTCCGGCCTCCCAGAATAAACCTTCAATCTCTTGAAAGCTTCTCTGCCTCTTGCCTTTTTGTAAGGAAGCATTCTCCTAATTGCTCTTCTAACTATTCCATGAGGAGTCTTTGGTTCTCTGTGCCCTAGCTTTTCAGGATTTTTAAGCGTTCTCCTAGAATATCTCTGTCTGAATTTTTCAATAATTCTTTCTTTACTACCTGAGATCACACATTTTTCAGCATTAAAAACTACTACACTATAACCATTGAGCAACATCTTAGCTACATGAGACGCTAGTCTACCTAATACTTGTTCTGATGCATCTACGAATATCATTTCGCTGGCCAAGCTCATATCACAAGCTTAATGTTAGATCCTTTAGGATTTATTTTAATCATTTCTTCGTAAGTAATACACTTACCACCTACCTTTTCTATTTTATCCCTTGCTGATTTGGAAAAGTAAAAAGCTGCTATCGTTATTGGATGCTCAATATAGCCGAAGCCTAACACTCTGCCTGGAACCACAACACTGTCGTTGGCTGAAGTTAACCTATTTAGCTTTAACAAATTCACCGCGACACGCTGTCTTTTGCTCACGCTAAGTTTTTCAGCTACATATTTCCAAATTGGGGCACCATGAATCTTGTAACTATTATAGAGTTTTCTTATCTCTTTTCTCAAGATTGGATTTGTAGGACCTGTCCTTTTCGTCATTCCTTAAGTTTTGAAATCATAGATTTTAATAAATCATCATATGTGTTTAGAATTACTTCTAGACCCTTCTGCAAGATTTTTTCTGGCTCACTTATACCTGTAGAATCAAATCTGAATATGAATGTTTCACCATCTTCCAACTGCTTATATGCGCAGGCTGATACAGGTTGAAATCTAGCATGCTGATAACCATACTTAACTCTTGCTATTGCCTCAAAGGAAAGTTTTTGCCCTCTAGCTAATTTACATATAGGTATGGTATCATATGCTGGAACGATATTAGGATCTGAAGAAACCAAATCTCTTGAATACACTACTCTATCACCATATTCTGCACTCACTTCACACTTAAAATAAGCGATTGTATCCTCCTTCAAATTGAGTATGTCTGCCTTTATTGGGATGAGCCCAAGCCTATGAGCTAACATTTCATCATACATTATCGATGAATTCTCAACGATGATGACATCATCTATGGCAATTGTAGGAACCCTTGCTATAAGTACTCGTCTCAAAAGGTTCATGAATTGGGGAGAAATCCCACTAACCTTTAACTCCATAGTCAACTCATTTTTATTCAAGATCTCAACATCCATGTGTTTAACAAATTATTAATAGACATTTAAAAACATTATCTACGTGAGTGAAGAACTTAAGCTGTATCTGGAAGCTGGAAAGATCGCATCTAAAACGCTTGCGCATGCGAAAGATATTGTTCATGAAGATATGCCCATTCTAGAGTTATGTGAATCATTGGAAACTTTCATAAAAAATCAAGGCGGAAGCCTAGCCTTCCCATGCAACATATCTGTAAACGAAATCGCAGCGCATGATACCGCTGATATAAACGATATAAGAAAAATACCTAAGAAAGCAATAGTGAAAGTAGATGTCGGAGTACACATACAAGGATACATAGCAGATGCGGCTACTACAATAGCGCTTGATGAAAGAATGAATAAGCTTGTCGAAGCTACGAGGAAAGCCTTGATGAATGCAATAGAAAACATAAAGCCGGGGATTACAACCAATAAGATAGGAAAAATCGTTGAGAATACTGCAAAACTCTATGGTTATAGGACGATAAAAAACCTCTCAGGACATATGATTAAAAGGAATTTGTTACATGCAGGTAAAAGCGTTCCAAATTATGATGATGGAATTGAGGAAGCAATGAAGGCATTTGAAGTCTATGCAATCGAACCTTTCTTGACAACAGGCAAAGGCTACGTTTATGATGCTGAGGAAATTAGAATATTCGCTTTAAGGAAACCGCCTAAACTAAGAGATAAGGAAGCAGAAAAAATTATGATTGAAATATGGAAGGATAGATACAATCTTCCTTTTTGTCTTAGATGGTATTCGAAAGGAGACATAAAAAAAATCAGAGAAGCCATTGAAATAGGCTTATCGAAAGGAGATGTGATTGGATACAATGTGCTTGTAGAGGAAGAAAAAGGCATTGTTGCACAGGAAGAGCATACGGTAATAGTCAAGGAGGATGGTGTAATAATTACAACAATTTGAATATTTCTATTTATATTTTCATAAAAAATTATTTCCCTACCAAAAAGGAATAATTAGGGATGAAGATCTACGACAAAGAAATTCATGAGTATGTAGATGAGTTAGTGAATTCCATCAGAAAAGTTGTTGAAGATAGTAATGTTTTGGCTGCAGTATCAGGTGGAATTGACAGTACGGTGGCAGCTTATTTAACATGGTTAGCAATAGGAGATAGGGTTAAGGCTTATATTATAAACACAGGTTTCATGAGAGAAGATGAAGTAGAGACGACAAAGGCCTTATTAGAAAATATGGGATTACCTGTAAAAGTTTATGATGCAAGCGATGCTTTTTACAGCTCATTACTTGGAAAAAAAGATGCTGAAGAAAAGCGGAAAATATTCAGAGAAATATTTTATGAAACATTAGCAAAGTTAGCTAAAGACGAGAATGCCCAATATCTTGTTCAAGGTACTATAGCCCCTGATTGGATCGAGACTGTTGGTAAGATAAAGACACAACACAACGTTTTAGCCCAATTGGGAATAAAAACTGAAGAAAAATATGGCTTTAGTTTGCTTGAACCATTGGCCAATTTGTATAAGGATCAAGTTAGAGCCATCGCTAATTACCTTAAAGTTCCCAAAGAAATTATCGAAAGACAACCTTTTCCGGGGCCAGGTCTTTTAGTTAGATGCGTAGGCGAAGTCGAACTGGATAAACTGAAAGCCCTTAGAAATGTTACGGCACTTTGTCAAGATCTCCTAATGAAGATCGATGCTTCACAAAGCTTTTTAGCAATCTTTAGGAAGCCAAGAATGACGACTTCCAAAGAGATCAGCGACTTCATCAAGGAAATTAAGAATATAGTTGGCATAGGCGGAAGAGGTTTTAAAACGTTTGAATTCTATGAGAATGTGACAGGAGTAAAGGGAGATAGTAGAGAATATTCAAAGATGCTGGGAATTTACCATAAAGAATCAGAACTCCTTTTGAAGCATAAAGATGAAATAGTCAAGATGTTCCCGAAAGTTTTAAAGAGTTACATTAGAGTCGCTGTGCTGGTATCTGAACCTAGGCCTGCTGGAAAGTATGCGGTTTCAATAAGAGCTGTGAAGACAAGTGATTTCATGACTGCGAGTGTTCCTGAGGTTAGTATAGATCTACTGCAGCAGATTGTCGAGCAGATAATGAAAGATATCAGAATAACACAAGTATACTATGATATCACACCCAAACCGCCTGCTACGATAGAATATGAATAAAAGAGTTGCTATTCTAGGTCCTAGCGGTCAGTATAATCATCTAATTTTAAGAAGAGTAAAAGAGTTGGGCTTCTATGCAGAGCTCTTTGAGCTAAATGAAAAAAATGTATTGAAAATAAATGGTTTCGATGTAGTAATCATTGGGGGTGGTCCTGCTAGGCTTGATGATTCAAGCCAAGAAGTCAGAGCTATAAAGAAACTAGTATTCGATAGAGAAATGCCTGTTCTTGGCATATGCCTAGGTTTCCAAGCCATAGCTTTAGCTTTCAGAGGAAAGTTGACCACTGATCAACCTTCTTTTGGCCCTCAAAAAATAATTGTTAAAGAAAAAGACGTTATATTCGAAGGATTGCCAGATATTTTTTCGGTTTGGGAAAGTCACAATGACACAGTAAGTTTTCTACCGAACGAGTTCAAAATATTGGCCGTAGCTGAAAAGGGTTATATTGAGGCTGCAAGGCACATAAAGAGACCTATCTTTGGAGTCTTATTCCATCCAGAAGTTGAACATACACAGTTCGGCTCCAAAATTCTTCACAATTTCATCCTTCTTTCTTAATGGAAAAACCTATAGTCATAGTAGATGAAAGAGAAAGGGCATCTGAAATACCTGAACTCCTTGTTAAGAAAGGAGTAAGTGTTAGATTTAGGCAACTTCCTGTAGGAGATTACTTGATTTCAGAAAAGATTGCAATTGAGAGAAAAAGCCTCAAAGATTTCGCGAAGTCAATCTATGATGGACGTTTGTTCGATCAAGCTTCTAGATTAAAGGATGCATATGAAACACCTGTCATAATCGTAGAAGGTGAATATTCTGAGTTACCTTTAATAACAGATAATATCAATGCATTAAGAGGAGCGATACTATCTTTAATTGTTGACTTCGATGTGAAAATTCTGCATTCGAGCGGAAAAGAAGAAACCGCTGAGTATATCAGCCTCATGGCAAAACAGCAGAATAAAAAACAAAGATACAATCAGTACCCAGTAGTTAAAGGAAAACCACATAAAATCGAAAAGACTAGAGATTGGCAACTATATATACTACAATCCTTACCAGGCATTGGAGTCAAAAATGCTGAAAAACTTTTAAATGAGTTCAAAAGCTTGAAGCAAATCTTCAACGCAAGCGAAAAGGATTTAGCTAGAATATTAGGAGAAGCAAAGGCTAGAAAAATAATCGAGATAATTAATAAAAGGTATGATGAAATAAGTGATTTATCTGCTTTCGCCGGGGAAGAGAAGATCTGAAGCTCTTGAAAAAGCACTAGGAGATACGCGCTTAACCTTCGCTTTAGTTTGCAATTCTTTTATATTCCTAGCCCCCGCATAACCCATTGCAGCTCTTAATGCTGAAGCGAGCTCCTTTATTACATTACTTGCTTCTCCTTTGTATGGAATCCAAGCTTCTGTTCCTTCAGGAATTTCTTTTGGTAACTTGGCGTATCTGTCTACACTTAACCTCTTTTGTCTAGCACTTAGACTTCCCATGCCTCTATGTAACTTATAATACCTACCACCTAACATCATAAGCGGAGCTGGACTTTCCTTGCATCCAGCAAACATATAACCCATCATAGCACTAGAAGCACCGAAAGCAATGGCTAGTGCTATGTCACCGGCATTCCTTATTCCACCATCTGCGATGATCGGTATGTCCATACCTAGCTCATCTAAACATTCTCTTGCAACAGCTACTGCATAAAGTGTAGGTGAGCCCGCCCTTGTTATTTGAGTAGTTGTGCATACAGAACCACCTCCTATACCTACTCTTAGTCCTGCCACTTTGTCGATCTTTGAAATAGAGTCAATAATACCTTCTCTCGAACCTAAATTCCCTATAACTACATCGCAACTAACTTGTTCAGTGAGCTTTTTAGTTGCGCTTATGACGTTCTCATTATGGAAATGCGCAACATCTATGACAAGCGCATCAACATATTTCTCCAGCGCGAGAGCCCTTTCAAGATCAAAAGGAGAAATCGCTGCCGCAACTTTTAATCTCCCCATCTTATCTCTTACAGCATCCTTATACATACCCCTATGGCTAACATCCTTGTATGTAATCAGTCCTATCAGCTTACCATCTTTATCAACGACTGGCAATTTCTCGATTCTATATTTTCTCATCAAATCTATCGATTCCTCAGGCGTGATGCTTTCATCTGCAACAATCACGTCTTTGGTCATTGCATCTTTAACTTTTAGTTCATAGGATGCGAACCTTACATCTCTACCTGTTATTATACCTACAAGTTTGTTGGACTCGTCTACCACAGGTAGGCCTGAAATACCATGCTCTTCCATGATTTTTGCTGCTTCGCCTACAGTTGCTTCAGGATTTATAGTCACCACATCCTTGATTATGAAAGATTCAGCCCTTTTAACTCGCTTCACCTGAGCCAATTGCTCCTCTATACTACAATTCCTATGAATTACACCAATTCCTCCATTCCTAGCTAAAGTTATTGCCATCTCAGCCTCGGTAACAGTATCCATAGGCGATGATACAAAGGGCACATTGAGATCATTATTCAAAGAAAACTTTGTATTGAGAGAAATATCTGAAGGTTCAATTGATATGTAGGAAGGTAGCAGTATGAAATCATCGAAACCGAATACTAAATTAGATTCTTCTAGACCTAATTCTTTTAGCTTTCCCATTATTTTTATTAAACTTACCCTTTATTTAAGATTCTTCCAAAGCTTCCAGAAATAAGGTATCCTCATCTATCTTCTTTATTACCAAAATATAGCAGCCCTGTTCAATGAATTTAGGCATTGAACTTTGCTTTCTTAATTCCAACTTGGTAGTATCGAATATGTAAATAGCAGGTTCCAAGTTTGTCTTCGAATAATGCAAAGCGACTCCGTCAGAGATAGATTCATAGAAGTAAATATAATCCTTGTATCTGTTCAGTGTATAGAAAGGGGATATTGGGAAAAGCGATATAGCATAGAGGATTAAGTCATAGATATTTGAATAAAAGATTCTATACGTTTCCATAACTTTTTATTAAGATGGGGAAATAAATATGCAATGAGCATCAAAAAGAAGTATTTGAGCTTCTTGGAAGGCATAGATGGCATATCTTTGCCCGAAGATGAAAAGATTCAGTATATATTGGATTTTTTGAGAAAGGAATTTCCAAAATATAGCTGGGTAGGAATTTATGTACTAAAAGGAGATAAGTTAGAATTACTTTCTTTTAGCGGAGATAAGGAAACAGAACACAAAGTAATCCCAATAGATAAAGGGCTTTGTGGTATGGCTGTCAGAGAAAATCGTATTGTCAATGTCTACGATGTATCGAATAATCCAACATACTTACAATGTTTCCCTGAAACAAAATCTGAGCTGGTAGTACCAATATATAAAGATGGTAAAATAATTGGAGAGATCGATATAGATAGCTACCAATTGGGTGCCTTTGACAAGAACGATGAATGGTTCATATTAAAATTAGGTGAAAAAATAGCTGATCTAATATATAAAAAGATATAAAAAAGTATAAGAGAAAATTTATGTATTTTACAGCTCTGTAAAGATATGGCAGAAGATCAAGAGAAGATTGATGAGCAAAGAAGGACGCTTATAAAAGGCGTTATTGGAGCTTCGATAATAACCACAATATTAGGTGCTGGATCAATAGCAACTTATATTTTCTCACCTACAGCAGCTTCAAGTAGACAATACCCAAAAGTAAAGGTTGCTAACATAAGTGAGCTTACTGATGGAAATGCTATTAAATTCTGCTATCCTCTTACAGGTGAGGTTAACTTATTGATAAAAGTCGGAACACCCGTTGAGAACGGGGTTGGACCAAACAAAGATATTGTAGCCTTTAGTGCTATATGTCAACACTTAGGCTGTATAATCGAGAAGTACTACCCCACAGGAGAGCCTTTCTATAACGGGAAGTATCAAAAGGTAATGGAATGTCCTTGCCATGGCTCTGTATATGATGTAACACAAGATGCTAAAGTAATCGCCGGACCTGCACCAAGACCTCTTCCTAGAGTGATACTTGAATATGATGATTCAACCGGTGACATATATGCAGTAGGTATGGTAGGACCTGTGATCCTAGGTAAGGGCCGAGCAGGAGAAGAAGGAACAGATTTACCAGATAACTTAAATCCGCCAGGCTCAATCGTAGATAATACTACAGTTAGGACTTGCGGAGAGCAAGTTTGAGATGAGCTCAAGACTTAAGCGACTTATAGATTGGTTTGATAAAAGGATCGGTATATCGAACACGTTCTTAAGACCTATACCTGCTTACTCCTTCGATGTAACGCACTGGATGGGAGCATGGGTATTGACGTTTTTTGTATTACTAGTAATAACTGGCGTATTACTAGTATTTTATTTTGTACCTACTTCTGCACCTGGATCTAGCGGACTTCCGAAGGCTTATGAAAGCGTTAAGTATGTAGATGAGAACATTCCTTTTGGACTATTGTTAAGAACTTTGCATCTCTATTCTGCATACGGAATGCTTGTAACTGCTGCTTTACATTTCTTTAGACAAATGATCACAGGTGCTTATAAGAGACCTAGAGAACTGATGTGGATAGTCAGCCTTATATTAGGGTTCGTTGTCCTTACTCAGGCCTTTACAGGATATTTGCTACCTTATACTCAGCAATCTGTATACGCTACCCAAGTCGGTTATAATGTCGCTCTTGAAGTACCTTTCATAGGCAATTTCCTCGCATATATTCTTCAAGGGATAGGAAACCAAGATATGGTCCAGAGATTCTTTATTCTCCACGTATTCATCCTTCCTGGCAGCATACTGCTATTGCTAGGCATCAAAATGTATATGTTTGAAAATCATGGATCCTTCGATCCCTTTAGAGATAAAAGAAATAGCAAAGTCGTTAAGCATTATTTATGGTTCCCAAAAGGAGCAGTGTACGTGTTGAAGTATGCGCTTGCACAGGTTGCGTTTGTAATATTAGTTGCTGCACTTTTACCCAATCCATTGGGTCCAGCTTATAATCCAACACAACCTTTAAACGAAGTCCCCTTACCTGAGTGGTATTTCTATTTCGTTTATGCGCTAGTAAGGCTTAGGTTCCCAGATTCGTATGTATCATTCATGAGGAGTTTCGGGATAGGCGACGTTGCAACGTTTACAACTCTCATAATAATGCTGATCGGAGGTTTATTCATACTACTTCTACCATTCATAGATAGAGCTAAGGAAGTACACATATCTAAAAGATTCATTTTCGTTACTTTGGGAAGCATAATTGTTGGCGAAGCAGTTCTATATACAATAATAATATACTTGTTTAAGATATACCTCGATACAAACGGTGCCTTTGGCTGGAGCTTCGAGACATCAACAGATTTTGGTACAGTCATGGGTTTAACTGCATTGGTTGCAATCCTCATCTTCGCTTCTACTTATGCAATATATAAAAAGAAGAATTGGATATGAATAAGATTTTCATCTTACTCAACATTATCCTCTTCGCCTTCATAATAACTACTTATGGCCTTGTGCACGTGATCATGTTCATCTTAGCTGGGCAGTGGAGCCTCTTAACAATGGGTTTATTGCTTGCTCTAGGTTTTGCAGAAATCTTTTTTATCCTCTTTTTCGTCACATTAATGTATAAGGCACAGAGGAGATGAAAATGGACAAAGGAACAGGTAGCATGTTAATCATGCTTTTGTTCTTGATACAAGTGGTTCTGACGATTTTCATATATGACCAATATCCTTTCATAAACTACGATAATCAAAGAATCGCAGGTATACTCATAGCTGCTTCTTTGTTCGTCTTTGCCCTTATCCTTCACATCTACGATATAGCGTTTAAACCAGGTGAAGATAGGACTGTCGAAATGGAAACTCCGGGTTGAAGGTAAGTATAGTCCTTACAAGAAAACTTAATAAATCGATTTTTGTAGCCCTTTCATATGCTGCATATTTTGCTAGAACTAACGAGGTATACTTAATTTTTATCGACGAAGCTGTAGAGTTGCTCGTGAAGGGCAATGAAATACCTTTGGAAGATAGGATGAAGAAGATTTCACAAGCACAAACCGGAGTCAATCTAGAAAACGTCAAGACGCATATAGACTTTATAAGGCTTTTGATGAAGAAATTCGGTACTAAGGTAAAGATCTGTAATACCTCTACAATTTCGAGGAACATATCAAGCAGACTTGGAGATTCTTCAAATATAGAGGGAAACTTTGAGCTATCGACTATTTTTGAAATAGCCACATTGCTGAGCGAATCAGATTTAACCTTGAATTTCTAAGTTAAATTATGGTAAGACTTAATGAAAAGGAGGTTCAGCAAAGATTGAAGGCTTTGAAAGAATGGAAGTTAGAGGACAACTATTTGGTAAGGAGGCTACAATTCAAAGACTTCGTTTCAGCTGTACAATTCATCAACAAGCTTGTTCCCATTGCAGAAGAATTAGAACATCACCCAGATCTAGAATTGAAGGATTATAACAAATTAACTATAAGACTCACTACGCATGATGAAGGTGGCATTACTGAGCTGGATTTTCAGTTGGCAAAAAGAATTGAGGAAATTCTTTCTTGAACACTTTAAGAATTCTATAAGTTAATCCCCAAATAACAACGTCGCCATAGACGTAGGCGATCCTTTTTCTGGCTATCTTTTCTATAAATACAAATTTTCTTTTCAATTTTGGTAGAGAAATCCAGAAAAATTCATCGATTTCGTCATTCTTTTTTACACCCACTTCATTTCTGAGCTTAAATATAAAGGGTTTAACTTTCATATCAGGAAATCTTGAGCTCGAAACAAAAGGTAATTCAGCTAAAAATTCGTGAACCTTTAGATCTATACCGACTTCTTCGTAAACCTCTCTGATCACTGCATGAATGAAGTCCTCTTCGGTTTTACACATCCCTCCTGGAAAGGCTATATCGCCAGACCATGGATCTCCTTCCCTTTTAATACGCCTCACGAATAAGGCTTCGTTATCGTTTCTGATAATAACTGCAACCGCTGCCCTTTTCAGCGACATTATTAAACTATATGAAAAAACATAGATAGATTATTTAAGCAGATGGTTAAGAGAAATTTTAATGCAAAGGGTCAAGGATTTGATAAAGTTATATAAACTAAATGTATGGACATTGCTCATATTTACAGCCATAATATCTTATTTGCTAGCTGTTAAAGCTGGCTACACCTTCAATCTCTTCACTTTCCTTATGATGATAATCGCAGGTTCATTTACAATCATGGGCGATGGTGCGCTTAACGAGTATCTGGAAAGGGATACCGATAGGCTGATGGATAGAACGAAGAAAAGGCCACTTGTCAAAGGCACAATAAGCCCTAACTTTGCACTCTACTCAGGAATCATTCTTGTAATAGCTGGAATACTGCTTTCTTACCTCTTCATTAATGCCTTGACCTCTTTCTTCATGTTTTTTGCGACAGCAATGTACATGATATATACATATCTAAAAAAAAGGACGTGGCTTAATGTAATCATAGGCGGCTTCGCAGGGAACTGCACTGCTTGGGGAGGATGGGCTGCAGCAACAAATAACTTTAATGTATTCGCCTTCCTTTTAGGTATGCTCATTTATTTCTGGACAAATCCGCATATCTGGGCCCTTGCGATGAGAAGGAGAGAAGATTATTTGAACGCTAATATAAAGATGTTGACAGCCATGTATGATGAAAAAACCTCTTCTAAATACATAGCTTATTCGGCAATTCCACTACCTATAGTCTCTACACTGATTGGTTATATTGGTGGCTTCAGTTTGGTATATTTATTGCTCAGCTTGGTGCTTAATGTTATTTTCTTCGTAATCATAGCTAGGATACTTATGAACCCAACTAAAAAGAATGCATGGCTACTTTTCAAATTCTCTACGCCATACTTAGCTTTGATTTTTCTCTTTATGTTTATAGATCCAGCAAGTTTGGCGATCAAGTTTTAATCCTGCGATAACCCCTTCTATAAAATATCAATGGAGGTTTATCATCGCCCTTTTTCAAACCTAGAACACTACATAGAAAAATTGTATGATCGCCACCATCATATTCCAAGTATTTTCTGCAAGTAATATAGGCGATGCATCCCTTTATAATAGGGCAACCGTACTCGTTTAAGGAATAACTAATACCCTCAAATCTCACATCCTCAAGCTTAGGATCTGCAAACCTTATGGACAGCTCTTCTTGATCCTCGGCTAATATATTTATACTATAGGTTTTTGCCTTAGAAACCATTTCATGTGCCTTATTACCCTTCTTAATGCAAAATAGAACGAGCATGGGTTCTAAAGAAACAGAAGTAAAGGAATTAACAGTTAATCCATAAAGTTTTCCATCAAGATTCATTGCTACGATAGTTACGCCAGTAGCAAAATAGGACATTAATTCTCTAAATTCTTCAGTTGATATCATCAAAGTGGGTTCTTAAAATATACCGAAGGATCCTTTACGCCAGCGAGCTTAAAGGCCAATGCTCTTCTTTTACAATTGCTACACCAGCCACAGTGAATAGGTAAAACTTCTCCATCTATTTCCTTAAATCCTAGATTACCGCGATAGCAACTGTATGTATATTTCCAAGGCACCTCGAGTTCTTGACCGAGCTTGACTACTTTATCCTTATCATATGTTATTAATGGAGCATATACTTTGTATCCTCCATAATGCGTAGCTATCTCAGCAACTCTGTTCATTTCTTCGAGAAATTCTGGGGTATTGTCTTTCATAGCTACGGGTGTTTCCCTTCTAATCCCTATGAAAACATCATACTTCCTCGAGAATTTTATGTCCAGTGCTTCTGCATGCGCTAACGCAACAAGAATCAAGATCGCATTCCTAGCAGGATCCCACCACCTAAGAATCCTAGCTTTTGCTTTTTCAGGATCTTGAAGATCCTCAACTTTAGTTTCTGGAATTTCAATGTCCTTTTTTGTTAGCAACGAAGTACTTATCTCTCCAAGCCAATCCAAGTTAATTATTCTTAGCTCGCAGTCAAGCATTGATGAGATTTTTCTTATACAAAATTCCTCTTCTTTAAAAGTTCTTTGGCCATAATTGCAGAATATTATCTTTAGATCACTTGGTTTTATTCTGTATTTAACATAATATAGACACGTTACGCTATCGACGCCTCCGCTAACTAAGCAAATCGCCCCTCTATTATTCATATAAATCTATTATCTTCTTTTACCACATTTAAAACAAAATGTGTCCTAGTTCGCTCTACAAAGGGCATTGCCAAAATGTTCTTAATGAAACTATCTAGTTCCTTCCTACTTTTGAATCTTGCTATGATCAAGGCATCGTAATCCCCAGTTATATCATAAACACCATAAACGTTAGGCAGTTTGGCTATCTGATTTTCTACTTCTATGAGCTTTCCTTGTGATACACGGACTTCTATTATCGCTACTAAGTCATAACCTAGTTTCTCGTGATCTACCAGTGTTGTGTAGCCAAGAATTATCTTATCTTTTTCCAAACTCTCAATTCTCTTGATCACAGTCCCAACTGAAACGTTTAGAATTTCAGCTAGTTTTCTTGCAGAAAGTCTACCGTTTTCTACTAGAGCTTTAAGTATTTTGAAATCTAGATCATCAAGTGCACGCTTTTTCACACTAAAAGTGCCTTCGCTACGCTTATTGCAAGCCTTGGGTGAGAGAGTAGCTTAAGTGCCACACGTTTTATATCTAACCCATTGGCTAAATCTAAAATATCACTATCAACGAGCATATCAGCGAGTTCATCTAGCTCATCATCGCTCAAACGCTCTAATACACGCATTGCCTTGAGGCTTTTCTTTATTCTATCACCCCAATACTGATCATACCTCATTCTGTATTCCATAAGCCTTTCCTTCGAATTATTGTTTTCCTGCGCAGCCTTCGCGGCAACTTCGCCCGCTATCATTCCTGAAGCTACACAAGAATGGATTCCTCCTCCGGTGAGTGGCATAACTGTTCCAGCAGCATCACCAATAAGTATCAAGCCGTCTTGGACATCGCTATTTATCATTCCTCCTATTGGAACAGGAGCACCTCGGTAATCTATTATTTGAGCACCTCCTAACTCTTCCTTAAAGTCTTGGACGAATTTGTCTAGAAACAGCTTTGCAGGGCCTCCTCTTACTCCTACACCTACTTCTGCGATTTTCTCATCTTTGGGAAATATCCATGCGTATCCCTTAGGGGCCCATTTATTAGCGACATAAAAACGAACCGCATCTACATCCTTGAATTTTTTACCAACCATTATATATTGAACAGTTGGAATGGGCTCAGATTTCTCATTTATTCCAAACGCTTTTGCAACAGCAGAAGCATAACCGTCAGCCCCTAAGAGAACCTTGCATTTGTACTCTCCATGGATCGTTTTCAGCTTCACAAGCTTTTCTTCCTTGTCAAAACCTGCTTCCTTTACTTCCTCCCTCACTCTTATTTCTGCACCATATTCACTCGCATGCACTACAAGTTCTTGGATGAACCTAGATTTATTGATCAAATATCCTTTTTCTTTAATGTCTATTCTCTTTAGAGAGGGTGAGTAGACTTGAGCATATGCTACATTAACGATGAACTCATCCCTTATAGGTATTCCCGCAGTTTCGAATGTTCTTGAACTTACAGCTTCTCCGCAGGGTTTATTCGCCTGTATCGTAGGATATTTCTCCAACAAAAGAGTCTTAGCGCCAGCTTTAGCAGCAGCTTTAGCTGCAGCTGCACCTGCTGGACCAGCGCCCACAATAATGACATCGTAAAGAGACATTAGTTAAAATTAGTCAATTGTATAATAAAAAGATTGAGAACTATTTCAATTCCTTAATTTTCTTCATTAGATACTTGTCTATGATCGCAGTGAGACCATACTTGCTAAATGCTTCAAGTTCAGCCTTCACCTTTATCTTGGAAAATTCTTCTAACTGATTTCTCCAGAGACCATCCTCATATCTAGGATCCCTTTTCATTGTTTCAAGCCTATGTAAATCCAGTTGTGTTAATGGTATTGAAGGAAGGCCGAATTTCTTTATGTCAGTGGCATATATACCAAGCCATTTTGCATCTGGTGTAGCAAGTTCAGGAATATGTGCAGATATTGCAGAACCAGATATTATGACTCTTGCAATATGCATCCCCCAAGGATCGGCATCGGTTAAAACGTAAACAGGCAACCCTAATTCTTTGTTCAATCTCCTTATGAGCATTCTAGTGAAGCGTGGCGCTTGGCCGCCCGTATCTATAAGGATTGCGTTGAGCTTCTTATATACTTGCTCTTCCACGAATCTTCTGAATATGGCTCCTTTCTCAATAGCTATCACCATTGAAGCATTTACATCAACAAATTTTGCTGTTGCAAGAGATAAACCGATATTCTTTCCATCCGGATCAGTTGTTAGGCTTACTCTCTGACCTCTATGCGTTACAGGCATGGTATATTCTATAACAAGGTCTCCGAAGATCGAGCTCTTTTCTTCAGGTATTATATTGAAATGTTCTCTCGCCACTTCTAAAATGGTCTCTAGCTCAACAACAAGATTATCAGATTCGTCTTGATCTTCAAACTTTATTTTAACATCGTTGAAGGAATTATAATAGAGATCTCTAAGGCTACATGACCTCCCTTTTTCCAAAAGCTCAGTTTTTGCAAACGCTGCAATCCAAAGAAGCTGAGCGAAAACTTTAGCCTGTTTTATATTATTTGCACGCCTGGTTACCTTCTTTTGACCTAGCTTGACAACACCCTCTTCTTCATCGAATACTATGTTGCTTACAGAACGCAACGGAAATGTTATGGCAGGAAAATTATCTTTTTTTATCTGCTCTACAATATCCCTACCGATTTCAGCTAGCTTATCAGCTACTGACTTCATTGATCTCGACCAATTTCAAGAGGTTATTTTTAATATAGGAAAATTTCTCACCTGAAAGGATACATGCAAAATTTGCGATCTTCTCGATATACTCCTTCAAATACCTATATCTAATCTTTTGATACTCAATTATTCTCTTTTTGTTTATGTAAGCAGAAACAACTCTTGCATTTTTGCGGAGAGATAATTCTATTTCTCTATAGACTTCGGGCTGGTTAGCAATGTACTCTTTGCCGAGTGTCTTGTAAGGTATCTTAGTTGAACAAATATGCACGAAAAAGGCTATGGGATCTTGGTAAATATTAATTTTGTATACGTTCCAATTGATTTCTTTAATCACCTTTGTTGATACATCATTGTAGCTATCATAAATAAGCGGAATTTTGTTGGCAAATCTATAGAGATTTATCTCATTCTGCTCAGGAATCGGTATTTCTCCACCATAAGCTATAGCAGTTTCAACTATGAAAGGATGACCTTCATAACTTGAGGGCTCTCGAATATCATACGCAAGGAATTCAGGCTTGAATGCTTCTTTTATACCTATAGCAAAGGCCTCACCCAATGGAGATAGAGAAGAAACATTTGGTTTGTTGAATGGATAAGTTTTCATGATCTGATAAAGTCTTGATATCTCATCTTCATTTAGTTTAGAAACGATCTTATCTAATTCGATATTCGCAAGCTTTGAAATTTCCTCCGCTGTCTTATTACCTATTCTCTGAAATCTTTTAACCAAAAATTTGTTCAATGGCATGCCTGGGCTTGTTTTTATAAGTCTCTTCAACATCTCCAAATCTACGCCTCGTGGATGAAGTAAAGTTTCTTCTGGAATCGGAGGCAATTTATCAGTTTTCCTGTCAAAAATCAACGCATTGCCCTCAAAATCTTGATAATAAATCCTCGCATATGGAACAGCTATAGAAGTTTGGAACAAATATTCCATGATTTTCTTTTTAGATAAAAGATAATCGCCAATGAATTCGCTCTCCAACACTAAGCCATGCCAGTTATCTTGATTCAAAACTTTAGATCGTTTAACTACATTGGGCTCATTTCTAACGATATCGATTTTCAATTCGAAGTAAGATATGAATTCGCTTCCAGGCGTAGCTGAAATTACGCGTACAGGCTTATTCGTGGTTATCTGACAATAAAGTACTGCCATCTTACCCCCTAGCCCAAATATGCCTCGATGCTGCCTAAGAACATACTTCGAACTATACAATATCTTTCCAAAAGCGTAAGGTATCTTTTCATGTGGAATTCCCATTCCGTTATCTGCTACCTTTATCCTAAGCCTCTTTTCCTCTTCATTTTCACATTTAAGATATATTTCTATATTAGGCAAAAAGCCTCCAAGTTCACAAGAATCTAGGGAATTTTCAAGATATTCCCTAACAATTGTATAGCATGCCTTAGCAGGGTTTTCAAAGCCCGTGATTTCTCTATTTCTATAGAAGAAATCAGATGGGGATATTTCTTCGAATCTAATCATCTATTATACTCTTCGATTTGCTTTAATTGCTTTTCTCTTTTAACCTTCTCAAGATATTTGAATAATCTGGAAAAAGGGGATCCATCCACTATTATCTGAATTGCTTGTCTAGCATACTCAATTTCATCGTAATTACCTATCAAAAGAATTTTTGAATCTGTTATGAAAATATGGGAGCCTGTGGACTCTGAAATCCTAGCTTTAATCTTACCCCCTTCTCCTATTATCCTTGACATGACGCGCTTAACATCTTCCTTAGAAAAAAAGTCTTTTAAGTCTATAAGATAAAGCTGAAGATCTTTTCTAAGGATTTCCAAGGCAATATCATCACTGACACAGTTATCAAGGGCGATGACAAAATCTCTGGCCTTTAATACATCGCTCATATTATCCTTTCCTTTTATAATGACAGACCCCGCATCTTCATCGATGTTCAGCACAGATGCTGAATACCTATCAATCTCTTCCAATAATGATGGATTCTTTTTTATCTTATTTAGAAAATTATTTGAAATTTTAACTATGATGCTTGTAGACATATGCTCAAATATTGAAAGCTACCTATTTTAATTTGTAATGGAAAAAGATAGGGAAAAATTTGAAACCTTGGAAGAAGTCTTCGATTATTCGACCGTCATGACTGCATATAAGCTCATTAGAAAAGGCATTGTAGATAGGTTCAATGGAGCAATATCTTCAGGAAAAGAGTCTAGGGTATATCTCGCCTTCACAAAGCAGGATGAATTTCTTGCAGTAAAGATCTATTTGACAAGCTCAGCTGAATTCAAAAGAGGAATGAGGATATACTTGGATGAAGAACTTTACAGAATTTACACCAAAAACTTTAGACAAGCTGTATTTGAATGGTGTAAAAGGGAATTTAATCATTTGAGAATAGCTTACAACGCAAAAGTGAATGTTCCTAGACCAATCGATTATTTGAACAACATCCTCGTTATGGAATTTCTAGGCGAGAATGGAAAACCTGCGCCCTTACTTTATACCATAGCCAAATTTGATTTTGAAGCAATATACAAAAAAACAATTACTTTCATTGAATTACTCTACAAAGCTGGGATCATACATGCAGACCTCTCCGAATATAACATCGTGCTCCATAAACAAGAACCATTTTTCTTAGATTTCGGACAGTCAGTAAAAAAGAATCACCCTAATGCGATGAATTTTCTTCTCAGGGATATAAAAAACGTGAACAAATTTTTCAGGAGCAGAGGTGTAAAAGTGATTGAAGATTATGAAATTTTCGAGAAGATCGTCAACCCTTAAGGCGTTTTAAATAGCCAGCCTTTTCCAATTCCTTCAATTCTTGCCTCTTGTAAATATGCAGAATATCGCCCCTTGTCTTTTCCTGCATGCCATACCAAGGTAGTACAAGTACAATAGCTCCCTCTTCAAGCCATTCCTTTTTCTTGAATTTGCCAGGAATTCTGCAGATCCTTATTTCATTGTCTTCACACCTAACCTTTACTCTATCATAGCCTAAAGACTGAATAACCTCGCCTAAAAGCTCTCCTTCCTTAGGAAAACGAACTGCTCCTGTTTCTTCTTTGCTCATTTAGATATAATCTATCTAGTTAGTATTTATTATTTAAAGTCTAAAAGGATGGTATATCTATATTTTGATCCTGAAACAATAGATTTTGTTTCTTTATATCTACAAAAATGTTTTCTTTTGAACTCATGGGCTATTCGCCTTGCTTGGCTTAAAGAAGAGAAATATGCATCGAGACCATATTCAAATCTTTCCCTCCTTATGAGGAAATCCTCACCTTCGATGAAAAAGGTTCTTAGAGTTGACTCGAATTCATCTATTAGATTAATGTTTTTAGACCTCAGCTGAATCAATGCTTCATAATTTTCAGTCTTAAGCCTTAGACAATTATCACAAAGTGTCTTCTTTAGATCTAACCCAAGATTTATACTCATAGAAACCATTTCGCCATAATCCAAAAGTGCCAAATCCATTTCTACACTAGCACATGTAAGATCTTTGCTTAGGGATACTTCGATGAAATCTAGCTTAACGCCATCTTTCGTGATTATCCTTGATTCTAGTGCTTTTTCCACGAAAACCTCGATATCCTCAAATCTATCCATCCTAATCCACCTATCCTTCTTTATTCGAAAACATCTAGGGCATATGGTTATTTTTAAAGGCTTTATGTTACGAATTAATCCTTGCTTTACGAAGCAGTCTTTACATATTCCTCTAATAGGAGAAACCTTTACATCTGACTTCCCACAAACAGCGCAGATCAGCATCAATCTATTATGGAGCTAGTAGCACCACAAGCTAGGCATCTAAGGAATAGATTCTTTCCTTCTTTAACGACAATAGTATCGACTGAAGAACAAATAGGGCATATAACATATTTCTTGATGTAGAATTTCAATGTCATATTGACTCTTTCAAATGAGAATTTACCGAAAAGAATTAGCTGTTTTGTGTTCTCGTCAATCATCCCATTGATGGAAAGATCCTTGAAGAAAAATGAAGCAAGTTCTTCAGGACTCCTGTTCAATTTTTGTGCGATCTCTCTAAAATTGGTAATTATCGTCCTATTTTTAACATTTTGAACCTCAGCTATTGGAGCTTCAAAACCTTTGAACTTTTCTGGATTGACTTCGATACTGCTGTATAGCCTTTCTAACATCTTCTCATAACTTGTTATGGTAAGTGTTTTTTTCATGGAAGACTTATGTGATATTCTACTATTTCTTACAAGATGGATAAAAAGATAGCGATTATAGGAGGCTCTGGGGTTAGAAAAATATTCGAGAAAGAAATTTCGATTACGAATGTAAGCACTCCCTTCGGGATTTCTCAGCCTATTGCGATTTTTAGAGAGAACGAAAAGGAAATACTATTTACTAATAGACATTCATTACCAGGTTCGAAGTCCTTCGAGCACGTCATACCGCCTCATAAGATAAACTCGAGAACTCTCATCTTCGCACTTGCAAAAATGGGTGCAAGAAGAATCATAGCCATAAATTCTGTTGGAGCGCTCAAAAAAGACTTAAAGTTAGGTAGTTTCGCAGTATTGGAGCAATTCATAGATATGACTAAGACAAGGCATTACACATTCTATGATGGTACATTCCTTGGCCATGACGAGATTTTGGGGGATACTTCAATTGTCAAACATATCGATATGACAGAACCGTTTTGCGCTGAAATGAACGAACTAATTCTAGAGACTGCAAAGGAATTGAAATATGATATAGTGTCTAAAGCATGTTATATATGCACCGAAGGGCCAAGATTAGAAACGCCAGCAGAGATCAATTTCTACAGAATGATAGGAGCAGATGTTGTGGGCATGACGCTTATTCCTGAGGTTATCCTTGCAAGAGAACTCGGTCTATGCTATAGCTCCATATCTATCATAACGAATTACGCTGCTGGAATGCAAGAAAGGGTTTCATTCGAAGAGGTGAAGGAAGTTTATTCAAGAAACGAAGAAAAACTGAAGCGCCTATTGACTTTGCTTATACCTAAAATAAGTGAAGATAAAAAATGCAGATGCTAATTTAAAATTCCTAAGGCTCATATACTTCTTTTATGATTGAAGAAAAGAGGTGAAAAATCTAAAGGTACTAGTTACGTGTGCATGGCCATATGCCTATTCGATACCTCACTTGGGCAATTTAATACATCCGCTCTCAGCTGATGTCATTGCAAGGTATCACAGGCTTAAGGGAGATGATGTAGTTTTTGTAAGCGGCTCAGACGAACATGGAACTCCTATTGAGGTAGAAGCAATGCTAAGGAAGAAGAAACCAAGAGAATTGACCGACGAAATGCATGCAGAAATTAAAAAAATTTTCGAGAATTTGGAGATATCATTCAACAACTATACTAGAACTGAGAGCGAAATCCATAAAGATTTCGTTAGAAAATTCTACAAAAAGATTGAAGAGAACGGTTACATCTTCTACCAAAAAATGATACAATTATTCTGCGAGAAGGATTCCATCTTTTTACCGGATAGATTTGTTATAGGGACTTGCCCGATATGCGGTTATGAAAGAGCTAGAGGTGATCAATGCGAAAACTGCGGAAGCCTTTTAGAACCAATGCAGCTTATAGAGCCAAGATGTATTGTTTGTGGCAGCAAACCAATACAAAAAGAAACTAAGCATGGCTTCATAGACTTCCCTAAACTAAGAGATAAAGTCATAGAATACATAAACAATAATCCCTACTTTGACAAAAGAACGAAAATAATGAGTCTGAGTTATATAAAAGACGAATTCAGAGCTAGAGCACTTACAAGAGATAATCAATGGGGCATACCTGCACCCTTTAAAGAGCTCGAAAATAAAACTATATATGTCTGGTTTGAAGCTGTACTGGGCTATATATCAGCGACGATAGAATATTTCAATGACGAACGGTGGAAAGAATTTTGGTTCAACAAGGAAGCTTTAACTTATTACTTCATTGGAAAGGACAACATTCCATTCCATGCTGTAATATTCCCAGCACTACTCATGGCTAACAGTCAAGGATACAACTTGCCCCATATTATCTCAACAACTGAATTTTTAACATATGAAGGTAAAAAATTCTCGAAAAGCCAAGGTATCGGAATATGGCTTGATGAAGCCTTACAGCTTGCGGAGCCTGACTACTGGAGATATGTCCTGATATATTTGAGGCCTGAAGAAAGAGATACGGAATTTTCCTTAAAGCTATTTGTTGAACTCGTAAATTCCCATCTTAATGATACGTTAGGGAATCTTGCATACAGAGTTTTGAGTTTCACCAAAAATTATTTTGAATATACTGTCAAGAAACCGCAGCTTTTAACTCAAGAAGAAAAAGATGTTTTACTAAAGACTGAAGAATTAATTAAAGAAGCTGATTCGAGTTTCAGGCAAGTAAAATTGAGAAATGCGCTCAATGCTGCTATGGATATAGCAAGGTTAGGCAACTGGTTCTTTAATGAAAAAAAGCCATGGGAAATTGCCAAGAGAAATAGAGAAGAGGCCTCAAGAATAATTTATGTATTACTTAGATTGTTAAACTCACTTTCTGTAGTTCTCTTCCCGATTATACCTTCAAAATGTTTGGAACTTAGGCATATGATGAACTTGCCTGAACAATTTGTATGGGAAGATGCTTTAGCGGATCCTTTTGAAAAAACTCATAAGATTTCTGAACCTAAGATTTTGTTTAGAAAATATACCCTTGAAGAACTTCAAAATAAGCTAGAAGCGATAAGAAAAAATGCATAGCCTTAGGAAGTTTTTTAATAACGCTAATTTATAAAATATTCTGATGCTTCAGAAATATTACATCGAAACATTTGGCTGCACATTTAATGAGGCAGATAGCAGATTCATCTCTCAATCTCTTGATGCTCAATCTTTCGTTAAAACTGAGAATCCTGATGAAGCTGATGTAGTGATCATCAATACTTGTGCAGTTAGGAATGAATCTGAATTAAAGGCTATACATGCACTCGAGAAATATTCAAAAATTGCTGAACGCAATGGAGCAAAAATCCTAGTAACAGGATGCATGGTAAAGCTAAACCCTTACAAGCTATACAATGTAAATCGAAATGCCATATTTGTTACGCCTTCGCTCATTAAAGAAATACCGAAAATAGTAAGTCAAGACAAGATAGAGAATAGGCTACTAATAGGAGGAAGCGATAGAGAATACGAAATCATACCTAGATATGATGGAAAAGGACCTTATGAACTTCCGATCGCATCAGGATGCTTAGGTTCATGCTCTTTCTGTGCAGTGAAGTATACAAGAGGCACACTTTATAGCTATAGGCCTTCAACGCTGAAGGCCGCATTTGAGGAAGCAATCAAAAAAGGAGCGAAGGAGATTTATCTTACTGCACAAGATACTGCTGTCTATGGTTTAGATATAAACACAAACTTAATTGAACTCATAGAGGGTCTTATTGAGATAGAAGGAGAATACAGAGTAAGGATAGGGATGTTCACGCCTTGGTTCGCTTTCAGGATATCAAATGGATTAAAGAAGATATATCACAATGAAAAAGTCTACAAGTTTTGTCATGTGCCTGTACAGAGCGGAGACGATAGAATTTTAGCTGATATGCAAAGATTACATACAGTAAAGGAGTTCAAAGATTTCATTGCAGATCTTAGGAGTGAACATCCTGACATTTTCCTTGCTACGGATATTATAGTTGGTTATCCTGGTGAAGATGAGGAAGCCTTTGAGAATACGATAAAGCTAGTTAAAGAGATCGAATTTGATAAAGTCCATGTAGCTCAATACTCTCAAAGACCACTTACTAAGGCAGCTTCTTTAATTCAATTGCCAGATTCAACTAAAAAAAGAAGATCCAAAGAGCTTGTTAGAATATGCGATGAAATCACGCTGAAAAAGAATGAAAAATTCATCGGTAGAGAAATGAAAGTATTAGTAACTGGAAAAGGAGAAAAGGGATTTTTGGAAGCTAGAGCACAGGACTACAGATGTGTGATAATTAAAAAAGAAGATGAAACACTAATAGGAAAATTTGTAAATGTGAAAATTGAAGAAGTTACTCCTTATTATTTAATCGCTAGACTGGCTAGCTAGCTTTTCTAAGAGATCTTTATATCTTTCTCTAGCCTTTTTCCAGTTCAAAGTCATCGTCTTTGGATGGGATGCCTTTACTTCATCGAGCCTGCCAATGAACGTGGTATGAGGTGCAGTTTTAAGTAAAAATGGATTTTCGTAAGCCTCTTTTACAATCTTTTTCAAGACTTCAGCATAACTCTTAATATTTTCTTTAGTTTCGTCTTCAGTAAATTCTATTAAGAGGGCTTCATCAACGATAAGAGGAAAATAAATCATCGGTGGATGAAAGCCATAATCGAATATTCGTTTCGCTATATCTTTTGCATCTACGCCAGTCTTATCCTTGAGTTTTTTAGCGCTAAGTAGGCATTCATGGTAACGCATTAGCCTTGGATTATGCGTCAAAGTGATTTCTTCGACATCCTTCATTTGATCAAGAAAATATCTAGTATTTTCTACAGCCTTTTCCCTACTTTCACGTAAACCCTCATAACCCTTTATTAATATGAACAGTAATGCTTTCATTAAAACAAGCGTGTTGCCAAAGCCCTCTTTTACCCTTCCAATACTATGTCTCAGATTATAATTCAATCTGTATTTTTCTCCTTCCTTCTCAACTACTGGAATTGGCAAAAATTCTTTCAAATGCGCTTTTACTCCTAGGGGTCCAGCACCTGGACCGCCACCGCCATGAGGTGTTCCAAAGGTTTTATGGAGATTTAAATGTGCAAGATCAAATCCCATGTCTCCTGGCCTTGAATAACATAATATTCCGTTGAGGTTAGCGCCATCATAATACAGCAAACCTCCAGCTTCATGAATGACCTTGGAGATTTCTAAAACATCCTTTTCAAAGAGACCAAGAGTGTTGGGATTTGTCAACATGAGCCCTGCTGTCCTTCTACTAATCTTTGAAATCAAATCATCCATATCAACTGTACCTTCGCTATTTGACTTCACCTCTACGACCTTAAACCCGGCCATCGCTGCACTGGCAGGGTTTGTACCATGTGCAGAGTCTGGAACCAAGATCTCATCCCTAATGCCACCCTCGCCATTCACTTCATGATACTTCTTTATGATCAAAACACCCGTAAGCTCACCATGTGCACCAGCAGATGGTTGCAATGAGAACTTATCCATACCTGTGATCTCACAGAGATATTTATCAAGCAAGTAAAGCAATTCCAAAAGACCTTGAACCATATCATCAGGATATGCGTCATGAAGATATGCTAAATCACTAATAGACGATAACCTTTCCATACTCTTCAAATTGTATTTCATTGTACATGATCCTAGTGGATATGTAGAAATATCTATGGCATGATTCAACCTAGATAGTCTTGTGAAATGTCTCACAACTAAATTCTCAGGTAGATCTGGAATGTTAGGATCTTCGGTTCGCTTCATGTTTTCAGGCAAATAGTTCATTACTAGTTCAAGATCTTTATCGCTAAGCCAATATGCATGATCACTTTTCTGATCTTTGTATTGGAATATTAAGCGTTCTGGATAGCTTGCCTGTCTATACATTTCCAACAACCTCTTTAAGTGTGCTATCTAATTCATCAAACAAACTCCTATCTTGATATTCATTCACGCCCAACAATGTGGAATCATTGAAATCTTGGAAAACATCTGATAATAATCTACCAAAATAAAATCCACGCCTAAGAAGCTCTTCATGCAAGCGCTTCATCCCTTTAACGCTTACTAAGATATTCCTGAAATGAGAAGAATTTGCAAAAGGTATTTGGAAACCACGCTTTTGTAAGATCATTTTAAGCTCGATAGTATTATACAGTATCTTACCAGCGAGCTTCTTCAATCCAGTTTTTCCTAGAAGTGTTAAAAAGATCGCAGCCCTAACTGCAAGCCAAGATTGATTAGTTGTTATATTCGATGTGGCCTTTTCTCTTTTTATGTGCTGCTCCCTAGCCTGAAGTACCAATGAAAAACCTATTCTGGAACCATCTTGTGTAGTTGTAGCACCTACAATTCTACCAGGCATTAAATGAACGAGTTTCAAATCTTCTTTACAAGCGATAATACCTAGCGATGGACCTCCATAAAAAGGATTTATGGCTAAATGCTGTGCTTCACCCACCACAATATCAGAGCCATATGAGCCAGGTTCTCTTATTAACGCCAGAGAAATGGGTTCTATGCCAGCTATGAAGAGCCCTCCACGATCATGGGCAAGCTTTGCAATTTCTGGAAGATTTTCATCTATAATGCCAAAATAGCTTGGGCACTCTGCGTATATGCATGCGATATCCTTAGATTTGGATTCAATATAAGAAACATCTGCCATTCCTGTATCTTTTTCAATTGGATATTCTTCAATCTCTAATCCTGAATTCATGAAGTAAGTTTTCAGCACTTCTTTCCTTTCAGGTCTCATATACTTAGGTATTAGGATTCTTTGTCTCTCAGTATACCTTATTGCCATTCGTAACGCTTCGCATAAAGCTGTTGCATGATCATATAGTGATGCATTGCAAACATCCATGCCTGTTAATTCACAAATCAAACTTTGATACTCGAATAGAATCTGCAACAACCCTTGGGATACCTCTGCTTGGTAAGGTGTATAAGACGTCAGTAACTCAGTAGCAGAAGAGAGGTAATCTACAGCAGCAGGGATGTATGTAAAATATGGAGGGTCGGGGTTAAATACCTTGGAAGGATGAATTACCCTATTTGATCTGAGCTTTTTTTCCATAAATGTTAGTGCTTCAAACTCGCCCATGGGATTAGGAAGTTCTAGGCGCCGATGAAGCTTAATTTTATCTTGAATAGTATCTATGAACTCCGTCATATTGGTGATTATCGAATAAAGGTTTAATATTTATTTAAGCTAATATCTAAAGACCCAAAAATGAGGAAGACTTTAGCATTTTCATTGTTGCTTATAGTTATAGCGCTAGCTTTCTTCACGAATACGTATGCCCAGACTCAGCTGAGCGTTAACAGACTGATACAAGTTTATCCTGGCTTCGTTGTTGTGAATGATACAATAAAAATCCCTACTGGTTTATCAAGCTTGACTGTATATCTTACAAGTAACGAATACAGCACATTATATTCGGTACATACTATTCCAAACTTCCCCATTCAGTGGGGCCCGATTAAAGGTTCATACATAGGTTTTACAATAGCTTTGAATGGATTCCAAGGAAATCTAACAGTTATTAGGGTATATGACGACAGGATTTTCCAAGATGTATCTGGAGGAGAACAAGTTAATATGTTCGCATATTTCCCTTCTGATCTACCTATAGCAAAGCTAAACGCTACTGTTAAGTTTACATCTCCAGTTAGCAATATCAACCCAACTTCGCCAAAAGGCGCTACTCAAAAGTTTGTTAATGGTGTGAATTACATTGTTTATAATGCTACTAACCTAAATGCTATGAATACTACCCTACTTACGTTCAGCTTCAACCCAGCGAGCGATATACCATGGGTAAAAATTAGCAGTCTAAATAGGACAATAATAGTAGATAATCTAAGCAAAGTAACCATTGTGGATTCTTTCCTGCTTCAATATGTAGGAAGGAACCAGACAGTTACTTCATGGGTTCCATATTTGTTACCAAATGCGACTGTCGTAAACGTGAGAGATGATCTTGGAACATTAACCTACACAGGTGGCTCTATATCTCTGAGATACCCCTTACTCAACACATATTTAACGAGTGCCTTCATCAGCAATTTGTTCGAAAAAGTAATAGTAACAAGCGAGATCAACTTAACCAATATAGGAACGGTAGATCAGAATAAGCAGAGAATATCTTTAAGCTTGAACGCTTTACAGAACAATTATTACATAATCGATAATTTGACTCTAACAGTTTCAGTAAAATATCCTGTAAATGTAGAGATTTCGCCGACGCCTGATAATGTGATAAAGCATCAAGATGGTATAGACTACATATATGTTCTTCATAATGTGGATCCAACTGAAAGCTTTAAGATTTCTTTAAATGCAACAATCAATCCTTATGTGATCTCTTTAGACTTTGTTGATCAAATCCTAGCTGTGGTTGCAGTATTAATGTTTATTGCCTTCGCTTACACTAGGTTTGCTTTCAGGCCTACAAAAGAAGAAATAACGAGGATACCTGAACTACCTCGATTTGTGAACCTTATGGAAACATTAATTTTAGATAATGAAGAAATGGAAAGACTTGACCAAGAACTTGAAAGGGGAACAATAAAGAAGCAAGATTACACAGTTAGAATAAACAATCTAAGAAGAAACATAGAATCGAAGGAGAGCGACTTCAGATCACTAGCTAATATGCTTACTTCAAAATATCCAGAGACTAAACAGATAATAAATGAGCTAAATAATGCATATTCAAGGCTGATCAAAGCCCAAAGTGCTCTTAGAGAGGCAAGAAATGCAGTCAAAACTAAGAAAATGCAACAGGATGTTTACAAAAGAACTGTGGATCTCAACATGAGAATGATAAGGGATTCAAGAGCAAAAATAGATAGTATCTTAAATCAGCTAAAGGAGAGATATCTTCTCAAATAGCGCCGCCAGGATTCGAACCTGGGTCTCAGGGTCCAAAGCCCAACATGCTTGGCCAGCTACACCACGGCGCTTTTACGGCGCTACTATTTTTTAGTAGATGTCATCTCTTAATAAAGTTAAATCGTAAAAATACGCATAATTCAAGTGGACAACCTAATATCTACACCTCTTAAGGAGTTACATATAGAAAAAGGTGCACAATTAGGGGAATTTGCAGGTTGGGAAGTAGCACTTTTTTTCACGAATTCAATAGAAGAGAGCCTAGCAGTTAGAAACGAATACGGTCTTTTTGATGTATCACACATGGGTAGGATAATTGTCAAAGGCAAAGATGCACAGAATATTTTGGACTATCTAACAACAAAGAATGTATTCAAACTCAAGCCAGGTAAGATAATAATACCGACCGCAATGCTCAACGAAAAAGGAGGATTCGTAGATGATCTATCCCTTTTCATGCTTGAAGAGGAGACTTTTCTGATAATTTGCAACGCCATAAATAGAGTAAAAATGCTCAATTGGATAAAGAGCAATGCTTCAAAAAAGAACGCTAAAGTTGAAGCAGAAGACATAACACTAAAAACGGCGATGATAGCTATACAGGGCAGGAAAATAGAAAATCTTGATTTTTTACCATCAAAGCTGGAGAGAGAAAATTTCATCCGAGACGAAGAGATACTTGGGGTTCATACATTACTTATAAGCAGAAGTGGGTGGACGGGTGAAAACGGATTCGAAATTGTTACTAATGTAGAGGAAGGTAAAAAATTATGGAGAAGATTTTTAGAAAAAGGAATAAAGCCTTGTGGAATCGTGAGTAGAGATATATTAAGGCTTGAAGCGGGATTCTTATTATATGGCAACGAGATTAGTGAAGAAATTGACCCCGTAAGTGCCAGATATTGGATTTTCTCTTTAAGTAAAGAAGAATACATAGGAAAAAACGCAATCCAAAGAATCATTGAAAATGGTGTCCAAATGCTTAGAGCATGTCTTGTAATGAAAGATAAAGGGCCACTCCCTAGAAAGGGAGCGCAGATATATGCAGGGAAAACATTAATAGGCACCGTAACTAGCGGAGGATATTCTCCTAGCTTAGATAGAGGACTAGCTATGGGATATATAAACCCTAGTTTCTTTTACCTAGGAGGCACAGTACAGATCAAAATCAGAGAAAATCTTTACGACGCAAGGATTCAGGAACCACCTTTTTTTAAAAAATAATGCTTGAGTTAACAGGAATAAAAGATAAATTTGATAATATTTTTTACGTAATCTATTTCAACGAAAAATATAACGAACTGTTTATTATTCCTAAATATATTAAGATTAATGATACATATATAAAAATAAAGGATATCAATGAAATATTGAAAATAGTAGACTATCCGCTTTTAAAGAAATCAAAATTTCTAAAAAGAGATGCACTAATATTTCCCTTCGAAGAAATCAAGCTAGTTTATAATCCTATTGCAAAATTGAAGAGGATTCTGAAAGAACCTAGAGATGAAAGTGAAAAGCGTGTTAAAGAATTCGTTGAACTTTTAGCTGAAGAAAGCGGTGAAAGCACAGCTAGCTTTGGTATTGGAGGATCAATATTGCTTGGGCTTCATAGACCTGATTCAGATATGGATATTGCCTACTATGGTAAAGAGCCTTTTAAAGTGTATTTCGCGCTAAAAAAGCTTAGAGAGAAAAAAGAATTAGATGCACTACCCGAAGAATACATGCTAAAACTTTACAAAGAAAGAGAAGCTGAAGAAATAATGGACTATAAAACATTTGAATTGTTAGAGCAGAGAAAACTTATTGAGGGAAAATTCAAAGATAAAATATACTCTATTAAATTCGTGAATAGAAAAGAATACGAGCCAAGCCTTGTATTGGGGGATTTCGAGACAAACGTAATTATTGAGGACGATTCTCAGAACTTTCTCTTCCCATCTATCTATCAAGTAAAAGATATTAGCGGTAAAAGATTCGATGTCATATCCTTTAAGCTAAGATATGCAGAAATGCTGAAAAAGGGAGAACATGCTTTGATAAGGGGACAATTGGAAAAAGACAAGCAAGGAAATATGAGAGTGGTGATTCAGTCTAATAAAGATTACATTAAACCCTTACTATATTCATCTTGAGACCGGCCTAAACTTGGTGCCGTAGTATATAAGACCAGATTCGCCGTCCTCATACATTTTTCTGAATACAGCTTCAACCCTAATTCCTTCTTTTAGCTCAATTTGGTCAACATCAGTAAGCTGTGCAACTATTGTCGTGCCATCATCAAGTCTTATTATACCTATAACATAGGGAGCAAGTTTTGAAAATTCAGGAAAGGTTTGATACACTGTAGTGAAACTAATTAATGTGCCCGTATTTGGAAGCTTCACTTCCCTCAACTCAGTATTGCCACATTGAAGACAAACTGGTCTAGGTGGATAGTATTTTTTATTACATTTGTCGCAGTAAGATGCAACAAGCCTATATCTGTAGAGTTTTTCCCTCCAATAAATAGGTGCACTCATTTGTATCGCCTCAGTAAGATAAGATATGCTTGATCAGCTATATTACTCATTGATTGAACAAGTCCTGTTTCAGCATTACTCACTTGGTTTGAAGCCTTCCCCCTTAATTGGAGAACAGCTTCTACAATCTGATATATCGGGGTAGCGCCTATAGGATGACCCCTTGCCTTTAGACCTCCGCTCATGTTCAATGGAAGCGTACCATCCTTCTCGAATTCTCCTTCTTTGAGCATTTTACAGGCTTCACTCTTTTCAGCAAGACCAAGACTTTCAATTATTAAGGGCGCTGCGATTGAATAAGAATCATGAATTTCCAAAAAATTTATGTCTTTTTTTGCAAGTTTCGTCTTCTTCCTCAGATCTTCGAAGGCGAAGCGCAGTGAATTAAAAGATAAAAAATCGCTCCTATATACAAAGCTTAAATCACTTGCACTAGAAATCGCTTCAAGTTTAACTGCATAATCTGGATTGTCCACTTGATCTTTAGAAGATATCATAAGAGCAGAAGCACCATCTGAGGTTGGGAAAGCCTCGAAAAGTTTTAAAGGCTCAGAAACGTTGGGAGAAGATAAAACACGATCTATGCTTATAGGAAACCTATATTGCGCGTAATCAACGTTCACTGCCATTGCATGATCATGAACTGCAAATGCTGCTATATCTTCCTGTTTTATCCCATACTGCTTCATATACAGCTTATATACCAATGCAAAAAGAGAAGCATGCGTAATTCCATTATAGAAATAATAATCCCTATCTAATGTCGATGACAATGAAGCGTTAAACTCCTGAGGTAACTTATCTGAAGGTTTTTCAACGCCTAAGACCAAGACATTTTTGAATCTTCCGCTGTTTATTAAAGAGGTAGCGACTTCGACTGCTGCTGAACCAGAGCACTCTCCGGCTTCTACTTTGATGTTATGTAGATTGCTGAACCCAAGATATTCTCTTATCAAGTTGCTCAATGCTTCTTGATGTTGAAGAAAACTCGCGAGAGAAGAAGATAACACGATTGAGTCAGGCTTTTTATATCCTGAATCCTTGATCGCTTTTACAGCTGCCTCTAAAGATAATTGCTTTATCGACTTTACCCAGTGTTCAGAAACTTGAGTATAGCCTATTCCGGTGATGTAAACCTCTGACACTGTCAATCATTATATTTGTTTCTGAATTTGGCATATAACGCGTAATCTACATACACGCGTTTGGTTATGTAATCCATGATTTTAGGAGCCGCATTTCTGACCTTCTCTATTCCATCTTTAACTACTAGAGATATCGCATCGCTGCCTGCACCTGAACCAAACGAACCAACAAGAATTCTTTCTCCTGGTTTTGCTACATCAAGTACTGCGGCAAGACCTATCAAAGAAGCTGCGGCGTAAGTATTCCCAATTAAAGGCACTAAAAGACCAGTTTTATATTGCTCTTGCTTAAAGCCAAGAGATTTAGCTACCTCCTGAGGAAACTTTGCATTCGGTTGATGAAAAACAACGTGATTGAAGTCTGATGGTTTAAGACCTAAATTATCCATTAAGCGAATTACAGCATTCCTTATGTGGTTGAAATATGCCGGCTCGCCAGTAAATCGGTAATAATGCATAGGATAAATCTGTCCCTCCCTCCTCCAAAAATCTGGGGTATCTGTTACGTAAGAAACACTACCTTCTATGGTTGCTATATCGTTGTAAACCCCACTCTTCGCAAGCACGAAGGCTGCTGCGCCTGCACCTGCAGTGTATTCGAGTTCATCACCAGGCCTGCCTCTAGCAATGTCGGAACCTATTGCAAGAGCACACTTCACCATGCCTGAGGCAACTAAGCCAATGGATGTTTGCATTGCTTCAGTTCCAGCTTTACATGCAAACTCGTAATCTGAAGCTAATGTAAGAGGCGTTATTCCAAGAGCCTCAGCAACAACTGTAGATGTGGGCTTTACAGTATAAATCTTCGATTCTGTGCCCACGAAAACTGCCCCGATTTCACTAGGTTCTATACCTGCTCTGCTTATTGCATTCGCACCAGCTTCTACCGCCATTGTAGCGGTATCTTCATCAAGATATGCTACAGACTTCTCCTCTACTGGAAGAGCACGATCGCTTTTACCCCATATTCTCGCAATCTCACTAGCCTTAATTCTCCTCAATGGTACATAGCCCCCATATCCAATTATAGATACCGATTGAGCAGGCTTCATCCTTGAGATAAGTCCTTCTTAATATATTAAGATTACGACTATAGCAAAAAGTAGAAAATTGTTGGAATGAATGAGAAAGCTATGAATACATAATCTTTAACAGCAAATTTCAGTTCATAAAGTGTGGTCGGTTTCTTTGATGCCCCGAAGCATCTAGCCTCCATGGATTCAGCGACATTTATTGCTCTCTTTATGCCAACAACGATGAGCGGAATCAGAACAGGTACATAATTTTTTATTCTGTTGATGAAACCTTTTTGAGTTTCGAGGCCTCTTGCTCTCTGTGCATCTATAATATTCGTTGCATCTCGCATAACTGTTGGAATAAATCTCACTGAAAGATTAAATGTAAGCACAAAATCATAAGGAAAGCCCATTCTATACAGCGCTAAAGCCAAATCATCCGGCGAAGTAGTGATGGAGAAAATCAGAAAAGAGCTTATGAGTATCATAAATCTAAGTGCAAGCGCGATAGCCAAAGACAGATTATGGCTAAAGACATAGTTTATTAGAATTATGAGAACAATGAAAAAAAGCGCTGCCCTCAAAGAAATTAGTAGATTCTTAAAAAGCTTTCCTAGCGATATAGGTATTAGAGTTAGCAAGAAAACTGCTGAAAGGAATAAAAGATCACCTCTTATCAGTGCCCAAACGAACATTGCTATCACATAAACTAGTTTGCTTCTAGGATCTAGCCTATGTATTATCGTATCTTTTTTCCTGAAATAGAAGTATTCGGGTCTAAACATTCCTCAATAATAAGTTATCGATCTTTTGAAGCATTTCCTCAAAGCTCAGAATGCGATCGTTGAGGCCTAAACCTTTAGCTAACTTAACAATTGAAGGTGGCATAAGATTAGCTTCTTTTAATAGATCTTCTTCGTAAAGAATATCTTTAGGATCTCCCTGAGCCATCACTTGACCGCGATTCATAACAATAATTCTTGTAGATATATCGGATACAAAATCTAGATCGTGAGTGACTATCACAATGGTCTTTCTTTCTTCCTTAAGCCTCGATATGAAATGCTTCAAATTCTTTTTCTGATTGAAATCAAGACCTATAGTAGGCTCGTCTAATATCAAGACTTTCGGGTCATATACTAGAACTGAAGCAAGTGTAACCCTTTTCTTTTCTCCACCGCTTAGAAGGATTGGCGAACTCTTTTCATATTGGGAAATAGAAAAATAATCCATCATTTTCTTAACTCTTTCCTTTATCTCTGCTTCATTGTAACCGAAATTCCTTAGAGCAAAAGCAATTTCATCATATACTGTTTGAGCGAATAGTTGGTAATCTGAATTTTGAAAAACAATACCAACCTTCTTAGAAAGTTCTGCGACAGTAGCTTTTTTGGTATTTATACCTTCAACAAATACATCTCCAGTAGTGGGCTTTAATAAACCATTCATGTGCTTAATGAGTGTTGTTTTTCCAGCGCCATTAGATCCAATTATTGCAACAACTTCTTCTTCATAAAAACTAAGGTCTATATCTTTTATAGCATAGTCTTCCTCAAAAGGATATTTGTATGAAACATGTTTAAACTCAATGACTTTTTGCATGATTAAACCTCCGCACAACTTCTTCGATGCTTAAACAATTCCCTAGCTCGAGACCGTATTTAGCTCTTAAAAACCTTGCAAATTTCGCAAATAATGGCTCATTAATACCTAGAGATTCGAGATCAATTTTTGCCAGCACTTCCTCGATTCTATTATCCAATATTATTTGCCCTTTATCCATAACAATCATCCTGTTAGCGTATTTTGATAGAAGATCTAATCGATGTTCTGCTATCACTATAGTCTTACCATATTGCCTGTTCAACCTATGAAGCTCCTCTACAAGAGCTTGAGCAGACATCGGATCTAAACTACTAAGCGGCTCATCAAGAAGTATTAACTTAGGTTTCAGCGCAAGTATAGATGATATTATAACCTTTTGTTGCTCTCCGCCACTTAAAAAAAATGGTTGCCTAAATCTCAAATGTGATATTCTCATTTGCTGAAGCGTCTCATCTACAATTTTCCTCATTTCACTTCTTTCAATTCCCAAGTTTTCCAGACCAAAAGCTACTTCTTTCTCGACTGTCATGGCAAAGATTTGATCCTCAGGGTTCTGAAAAACTATCCCTGCTATTTTAGCAAGTTCATAAACTTTATGCTTGCTTACTTCCTTTCCATCAAGTATGACATGGCCATCATATTCACCCTGATGATAATGCGGTATTAGGCCGTTCATAGCTCTTAGCAAAGTAGTTTTACCACAGCCACTCTGGCCAGTAATAATTATGAACTCGCCCTCTGAGATTTCTAAATTAATATTCCTAAGAGACCAGAAATCTGTGTTTGCATATTTAAAATTTAAGTTAATGATCTTGACGAGACTCATAAATGGAGATGAAAGGAACCAATTTATTAAGTTACTACAAAAAAATTTGTAACTATGAAACCAAACCTTCGCCTGTTTCTCCAGTCTGATATCTCCTCAATGCACTTTCAAGCTCCCGTGATGTACTTTCAAATTGCTTCCTTAGGTTTGCTTCTTGCTTTTCGAGCGCAAGATCTTGAAGCTGTAGAGTTTCCTTTCTATCATTAATCTCTTCACTCACACTCTTCTTGTCCTTCTTAATAAGTATATTTCCGACTTGTTTGTGTATCACGACTTCGTCGGGAAGTTTATCTAGTTCTTCCTTAACACTCTCTATTTCCAGCAACTCAAGCTTTATCTGCTGTCTCCTTGTCATTACTATTCTTAATTGCTCCTCAAGCTGCCTAGCTTTAAGGACCAAATTCTGAATTTCAGGTGGCAGTTGTTGACTCATCTTCCTATTGTATCATTAAGACTTTCTATACTTATAAGCCATCTGGTCAAAGTATTGATGATTGCTCTTATACGAGAAACGGATTCACCTTGAAGATGAAATCTGATCTCCTTTCCTTTCAAATCAATATAACTTGACTTAATTCCAGGAAAACCTTTTTTGAATTCAGGCACCAAAGCACGATATATGAACATGGCCTCATTTTCATCTTTAAGGTTGTAAACCACATCAACTTGAAGATATTTTATCATTCCATTCTTTCAAAAGAAATAATTTCGCAATGATATTTAAGCCATCCTTGATTGTAAATTCTCTGTATATAGAGAGATCTTTTTCTTCAGGAACCAAAAATTCGATATGAAGGCCATTTTTTGAAATAGCCTTGCTTAAATTGAAGAGTTCTGCGAAGTTTTTAGAGAAGTCATCTTCAGCTAGAACAGGAATTTTAGAAAAAGAAACCTTTTTTAATCCCTTTATTTCTCTCAATAATTTAACACTTCTTAGGATGTATATCTTTAGAAGTCCATTTCTATCATATACTCTTATCCGACTCGGATTTCCTTTTTTTGTATCGATTACAAGAAGCTTTGAACCATTTACAAGTTCGGATAAAAGATCATCTATACTTGATTTACCTCTAGTTATCCGTTCAGCATTAAAAAGAAGTGCTAAATCTCTAACAAAGCTTCTAGTTCTTCTAGACGGCCTCCTCGACGTCGTTATTAACAGTTTCATTTACTTTCTTAAGCTCCTCTACAGGTATTACTGCCCTAAGTCTAACCACTCTCCCCATTTCGCTAAAGGTATTATATGCTGCGCCTGCAAACTTAGCGCCACATTTCCTACAAGCCCAAATGCCTATTTTTATCCTGTATACGCTGCCCTCCTTTTCACAACGAGGACAAATCTTAGGGCTTTTGTAGGTACTCCATATCTTAGCATACCTCTTCCTAAGCGTTGATCCATACCTCGTACCAAAGGGAGTTGATGATTTAACCATTCTTGCTTACCTCCTTCTGTATATTTTCTTTTATTGTCTGATATAAATTAATTGAGTTCTGCATGATTTTTTCGAGTTCATCTAGAGAGATGCCACCTACACCTGATTTCTGGATCCCAGTAATTAAGTTACCTTCAGATACAATAGTCGTTATTTTACAATCCGCGAGAGACTCTTCCTCGAGTACTGGATCAAGTAAAATGTGATCGCCTATTTTTACATGTGTGACGTAAACTGGGAAGTTCTTAAGTGTAAGCTGGGCTTTTTCGCCAGTATCAACGAGACCCTTATCTTGAACAAAAGTGAATTTCTTATACTTCGTATTCATCAGAGCTACAACAGCAGCTATTCCAGCTGCATCGATCATGTTCCCATCATGATTAAGCGCATATATGTCGATCCAAATTCTGTATACCTTTTGACCTGGAACAATGCATAAACTTGACAAATCTACAATTTCTGGTTTCCTTAGTCCACGATCAACTATCCTTGCAAGTTCGATTGCGTTTTCATCTGGAGGCCCGGGTTCAAAATCAGGAGATGCTACTGGAGGGAATTCTGCATTTACTATTATAATACCCTTATCTGGTTCTGAAGGAAAAGGATTCGTTATATCTACTTTCACTCCAGCTAGCACGATAGTATTGCCTAAGCTAACTTCAGCAGAGCCGTCAGCATTGGGAAGGTGCCCATACCTTATTTTTAAAGCTCTATATTCATAAAAGGATCTATTATCTATCCTCTTATTCTCTTTTAGCGTGTTTAGGATGAACTTTTGCCTTATCTTTGGGATCAATACGTTATATTTGATGTTATCCATTATAACAAACCATAAACCTTTAATACGGACTCTAATGAGCCTTTCAGACAATCCTTCTCCACTTGGTATATTTTATCTGCTGCATTTTTAGCCATCTTTAGCGCTTGCCTTATTTCTTCTAGGCTCATTGTTCCATCCATTTGAAGTAAAACAACTTTATTCAAAGAAGGCATGAAGGCTATTGGGATATCTGAATCGGAGTTCTGATCCTCGTATTCATTCAAATCAACCACAAGCTGACCATTAATCTTTCCTACTGAAACTGCAGCGATTAAGTCATACATGAAGACTCCTGCATCTGCCAAGGCTAGAGAAGCTGCATTAAGGCTTGCTACCCTAGTGCTCCCATCAGCATTCAATACTTCAATATATATATCTATTGTACTTCTAGGAAAAAGTTCCCTTCTTATGCTAGCGCTTAATGCTTCCTTCAAAACTTTTGAAATCTCGATCTCCCTCCTAGTAAATGGTTGTGACTTCCTATCTTTTGTGGAAAAAGGAACCATGTGATATCTAACCCTAACTAGACTTTCATATGAGGAAGCCATATGCTTTGAATGAAGCTCCCGTGGGCCATACACAGCAGCAATTACCTTTGTATTACCCAATTCGAAAATAGCTGAGCCATCAGCGTTTTTCAATACTCTAACTTCGGCCTTAACAGGCCTTATCTCATCATAAGCCCTACCATCAACCCGCTTATATTCCGACATGAACTACTTTGATATTTTACTTTCTAATAAATTCTTAACTCTATCAGTTAAACCCGGAACATGGGCTTCGTTGTCTATTTTCTGAATAACTTCCTCGAGAATTTTTATTTTTTGAAAATCATTTGTCAAAGCAACGATTCGACCATTTTTGCCTACGATTAGATTTAAATCGAGTTTTTCTTTAATCATTTTGATCATAGAATGATTCTTTCCTATAACTCTGGGAATTTTGCCTGGTGTTATAGTTATCAGATAACCTGAAGTTATTTTACCTAGCCCTTTCTTTCTCAAGGTAAGAATTGGAGGATTAAATCGATCGAAATCTACAATTTGAGCATAAACAATATCATTTATGGTAAGCAACTTCGTAATACTTCCCGAAAAGCTTCGTCTCTTCTTCTTTATAGCATAAGATACGGGAAGTATCGCTTCAACAAAAGAATTGATATCAACAGACCAAGAAAATATAGAGTCTTTAGTGATTATACCTATGACCTCATCCCCAACCTGCGGGTAATATTTACCCCTTAGAGTTACAACTCTTACGCCACTATCTTCGGATCTCTCAAATAAACCCACAACGCTAGAATACACATTGCTACCTATTTTGTAAGTAGCAAGGTTACTCTGAACATTCTCATCACTTACTAGGAAAGAACTGGGCAAAATTATTTCTCTCTTACTCATGATACCTTTATGCTCTTCACGATTACCTTACCTTTAGTCAATTCATTAAGTTTTGCCATCAAGCTCTGTTGCAATCCTGCAGGTATTTCAATTTCTCCCGCCCAAGAACCATCATTTTTCCAATCAGATTTCAATACACTCGCTGTTTTGCTTATTATTTGATTGTAGACTTTGCTGGCGAATTCGCTAGGTATCTCTAGCGATATCAATGCTTTTGATTCCTTTATGGGTAAAACTCTTTTTAGAAGCTTAATTATTTCCGCTGCTTGACTTTCAGCGTCCTTAAAAGGATCTATCCTAACCTTCGCTTCTTCAAGTGCGAGTTCAATTCTCGAAGGTGGAAGAGGAGCATTAGTTCTTGTATCGATACAATTCCTTGCAATGATGTCGATGATTCTTTTCTTGTTTTCTTCGATAAGTTTATTCCTTCTCTCCGCTGTAATAGGTAACTCGCCCTTCTTGATAATTGTATCAGCTATTTTTAGCGTATCAGTAGTCCCGAATACTTTCTGGAGAAGATTTGAAGGAGCTTTTTCTCCTTTGTTTGCATCTTTATAAATTATATCAGATTCCAAAACGTTATCAAGCGTATTCCTCTTCCCCAGCCTGTACTCCCAAGCAAGTTCAGAATCAACAATGATCTCGAATCTCTCACCGTGTGAAACATACCTCGCTACTACTTTCGGCATGAATATTTAAGAATTAAAGAAATCTAACTTTATTTATTTTACTTCTTGATTTCTTTTATATAATTCTCAATTTCTTCTCTTGAAAGTTTCCTGAAGAGTTTGGTCTTGACATCTATTACGCCTACTTCAATTTCATCGGCGCTAAGCTCTTTCTCACTTACCCTTCTTAAGATATCTATTGCAAGCTTTATTCCTTCATCGAGCGTTAGCTCCCTATTTTTGAGCTCTTTTTCTAATATTTCCTGCGCTGCTTGAGAACCTGCTCCAAGAACATAGGCCTTATAGCCAGCATATGCTCCGCCTGGCTCAGTTCCCAACAAAACAGGCCTTTCCCCATCCATTCCTATAACCAAAAAGGCTACACCGAATGGCCTTGCTCCACCATACATGGTATATGTATGCTTTATGTCGCAAACCCTCCTTACCAATGTTTCAGGAGGAATAGCTTCATCATAAAGCAATCGATGGATCTGTGCATCAGTTCTAGCTTGCTCCATTAGTATCCTTGCATCAGGACCTAAACCTGCATATGCGAAAGCGATATGATCATCAACTTTAACTATTTTTTCTACAGTACTCTCATCTAGAAGAGGAGAAAACTTCCTCCTTTCTGCTGCAAGCACTGCGCCATCTTTACAAACGATTCCTAGAGTCGTTAAGCCTCTTTTAACTGCTTCAAGAGCATATTCTACCTGATATAACCTACCATCTGGTGAAAAGATGGTGATAGCCCTATCGTATCCCATACTAGGTGGCGAAAACATATTGCTTCTAGTAATATAAGATAGAAAGTTGTTTATATACTTAGTTTAAGCATGGGTTATAGGGAAAACTTAAGGGTATCAATAGGAAGCTTTTCCCATGCTACAGAAGATGAAGAGAAGGTGAAGAAAGCAATGATAAATTTGATAAGTTTCGATCCTGGAATCCCCAACATAAAGAGGTTATATGGCCATTGGGGAAATCCAATTTTAAGTATTGAGTATGAATTACTTGATAAGGACGCAGAATTGTTTTTAAAAAATTTGTTTGCTAGATTAACATCTCTGGATAAACAGGAAATAATGAATACTCTCAATGAAAGGATAGATGAAAGAGGCAGAATTCACTTGCGTTTTGATAAACAAAAAGCCTATAAGGGCGAGATCGTCTACTCATCTTTCGATGACATAATCAAAGTAGTTATCACTTTCGTAGGAAAGAAAAAAACCTTAGCGAATGAACTTAGTAAGTTAATCGAATGAAAAAATATATTGATTTATATATTAGAATAAATAGTATAGATTCCTTCAAAAATGTACTCTATAAAATAAAAGAATTTGGATATAAGTATATAGGTTTTGAAGAAGATCAGATATTAGATAAAAAAATTGAAATCTGTAATTTGTATAGGCTAGACTACATAATAAGATCAAAAAAGTATGTACCAAAATATAAAGAGAAAACAGTATATGCAACTATTTTCGAAAATAAAAAGGAATCCATGGAAGAAATAAAAAGATATAAAATTAATATTATTACAGTCTATTTATCTAAGATAAACGAACTAGATGAAGAATTTATTAATTTTATTTCCCAAAGAAGAACAAAAATAGAAATATTATATTCAGATTTTCTGTATCTTAACTATGGAGAACTTAAGGATCTAATTCCTAAGATAAGCAGAATAATGAAATATGCTATAAAAAAGGGATTGAGCCCAATAGTGTCATCTGGTATAAAAGAAGAAAAAGAGATAAGATCTCCGAAAGAAGTGGCTGCATTTCTTCGATGCATAGGCATTGAAGATGCTGAATTACTTCTAGATGTAAAGAACTTAAAAGAACTTTTCGTTTATGAAGTTCTATAAAAGGAGATATGCTTTGGTGAAATTCTATGATGATTTAAACAAGGAAGAGCTAGAGACACTTGTAGAAAATAATTTCAGATCGCTTTTCGGGGTAATTGATGCAGCTTATTCCAACATCAAACTGGTCTTCTTTAAGCCAAATGATAAGCTCGCTGTATTCAGATTAAATAATGATTATTTAGATCAATTCAGAGCGACGATATTCTTTTTAAGAGATTCAAAAATAAGACAGGCAAGAATAATATTGGTAAGTGGCACTTTAAAAAAGATAAAACTATATATACAAGAAAATGTTAAAAACTGGCCTTCATAGATATATTCAATGAAGGTAATCGGAGGAATATTAGCAGGAGGATATGGAAAAAGACTGCAGCCTTTAACTAATAATTACCCCAAGGTGCTTCTGGAAATAAAGGATAACTATAGCATTTTGGAAAAACAGTTGAATGATCTAAGATTTGCTGGCCTGAATGAAGTATTCTTAATGGTAGGCCATCTTTATGAAAAGATTCTTGAAAAATTTGGAGAAAAATGGAAAAATATTAAGTTGACATATCTCATCGAAGAGAAGCCTAAGGGAACACATTTCGCAATCGGAAATGCACTCGAACATGCCAACTGCGATATGCTCATCGTCAACGGGGATGTTATTCACGACTTTAATCTCAAAAAGTTCATGGAAATTGCCAATAGAAGGCCAGAACCAATTTTGATAGCTGTAACGAAGATGCCAAGTCCTTATGGAATAGTTACAGTTGAAGAAAATAAGATAACTAGTTTTATCGAAAAACCTATATTGCCATACTTCATCAATGCAGGCGTCTATTACTTCAAGAGAGATGCTCTGAACTATTTCAAACATGAGTATCACCATACAGATATAGAAAGAACTATATTCCCAAAGGCAGCGTCAGAAGGAGCAATAGCAAGCTACAGCGAAGACGTGTTCTGGCATTCTATAGATTCTATAAAGGATCTTGAGCTCGTCAGAGAACACTACAAAAATAGGGAGGACAAACCATGGGGATATGAAAGAATCGTTGTTAGTAATGAAAAATACTTAGTGAAAGAATTATATATCAAAGGTGGATTCAGAACCTCAATTCATTACCACGAAAATAAGGATGAAACTATTAATACATTTAAAGGCTTCGGGTTTGTTGAATTCTATGATGAACAGCTGAATCTTATAAAAAAGGAGAAGTTGGTCCAAGGAAATCCTGTGAGGATAATGCCAAAACAGATCCATTCGCTTATTGCTGAAGAAAACTTATTGCTAGAGGAATATAGTACACCGCATCCATATGATGTCGTAAGAGTGAAGGATTTCTATCTGCGTTAACGCCGCCCATGGGATTTGAACCCATGACCCCCCGGTTAACAGCCGGGTGCTCTACCGGGCTGAGCTAGGGCGGCAATTATTATTATTTCAAAAGGGTTATTTAAAATGCTTTATCTCCGTAGTATTCCTTCAGCATCCTATCACAGGAAACAAAGGGCATAAAAGAATTGATTGCATTAAAAGAAATTTCCAAAAAGCGATCCCTATCGCTTTCCCATAGATTGATGATGGATAAGAGCTTAGACTTAAAATCTAAATAATCTTCAGAGTCTATCTCCCAAGCTCTTTGCGAACCAGGATAAATTAGTTCTTTTAATTCTTTCCCGAAGAACCAGCCATTGTATCCATCTTTGATTAGCTCAAGAGATGCCCCGTCTCTTGAAGATATCGTCGGAGTTCCATTGATGCCTGCCTTCATCATCGAGGTGCCGCATGCTTCCCATCCAGAAAGTGGAGTGAATACGTTGAGATCGCTACCCTGAAACAGTAACTTGGCAAACTTAGGTTCATAAGACCAGACATATACCACATTTGAATATCGATCCGAAAATTCCTTCATCCTTTTCATATTAGATAATCCTTCGCCATCCCTTGGATCTGATTTCCCTGCAAGCACAAAATTTACGTTCAAATCTTCATTTTCCTCTATGAAATTCATGATGAAGTATGGTCTCTTGTAAGTAACAGTCCTCCTAGCCCATATTATAATCATCTTGTCTTTATCTAACCTCTTGTACTTATTGAGATGCTCAATCAAGGTTAGTTTAGCATTAGACTTTATTTCACCCAGGCTTTTCAAATCGAGAATTCCTGATCTATAACGATCATACAATTCAGCATGCATCCATCTAGGTATTTCTATGCCGTTAGTAACGCTTCTAATCTTATGCCTGAAATGGGGGAGCATATTCTTTGAAACTTCTTCGTGTTTCTTACTTACTGTGATGATTTCATCACATATTGCTGCAGCGATACTTGTCAAATTCACATCATGCTCTATAAATTCGAAATTGAACTCTTCATGAAATAACCCTCTTGAAAAACTTGGATGGCCCCAAGGCACTGGAGTGTGAAGAATGAGTCTAATTCTAGGTCTATTTTCTTTCTCTAGAAGTAAAGGTATAAATGCAAAGAAGGATTCCTGAAGGTCTATAACATCTATATTAGAAAAACCTAAATGTTTTTCAAGAAATTCTATACACGCTTTGGAGAATAGAAGATAGCGATAGAACATATTAACAGAATGGCTATGGTCATAAAGTCTGCTGAATAACTTCTCGCTCAATTCAGGATTCAAGATTTTAACGAAAACAATCCTTGCCTTATTGATCCTATACTCAAAAAACCCTATTTCTGAGGAAAATTTCTTCAACTTAACGTTTGCTTCATATATTTTTGACAATTTTTCATCAATCGTAGATGGGAATACATCTTCCTTAGCGAATGGATCGCTATTTACGAAATCATATTTGACATAACCTTTAGGATAGTAGGGAGTCAAGACAATATAGTCTAAATTCTTCCTTGCCATTGCATAGAACTTATCAGCTTCCAGAACACCTAAACCCCCAGCAAAAATGGAATCTTCATCGAGAGCAACTTCATTTGTAACTGAAACGATCATTTTCAATATTTCTTTTGGATAAACTAAAAAATTTTCCTTTGTTAAACCAGCTTCCTAGCCTCCTTCGCTGCTCTGACCATGCTTTCCAACTTTGCCTTAGCCACTTTCCAAGTTCTCGTTCTAAGGCCGCAATCTGGATTTACGTATATTCTACTAGGATCCTTCAATATTTTAGAAGCGAAAAGAATCCTATCTCTCACCAAATCGACAGGTTCAATGAAATCTGTATGGACATCCACAACACCAAGTCCAATTTCTAGTTCTTGAGTTTGCTCATTGAAGAATTTTAAAAAGCTATAACCTTTTCTTGATTCATCATCCAACCCTCTTTCCAGCGTATCTCTATTAGCCATTTCCAAAGCTAACTGTGAAATATTCTTTGCTTCGAGTATATGAGGAAACAGTATTCTGTAATCCCTAGAGAAACAGATGTGAACACTGAATTTGCAGTTGATCCCTTTAGTAGATTCAATAAGTGACTCAATAAAGATGGGTATCTCTTCAGGAACTGTAGTTGCAGCAGGCTCATCGATCTGTATATAATCAGCGCCATTTTCAACAAGTGATATGAGGTTCGGTCTTATTACATGCTTAGCCAACTCAATCGCTAGCTCTCTCTTTGCCTCGTATTTCTCTTTGAAATAATCGTTAAGTTTTCCAATCCATTTTTTCTGATAGTAAGAATTATAAGACCAGTCAGCTAGCGTATAGGCACCAGTGATAGGTACTTTTATTCTTTTCTTTGTATTGGATTTGACGAAAATGAATTCTCTTGTATGATAAGGCTCCCTTAATCGAGGAGGTTCAAAAACTTCAGCCTTAGGAAAATATTGGTTATCAAAGACTCTAGCTTCACCGACAAATCTAAAACCTTCTATGAATTGTAGGGGATAATGATACATTTCCTTCCTAGGTTGTTCTCCATTGAAAATAATATCTAAGCCAACCTTCTCAAAAAGTTTTATAGCGAAAAGTGATGAATACTCTTCTATTTTAGATTTATTTTCCTTATTATTGCGGAGAATTCTTTTCAGTTCATCTAAATCGACTAAGCCTAGCTCTTTCCCTTCAGCTATAATTTCTTCAATCTCTTTTTCATCGAGCTCATCTTTCAGCATTTTATGTCTAGATAGACTGCCGATTTCCTGAGTTAGAAAATATTCAGAGTTCATAGTTGGAAAGTTCTTTTAAAATATTTATTTTCTGAAGCGCAACTTCGTATGGAAGTAAATCTAAATCTGTTGAATTTGTGACGTAAACTTCTCTCAAATTTCGTGAAGACAAAATCCTATTGATTTCAAAGATCAAGTATTCCTTATCCTCAATAAATGATGTACTTACGTCGATTAAACCTAAAGAAAGAGAAGATACATCTGGAATGTACTTCAAAATTTCCAATCTATTACCATAGCAAAGATCTAAGCTTAAGGTATCTAATTCTAGCTTGGAGAAAGAATTCAAAATGCGAGGATTCTTAATGAAGCTCAAATGGACAATAACCTTTATTCCTTTCTTCAAAGAACCCACTTGCTTGAGAAAGTCAGCAAACAAATTCATGTCTTCATTTTCGATCCCGAAATAACCTATTGCAGGGGAGTGTATTATAATTGCTTTTACATCCAAATCAAGGATTTCCAGATCCCGAATCATTGCATTGCTCAAATCAGAAACAAGCTCACTGATTTTGTTATAATATCTGTTTTCGCAAAGGATAGCGAAGGTTATAGGATCAGGAATTGTCAGAGAGGATTTTGAGTCTTTTTTCAAAGAAGAAGTTATGACATGGTTGGATATCACAGGTCCTTTATAGGTGATTTTATCTTCAACAATGGGCATCCTGTAGAAGAAGTTGGTCTCAAACCATCTTATCAACGTACCTTCCTTTACGCCCCCATAATTGCATAGAGGTCTTAAAAGATCTTGCCACTTTAGCATTCCATCTTGTATAAACTCGCAACCTGCATCTTTTTGAATTGAAATATACTTTTCAGCTTCTTCAATATAGGATTTTTCTAAAGTAGCAGCGTCAATATTCCCCTTTTGATAGGAACGCAGCGCCCTTCTAAGCTCCTTGCTCCTAGGCATTAATCCACTAACAAAGGTTTTCAGTCTCATCTTTTCCTGTATTTATGTAGAATGTTCAATAAAAAATGAAAGTCTCTAGGACATGAAAGTATTACGCCATCCAGTAGCTGCTCAAGCTGTGCTATTTCTTCCAAGTATTCTACCTCGCTCTTTAGCCTTACATTGAAGCCTAATTCTTGCAAATATTCCATATTTTGTTTGGATATCAGCATATAATATGATTGTATTTTCTTACCCGCTTTTCTAGCACTTTCAATAAGCTCAATAGGTATATCTGAAGGATTGTTGATTTGCAAGGTAACTAGAAAATCAGCTTTAGAAGCGAGCCTGATCTTTACAAGCTCATCATTTAGATCGAACTTGGTCAAAGGAAGACCTATGTTTATTTTTGACAGTTTTTCTTCTTTTTTAAAAATTTCAACTATTTCATCAAGCCTATACTTGTTGAATACTTTTTGCTCCTGATCGCTTTTTATATCTCCTCTAACAATGAGTACATCCTTTATGTCGAAAACGATCGCACCATAAAGCTCAGAGGCTAGAGATAAAAGATTTCTATCAGCAGCTCTTAGATGCATGACTGGTTCTATACCCATTTCCTTAGCAAGTATTGAAATGGCTAAGGAAGCGGGTTTTAATTGACCAAGAGGATTTTCAGGAACATTGAGTTTATCTATAAGACCTTTGAGCTTGAGAAACTGGTCTATCAACTTTTCTCTTTTAGATGTAGGTTCAATTTCATAATGAATTTCCAATTTAGCTATCAACCTATACCCTTTATTTAAACTACGATACTACAATATTCCTATAATAACTCTACTTTCTTTAGAATAAAGCGGGCCCGCTCTGTTAATGGCATAACAGGTACCTCGATTATCTCATAGCCTAGTAAATTGTAGGCTTTTTTTAATAGCCTATGCACTTCTTTAGCTTGCTCAGGATCTTCATGCCGAATTTCATCGATCTCGAACTCTTGTAATTGATCCAATATGAAAACGCTATCATATCTCTTCTTTGAAAGAATCTCAAACATAAAACTTGGAGGCTCAAGACCTAGAACCCAGTAATATGCTATTCCATCAACCAAACTCCTATCGAGAAATACAAAGGGGAGATTTGAGACAGATTCTTCAGCTTTGAGCTGTTCCTCAAAAATAATGCGCTGTATGTAGTCCCTTCTTTCCTTACTTTTAAATTCCTCTTGCTTTATTATACCCATCTGAACAAGTTTCCTTGCCGTTTCATGAAGCACAGGAAAGCCCTTAGATTCTAGGAATTTTATCAAGCTCGTCTTACCTGAACAAGGACCTCCACTTAAAACGAAAAGCTTAGCCATCCATCTTTGCTTCGAGTTCTCTAATCCCTTCTATCTTGTTAAGATATAGAGCTAGCACGAAGAAAAAGGATGAAAGTCGATTGAAATACTTGAGTAAAAGTGGATTTATTTTTTCCTCTCTGTTTAATTTAACAAGAGACCTTTCAGCTCTTCTGCATATTGATCTGCATATATGGATAATGCTCGCTTTTTCTCCTCCTCCTGGAATTATGAAGTGTTTCAATGGTTCTAATTTTGTGGAATAATCGTCGGTGTCTTTTTCCAACTCTTTTAAATGCTCTTCATTTATCAACTTAGTCTTATTCGTAGGATCAGCAATCTCAGCGTTCGCCAAATAGATTATTCGCTGTATTTTAATCAATTGATCTTTCAATATCTCATCCTTCATCTTCGAAACGGCGAAGCCAATAAATGAGCTTAATTCATCCAAATCTCCCAAACATTCAATTCTTATATAATCCTTCGAAACACGCTTACCATGCATTAAACCTGTTTCTCCTTCATCCCCAGTACGAGTATAAAACCTCATTCAATATTGATTCAGTACTTCATTTATTAAAATTATTATTGTTAATTGAGTTATGAATGAAGCAAAATTCAATGCAATAAAGGAAGCTTTAAAGTATATCAAAGATGGTCAGATCATAGGCCTTGGTTCAGGCAGCACTGTAGAGCTTTTCATCGAGGAACTGAGGAAAAAAATTGCTGAAGAGGGCATCTACCTTGGATTCGTTCCAGCATCAAGCATGACTTATCTCAAGCTCGCTACTCTAGGATTGAGGATAGAAAGTCTTGACTCTTATCCTGAACTTGATATTAGTTTTGACGGCGCAGATGAAGTTGACGAAAGGAAATTTGCACTTAAAGGAAGAGGTGCTGCACTGTTCAGAGAAAAGATCCTTTCGAAATACTCAAAGAAATACATAATAATGGTTGAAGATTCAAAGCTCTCACATAAGATAGGAGAGAAAGCAAAAGTTTCAATAGAAGTATTACCATTCGCTACTAGGCCTGTCATGGCTAGACTTAAAGCAATGGGTGCGAATGTTGAATTGAGAAATGGTGAAAGGATCAAAGATGGGCCTATTATCAGCGACAATGGCAATTATATCCTCGATGCAAGTTTCGGCATTATTGAAGATCCTAAAAAACTTGCTCAAGAAATCAATGAAATCACAGGTGTTATAGAGAATGGAATCTTCTATGAAAATATATCAGAAATAATTGTTGGGACAAAAGATTCTTTTAAAAAAATCGTTTAGCTATATTAAAAGAGCGTAGGTCATTATAACAGAAAGGAAGACTATCGATATTGTATTCAGCACCTTGATCAATGAGTTAAGCGATGGGCCTGCGGTATCCTTGAAAGGATCTCCCACAGTGTCTCCCATCACCGCAACTTTGTGAGCATCGCTGCCTTTACCGCCTAAGTTTCCTAGCTCTATGTACTTCTTTGCGTTGTCCCAAGCTGCACCGCCATTGGCCATGAGCAAGGCTAGGAAGACTCCACTGACAACGCTTCCTATCAATAAGCCTCCTAATGCTAGCGGTCCTAACAAAAAGCCTAGCACTATTGGAGTAAGAACAGCTAAGAGGCCTGGAAGAGCAAGTTCCTTAAGGGATTCTTGTGTAGTTATGCCTATACACTTGCTATAATCTGGCGAAGCCTTACCTTCTAAAAGACCTGGTATCTCTTTGAATTGCCTCCTGACTTCTAAAACAACCTTCATTGCAGTTCTTCCTACTGCGTTTATTAAGAATGAAGAAAAGAAAAATGGCAAAAGACCGCCAATGAGGAGCCCAACGATCACCTTGGGATCTGAAAGTACAAATTGGATTGAGGAAGTACCATAAGCTTCGATGTATCTAGGTATGTTTTGGGCTCTTATGGCAACTTCTGTCTGGAAAGCTTGAAAGAGAGCGAGCGCAGATAACGCGGCACTCGCTATTGCAAATCCCTTTGTAGTAGCTTTAACTGTATTACCTACCGCATCGAGCTCATCAGTAACTCTCCTTACATGCTCAAGCCCGCTCATCTCAACAATGCCGTTTGCATTATCAGTAATCGGACCAAAGGAATCTATAGACATAACTATCGCCGTTAAAGATAACATCGCCATTGTCGCGATCGCTGTATTGTAAACAGCGAAAAGTGTACTACTAGTTAAATAATAACCGCTCAAATAGCTGATCGCGATTGCAACTACGAGAGCAACAGCGCTTGGAGCTGTGCTTCTTAGCCCTACTGAAAAGCCTTGTAAAAAGTTAGTTGCTGCACTTATCCTAGAGGCCTCTGCGATGGATTTTGTTGGAGCATAGCTGTAAGATGTGAAGTAATCTACGATTTTCTCGATAACTATTACCAAGACAACCCCAGTAATGGTAGCTATAAGAGTACTTTGAGCAATTGAATAAGGAAATAGCGTGAAGGCGATCGCTCCTGTAAGAATAATTATTAGAATACCAGCAACAATGAAGGCCAAATCCAGAACTCGCATGGGTTTGAGTCTATTACCCAAGCTTGGGTTTACGACTAGAGAGCCTACTATCGAACCAACTATGCCCATTGCTCCTACTAGAAGAGGGAAGTAAAGCAGTGAGCTATCCTTAAAGAAGAAATTCGATTGTGCTTGTAGCAATAGTGCTGCGAGGATTATAGATGCAACTCCTATCACTACATAAGATTCATAAACATCAGAGCCCATGCCTGCGCAGTCACCTACGTTATCACCCACGTTATCTGCTATCACAGCTGGATTCCTTGGGTCATCTTCAGGTATTCCAACCTCAACCTTGCCTACAAGATCTGCTCCAAGATCTGCAGCTTTAGTATATATTCCCCCTCCAACCCTCATGAACATTGCTATTAGACTTGCTCCAAAACCGAGACCAGCAATTATTGCAGGATTGGTGACTATATCATTTTCAAATAGCAATACGAATATAGAAAGTCCTAATAAAGCGAATCCAGCTACAGCAAAACCCATTACGCTACCACCTCTGAATGCTAGGCTTAGTGCGTGACCTAATCCTTTATTAGCTATCTGAGCAACCCTAGAACTAGATCTTACGGTGATGCTCATGCCTATATAGCCTGCAAGTGCTGAAAACAGCGCTCCAACAACGAAGCCTAAAGCAGGAATAAGTCCAGTTGTGAAATAGATCGCTATCGTAAGAACAATTCCTGCAGGCAAAATTACTAGGTACTCTCTAGCTAAGAATGCTGAAGCGCCTATTTTAACTGCATTGGCGATTTCTTGCATCCTCTTATTACCTGGATCGCTCCTTAACAAAAGCGCGATTTGTACCAATGCGTAAACTAGGGCTACTAATGCGATATAGAGCGGCATACTAAAAACGTCAAACTGCATATGCATGTATTTGAAGGAGTACATTATAAAGATTAATCGTAAATACAAGGCAAAGCAAATTTTAATTATGAGCCAAATACCAGATGATGGTTTTAGTGATGAGGAACTTAAGAAAATACTCGAAAATTCTAAGGTCGTTGCTGTTGTAGGCGCTTCAAGAACAAGCGGTAAGCCTGCACATTATGTACCAGCATATCTAAAAACTAAGGGATACAAGATAATACCTGTCAATCCTTTCGCAGATGAAATTTTAGGAGAAAAAACCTTTAAATCATTGAAAGATATTCCTAAAGAAACAAATATTGATGTTGTTGATGTTTTTAGACCCTCTGAAGATGTGATAAATGTTGTTAAAGATGCTATTGAGCGCGGGGGGATAAAACTCATCTGGCTTCAAGAAGGGATCTATAATAAGGAGGCGGTTGACTTGGCGAAGAAAAATGGAATAAAAGTTATTTGGAATAGATGTATGATGAAAACTCATAAGAGATTAATAGAGAGTAATTTGTGAAAGCTGCATTCCTGATAAAGCCCTCTAAGGTATTCGATAAACCGCTCGTCATAAAAAATGTAAAAAATAAGGATTTAGCAAATGATGAAGTAAGAATAAGAGTCAAGAGTTGCGGAATTTGTAAATTAGATCTCGAACTCATAGAAGGAAAAAGGGAAAGAGAAATAAGTGAAAAGTTTCCTATCATACCGGGTCATGAAGTTATTGGTATAATTGATGAAATTGGAAAAAATGTCCATGAATTAAATGAAGGCGACCGCGTTGCGCTTGGTTTGATTTATGATAGTTGCAATTCCTGTGATGCATGTCAAGAAAATAGGTTTGAGTTGTGCGAAGAACTTAAGGTCACAGGTGTGCATGCAGATGGAGGACTTGCAGAATATGTCATTGCAAAAGCAAATAAGTTAATCAAATTGCCTTCATGGATAAGTGATGATGACAATCATGCCTTATGCGAACTAGCCTTTGCAATGAAGGCAATAGGATATATTGAAAGACCTTTCGAGAACAAAATCGCAGTTGTGGGTGAGGATTTAATTTCTAAATTTGTTTCCGAGATCCTCAGATCTAGGAATATCGAAGTAAAGGTGTTTGTAAAAAAGAATTCAAATGGAGAAAACCAAGATTATAAGTCTATTGAAAAGGGGCGTTTCGATATTGCAATAGTTACTTATGATATCCCTGAGATAATTGAAAACGTTATGAGTAGACTAAAGAAAGGTGGAACATTGATCTATTTCAGTCAAGCAGTAATAAAATTACCAAATTTTTTTGAAAACAAAAAATTGATCTCTATAGGAATCCCGAGTTATAGGGATGTGAGGAAAGCTATAGAAGAGTTGCGCTACACAAAAATTAAGGATCTCGAAAAGATGGTATTCGATATAGAAAACGTGAATGAAGCTTTGATGAAGATGAAACAAAAGAGTCACGTAAAGTTCTTAATGCTTAATAAAGCTTAAATTTGAATAAAAAAGAAAAGTAAAAGATGCAAAGATTGAGCACAGATGCAATCTTGAAAAAGTTGACTAAGGTTACTCTGGGCATGGGGATATTTTTGTTGGGTATATTATTTGTTGCTTTGCCAATACCTGGCTCAGCTACGTTAGGTGAGTTGCTGATGCTTGCAGGGATCATAGAATTTGGATTGGGCACTCTATCTCTGGGCAGAGAGAAAGCTAAATACAGAGTCATTTATCTAGTAACAGGTGTTTTCGCACTTATCTTTTCTATAGTTTTCATTTATGAATACATTCTGCTCTTGTTGTACGTAGGTTTTGGATATGATATATCTGTTTTTATTTCACAAGATTTCAACGCACCTCAACTTGGAATTTCCTTATTAAATATCTTATTCATCTTTTCATATATTGAAATCCTACTGCTCATGCTGAGCGTATATTTTTTGGGCAATGACCAAGGAGAAAGTAAATTATCTAAGGATGCTTTTTTCTTGATAACTGTGCTTGCTTTTCTTGCATTTTTACAACTCACACAGAGCGCTATCATTAGCGTTGATGGATATTTAAGGCCCTTGTTGATATATGTGCTTTATTACATTTCAAACACGAATTACCTCAACTTAGTCATTGCTTTAATCCTGCTCGCTGCGAGCCTCTATAGCATTGTTCGAGTCTATCTATCGATCGGTAAGTTAATACAGAGAGAATATAAGAAAAAATTTAATTTACCTTATTAAATATGCCAATTTTCGAAAAATTTGTTAGACTAAACTCGTAGATTTTTACTTATGTATTGAAAATGTTAAAATCCTCGCTTATTACCCCAAAGCATTATATGGATTCTTGGGCTATATCTAAAGTTATGCTCTTTACAAATCTCTACAAGCCAGATCGACCTCTTGACTAAAGTCTCGAGATCAGTTCCTTCTGGCATTAGCATTACTTTTTCATTGCTTATCTTGAATTCTTTTATAAGCGATAATACTTCTTCGATATCTTCATTGCTAACTATGACAAATTTAAAAACAGAATTTTCCAAACTAGAGAAGAAGCTTAGAACAGCTGGCTTTATTCTATGTTCATATTTTACATTGGAATTCGAAAGCTTAGGTGAAACTGTAAATAAGTCAACTAATTGGATAAGTTCTTCTTTTGGCATGACTGTTCCATTCGTCTCGATTTCTATTCTATAACCTCTTTCTTTAAGAGACTTTAAAGTGTTGATTAGGTATGACTGATGAATTAAGGGCTCTCCTCCCGTAATAACTATATTTTTGGATTTATAATTTGAAATTATTTTAAAAAGAGAAGAATCATCAACTAAAAAATAATCAATGCCTTCTTTCGCTTTAGCTTGATTTTCCCATGTATACTTTGAATCACACCAAGAGCAGTATAAATTACAATAATATAATCTAATAAATACCGATGGCCGCCCAGCATGCAAGCCTTCTCCTTGTATAGAATAGAATATCTCAGAAATTGGCAACATAAAAAAAATTTAATTTAAAGAACTTTTAAGCTTTAGCGCTTTCTTCGTAACCTTTTTGAGTAAGGCCGATTAATGCGTTCCTTTTACCAATTCTAACAATTAAACCTTTAGCTTCAAGTTTTCTTAGTGTATAGTATGCTGTAATTTTGTTAAGATTTAATTCTTTTACAAAATCTAAGAAGTATACAGGCTCTTGCTTTTCTCTTAACCATTTCAGTATTTCAATAGCAGTTGCAGTTAATGGTTTACCATAGCTTTGAGATACTTCTTTAACTGATAACCATTTTCCTTTTACAAATACTTTTGCTTCTTCCTTTTCAGTTTTTGCTTGTGCTACCATAGTTGTATACTCTTTAAATCAACTTATTTATAAATCTTTTCTTTTTTCACCTATCAGACAAGTATATGTATTTATATAATATCAAAAGGTTTATATACCTAAAAAAGACTTTAAAACTTTTTCAAGAGCTGGCTTAGGTATAAACCCTATAATCCTATCTTGAAACTTTCCATCTTTGAATATAATCAATGTAGGGATTGAAGATACTTCAAATTTCATTGCTAAATCTGGATTCATATCAACATTTAGTTTTCCAAATAGTATATTGGGATATTGTCTTGCAAGTTCTTCAATAATAGGTGCCATAGCTCTACATGGCATGCACCAATCTGCATAAAAATCTACCAATGCAAGCTTGGCCTCAGAAATATATCGATAGAAGTTCGTAGAATCTAAATATACAGGTTTGCCATAAGCGTTTTTTGGCTTATTTAGCTCAGCTAACATTTCCTTGTATTTCCTTTCAAGAATCCTCTTTAACTCTTCATCGAATTCGTTTTCCACACCATCTTAATTGTAATGAAGAAAAATATCAATTTTACTGTACTATTCTGCAATAACCATATTGAAATATGCCTTTGATAATTCGATCGCTAGCTTTACCACATCCTTAGGCTTCTGACCAAAGATATAACATACCGGTTCTAGGTTTTGACCCCCTTCATCAATAAGTACGTCAGGAAGATCGTTCTCAGATAAAAATTCTTTGAAGGCTTCTATGACTTGATCGCGTGCGCTTTCCTTCTTAGTGTAATTGAAAGCAAATTTTATGCCTTTTTCCTTCAACAATCTCAAGATTTTTTTGTCATATTTTATACAAAGGCAAGCTCTAATACTTGGTTCTACCTTGTTAGCTTCTAGTAACATTCCCGCGATATGCCTCGAAGCACCAAACTCTGGATCGGATATCACTCTTGCTTCATTCTTAAATTTTATTATTCTACCAGGAAATGAGAGAACATCTTTAATACTCTCAGGTTTTGGTAAAGCATAAGCTAAGTTAGTGAAGACCTCAGGTATTAAGAAATAGAATTCCTTCGTTGCTATAAGCATCTCTACTGCCTCTTTTATTTCTTTGATCATCTTCTGCCTCTCCCCTAATTCAGGCTCTATATACTTCAGACATACATCGCAATTCGCGGGCAAGTTTGCTATCCGCATGTGATATTTGCACAACTTTCCTGTTGCGAGCAAAGAAAGATAATAATTCCTAAATATCTTAATTATCGAGACAGGATCATTGATATTCTCGTAGACTAAGGAATCTACGATGGCGTTTAACTCATCAATCTCGAAACCAATTTCTTTCAGTTTTAACAAGCATGAATTCAAATCAGCTTTAAAATAAGAATTTACCCTTGCCTGTGTAACTCCTATGATTCTGGCGATTTTAGATTGAGAATAGCCTTTTTCGGCGAATTTTTTTGCTACGAGAATTCTAAAGTTGGGTAATACTTCTTTTACAAAAAACTCCTCGGGGAATAACATAATAACTAATTTATAAACCGGCTTATTAGAGTAATTCTTGATGTCTCAACCTTGGTATCTTAGAAAAGAGTACGTCGAAGGATATGAGGATTTCTACGAAACGAAATATAAGAAGACAGTCGTCCTTGAAAAAGAATGTTTATCAGATGCATTAAAGAAATTGGGTGAGGTAAAAAGCCTTCTTGAAGTTGGTTGCGGAACAAGCTACTTTACTCGCTGGTTCGAGAAAACATTCAACATATATGCTGTAGGCATGGATATATCTCCCTTGATGCTCAAAGAAGCCAAGAAAAGATGGAACGGTGATTTAGTTCAAGGGGAATCGCATTATTTACCCTTTAGAAGCGAGGCCTTTGATGCCATTACCTTCATTACATGTATGGAATACATGCCTAGACTTGAAGAGGTGATAAGAGAAGCTTCGAGAGTTGCTAGAAAAGGGTTGATATTGGGCCTCATGAATAGATGGAGTTTGCCCACGCTTAGAAGGATGATCCAAATAGCTTTGGGGAAGAATCCATATTATACAAATACTACATTTTATTCCATTAGAGGAATTAGTAAAAAGCTAAAACAAGCACTAAACGAGAAATTCAAAATAATTTATTGGAATACAACAGGCTTTCCAAGAATTTTCGGAAATCTGAAATCTAAAAAGCTTCCTTTTGGAGCTTTCCTTTGTTTGGGTGTCAAGATTGAGCATGGCTGAAATAGGCAAAGCTGGAGAGAGATTTTTAAAGCAAGTGATTTTCCAAAAACTAGGGAAGAAAGATGAACGTGTAATCCTTGGTCCTAGAGTAGGAGGAGATTTCGGAGTTGTAAAGATAAATGATGAACAGGTTCTTTTGGTTAAAACGGATCCACTCTCTATAATACCAGCGCTAGGACTTAGAGAATCTGCATGGATGACTGTACATCTTTTGGCATCAGATTTAGCGACTTCTGGAATAGGCCCGCAATTTGCTGTTTTGGATTTCAATCTCCCTCCAAGAATGAGTTATGATGAATTCGAAACATACTGGGATGCACTCCATGAAGAAATGGAGAAATTAGGCATAGCTATCGTTGCAGGACATACTGGCAAATATGAAGGATGCGACTTCACTGTAGTCGGTGGAGGCATGATGTTTAGCATTGCGAGAAGTGATGGATATGTTTCAAGTAGCATGGCTGAAATAGGCGATAGACTGGTACTTACCAAGGGCGTAGCTATTTCTGCTTCCTCTATACTTGCAAGAGTATTCAAAGAAAAAGTTGAGAAAGAGCTTGGCCAAAAAACACAGAAGAAACTGAGTGAAATGCTATACAACTTTACTACAGTCAAAGATAGTCTCATTGCAGCTAAGCTTGGACTAAGGAAAGTTATTACTGCAATGCATGATTGCACTGAAGGGGGCTTGCTGGGAGGTATATATGAGCTATGCGAGGCATCTAATAAAGGTGTTTTGGTGTACAAAGATAAAATAAAAATAGATGAAGACATTGAAGCAATATGCAAGCTATTCAACATTGATCCATTAAAATCGCTAAATGAAGGTGGCCTTTTATGTTGTGTTAAACCGGAAAGGGTTGATGATTTAATTAAGGAATTGGCTAAAGCTGGAATTAATGCCTTCGAAATCGGAGAAATTAGACCTGTAAATGAAGGAAGATTCTTGATCGATGGCAATAAGAAGGTAAGAATTGAAGCTGTAGATGTCGATCCTTACTGGGAAGCTTTCTGGAGAGAATTCAAGAAATGATTTATTGTTTGTAGTATAAACAAAAAATGATGAAAACAGGACTATATCTAGTTGTGGATGCAAGTATAGAGAGAAATGAACTTCTCAAAAGAGTGGAAAAGGCCTTGAAAGGGGGTGTCGATATACTTCAGCTTTGGTCTAACTGGGGTAGCTATGAAGAAGGTAAGATACTTGCTAAAGAATTGATGAAGTTATCTAGAAATTATGGAGCACCTTTAATAATAAACAATGACTATAAGCTTGCTCTAGATGTTGGCGCAGATGGTGTTCATTTCGATGGTTATGAAACATTGCCTTCTGAAATTAAGAGATTGAGAAAAGATATCATCGTTGGTTATACAATAGGCAATAGCATTGAAAGAGCTGTTTGGGCAGAGCAAGTCGGAGCGGATTACATTTCTTTTTGTGCATGCTTCCCCAGCAGCAGCGTGACAGAATGCGAAATTGTGCCTCTTAGCACGGTAGCGGAAGCGAAAAGAAGACTGAAAATACCCGTTTTTGCCTCAGGAGGAATATCGCTCAAAAATATTGATCAAGTGCTTGCTAAAGGCATAGATGGCGTTGCAGTAATATCTGCAATACTCAAAGCAGATGATCCAGAGACAGCTGCTCGGTCTTTCAAGAGTAAAATACTAGAATATAGATCAGCAAAAGCTGTTAGCGTATAAACCGATATAGAGGTCTCCTTCGAAATAACCTAAGATAAAAGAAAGAGATATGATGATCGCAGAAATCACAATGAATTCATAGTCTTTAGAAGTGATTTTTAAGTCCCTTCTGAAAAGTCTGTATTCATAGCTTCCAAACCCTCTGCTCTCAGCTGATATAGCAATGGTTAGCAGCTTCCTTAAAGTAGAAAAGAGAATAAGGTTTATCAAAGCAAGAAACCTTTTGGGATTTCTTGGATTTAATCCTCTGGCTTTGTAAGCTTGAGAAAATTCTCTCATGACCTGATTAAACTCCTTGATGAGCCTAATAGCTATGAATGCTGCGAAAGCAATTCTATAGTCCATTTTAAAGTACTTTACAAAGGCCTGCATGAAATCTCTAGGATTTGTAGAGGAGACGAATATATAGGAAGCGAGTAACATATCAGTAATCCTCAAAAGTACTGTTGAGCCAGCGATGACGCCAACGTCTGTAAGTTTCCAAGTATAGAAATTAAACAAAAGATTTCCACAAAATGTAAAGGCTGCATTTATTATCCAAAGAACAATTAGAAATGGTGTTATGCTGAGCATAAAATATCCATAGGATTTCTTAGATGAACACACTAAGATGAAGAAGGAAAACAGTACAAAAATGGTTAAGAGTACAGATATGCCTTTAACAAATATGAGTAATGCGAACAATATCACAGCTATAGTGAATTTGACTATAGGATTGACCTCCTCAAATCTCATTGCCTAACACCCTTCGCAACTCGAGAATATAATTTTTAAGCTCATCTTCTTTAAGTTCTTGCATATACGTAGGAAAGAAATCATGAAAAACGTGAAAGTTATCGGCGAAATCCAATATGGAGCCAGCAAATCGAATTCTTCCTTCATCTAATATTAATATAGAATCAGCATATTCGATGGCAAATCTAACATCATGCGTTGTGAAGAGAACAAGTCTGTTCTCAGCGGTCAATCGTCTTAAGAGTTGCATGATTTTCCTTGCATTGTATCTATCGAGTGCGAAGGTTGGTTCATCGCATATAAGTGCATCTGGTTCATAGATCAATGTTGAAGCAATTGCTAGTAGCTTTTTCTGACCCTCACTAAGCAAATGCGGATTCAGCTCAGCCTTACCTGCAAGACCATACATTTCTAAAATTTTCTCAGGAGCTATTGCCTTCTTTTCGCTTAACCTATAAGAGAGTTCTAACTCCTCCAATACGCTATTTGTTACGAACTGAAGATCAGGATTCTGAAAACAGAATTTCACGTTATTTATACCTTTATAAAATACATTGCCTTTATAGCCCTTCAACAAACCTGAAATTATTTTGCATAAAGTAGTTTTTCCTGAGCCATTTTTACCAAGAATCGCATAAAGCTTTCCTGAATATATCTTAGCGCTGATCCCTTTTAGTACAGGTTGCTTATATTTGAAGTAAAGATCTTTAACTTCTATGAATTTATCACTATCAGTTATTGGCTTATAAGTTGCCTTTGTATCGATTTTCCTAAGAATTTCAATCTCGAATGAAACTGGTAACCATATTCCTAGATCTTCCAGAATACTGGGATTAAGTTTATAGAGCACTTCAGGAAACTTCCCCTTTACTACAACCTCACCATTTCTATTGAGAACAACTACATCATCGATTATGTTGAATATTTCATCAATGTTATGCTCTATTATTACCAAGCTTGTCCCTCTTTGTTTCAATTCTCTTATTATATTGAAGAAATCTTTTCTTGCAATAGGATCTAGATTGGAAGTAGGTTCATCAAGTATTAATAGCTCGTTATCAAGAGCGAGTACACTTGCGAGCATGGTTTTTTGTTTTTCACCATAAGAAAGTGCGCTGGTCTCTTCTTGCCTTTTATGTTCTAGCTTTGTCATACTAAGCGCTTTCGAAATCCTTTCATCGATATCCTTGTAAAGCAAGTTCTCGAGACCAAAAGCGATTTCATCTTCTACAAATAACGTAACTATTTGTGCCTCCGGATCTTGCTGAACAATACTGCAGTATCTAGCTAGCTCGGCCCTATCATATTCGAGGATATTTTTCCCTTTAAAGAATATTTCGCCCCTAAATTCTGAAGGGTATTTTTGAGCTATACCTAGAATCGATAAAGCGAGCGTAGATTTCCCACTTCCATTGGGCCCAAGTATTAAAAGTGTTTTGCCTCTTTCTAGTTCAAGATCGATATTTTTAAGAATCCAGTCTTTTGAATTCCTATATTTGAAAAAAAATTTTTTGACTTCGAGTATGTTCAAACTTACTTCCTCTTTACTTCTCTCCCGATTTCGAATATATCTAGTGCACCACTGCGTGCTATGAGATCAATAAAAATCTTTGTTAATATACCAGCGATGATCAAACCACTTATACAGTGAAGTAGAATAAATGCTGCCAAGCCTGCATAGCCAGCATAATTCAGTACTGCGATATACAAGCTAGGATACAAATACCAGCCAGTAATCTGAATTGGTAAGCCCGGCAGGAAACCTGCAACGCTCATGGAAACGTAATCCCACCTCTTGTACCCCCAGATAGCAAACCCTAATTCGCTGCTCGCTGCTTGAAGAACGCCCCATATAAAAGCATCTAGGCCAAAATATGATCCCATAACCATTTCCACCACAGAACCCAAGAATTCGCCTGCAAAAGCAGCGCCAGGCTTTCTTATTATGTAGCCTGCTGCCGTACCACCTAAAAACCAGAAACCATATATTACCGGCCAAGCTATGCTCATGATTGGATAAACTGAAGATGCGCCCTGTAGTGGAACATACAAATAATCGCTCGCTAGTAAGAAAATTGCGCCTGAAACGACTGCAACAGCCGCTAGCGCTGCAGCATCGAGAGCAGTATATCTCTGATATCTTTTGGACATCAAATTGAAGAGTTATAACCTACTTATAAACATTATAGATAAGTGAGTTATAGGCTTTCAGGAGGGAGTCTCAATGATTTGTAATGCGGAGGTATATTGCTAGGGTTTTCTCTATCTTGCTCAGCAAGTCTTAGCTCAATTTCATTTCTGTACTTCTCAAGCCAAGGAGGGAGCACGAGCTTAGAACCTAGCTCCTCTAGCTTTTCGTCCACTGTATAGCCCGGCCCTCTCGTAGCGATCTCAAGTAAATTCCCATTAGGATCCCTAAAATATAAGGACTTGAACCATAACCGATCTATGATCCCTGAATTCCTTATACCTATATTACTAAGCTTCCTCATTATTTGCCTCTGATCCTCCTCGTCATCAACAGCCATAGCGATATGATGAATTGAGCCTATTCCTACATAACCTTCTGCAGCATTTTCTGCATAGATATATCTCAGGAAGTCATTCCTTTCCTCGTTACCTATTGCGACGATTCTTGTATTCTCTTGATCAGGATTAAGTATTGAATAACCCTTAGTCAAACCTAGAATCTTTTCAAAAAATCTCGCTACTACTTCTTCATTAGCAGTAATGGGGGATGCATGATCAAAAGCAACGAGCTTCATATCGCTAGAGATATTTCTGACATCAAACTCTAACTTATTGAGCTCAGAAATATATGCTGCATCTACTTCGCCTTCAATTCTGGTTGATATTTCAATTATTACGCCATCAGGATCTCTGAGATAGAGCGATGCCCTATCATTTCTGTATAATATTTCGCTCACAGGTACCTTGTTGTATTTGAGCCAGCTTTTCCATTTTGGAATAGCTTCTAAGGATTCAACGAAATAAGATAGATGATGCGGTGAGCCTAGACCATGATATCCCTCTTCTAAGAAAGGCCATTCAAAAAAAGTTATTGTAGACCCAACAGTGCTATTGGGATTTGAGTAGAAAACATGCCTATGAAATATATCATCTTGATTCACACTAAGCTTAACCCTCTTCAAGCCCAAAATATTTGTATAGAACCAAGAATTGACTTGGAAATTCTTTGTAACCAACGTGATATGATGCAAACCTTTAATTAAACTTTCCATAGTAAAGTTTCTAAACTACGCTGTATAAAAACTTCATTTAGCTAGCAGGAATTCTCTTTATATGCAAGATATCGAAAAGATCTTAGCTGATGCGGCGAAGCTTGATTCCTTAAACGTTGGGAAGTTATTTGCATATATCTACGAAACCGGAGATGAGGAGTTGAAGAAAATCGCGTTCAATGCATTAATAAGATTTTATGATAAAAACATGCTCGATTTCTCGGTATACAGAAGCTCTATATTCTTTGAAAAGGAACTGATCAAGTTTTGCAACGAGCTCATGCATGGCCCTAAGCAATGTGGAACCTTTACATATGGTGGCACTGAAAGCATTATGCTAGCAGTCCTCGCTGGAAGAAATAGATTCATTAAAAGAAAAGGAAAAGACAAGGCCCCTGAATTATTGCTACCCTTTACAATCCATCCAGCTTTCCTTAAGGCTGCTCATTATCTAGGACTAAAAGTGAAGATCTTTGGAATTGACAAAGAAATGAGGGCTAACATAGAAGAAATGAAAGAACTTTTAAACGAAGATACTGCATTAATTGCTCTCTCTGCACCCAACTGGCCTTATGGGACAATTGACCCGATAAGGGAAGCTGCAGAGATAGCGAATGAAAAAGGGATATTATTACATGTAGATACCTGCGTAGGAGGCTTCATACTTCCTTTTTTTGAGAAACTAGGTCTAAATAACAAAATTTTTGATTTCAGAATCGATGGTGTCACCTCTATTTCTCTCGATGTCCATAAATACGGCTACGCTCCAAAGGGTGCATCAGTATTACTATTTAGAGAAGAAGAGTTGAAGAAAGAATCGATATTTGTGAATGTATCTAATCCAGGATACATTTTCATAAACAGCGCTGTTCTCTCATCTCGCTCAGTAGGTCCACTTGCGGCTGCATATGCAACAATAAAATATCTTGGTGAAAAAGGCTATACAGAATTTGCCAAACAAGTAGCCTATGCAAGAGATAAGATATACCACGGGATGCGCAAACTAAATTTTAAGGAAGTTGCACCGATAGAATCACCTATACTCTCTTTGTACAGCGAAGATATTGATTTAGCTGCCTTCATGCTTGCCATGCGAAAACTAGGCTGGCATTTCCATTTACAAAGAGCGATAAAGAAGTTCAACATTCCAACAAATTTACATATGACAATCAGCCCTGTTCATTCAAAAACATGCGATGAATTTCTGATCGATGCTAAAAAGGCCTTAGAAATGAAAAAGGAATTCGATCTTAAAAAAATAGATATGGAACAGCTAATTGGGTATATTAAGGAAGGAAAGATTGACTCAAGTATTGCACCATTGCTCATTGATGCCTTCGATGAAGAAACTGCGATAGATATCGTTAAAAACTTAGTCATTGATTGGTATCGTTAAATGAAGAAAATAGCTACACTAGGCTTTGTATTGATTACTTTCGCTTCACAAGCGATATGGGTAACATTCTCGCCTGTAGTATCTAAGGTAGCAAGTCAGTTAAATGTATCGAGCACATATGTAGGTTTTTTAGCAGTCCTGTATCCAGTGTTTTTCTTGCTTCTAACTATACCATCAGGAATGCTACTCGATAGAAACTTTAAATTCTGGCTATTATTCGGTGCACTTACAACTGCGCTAGGAGGAATGGGAAGACTACTCATTCCATTTTCTTATTCATGGCTCTTCTTTTGTCAGTTGCTTGCAGCGATTGGACAACCCTTTTTATTGAACGGCTTTGTGCCTTTTGCTTCAAGACTTTTCGAAAGGAGTAGATCTTCGATTATAGTGATACTTAGCCTATCTATGTATCTAGGCACGATCTTTGCTAGCGCTACAGGCTATGTACTTTATACGAACTACGGTTTATTCACTTTAATCCTTCCCAGCTCCATAATATCCTTTCTTGGGATACTCATTCTAGCTTTAGGCATGTACAGATACAGGGAACAAAAACAAGTAACTAGTTCCAATATTAACCTTAGTTTGGTGGTTACAAAAAAGGATCTGTTGCTTCTAGGCTGCATACTAGGATTAGGAGTTGCGGCATTTGATAATCTCGCTACTTGGCTTGAGCCAGCATTGGAGACCGTAAACTTAGCAAATGCTGCAGGAAATTCTGTTGCTATTGCGATAATTGCAGGCCTAGCTGGTATAGCAATAACACCTAGCTTCGTAAACAAGCGAAACATAAGAACCTATTACATAAGAAGTATTGTTCCATTGATCGCTATTTTCTTCGCAATCCTCGCTTTCTATCAAGCCGAGCTAGAAGTTTACGTACTTCTTGGAATTGCAGGTTTCCTCATGCTACCAGCATATCCCATAATAATGGACTGGATTGGAAAATTTTACAGTAAAGATATTCAAGGTAGTGCAACAGGTTATGTAGGATTGGTAAGTAGAGCTATCTCGGTATCTTTAATGTTCATAACTCCTTCTTTCATCTACTCAGCACATTCATACTTTTTGTTGTTGACAGCGATTGTAGCGATGGCTTTCATATTTTCCTTAGCACTTCCAAACGACAAAAAATAGAGCCTCGGGCGGGATTTGAACCCGCGACCTCCGCATTACCAGTGCGGCGCTATAACCAGCTAAGCCACCGAGGCTTCTAATTATACATCTAACAATACTAATTAAAATTTCATGTTCTAAAAGTTGAACAAAGCGAGAGTTATAAGATGTATTGCCAACTTATAAATGTGGATATCAAAGCTCAGCTGAGAATGAAGATGTTCATCGCCTCCTCATTAACTGTCCTAGCGGAGGCAATAGTTGTGCTCTTTATTTTATCTTTTCTCAATTTGTCACTTTTTTATGCAGTTGTCTTGCTTCCTCTTTATTGGCTTATTCAATGGCTGATATCTCCATATTTAGTTCTTGGAAGGGCAAAAGAAATAAACCAAAATGATCCAAGCTATGGATGGCTATACAGAGATGTTGAAGAAATAGCGAAGGAGTCTGGAGTAAGGATGCCTAAGGTCTTCATAACCAACGATCCTTTTCCCAATGCTTTCGCTTTCGGCAACTATGTTTCTGGAAAGAGAGTTGCTATTACGAAGCCTCTACTGGATATTCTAAACGAAGATGAGCTTAAGGCTGTAATAGCACATGAGATAGGTCATATAAAACATTACGACGTAGAGATAGGAATGGCAATTGGCCTAATACCTTCTACATTGGGATTCATAGGTAATTTCCTTCTCAATATAGGACTTTTGCAAATAACCTTTGCCCTCGATGAAATCGCGTTGGTTTTAGGGTTCATGATGTTAGCAATCGGTTCCGTTTTGCTTGCATTGACGCTTTTCATAAATGTATTCATGCTATGGTTCAACAGGCTTAGAGAATCTTATGCAGATCTCCACTCTGTTTCCATTTTAAAAGAAAACGCCTTAAATTTGGCTAGAGGTCTTGCAAAGATCCAAATCTACATGAAAAACGTTCGCATCGATCCTTTCAGAGGCATAATCGTTACAGTCCCTCCAATGAAAATAAAAGAAGAAAACCCTGAAGAGCTTTTGAATAAATGGCTAAATGAAAAAGTTTCCCCCTTTGCAGATGCCTTAATGACGCACCCGCATCCTGCGAAACGCGTTCAACTGATCTACAAAGCAGCCTCTTAAACTTAACTTTTGAGGAAAACTCATAAAGCGAGAACTAACTACTTCAAAATTTGTTAAATATGCTTGTACAAAATACAGTTCTTCAATATTGATTTAAGCCTGTAACCCTAATTTTAGCTTACATTTAAGGTGCAATATTTAAAAATTAAAGCTGAATATAGGATGAAATGGATCTTGTAGCTGCTATAATACTTTGGATTCATCTATTCTCTGCAATCATCTTCATCGGGGGTTCATATTTTATGTGGTTAGTGTTGGTTCCTGAATCATACAAGGTATCGAAGGAAGAAGGAGAAAGGACTAGAATGTTGGGAGTATTTGCGAGGAGATTTGCACTAATAACAAATGTGACACTGATTTTATTGATACTTACCGGGCTCTACAATGCTACATGGTATTTAGGTTCAATCGATTTACTTACTAAAAGCTTCAGAGGATTTTTGTTACTTATAAAAGCATCATTAACGTTATTGCTTATAATTTTGGTTTATATTAATGGCGTTTATTTCGGTAGAAAAATAACCAAGCTTGCGTCTCAGAGAAGATTTGATGATTTGAAAAGGATAAGGAAGATTAGTAAGACAATATCTTTAGTCAATCTAGCTCTAATGCTCATGATAACTGTCGTTGCATCGATGATGCAATTCGCTGCATAGCATAAAAACAAGCAGGATCTGGGCCAAGCGGATCTGAATAGTATGCAAAAGATCTTGCCCTACTTCCGCCGCAGACACGTTTGTACTCGCATATTCCGCAAAATCCGTTCAATTCTCTATTCCTTATTTTCTTCAGTAATGGATTATGGTTATATATTTCAGCTAACTTGTTTTCCTTAACATTACCTATGCAAAATGGAATCAAGGGACCGGGATAGACTGATCCGTCATATGCCACGAAGAGAATACCATCTCCATCAAGTGTTCCTCGATGTGATAGTGTTGAAGTAGTTGATCCCTTTCCATTATTCAAAAACAGTTCATTTCTCAGCTTAAGATAAACTTCATCTTTCCAATAATCCCCTAACTCAGCCCTTTGTTTCAATACCCTCCTTATAAACGGGCCTTCAACAACCCTAATTTTTACGCCATAAAAAGAAGCATCGTAAAGGAAATTGCATACACTCTCGCATTCTATGGCATTTAAGTCTTCAACATCCATACCCCTTCCAGTTTTTATCAGAAAGAAAACTTCCCAAACCTGCACGTTCATTTTCCTTATCAAGCTGAATATGCTTGGTAGTTCAAGGTAGTTCGTCTTCATCACAGTTGTATTTATTTGAACATCAAGGCCAAGCTCTAACGCAGTTTGTACAGCATGTATTGTCCTTTCGAAGGTACCTATTTTCCTTCTTATGAAATCATGCGTAGCGCTCGTTGAGCCATCCAAACTGAAGGAAATCGATGATGCCCCAAAATCCTTAATCTTTTTCAGTATATGCTTATCCAAAAATTCAGATACTGCAGGTGCAACGCCGAAGTTTATTCCCAACTTGTTAGCATAGCTTAACAATTCGAAAAGGTCTCTTCTGAATAATGGATCTCCGCCTGAAAAGATGAGCGTTGGCTTCTTATCGAAATCTAAAAGTTGCTGGATTAATCTCTTTCCTTCTTCAGTCGTTAATTCACCGGGCAGAGGTTTATCGATGGCCGAAGCCCTGCAATGTATGCATCGAAGTGGGCATGCCCTAGTAGTTTCCCAAAAAATCAAAATAGGATAGCGTTCAAATATGCTGAACTTTTCATAACCCAAACTTTGCATAAAAGAAGAAATAAGTTTTCTAATATATTTCTTATACCTAATATTTTAGCCATATAAAAATTATTACATTATATAAAGTTATATGAATATAGGAATATGTATACAATTTTGATAGCTTATAGTTAAGCTAGAGGTTATTTATATTAGTCACAAAAATACCAGCATGATGGATTATTTAAGGCTAACATATTTTAGTATTTGGCTCTTACTTGCAATTTCAGTTCTAATAATAATCTTTTGGATAATTAAGGATAGCAAGAAGGGTAATCCTGAGAAGCTAGCAAAATTTTTGTCTAAAAATAGACGATGGGCTTTCATAGCTATAGTTATAGTTTTGATCCTATCGTTTTCAATTTCTTTAATCTATTATCCTTATCCGCAGTTCAAGCCTAAACCAGTTTTATATGTGAGCGTAGTTGCTGAAAGATACGCATGGTATATGAATACAACTAAGATACCTTCCAACGTTCCAGTGGCATTTTTAGTGACATCAAGGGATGTGAACCATGATTTCGGTATTTATGATGAAAAAGGCGATTTAATAGCGCAGGTTCAAGCAATGCCTGGTTATATTAATGAACTAATTTTAACGCTTAAGCCCGGTAATTATAGCGTTGTTTGCTTGGAATTTTGTGGCCCCTATCATTTTGCTATGCTAAGCTCATTTGAGGTCATAACATGAGTGAATATAACATCAAGGATCTCAAGATCAGTTTAATTCTTGTTTCTTTTGTGTTGAGCACTTTCATTTTGGCTGGATCTTTTGGAATATTGATGCGCACAGATCAAGCCAATCTATTAAGCCTTGACCCTACGTTTTTCTATACAATCTTAACCTTTCACGGGCTTCTCAACGTTGTAATCTTTTTTCTCGCACCTTTTTTCATTGCAAGAGCACTATTAACTAGGTATGTATACGTGAACCAGAAAATCACAATAATATCGCTTATACTGATTGTATTCGGTGCTTTTGGAACAATGTTTTCATTACTCGCTGGCAACATGGCCTTAGGCTGGTACTTTCTATATCCAATAATCTTTTACGATTCGACTGAAGAGTTCAGAATAATCTGGGATTTATCCATTCTGAGCTTAGGCTTTGGCATACTTTTGCTTGCCTTAGATAACATAAGATCAATAGTTAAGAAATACGGCTTTACCAAGTCATTGGCATGGCATTATTTCAAAGGAAACATAAGTGAGGAATTACCGCCTATAGCACTAATATCAATGGTTTCAAGCATAGCAACGATCTTTGCAGCCTTCGCAGGAGCTATGGTGATAATAGAATTCTTGGGGAAAGATCTTTTATCTAATACCCCTGTTTTTTCAGCGATATATTCAGTGTGCACTGTTGTATCGAATGCAATGTTCGGGAAAATTGATCCAGCAGGACCTGATCCGCTGGCGATGAAGAACATGACTTTCATGTTCGGCCACACGCTAGCAAATGTTTCAATGTTCTTTATGATGGCTGCAGTTTATGAAGTAATGCCATATTATAGTTCAAGACAATGGAAGACTAGCAAGCTCGTCGCCATCGCATGGAACTTAGCCTTGATTTATGTATTGCTTGCAATGTTCCATCATTTATACATGGATTTCGTACAACCTTTAGCTTTGCAGATAACGGGACAAATATTCTCCTACGTCTCACCTGTTCCTGCCCTGTTGGTCACCATCTTTGGAGCGCTATCACAAGTATATGCACATAGAGCTACGAATCAATCATTCCATATGCTACCTATGTATATACTAACAGGCATCGCATGCTGGATGATTGGAGGGATTGCTGCAATAATAGATGCTACAGTACCTGCGAACTTTTTGTTCCACAATACGACTTGGGTTGATGCCCACTTCCATACCTATTTTGGTTTCGGCGTTTCGATAATGACGATTGCAATGACTTGGTTCATCCTAGAAAAGAACTTCAATCGAAATAGCCAGCATAAAATTTGGCTATATGCTTTCATAGTGCTAAGTATTGGATGGATATTACATTTGTCAAGCTTTTATTTAGGCGGTTTGCTTAGCATACCTAGGAGATTTGTAAGCTATATAGCACTTCCAGGTAATTTGCCAACAATAGGTTCTGATCTTGCATTAATTTCAATAATTGGAGGGATAGCGATAGGGATTGCTTACTTAGCGATCTATATTACGTTAATGAAAAACATATTCAGAATATTTAAAAAGGGGTAATCTAAATCAAATCGGAACTTCTTTGATCAAATCTTTGCTAATGGGCCGATCGATCACGAATTTCAGCGATAAAGCCCCATTTCTGTAGCCTATGATTATCTCAGAATCAAAATTACCATTATTCTTTTCAAGCTCAGATACAATGTTATTGACGCTGAGATTATGTTCATCTATGATAGCTAAAAGAGGTTTACATGGACTCAAATCAAAGCTGAAGCTGCCTTGATCACCTTTATAAATTATCTTCTTCACTTCAATGTGCTCAAGCCTTCCAACAAGCTCCACCCTGTAAGATCTCGCTTTATTTCTAGCAAGTACAGTTATGTTTCCTGTGATTTTACATGAGGAAATTTCTATGTCAAAGATTGCAGAATCATGCTCATCGCCAAGCGTTTCGCTTATCCTCATATCCCTTAGATTAGTATAAAGAGGTATTATCATAACACCTTTGTACTTTCCATCATCGAACTTTATTACCTTGCCCTTAAATTCGCCTTGCGTATCATTTTCCCTTATAAGCAAGTTATCGCTTACAATTTCTGCAAGATTGACTGTGCCTTGGATCTTGCCCAACCTAGGACCGCTAAAAGAGTCAGTACCTATATAAGAACCTCCTCTACTGCCATAGTATTTTATGTCTACAATACTGTAATCGTAGATCGAAGCCTCATAAGGCAAAGGGAAATTGTTGAAATCAATTTTTTGAATTTCATTTAGAAAGCGCTTAACAACTGAAGATCCTTCGATTGATGATATAAGATAATATAAATTTAACAGGATGAAGGGAATTAAGATGATAAGTACAATTACCCAGAGTCCATTTGGGATAGTATCAATTGCGATTAGAAGTATGAAAAGCATGACAATAATTGAGACGAGTGAAGTTACTTTCGTGTATGCTGGCCTTAAGGCCATATGATGCAATTTGATATATTACTTTAAAAATTTTTCTCAATCATGCTTTAATTATTAAATTTTCGAACTTTTTATAAACAAAAACTGAGAGCTATTCCCTTAAAAGAAGAAACTACTAAGCTACAAATATCATCGATTCTAACGATTGAATTATACAAACTAGCTTTTCATCTCCAAATCCACTCAATTCTGCAGGATGATATAACTTAACCTCGACCAATATTCCTAAGGTTATTTTGGTTGCCTTTAGCTATAGATAAAGCTTCTCTTTTTCGTCCACTAAACCAAAGCAGTTATATTGGATCCTATCGTTAGTTTGCTCTACGGCGTCTTGATATTGAATGTTTTGGTTTTTTAATGTGCGATGGACAATTCAGTGAATTTTTCAAAGTCGATGCCTTCGTAATGCTTAACGACGGCTACATGTTCCTTCCCTGCAAAGTATTTCTCTAGTCTTATATTCCTTAACCCCCGAATCATGATGAATACTACGTATTTTTGGATAGGCGATAAGCTCCTCGTAAAAGGCGAAGATAATCTAGTAAGATGTCCCTTCGAAGTGCTAATGGTAGTTTTGGCTGTAGGTACGGAGCCTGGAGAAGGAACAAGACAGGCTTCAAAGTTTTTCAATGTGAAATTAAACCAATACGTGTTCTTTGCACCTTAACTCGGAAAATACGAACATGTTTCTAGCTATGGGGATAAAAATCATAGACGAAAATCCTGTGGCGATGATCTATCAAAACAGGCCTAATGAAGGGTATCTCGTGATAGTAAGAAACAACCCTTACCTTTTTTGTGCACTCAGAAAGTAACTTTTTACCTAGCTTCTCCATTAAGCCTGGATATAGAAAAGTAAAAATAACATCCGCATTTCTAAGATCGTATTTCAGTAAATTAGCCCTTATTACAATTGCTTTTAACCTATTCCTTCTGAGCACAAAACGAGTCCATGCAACTTTTAAAGGATCAATTTCTATCCCAATGCATTTAATATTCGGATAACGCTTCGAAATTTCTATGATTATCCTACCGAATCCTGAACCTAAATCATATACTGTCTCATCGCCTTTGAGTTCGGCAAGCTCTATCATCCTATTAACAACATTTCTAGGTGTCGGCTCATAACCTGCTCCGAATATGAAGCCTGAAAGAAATATGTAGAAGAAAAGGATGAGCGAAATTACAAGAGATAAACTAATATAAAAATCAATACCCATAAAAATATCATAAAATAATTTATTTTATTTTTATAACGATAAATCGCTCACTATTCATGAGAGCTTGGAATTTTGTCGCTTCATATCGAACACTTTATCAAACCAAATCTAGAGAATTTTAGTCACTCTTATTGCAACATCAAGGATAATAAGCTATTATCGAGTAACTTTTCCAATTCTTCCCTTATTGATATGAGTGATAGTGCAAAAAGAATTAGGAAAACACAAGAATCCTAGGGCTAGGGTGAAAGTGCCGGTGATGTTACTAATGATGAACTAATAATATGGCAAATCCTAGGGCTAGGGTGAAAGTAACTTAAAGTCTCTTTTTCAGCTCTTCTACAAGCGTATTGATCACATTATCTCGTAAAGAGTCCAAACTTGCTCTGAGTCCGTCCAAATTTCTTTCAACGTTACTTAATCTTTTATCGAGACCCTCTATTTTTGCGCCCAGTTCGTTTTTTATAGCTTCGATCTTTGAATCTAAGCTTGCTATTCTTGCTTCAAGATCTTTTCTTGTAGTTTCAATCTTTGCATCCAAGCCTGCTATTCTTGCTTCAAGATCTTTTCTTGTAACTTCGATCTTTGCATTAAGTTCATCTCTTACCAATTCTATCTTTGTATCGAGCTCTTTCCTGTTGTTTTCTAATTTGTATTCCAAATGAGTTCTTATGTTGTCCATCATCAATATTCCCACCTCCCAATCGCTCAGCTTCTTTCCTGCCTGAGCTTTTTCAATGATGTTCTTGACATACTGAGCTATGATTTGATCAACGACACTCTTGGTTATTAATTCAACCACAAATATTATTTTTCTTTCTGGAATTTAAGCATGCAGATAAAATCTAATTTCCAAATTAAAACTAAATGAACTAGGCAATTAATCAATAATATTGGGCAATAAAACTGAAATAAGCTTCCAAGAAGATATTATCGATCTGCTTAGATGATCTATTTTTCCATTTTCTATCCTTCAAAATTCTTAGACCTTCATCTGAAATATTTGCAAATATCTGCAAAACCACAACCTTCGCAGTATGGGAGTTTGATGTAGGGATAAAGATATGCTTTATCGATGATTTCTTTTATCTTTTCTATCGTCCATAGCACATGCTTCCTTAGTGCTTGATCTATTTTTATTGTGAAGATTTTATCGTTCTTCAAATAATGTAGCTTGATGTAGTCTATCTTTATATTGAGATTTTCCTCTGCAAGCAATACATATGCCATGGCTTGATATAAATGATCCTTGTTAGGCTTCTTATGACCTAAGCTGTTCTTTCTTTCAATTAGATACGTTGCATTCTTAGTTTTCACGATCGAATCTACTTTTCCAACGATTCCAAGCTTTTCGGATTTAAGCTCCAAGTTGTTCCACGATTCAAGGACTTCCTCCCCTGAATAAGGGAAGACATTCTTTCTTCGATTTAACTTCAATTCTTCACTTTCATGCTCTTCGCTACCTTCGATCATGTATTCTTTTTCATATTCCTTATATCCCAGTACAGCCTCGAAGTAAACTGTTCGAGGGCAGAAATGAAACCTCTTTATGTAATAAACAGGTATTAAATCCTCTTCTTTCATTTCAAGCTGAGCTACAAGCTAATGCCTTCCTTTTAAGGAAGCTAATCTCGGTCATACTAGGAATTCCTTTCCCTTGGCCTCGAAAACAGGAGAACCAATGTCTATGAGCAATTTCAAATCTACATCGCATATCGAATATATCTTCACATTTCCATCATTCTTCTTCATTATCCTTTCAAGTGCAGCGACTAGCTCCTTCTTTATCCCAGAGCTTATCCTACCGCCATATGCACTTCGCTGCAATGCCTCAAGGCCAAAACGCTTGCAAATGTCGCTTATTTTTGTCCTTAAGTTATCATCAGGTATGTCATAGATAACAAGCGTATACATCTAAATCATCTCTCAATGAAGGGAGTATACGCCTTCCTCCTTTCCATGAGATATTCAGCTAGCTTAGTTACTTGATTGTGAATATGCGTTATTATAGGCATTCTACGCTCTTCAAAGCTAATTTTTTCTTCAAGCCTTTGGAATATCATCGCAACGAAATCCCTTCGATATTTCCTGTTTATGAAACCCTTTTCGAGGATATTTTCTGGCTTTTCCATCGAATTTATGAACCTTATCACGACTCGATCAACTACAGGCTGCCTGAACTCTTCCATTAAATCCATTACAAGCGCAGGCCTCCTAGAGCTATCGACATGCAAGAAGCCAGCATATGGATCGAGACCCTTTAGCTCTATCGCATGCCAAACCTGTGAGCCAAGGATTGAATAACCATAGTTAAGACATGCATTGACAGGATCCTTTGGTTCCTCGAAGCGTTGCCTGCGCTCATCGAAGCTAACCTTTACGAAATACTTGAAGCAGCTCCAATAAAGCTTCGCAGCCTCAGCTTCAATGTTCATTACTTCTCGCTGATCGAATACTTGCTTCACTTCATCGATATACTTGCCTATTTCATCTATTGCGCTGGATATTTCCTTCCTTATCTCATCTCGAAGATCCCTTGATCTGAGATATTGTGAAAGCAAGGTGCGTTGATTATACATTTTCGCGCTCGCAATACGTTTAGCGATTTCAATTGCCTTTTCATTGAACCTTGCTTCATATTGCTTTTTTCGCAAGACGATATTAGCTGAACCTATTCGCTTTAACATGCCAAGGAAACGGCCATCGCTGAGGTGGAATGAAATGGGTATGTTGAACTTCAGAGCTTGTCTTATTGCAGCAGTAGATAGCGAAGCCCCACCTGTCAAAATTATTATTTGGTCTATCTTAGAAGGGGCTATGATGGCCTTCTCATTGCCCAGCTTGAGATAAAAGGATCCTCGCTTCACGCCAAGAAAAGCTCCGAAGTCATTGATGAGAAGCCTTGCCATGCCTAGGGATTTCCTCTTTGCTTCATATCAAATATATCTCATCCATGCTCGAGGATTTTCTGAGCTACTATGCTGGGATTACAATGAGTGTAATATGGGCAATAATCTGGGCAAACTGCTGGCTTCCCAGGATCTTTTCCAAGTGTTAATATTTCGAAGCTTTTATTCCTAAACTCAATTGCCTCTATTCTTAGCTCATCTCCTATTATGAAGCAATCGAGGTCGAAGTAAGGCACATATCTATCGAGGTCTACCTTAACGTATATAATCATGCCGAAATCGACGGCGATCCTTTCGCTAGCTTCGATGGCCAAAGCATAAGCTGCGAGTATATGCCTATGGAAATCCCTAGTCTCTCCAGTCTTCAGGTCTGCAATTGCATTAAAGGGCGTGTATAAATCCACGCTCAGCTCCTTCGAGAATCCTACGAGCGAGCCATCAACCTTGCGCTCAGACAAAGCAGGAACGACTTCGCTTGCAATGCTTTCTTGATTCGCATACTTGAACTTAGAGAGAGTGCTATCGATCCTAGCTGCGGCCTGAATGAGCAAGTATCTATAGAGCACATAACATTCCCTTTTCAATATGCCCCTCTCTTCATCCTTCAACTTCACTGTACGCTTCTCAGAACGATTTATTATTTCGCTCACATAATCATCTAACTTAGGCATGTACTCGTTGAGAAGCTCTCCTCCGCTGATGATTTTCGAAGCATATATGAACTGCTTTACTTTGAGATTCGCTTCATGGAAGACCTCATGATATGCTATGCCACGGATAGTCTTCAAAGTAGGAGGAGCCTTGATGTGAAGAATGCGTTTGAGATAAATATCCCTATACGTAGGACAATACCTATGGGTAACTTCGCTGACAGGCAGTTTTAGCTCGCTAAGGGGTTTAACTCTAGAATCCTTATTCCATGACCAGCCTCTAAGATCATCGGAAATTCCTCCCCTACTTTCTAAATCATCCCTTAGCTTTTGGAGATGTCTGTCTAAATCTAACCTATCTATGAAAAACATCACAGATATTTTCAAAAAAACATAAAAGGTTTTCGGTTAGCGAAAGAACGATTCTAGCAAGATTCGATGAACCGAGACTCGAAGGTTTTTAAGTATGAATCGGATTAACAAATTAGCTGATGTACATGCATATACCCGCCGAAAATGAAGCGGAAAATCGTGCGGGCCGGAATCCCAAGAAGGGAATTGAAAGAATAAATATATGCAGTATATACTACAATGAGCGAAGAGAATCCCAAGAAGGGAATTGAAAGTACATAAGCCAAACTACACCCAATAACACATTTTAGAATCCCAAGAAGGGAATTGAAAGCATTTCCTATAACAATCTTCACATACATAAGCCCTACAGAATCCCAAGAAGGGAATTGAAAGAGTTTAAGCATTTGGCTATAAGGTATACCCAATATTTCACGAATCCCAAGAAGGGAATTGAAAGAGATTCGACGAAAAGGCTTTAGACCCTAGTAGACTAGTGAATCCCAAGAAGGGAATTGAAAGTGCGATAGGATACATTGTACCAGCACCTCCTAATGGAATCCCAAGAAGGGAATTGAAAGACAAATAATACGCTATATGCTGAAGAAATAATACTGAACGAATCCCAAGAAGGGAATTGAAAGATAATTAACTTACCATTGGCTGGAGGTTCATACACGTTGAATCCCAAGAAGGGAATTGAAAGTAGTCGCTCAAAGTATGAGAAAGGATGGTATTATGAAGAATCCCAAGAAGGGAATTGAAAGCGTCTACTTCGTAAATATAAAACCCCTTATGAACGTGAATCCCAAGAAGGGAATTGAAAGAATCTCGGTTTTATATTTATATTTGGCTTTATAACTATGAATCCCAAGAAGGGAATTGAAAGACAATCTTTATTATCCTATCAATATCATCCTTCGGAATCCCAAGAAGGGAATTGAAAGCTAGTTCACAGGGTAATAGCTTTGATATTTACATTACGAATCCCAAGAAGGGAATTGAAAGATTATCAATCTACCACTAGCTGGAGGATCGTATACTTTCGGAATCCCAAGAAGGGAATTGAAAGTATCGTTCATGCTAGGTAAATGAATAAATTGAATTTATGAATCCCAAGAAGGGAATTGAAAGATAAGCGTAGGCCCGAGTAGCACTAACCTAGTCACAGTGAATCCCAAGAAGGGAATTGAAAGAGCTAATGCTAATTTACTAATCACTTGTTGTTTTTGTTGGAATCCCAAGAAGGGAATTGAAAGTTCATCGTTGTAGTTGCTTAGTATTGAATCAAGCTTATGAATCCCAAGAAGGGAATTGAAAGTTAACTAATAAGAGAGTATGGCAACGATTGATTTAAGAATCCCAAGAAGGGAATTGAAAGTAGCTAAGTTTTAGGTTATAGTCTGCGCTACGGGTACGAATCCCAAGAAGGGAATTGAAAGATTCATATAATCTTAATAAAAAAAATTGTTATTAAATATGAATCCCAAGAAGGGAATTGAAAGTTTTGAAGTAGTGGTATTTATAACTAGCGTATTCTGAACAGGAATCCCAAGAAGGGAATTGAAAGACGAACGCATTTACCTAAGAACTGAGTAGATAAAAACAGAATCCCAAGAAGGGAATTGAAAGTTCGATCAAATGGATTTTTCTTATCGGCTATAAGATAGAATCCCAAGAAGGGAATTGAAAGAAGACCATGCCAAAACCTAAGCCCATTAAAGCCCCAAGAATCCCAAGAAGGGAATTGAAAGCAAATTACCTACAAACACATTTGCCTCTTTCCCTAAGGAATCCCAAGAAGGGAATTGAAAGTTACAATCGTGTTTGAAATTATATCGTTAGTTTTTACAGAATCCCAAGAAGGGAATTGAAAGTCGAATTTCGCAAGTAAAAAGGCTACACCGTTATCAGCGGAATCCCAAGAAGGGAATTGAAAGATTATTAACATATGGCGTATTACCTAATGTAGAGTTTAGGAATCCCAAGAAGGGAATTGAAAGAAGGTTCTTTTGGAGGTAAAGGTAAAGATAGAGAGTATGAATCCCAAGAAGGGAATTGAAAGTGCTAACAATACGTATGTGTTATAAACACCTAACATAAGAATCCCAAGAAGGGAATTGAAAGACACAAATGAAAGCATGCGAATGTTTTAGGCGACGTTTCGAATCCCAAGAAGGGAATTGAAAGATTTTGCTCATGACCTCAGCATAACAATCTGGATCTAAGAATCCCAAGAAGGGAATTGAAAGTTAGTGTATTGAGGTATATCCAATTCTTCTTTCTTCGTGAATCCCAAGAAGGGAATTGAAAGAAAAATTAAATTTGGTACTCACGCAGCGTTTATCAATTTAGAATCCCAAGAAGGGAATTGAAAGTATATCTTTCTTGAGGTATTCGATGTGTTCTTCTAAGTGAATCCCAAGAAGGGAATTGAAAGTTCAATAAGGTATAATCGAATTCTCCAGCATAACGTTTACGAATCCCAAGAAGGGAATTGAAAGGATTGTAGGAAGGCTTAACTTGGCTTTAGGGGGTACTGCTGAATCCCAAGAAGGGAATTGAAAGTTTTTCTTTTCTTTTCTTTTTTCTTTTCTTTTCTTTTTTATGAATCCCAAGAAGGGAATTGAAAGAGAATTTGCTGAGCCACTTTTGTAGAACCTGCCTTTGGAATCCCAAGAAGGGAATTGAAAGTAACATTCTTAGGAAGGAAAAGTAGCTTTTTATGTGTTGAATCCCAAGAAGGGAATTGAAAGTAGCTCCTAATGGGCCGGCCACAATAGTAGCAAATCCCTGAATCCCAAGAAGGGAATTGAAAGTAACAATAAGAACGGGCTTAGTTCTCGTGTGGGATAGAAGAATCCCAAGAAGGGAATTGAAAGATATATACAAGGCCCAATTCTTGTATCAACATGACAAACGAATCCCAAGAAGGGAATTGAAAGGTAAGAACGTACTAGGAGCACCATGGGAAGCTAAGAATCCCAAGAAGGGAATTGAAAGTTAGTAATATTCGCAATGGGTGTTAGTGTAGCACTATGAATCCCAAGAAGGGAATTGAAAGCAAATCACGAAGCTTAGTACCCTAATTAGTAGAACACAAGAATCCCAAGAAGGGAATTGAAAGCGAATTAGTGTATCCGTTAGTTGTACTATTACGGTATGAATCCCAAGAAGGGAATTGAAAGACACCAAGGATAAGGGCTTCAGTATGGCCAATAACATATAGAATCCCAAGAAGGGAATTGAAAGTTAAACGGTTTAAGTTGTTTAAACAATAAACATATATGAATCCCAAGAAGGGAATTGAAAGATATTACTAAGATCCAAGTGGCAATTAGGGCATTCCATGGAATCCCAAGAAGGGAATTGAAAGTAGGATATTAGTTAATTCTGATTCTAATACGCTTAATAAGAATCCCAAGAAGGGAATTGAAAGCAAATGCTATATACAGTAACAATCAACAGAATATCATCGAATCCCAAGAAGGGAATTGAAAGCATTTGAAAGAAATGGATGGGAAAAGGCAATTGAACTGAATCCCAAGAAGGGAATTGAAAGGTATATTTTTATATTGTCCAAGTCAAAGATAATATAATGAATCCCAAGAAGGGAATTGAAAGTAATATGAAGCAAGGGAGTAAAGGCGATCCTAGTGTATGAATCCCAAGAAGGGAATTGAAAGTAATATGAAGCAAGGGAGTAAAGGCGATCCTAGTGTATGAATCCCAAGAAGGGAATTGAAAGATTACTCCCCCATCCGAAATTATTTGCCCTATAAGAATCCCAAGAAGGGAATTGAAAGTAAAAATGTTAGAAAGCTCATCAACACAATTAACAAAAGAATCCCAAGAAGGGAATTGAAAGTTTCTATTTACCCCTAAAAAACGGTTTTCTTGGTATTGGGAATCCCAAGAAGGGAATTGAAAGTTTGCTAGCAAAACTGAAACAACAAAGTAAAGGAAGAATCCCAAGAAGGGAATTGAAAGTTGTTAGCCCGTGCTTAAGCTTTAGGTGATTTTCGATTTCGGAATCCCAAGAAGGGAATTGAAAGACCGAAAATTTATCGCTTGATGGATTATACACGGTTGAGGAATCCCAAGAAGGGAATTGAAAGCAAAATCCTTTGCCTTCAGCAATTTCCTTTTCCAAGAATCCCAAGAAGGGAATTGAAAGTTTCTTTTCGAGTAGAAGAACCCATTTATCCCCCTCTTTGAATCCCAAGAAGGGAATTGAAAGTAATCCAGTCCGTTATACTTTAACAACTCCTTTAAGAATCCCAAGAAGGGAATTGAAAGAAAGTAGCAGTAGCATTTCTTCCTAATGTTATTAAAAAATGAATCCCAAGAAGGGAATTGAAAGATAAAAAAATTTACAAAAAATGTAGTATTAACCTTTCATCGGAATCCCAAGAAGGGAATTGAAAGTTCCATGTCGCATAAACTGTCCAAGTATAATATATAGAATCCCAAGAAGGGAATTGAAAGTCTTTAGGTTTAATATCTAACCCAGTTAGTATTAGCGGAATCCCAAGAAGGGAATTGAAAGCCTTTTGAATTTCTATGTTTAGCAAAAGAACACTTGAAAGAATCCCAAGAAGGGAATTGAAAGACCGCTTTATCCTCATATTTCATCCATGTTTCCTTTAGTTTTAGAATCCCAAGAAGGGAATTGAAAGATGCTATATGGAAATGGGAATAAGCACGAGATGGTGACAGAATCCCAAGAAGGGAATTGAAAGTGAGCACTAGGCCCGGCCTCGTGCTTCAACTCGAGAATAGGAATCCCAAGAAGGGAATTGAAAGAAAGCTCTAGTCCCCCTAAGGTCTATCATTACTTTATTAATCCCAAGAAGGGAATTGAAAGCATGAAGCTAGTAAAGCCCTAGTATACTCGTAATAATACGGAATCCCAAGAAGGGAATTGAAAGTCTATAACAACCGAATCACCTTTCACTACTACGATTGTACCGAATCCCAAGAAGGGAATTGAAAGATTCAGCTAAAGCTGTTAGAAGGTTTAATCTTGCATATATGAATCCCAAGAAGGGAATTGAAAGACATTTAAAAGCTAGAGTGTTCTTATGGACTGAAGGAAGGAATCCCAAGAAGGGAATTGAAAGTAGTAGTGGCTAACTATGGAGTAGATGGAGCCGTTAGAGGAATCCCAAGAAGGGAATTGAAAGTTACCTATTAACTCACTATAATCATCTATATCAGAAGGGAATCCCAAGAAGGGAATTGAAAGATAGGATACCATTTGAGTATTTTGTATTCATAGTTCTTGAATCCCAAGAAGGGAATTGAAAGGTAGTTGTATATTACGTACAAGGTTATCGATCTCTACTGAATCCCAAGAAGGGAATTGAAAGTAAGCTTGTACCACTTGGTACAAAGCTCTGGAGTGACACGGAATCCCAAGAAGGGAATTGAAAGATGTACTAGTAGCACGGCCTCGTGTACCATAGGGATGAGAATCCCAAGAAGGGAATTGAAAGAAGACTACAAGCCCTTAAGAAGCTAAACGTTAAGAAGTGAATCCCAAGAAGGGAATTGAAAGCTAGGGGGTATTAAATATTAACCATGGCCGTCAAAGGAATCCCAAGAAGGGAATTGAAAGTTACCCATTATTCCATCAGCCGATAACACAATAGACCTAGGAATCCCAAGAAGGGAATTGAAAGTTAAACACGGAGAGCCCCCTAACGCTACTTACTCGGTGAATCCCAAGAAGGGAATTGAAAGTCTATAACACGGAAACGTAATACGGGTGTGACTATTGTTCTGAATCCCAAGAAGGGAATTGAAAGTAGTACCATCTTCGTAGTAAACTAACACGTTAAGAGTAGCTTGAATCCCAAGAAGGGAATTGAAAGAGCTATATACTTTAGTACCGGGCTTAAGCTCAGAGCGAATCCCAAGAAGGGAATTGAAAGTACTATCTTCTACAAGTTCACCGGTAAACCTAAGAAGCTTAATCCCAAGAAGGGAATTGAAAGTTCAAATTTTTAGCTATATAATAGCTTATTATACCGAAGAATCCCAAGAAGGGAATTGAAAGTCGAATTTTTCATCACGATACCTTATTATATTAAACCCGAATCCCAAGAAGGGAATTGAAAGTATCCATCTTTCTTAAGGTTGTTTACAGTTTTACTCAAAGAATCCCAAGAAGGGAATTGAAAGTAATTGCCTTAGGGCTTAGTGCATTTAATACCTATGTACGAATCCCAAGAAGGGAATTGAAAGAGGATAGCTTGGAATACACAACAATTAGCTACAGGCCAAGAATCCCAAGAAGGGAATTGAAAGGTTGAGTATCATGCAAAAAGCACGGCTATAATAGTAACTGAATCCCAAGAAGGGAATTGAAAGTCCACCATCACCTCCTCCTCCACTTCCACCTAGTGTACGAATCCCAAGAAGGGAATTGAAAGTTTAGTAATTGCAATAGTAAACTAATGAATGTATTGGTCGAATCCCAAGAAGGGAATTGAAAGGTGCTATGGGTCTTAAGAACCTTTCGTAAGCCTTATACGGAATCCCAAGAAGGGAATTGAAAGTTGAATTCGTTGCTGGACACCATTCGCGTCCTTGTAAGAATCCCAAGAAGGGAATTGAAAGCTTAACTCTAAATACCTTAGAAACAAAATTAAATCTTTACTGAATCCCAAGAAGGGAATTGAAAGCAGACGATTCCCCTGCCTAGTCCTGCGCAAACGATTTATGAATCCCAAGAAGGGAATTGAAAGTATTTTTCGCTCTAAGTCAGCATTTAGGAACACTAGTGGAATCCCAAGAAGGGAATTGAAAGGCTTTATAGCTAGACCGCTATACTGTGTAGCTTTGCCAAAGAATCCCAAGAAGGGAATTGAAAGTGGTCTACTGTTGAAGCTCCTACTGTTGTTCCTAACTTAGGAATCCCAAGAAGGGAATTGAAAGCTAAAGCCGAATCTTGTCTTCAATGTCATCAAGCCATCAGGAATCCCAAGAAGGGAATTGAAAGAATCACTAAACCATAGTGTTGTTTCTTTGCTATAATTTAGGATGAATCCCAAGAAGGGAATTGAAAGAGCACTTGTGAAATATGGATCCCATATACCCTGTACTAAGAATCCCAAGAAGGGAATTGAAAGGTCTATCTAGGTATAAGCTTCAAAAAACTTGAGATAGTTGAATCCCAAGAAGGGAATTGAAAGAAGCTATTACCTCCATCCGAAGTGATAGTGTGCCATGTGAATCCCAAGAAGGGAATTGAAAGATTTCGCTTTGCTCTTTTGTCGTAAAATTACACAAATTGAATCCCAAGAAGGGAATTGAAAGTTTACACCTAAAAACTTCTGGGTTGTTTTGTCATACACAGAATCCCAAGAAGGGAATTGAAAGTACCTCTACCTTGCTTTATTACACTTCTATCATATATGAATCCCAAGAAGGGAATTGAAAGTGAAGCTCTCCTGCGAATTACTCTTATGTATCTAATTGGGAATCCCAAGAAGGGAATTGAAAGGCAATCTACACAGAAGGCCTCATTCGGTTTCACAGGCTTGAATCCCAAGAAGGGAATTGAAATATTTAATTTTCCTCGCTGTGAATACATTTATATTATACGTGAATCCCAAGAAGGGAATTGAAATTGAATAGGGAGACAATAATGTGGCTAGACTACCCTAGAATCCCAAGAAGGGAATACTGATATTCCATTTTTATGGCCCAAAAACTCATGATTATTTTGGTAGAAAATATATAATTAAATAATATTTATGCATATAGCATTTGATCATTTTTAAAAATAATTTTTACTTATTTATTTAATCCCTAGAGTTTCTAAAAAGTCTAGAATCTCAAGATCTATCAATCTATTTTGTGTTTTCAATTTCTTCATTACTGTGTAATTATCAGCAAGGATCAATATCCCGCATAATAAACGATATTCTTCTTTTCCTCCCTCTAAAAATTTTAAAATCGATTCAAATTTTAAAAAATCTTCAGTTAACGTTGACACTTTATAATTTAATTTTTCTAAGATATATTGAACATCTTGTAGGACTACCGATATACCCTTGGAATAAATTCTTTTCCTTATATAAGAGTAACCTCTAATGAAATCTTCATATGAAATAGCTCTTAACCCCTGATGATGAAGCAGCACCGCACGCACGCTCGCTTTTATTTCATCTTCCCCTAGACCAAGATCATCGATCTTTAGGTAATAATTCGCAAGAAATACGCCTGAAAGTATCTCATGATACCTGAACGATAATTTAGCCTTTGAGTTTTTACTGCAGTCTGGTAAATCCTGATAGACTACTTTAAATAGATCATGAAAGTCGCCTGCTATTCTAGCTGCATTAACATAGGTTGGAAGAACCTTAGCTGCTATTTGTTTAGCTAATTCGCCAGTATTTTTTAAATGCTCTATTAAGTCTTCTTCTATAATATTTCCTTCATTACAATCATATCTTGCATAAAATTTTCTATTATGCATCTTGTGCAAGTTTTAAATACAAAAATTCTTTATTAAAATAGCTAATTTTACCAACTGTTTCCTTTGTCAATACGAATCCCAATGGTATTATCTTGAGATAACCGCTTAGATTCTCGTCTTCTTCCTTAGCTTTCTTCCTGCATTTCCATATTGTGTATCTTAAAAACCGCAGCGGTGCTTTAATATATCTTTCGATTTCCTCCTTCGTTATATCTACTTCATCTTCTATTATTGCATCCTTTTCCATCTTTTTGAACCTGAATTTTAAACCCTTTATTTCTTTAGCGATTTTAAAAAATCTATCCATACTTACAGAAACTATCTCATTGTCTATTGCAATAGGTATCAGAGAACTCGATCTTATAAAAGATCCAGAAAACTTCTCATCTAATATACCTATTACTTCTGCTGGTTTAAGTGTTATTTTCTTTAGAAATTCTAGGGAATCTGCAAGCTCAGAGTTTTTTGCCTGTTTTATTATATTCGCAACTACATCGTCTATATGCAAAACAAGTTTTAAGTAATCAAGCCCTTCACTTATAGGCAATCTCCAGTTTATATTTATAGAATGCATTGTGAAATTATCCATTTTAGAAGAACTTATCTTAGCTTCCATTAATTTTTCAAGAGTTTTTTTAGTTAATTCTTCACTATAAACTCCTCTAACTTGCTCACTTATATTGTATTTTATTATATAAATATATGCCTCCCTTGGTTTATTTCTTGCAATTCTTCCTGCTCTTTGAATAAGTGCATAAGCTGGAGCTATATCGGTAATCAAAACGTCATAATCTATATCTAAACCTGCTTCAATAACTTGCGATGCAAATATAATATCTAAATTTCCTTTTTCTATCATTTCAAACATCGAACCCTTCGATTCATTTCCAAAAAATCCATGAATGAATAATTTTCCGTATTCTAAAGCTAGTTTTTCAACTTTCCATGCATGATTTAAAACGACTAATACTTTTTTATTTTCATGCTCACGATATATTTTATCAAAAAATTTTAGAATTTGATTATAATTTTCTAACTCTACAATGTATGTTCTTACAAAGTTTAAGTAATTATAAAAATTATTATAAAAAGAATCTTCAATGTTCCAAATGTTTATTGGATCAAGCTTTTTTTGTTTTAATGCTTCTATATATGCGTGTGAATCCGGAGCATACACTAGTATTTTCGCATTGGGTGAGACCTCTGCGATTATTGAAGGAGATAGAGTCGCTGTTAAGATTAACTTTTTTCCTTTTTTGAAGCTACTCCAACAATCTTTGACAACTTCGATTATCTTTATATATTCCTCCTCAGCGTTTTCTGCCTCTAAGGCTGTAACTAAATGAAACTCATCGAATATTAGCAAGTTAGCAACTCTGGAAATTAAAAACGCAAGATCACTATGCCATTTAGCTCTAAAAATTTCATGCACTGGTATTCCATAAAAATCTAAAAGAAAACTGTCTATTGTAGTTACCATATACGGTTTAGATAAAAAGGGTCTTTTATCTCCTTCAGGGATCTGTAAAGCCATTTGATAACCTACGTCAAAGCCTTTATTTTTCAGCTTAATATATAGCTGTCTTATAATTGCTTGTAAAGGTAATGCATGAATTACTCGACCTAGTTTGTCAAATAAATTCTTATTCTCTAATAAGAAAGTAGTCTTTCCATAACCTGTAGGTAATACAGCAATGATTTCGTTCTCCTTTTCTATTAAATCACTCAAAACATTTAAAGCAACTCTTGTCATTGTTCTGCAATATTAGCTCTTTCTATCCTATAGAAAGTATCAATATCAGGATTTCCTTGAAAAGTAGAGTTAATAAACGAGTATATATCGCTGATATATCTTTCCTTTCCCCCTATACCTTTATCTATTAAATTAGCTAGCTTAAATAATAATTCTGAAGGTGTTAAATCAAAATATTCAGCCGATGAAAATAAAGCCAACTTAGCCGTATTGATAATGTTAGGTGTAATTTCAATAATAACATATCCATTAGTTGAGCCTAAATATAAACGTAAAGAAGGCCAATTATATGCAAAAACTATCGAAGTGTTTAGAGAATCTTTAATAATTTCAATCAATAATCTTATCATAATAAAATCATACAATAAAGGATAATCTTTCCTATTTGAAATTAATTTGGAGAGTATATTTTTAACTCTTGTTTTTATCCTATTATAATAATCTTTAATAAAAATTCTAGAAAAAGATTTATCGAGTATTATGTCTCCTGTTACTAAAAAAATATTTTTACTTACTTTTCCTAATTGAATTTTAGAAAAAATATAACCTAATTTAAAACAAAATAAACCATAATAGTTGGATATCCCTAAATAAAATCTGCCAGAACCCTGTTTCAGAGAACCCTTTTCAAGCTTATAACTTCTCTTATCATAGTTAAAGAAACCTCTCACGTAAGCGTAAAGATAGCTACGACTTACAGCATTTAAAAAAGTGCTACCCATATTCATTCCGTTAAATTTTTTATTTGTACCTGCTAAATAAGATATATTTTGTTTTACCTTTTTCTTACCAGAAACCTCATAAATAATTTTTGCTTTCAACTCTTGTTCAAACTGCTTAATATCCGTTAGTTGAAGATTACCTGTATCCACATTATCCTTAATATGGAGAAAATCTTGGTCGGTGAGTTCTACAGTCAAAACTTCTAAACCATTCTTTACTGCTATGTTTTTTACTTCCAAACTCGGTGCATTTGCTATTAGATTATTCCATGCAGTTATGAAAATATCCCTGAATAAAGGGAGATAAATCGGTGGAGCGTACGCTTCAATTTGAAATGGTGGATTAAGTGCCATATTCTAATATGGCATTTCCATATGGAGTTTCATATAAATAACAGTCACTCTTGAGTACTACTCTAACAAAAGGTTGAGGTATCACATTCCTTTTAAATTCAATTCTAAAATCAACTCTAGATAACTCAAATTCATAAATATAGCGATCAAATTCTGGTGTATTTTCATATACAAAGCTACCTAATATGGATTCAGCCAAATCAGAATTAAAAGAAAATGTGACATCTCTAATTTTTTCTCCTTTATTTTTCTTGCTTATAGAAGTGACCTCTTCAATTTTTACAACGCTTGTAATTGATTCCTTACTTCCCAATCTTATAATAGAAAACAGGTCCTCTTTTTCCAAAGTCTCGGATACAAGCAATAATCTAATAAGCCCCCCAGGATAACTCACCATTCCAGTTTCTACGACATTAAAAAAATTACTCTCACCTTTTTCTATATCGAATTTTGTAACCCAATAAGGATAAACTAGCAAACGTAACAGGGTATTGAATCTAAGAGGATAACCCTCTAGCTTTATTGCGTAATCCTTGATTGTATTTTCGTAAGCTAATGCAGATGAACCCATAACCTTTGAATCCTTGATGTAATACTCAACCCTGCTTCCATTTCTTGCACTAATAGATCTAGCTATCGCCCCTATTATTGAAGATTTCGGAGGAATCAGATAAGCATCGCTCATCTTCGATGCAAAATATGTTCTAATACTGTAACCCCAATGAAAACGTAGAGAAATGACAAAAGCCTTCACTTTTGTTCTTGTTTTTGAGATTTTAATTCATTCTGGATTGCTTGAATTAATTCGCCCACTGATCTCGAGGAAATTATAGTTATTTTTAATTCTCTTTTATCATCAATCTTTGGACTATATTCTTTAAGTCCGATATTAGTCTCTCCATCTGTATTCTTTTTATTAATTAACCCCTCAATTAACCTCTCAACTCGAGATTTTATCTCTGCAGCCTCATTAATCCAAAGGTATAGATGGATTGAAAGAGCTTGAATCTCTTTCATATAACTTTTTGCCCTTTCTACAGTTTCTAGAATGAAGTCATCCATTCGCAATGAAGGAGGCGATACTGTAAATAATGCAGGTCCTTTACTTACCGATAAAAGTACAAGTTCAGTTAGAATAAATGGATTATACCTAGATTTGCCAGCGCCAAAATTGCCGTCTAATAATAATTTTAAAGCCTTAAAGATTAAATCTATTCTACGATTTCGCTCTTCTTCTTCAATAATATTCTCATTGGTATAACTGCTATAACCTATCCCATCTAAGTCAAGATTAACCATGAACGAATAAGTTGAAGATGCGATTTCCTTGTTATAGGGAGCCTGTATTGGATTTGAATATCCCAAACTCGTTGCAAAATTTTGAGCATTGTTTGCCATCCTGACTTGCATTTGCACGTCAGTTGTACTTGCACCAGAATCTATTCCATCAAGTGTAGGAATCATGTAACTGAATTGAACAATAGAAGTTCGCCTTACCATTTTGCCTCTTTCTTTATCGCTTTTTTCCTCATTCTTGCCTTTAGCTGCTGATTCCGTAGAGGCTTTATTTTTCGATGTAGAATGTTCTGGTGCTGCAGAAGCAACTAGAAAACCGCCTATGTCTTCAACAATACAATTTTTAATAATCTCTTTTTCAATCTCCAACTCGCTTTTATTCTCATATTCATTGATCAAATTCTTCTCCCATTCTTCAAATTGCAATTTTGAATCTAGTAACTTCTTATAAAAATCAAGTGCAGAATGTTTTAAGAATTCTTTCCTTTTACAAAAATAGCATACTTTATCACCAAAATCAGCAAGATGAGATTGAAAAGCATGAGCAAGAGTTTCGCCACTTAGAGCAGGTACCCATTTTAACTTGTAACTATCTTTCTCTGCAACTATAAAAGGAACTGTTCTATGCCTACTCAGATTGCCCGCTGATTCGACCATATTTAATGCTTCAACATTAGCTATAATTCTTGCCCCAATTGAGATAAAGGGATGTTCTCGCTTTTTGACCTGAATATTATATAATTGTTGTGTTGAGTTTTGTGAATTCACACTCATCCCCTCGTTAAAGCCTTAAGAGCTACTAATTTAACTTGATAGAAATCGCCTTTTTCTAAATCCCCGGTGACTGAATCGATGAATTCCTTAAATTTTTTCTTTTTTTCTTCATCAGTTATGCCTCTTATTGCATCATAGAGAACCTGTATCGCCGTCTCCTTATGCGTAACTCTTGACATTCTATCAACAATCGAATATGCTTTTCGATTCACATACTCTTCATACAGGATATCACTTATTTCATCGATATTTATTTGATTCATATGATTAAATATGTTGAGTATTTAAAAATTTTTCTTATTTACATCGTTACCCATTTTTCGACTTAATGTTTCAAAACTTGTAATAACATCACGCACAAATCCTCACTACGCTATATTCATACATAGAAAAATTTCAATAAACTGAACAACCAAAATAATCAAATATTTCTCGTTTCACAATTCTGAGCAAGGCTTTTTTATTTCACATTTGAAAAATGAGAATGTGCTTATCTAAGTTTAAAACCTCCTATAATAAGTAATCACGAGAATCCTTCGAAATTGCAATCAATGAACCATCAGGCACAAATCCTGCTAAAATTGAGCTCGATATGGCTTTACCCATTAGATCGTTCTATCTAAGATCCCAAAAGTTCTTCAAGTATATTTGGGATAAAAAACTCGATGGAGTATTCCTTGGGTTGATAAATGAGGCATTAAAATATCCATTCATCGCTACAACTAAGGGCAAGGATAAAGAAAAGATGATAAGAGCATGTGAAGAAGCAGTTAATTACGTAAAGCTCTTGTTTTTAGCATGTCAAGAAGGAAGGTTTTCAGAAAGATTGGAATTGTTGCTCAGTAGCTCCAGAAAAGAAACAATGTTGATGAAATCTGGCGAAAGTCAAAAAGAAGAAGAACGAATTAAAATTGCAAGGTATGCAAGAATTCTAGCAGAAAGAGCACTTCAACTGATAAAATAAAATATGTATTAAAATTGTGCGTAAAATAAAGGATGTTTTCGAACCTGAAAATGAAAACATCAAAATGAAGTACTGGTTATTAAAACAATGCCTAGTTGGTTACTATTTTTATGAGGACGAAGTAGTTTACGATTATGTATATCCCCATCTAACGGTAGAAATTTCAATCTCCGATTCTAGTAGTGTCTTTCGATTTTTGGGAGTATAGTTGTGATAACAGTAGTTATATAGAAGTTCAGGGTATCGATTTGCCAAAGAAATTAATGACTTTTGATCAATTCACCGAGAAATATGGCGATAAAAACTTGTATGATTTACCGAATGGATTATGGAATACTCTACTCTTATCAACAGTCCTTTTAAGCTTTTGTTATCGCTTCTTGTAATTCTTCTCCCTTAATATAGAAGCCTCGTTCTGGTAAACTCCTAATGACTTCCATCGCTCTAGCTTTACTAATTATCCCACTATTCTTGAGCTGCAGGATTATCCAAAGAGTGCCATGAACGTTTAAATTGAGACTTTTTGCAGCTTTACGCCCTTTTCTATCATCCATAATAGCCGTTGGTGTTGTCTCATTGTTTTGCCTAAGTATGTAAATCGCGCTTGCTAAAACGCTTAGCTCGCCTGGCCCTAAGTTTGGGTTACTTAGTCTAATCTCTTCTATAATGTTGCTTGGCGTGTTGAATTTCTTAAAATTGCGCATAAGGAAGTTTTCTATGTCTTTAAAGGCGTCGTTCCTCATGAGCTCGCTATATACTTCTTCAGTTAGTACTAGCTCGACGTTCATTGCTTCTTTATATGCTACAAGTTTATCTAACATGTAGGCTCGATGTAATTCAATTATAACACTTGTGTCAAAAATTAGGATTCCTTTTTTGCTCTTACTACTTTTTTTAGTCAATTTTTTACTCTAAATCGCCTTCAACATCGAAAGGTTTTATACCGCGTTTTATCGCTTCTTCCATCATCTTCGCCACCGGCAAGTCTGCGAGCTTTGCAGCTAAACCCAAGGATATTTTTCCTTTTTCTAGCATCCTTAAGGCTATTTCTACACGATTTCCAAGTATCCTTTTTTTGACCTCACTATTTTCAGCCATTCCATGTACGGTGTAAACATACAACAGTAATTCATCTTCATCAAGCTTCTCCATGAAGTCTGAAGTTTCTTTAACTATTCCTCTCTTGTACTCATCTTCCTTCTCCCAAGCTTCTTTAGCCAATTTTAGCCCATATTCGCTTAGTCCTTTTCCATCTTTTGTAATAATCCCTGAATTCTTAAGCATGTCTAGGTGCTCGCTTACAGCCTCACTAAATGGGCCATAATCGTAAGGATAGAAGTCAAGTTTGTCTGCTAGATCCTTAAAAGCCTTAGACAATACGTATATCTCTTTTTGAAGCCAAAGCTTTCCCCTTGTTCTACCGCCAGCAGCGTAAAGTAACATAATGATAAACTTATCAATCATTGAGAGGTTTTCCAAATCTTTTTCGATTTCCATTTTTGCATCTACACTTTGATTTAATACAACAACATTATTATGTATTTTTAAGCATAATACTTTCATGGATTATCATGTACGTAAAAACAAGAATAATTGAAGCTGATTCTGTATTCAGGTTTGCAAGAGTCATTGAAGTTTCTGTAGGATCGAAAACAATAATAACTCCTAAAAGAGCGCTTTCTGCATCTACAAATCACATTTATGATGAAACCGTATTAAAGGGCAAAGAGAAGAAAGGTTTAACCGAGATTTACCTGCGTATTAATCATGAAAACCTGCGCAAAGCCATGGACAATGAATTTTATAGAAGGTCTTTCACTAATAAGCTCTCTTCTCTCCTTAAAAAAGCTGCTGACAATATAACAATAGGCATCGTAGAATGCGATTTCGCTGGAAACGTACCCACAAAGGAGGAAACTGAATTCATTGTTCATCTCCTTAATAACCCTGATTTAGATATTCTAGTTTCCCCAATTCTGCTAGGTGTTCCTGCCAAAGATTATGTCAAATTTCTGGATCAATTCGCTGAAATTCATCAGACTTGCTCCTTTCATGCAATATTGGCTCCGGTAATCCCCCACTACTCTACTGCCGATATCCCCAAGCTATTCAAATATTACATGAGTAGGGATGAATTCGAAAAGAATTTCATATGCGTGGATTTTAATGGAGGTAACCCTATATCACAGTACGACTTCGTATCCTCCATCGTGTATGAGAGTCAGAAAATGGAAAAAGAGTTCAATGAGCCATGTTTTCGTTATGCTATTAATCTTAAATATGGTAAAGCGACCAAGAAGCAACAGGTCGTTCCAGCGAAAGATCTAACTATATTTGCTATGGGGTTTAATGCTTTTGGTTCAAACCATAGAATAATTCCAATTTTAGGTGATATTGGAAACTATGAACTTAAGGCAAAGCTCCTTAATAGAACGGATTACGGATATTACAGTATCGATGTGGCAAAAGATTCCATTATAGATGCCGGTAGTTACGAGATTGATCTGAAAAGTGTTTTAAGAAATATAAAATATTCCAGAGTCTTTAATGCTGAGAGGCAAGCCTTGGAGACTCTCGCAATCTCCACTGCAGTGAAAGAAAATAGATTAATAAAATACCTTGAATCAAAGCCAAGGCTCAATGAGGATCCATCAATCTTTAAGAAGGTTCATAAGATTAATGAGACTACGCAGGAGCCGCTACCAAAATTCTTTTCCTAGAATACATGATGACCTAAACAGCCTATTTGACTAACAGCGACTCTCATAATATCTTGAGAAATTAAAAAAGGGTGTGTGGGTTTGATGATTTTATTGCTTAAGAAACCGGTGTTGGTATTATGACATACCATTTTCTATTTCTTTCGAAAATCTCTAGCTTGCCTTGTTTACCCTTCCATTTAAGTTTGCCTTTAAATCTCAGTCAAGCGTAACGCATCTCTTTATGCTTTGCCTAATCCATCCAGCCAGATTCTTTCTGAATAAAGGCTGCTAAAGCAGAAGCATCAATTGCTATCACGGTTCTCTCTTATACTTAATACCGCTGAACCTTTTGGAGATTCATGAGGCATTTTAGATAATTTTTCTAAAACTTTTTTGATGTTCTCCTCAGCCTCAATATCATTAATTTTTGCTTCGATGAAACTTCTAACTTCAGAGGCCCAATCGACTTTATCTTTATACTTTTCCATCTTCTCCTTTAACTCCTTCCTTATCTTAACACTGAACACGCTGCTCATACAACTACGTTCAAAGGTTTACCAAATATTTATACGTGCTTGAATGGATAGGTCTCCAAGATATTCTTGATCATAGATCCTTTGAATTCAATTCTATATTCCCCGAGCTCTTCATTCAGATCAATTCTAACAATTCTCTTAACTAGCGCTTAATATAACTGCTAAAAATACAACAACTGTGAGTAGTACCAAAAAACCTGAAAAAGAGATCAGGTAGCCTAGAATTGGATTATAGATGAAATTTCTAATGATATCGCAGATTACTCTGATTAGAACGGCTATGTTCAGTATGATAGAAGGATATAATCTCAATTTCGAGGCATCTAATTTTCTATTCGCAATAGTTGGAAATATGACTGGTCCATGACCAAGAAACATATACCCAATATAGCCAATCGCGAGTGCATGTATTGATGCATCGTATAGATCGAAGCTATATTTGCTTCCTACATAGATAATCATTAAAAAGAGACCAACGATTCCCCAAAAATAAGATTGCATTGTATGCTTTGATGTATACAAATTGAGAATTAAATTTGTTTTTCTCAACTGCCTAAATAAAGAGCTTTCAATATAATAGAAAATAAGGAATGAAATAGTTAATATTAGCAATGAAATAAAAATAATAAGTAAATTAAGATTACCATCTAAGTATTTTAATTGAAATATAGCTGAAATAGTTAATAACGCAATTGAGATTATTAAGAAATAAAATATATATTTATACAACTTATCATATTTGAGAGCTGTTGTAAATGAAGTTAATTCGACTCTTTCTCCAAGAATAAATATTATAGGGAATGATAAAATTAGCAAAATACGAGGAATATTTGCTACAGGTAATGAATAATAAAGAAGAATTGCTTCTATTGTCAATGGGAAAGCAGAGAGTATCATATAATCAATTGGAAGCTTCATGTGGCTAATTTTTCTTAAATAATATAGAAATAAAATAAAAGATAAAGATGCTATGAAAAATAAGAAAATAGATAATTGATAAATTAATCCATAATTAAATAATGAATTCAATATGATCAATAAAGAACCTATCCAATAGAGGGGAACAGGAATATTAACTAGGCTTTTAAAATGAGAAGAAGTATTCAAAAGCTTCATCCCAGCTACCCTTTCGGTAACAATTATTGAAGCAAAGAAGCCAAAAACAAGTATAACAGGATGAAGCAAATAAATTTGGGAAAGGAAATTTACGTTGATTCCAGAAGTGTTCATTAGCCTAAATACGCCATCTACTATTCCCAATAGAAACATCGACATGCTCAAAATTAAGAAAAGGAGAGTTCTACTGAAATTCATTTTTCTCAGCCCTTAACCATTCATTCTTGAGCCTGAGTTGAATCGAAAATGCTTCGAAATAAATTCTTCTAAGCATAAAAAGTGCTCTATTAATTCTTTCTAGGTAAGCCATGAAAAGAAGAGCAAGAGATGCAATAATCATTCTGAAATGATAACATGAGCTACAATCTTAAACGAAGAAATATTAACCATAAGACTATTGCTTTTATTCGAAGATTTTCCTCTTTAGCTTCTCTGCAACAACGTGATGGTCTCTATCGCTTGGGGGAGGAATTACTACATGCAATGCTTCAATGTCCTCTTCAGCATATATCCCTCTTTTTACACCTGCAGGGACAACTATTATATCTCCCTCCTTTACTGAAATCTTATCATCTCCTGCAACAAATGTTCCCTTACCACTTCTTATCAAGAATATCAAATCTATGTTTGGCTCATGCACAGGAATGAATTGGCCGGCTTTTATGAAAGTCAGCAAAACTCTGTAATCCTTGGTTCCATGAATCGGAACAGGATTGAATTCCTCTTCATTGTAATTCCTTTCCTTATCGAAGTTTGTGTAAACGTATTTCTTATTTTCAACCCGCTTCTTTTTCAACACAGCGATCCACATCCCAGGTTCTTTTTCATATGCCCTATATGATTCCTCATCAAAATCCCTTCGTTCATGTTTTAAATGATGAAGCAAATGAATTGGTTCATGATCATTTACAATGAGCATCTCTTCGCCTGGCTCGAGTTCATCAAAAACACTGAAGATCAAACCATGCCTTTGATATGGAGGTAAATTCCTTACATCTACTACTTTCTTACCATCTATTACTTTCACGCTCATTGGCTAAAAAGAGAACTACAGCTTATTTAATAGTAATCCCTTAACTTTTAGGATTATATCTTTAGCTTTATTACGAGTGGTATTGACCAAGATTAATTTAAGCAAGAGCATTGAGATTCTTTCAGTGATATTGAGGAATTTCTAAAAAATATTTATGATATTTAGGAAAAAATATAAGAAAATTTAGTAATCTAATGTGCATCGATTTAAAGTTTTTGAAGATAATAAAAATATGTCATTCTAAAACTTGTATCTATTAACTTTCTTTCAATTATAGAAAATTTTTTATCATACATAATCTCAATTTCGTTTTCATCAATACCTGGCGGCCCTCCTTTCCATGCATCCTTAGAAGAAAAAGCCCATAACAAGTATTTGCCCCCATTATTAAGGATTTTATTTAGAGATTCAAAATATCTTTCGCGTTCGTTTTTTGATGCCAAACTATGATAACAACCAATATCTATTGCCAGATCGAACTTTCCTATCTTTGATACTGTTTCTGTTTTTGTGAAATCGATGTTGTAAAAACTTATACTTACTCCTTCCATTTTAGCCCTTTGTTTGGCTCTAGAAATAGCTACGGCTGATATATCAATACCGGTAACAATGAAGCCTTTCTTTGCTAGGTATATGGAATTTGTAGCCAATCCGCATCCTATATCTATAACCTTGCAAGGTTTGATCCTTCCACTCTCTACGAGATCGACTAGCTCTTTTGTAGGAGTATCACTATGCCAAGGAATAAAATCATTACTATAAGCTAAGTCCCACCAATTCGACATGCCCAATCTAATAATATCCAAAACAGGCGATAAAAATTTGCATGTTTTATGAAATCTTTGTTATATCCTCTTACTATTATAATAAAAGATAATAAGATAAAAATTTTAAAAATTTTTGAATTAAAAACAAGGAAAAATAATAGGGCAATAAGAAAACATAAATAAAACATATTTGATACTGTAAGCTGAATATAATAATAAGCTAATCCTTTATTAGACCGAGCTCATCCAAGAGTTTCATTATAGCTCTATATCCAATTGCAGTTAGGTTTTTTTCGATTAGCTTCTTAACATCTTTGTCTTCACAAAGTTCATTGCTTATATCATAATAGTTTATTTGAGCGGGAAGAGAGATGTAGATATTTTTTATGCTTAGCTGAATATTTACTGTCCAAGGGAGCGATTTGTTTATTTCATTATAATCCCCATCAAAAACCCAAACACTATAGCTTTCGATCAGTTTGTCATTTATTGCATATTCGAGTTCATCTTTATAGCCTTTCTCAAGATTTTCCAACTCAGATATAACACTTCCTATATTCGAAAATGGAAACGCTCTAGCGAAAAGTCTGAGTATGTTCTTCCTATCTAGTCTGAAAAAAGGGTTTTCGATGAATTTTTTATTAATGCTTGAAGCACTATGATAAAGAGTCATCAGCTCTAAAGATATGATTTCCGAAAGGTATTCGATATCATAGATATAAAAGAGTTTTTTCTCAAGAATTGCATGACCGAACTCCTTACTAAATTGGCTTTTGCTGATTCCTTTATCAAATTTAGTGAAAATATCAGAGATTTCTTTACTTCTAAGGAAGTTAAATGTAAGGATTTCTAGAATCGCGTAGTAGAGCTCATCATCATTTTCTATCTTCAGACCCCATTTTTCCAATGATTCTTTGATTTTACTTGCGAAGCCTTCATTACTCTTTATGTAATTAAATATGTACTCTAAAGGATTCCCAAGTTCTTTGCCGAAAGCTAAGACAGAGTATGGTATGGATTTTTCTTTGTATATTTCTAAATAATTTTTCGTTATATCTAGAACCTTTTCGCTAGGAAGCTTATCGCTGAGATTTACTACAATATAGCTAACATCAACGCCTTCGTAACTTAACCTATGTAGAGCTTCGTCGAGATCAAGATATTCAACAGTTTTGGGTGTTAACGTAACTACAAGATATTTAAGCCTTTGATTTTTAGTCCCACGAATAAGACGACCAAGACGTTGATAAAATCTAAGCGGACTCTTGGGAACATCTGTCATAACGAGAAGGCCCGCTTCAGGTATATCAACGCCCTCCTCTCCAACAAGTGTAGATATGATTATATCAATGCCCTTGTTTTTGGCTTTGTTAACGAGCTCAGCTCTTGCTTCTCTGCTAATATCGCTCGTAAGAACTATTATCCTTTCTTCAATAGGCTTGAAATGGTTAGCAATGATTTCTTTGAACTCATTAGCTGTAGCCTTGCGGGAAGTAAATACTAGCACAGGCCTAAGCGCATCATTGTTCATCACGTCATACACGTTTAATATTTCGAGCAAACTCCTAGACTTATGCGAAGGGTCATTTCTGCTGCAGAACTCTTCAATGATTGCCTCTGAAGCAACTTTATTCTTAGTCTTCGCATTTCCATAGCTTTCACAGAAAGCTTCCTTGCCAAATCTAGCTAAAGTAAGTCCCAAGAACTTGATATTTTGCGGATTTCCTTCGATAATGCCTCTAAATAGCATATCATAGATGCTATTCTCACCATCGCTAAACTCTGCATCAAATAAATCAGCGATTGCTTTAGGAGGATCATAATCTGGATCGATTTCCTTTAATTTCTTGAAATCATAGAAAAGCAAGCATGGATCGCCTAACTCATTCCTTAATTCATCATGGAGTTCATATTTCTTATATGATGGGAGCAATGCTGTGAATCCAATAACAACTTGTGGCTTGAGATTCAAAAGCAAATCAGCATAATACTTGCCCCCAAAAGCATGATGTGCCTCATCTATTATGACGAAATTGAACTCATTCTTTAGCATTGAAGAACATTTGAGCGCTGTTTGGGGCGTTGAGATGATGATTTTTTTATTCTCAAAAAAGCTTTCACAATTGCCTTCATATTCTTTACCAACTTTCTCTTCAAATACAGCACTCCATAGACCGCGATTTACGCCAGAATACATCTGATCACAAAGGAACCTTGTAGGTTCCAAGGCTAGAATGCGGCCTTTATTTTGAGTAAAGGCATAGTAGGCAACGCACATTTCAAGCAATGTCTTGCCACTTCCAGTCGGCATCGAAACTATTATGAATCTCTGGCCGGCCTCAATCTTTTCGATAACCTCCTTCACAACATGGACTTGATATTTCCTAAGCTCGAAACCTAGTTTGCTTGATATGATATTGTTGAAGTCATCAATAATCTTGTTCATAATTGAGCGTATACAAACTTAGATAGACATACCTCTTCGATACTTTTATATGCAAACTACTTATCATAAGGTAACCATTCATGATCTGCGCTAATACAGATAGAAAATTTATTCTTAAATTTTTATTTCTCTAAAAAATCTAAGATCATGGTTCGCTGCTGGAATTGCGGAAAAGATTTGAGCAAGGTTAATAGAACGTGGAAGTATGGAATATTCGACGTGAAGGAATACATTTGCTCATGCAATGCTGTTACGAGAGAATATCTCAAAAATGGTAAGCCAAGCTTCTATCTCGGCAATATTAAGGGTAAAGGAGGATTCAAGAAGGTAAATCCTAAATGATCATTTTAAAGTGTCGAATAAAATCGCTAATATTTTTTTGATTCTGTTTAAAAATTATATATATTCTCTTATTTTTGTTTAGATTATTACCAAAAGTTTTAGCCCACGCAGAATACATTAACTAAACAAAGAGCTAACTTGATTTAACTTCGTAACAACAGTGAGATGACCGAAAATGCAACAAATAGCAAAGCTTCAAGTATGATTAAATAAAGGAAAGCTGATTTCAAACTATTCAAATCATTGCTAACTCTTAAGTAAGCTATTAAGCCCGTAACCCAAGCTATCAAAAGGCCAATAGCTACACCTTGAAAGTATGCAGGATTGACCATGAATTGATTATGGCTATCATAACATAAATATATGTTCACTCATGTTTTATTTTTGTGCAAGAGGAAGAGCTAAAGAAGACATTTCTCAATATACTTGAAAAGGATACAGTATTCAGACATGCTGTTGCAGGTCTTATAGGTTACAAGGAATTACTCGATAGGACTACCAAAATTGAAGATGAGATAAAAGCTCTAAGAGAAGAAACAAAGAAAATATGGGAAGAGATTTATTTCCTAAAAGAAGAAATTAAAAAGCTTTGGGAGGAAACAAGAAGTTTAAGAGAAGAAACAAAGAAAATATGGGAAGAAATTCATTTGCTTAAGGAGGAAATTAAAAAGCTTTGGGAGGAAACAAGAAGTTTAAGAGAAGAAACCAAAAAAATGTGGCAGGAAATTTATCTATTAAAGGAGGAAATTAAAAAGCTTTGGGAGGAAACAAGAAGTTTAAGAGAAGAAACAAAGAACTTAAGGGAAGACCACAATAGACTTGCTAAAGAAGTATACGAACTCAGAAAAGATATGCAGAGAGGATTCGAACTTATGGACAAAAGACTGAGGGCTATAGAGGCATATATCGAGAGAACATCTTTAACGCTAGAAGAAGAAGCAAGAGAAGTCTTGTCTTATAGATTGAAAGAGAAAGGATTGAATATAAGCCTGATGCCTCTGAGTCTTCCTGAACTGGAGATCGATATATATGGAACAAATGAAGATATTACCATTTTTGGTGAAGTTAAAACTAGAGCAAGCCAAAAGCTTATAGAAAGTATAGACAACGATATTAGTATATTGCAAACAAAGTATCCACAATATTTAAAAAAGAAAATAATAAAGGTTATATATACAATGCAAGCTCTTCCTGAAGCAATAAAAGAAGCAGAAAAGCGCAATATTTGGCTTGTAACAGCTACGAAAGAATTGACCGAGTTGAGGCTATCCTAAACAGACAATTTCGTCAACTCCATGCTTAGTTGCCATAATTTAATCGCGAGATCGCTATCATAGCTTTCTTTCGATGATGGCCTTGCTTTATTGTTTACAAAGTACTTCCCTGTGACATGCTCAACTTCTTGAGATGATGCAAGATATATAATTGTTTCAGCACCTTTCCTTGGACTCTTCATGAACAGAGAAGCGAACATCATAAACGGTCGCAAAATACCAGTATGTGTCCATATATTCGTCCTAACAGCTCCTGGATGCAAGCAATTCACTGTAACGCCTTTATCCTTCAATCTCCTTGCAAGCTCATAAGTGAAGAGGACGAGTGCAAGCTTTGAATTCGCATAGGCCCTCCAAGGATTCCAGTTCTTTTTGCTATTTATGTCTGTGAGATCGATGTGGCCACTGAAATGGGCATCAGATGCAACGTTTATGATCCTTGAAGGTGCGCTTTTAATAAGCATATCAAGCAATAAATTCGTAAGGAGAAAAGGTGCAAAATAATTAACTGCCATCGTCCTTTCTATTCCTTCCTCCGTTTCTCCATAGCTCATGTATACTGTGCCTGCGTTATTTATAAGCACATCAAGCCTCGAATGTTCTGAGCTAAAAGCTCTTGCGAAATCCCTAATCTCAGTTTGTTTAGAAAGATCGCAGACATAAAGTTCAACGGCTTCATTGGCACTATAACTTTTTATCTCCTTCACTGCCTTTTCCCCTCTTTCTTTATTTCTACAAACGATTACTAAGTTTGCTCCCATTTTCGCGAGCTCCTTTGCTGCTTCCTTACCTATTCCCGAGTTAGCGCCAGTTATTAATATTGTCTTACCTTTCATCTTGAATGAAATTTCATTTATCAAATTCTTAATGCTAGTTATTAAGCAAATTAGAGATTACAAACTCCGTAAAGCTAGTTGTTGTATCTTTCCCTCCAAGATCGGGTGTAGCATGACCCGATTCGAGTGCTTTTATTACTGCACCCTCGACCAGTTCAGCAAGGTTTTTCATGTTCAACCATGATAGCATCATTGATAGAGAAAGAAGCATCGCAACAGGGTTAGCGATATTTTTACCAGCAATATCGATAGCACTTCCATGCACAGGTTCGAACATACCAGCTTCTTTGGATACATTTGCACTATAAGCTAGACCTAAGCCTCCTACAGTAGCTGCAGCGAGATCTGAAAGTAAATCGCCGAACATGTTTTCAGTAACGATGACATCAAGTCTATCAGGATGAAGTATCATATACTGTGCAGCTGCATCTGCATACATGAACTCTGCTTCCACATCGCTATACCTCTTCGCTACTTCAGAAAAAATCTTCCTGAAAAAGGCGAAGCTCTTTAATACGTTGCTTTTATCGATACAAAGAACCTTTTTAATACCATCTGAAGGCGCACCTTTCCTACTCCTAGCAAGCTCAAAGGCTATTTCAGCTATCCTTTCCGTTCCCTTCCTAGTTATGGTTTGGACGTCAATAGCAAGCTCATCCCTTAATATTAGGCCCCCAAAATGACTTGCATAAAGTCCTTCGCTGTTCTCTCTTACGATCACGTAATCAATTGAACCAGGCCCGAAGTATCTAAGAGGAGAAATGACACTTGGCAAAAGTCTAATAGGCCTTATGTTAGCATAAAGATCAAGACCAAATCTAAGACCAAGGACAATATCTAGCGCGAGCTCAGTTCCTTCTGCACTTCTGATCTTAGGATTGCCGAGCGGGGCCTTTAATATGACCTTAAATCTCTTCGCTTCCTCAATTATTTTATCAAGCGTCCATTTCTTGGAAATTAAAGTTTCGCTATTAATATCATAAATCACAGGATTTATTTCTGCACTATAATTATCATTGAGTACATCTAAGATTCTAAGCGCAGCCTTCATTACCTCTGGGCCTATACCATCGCCCATAATAACCATGACGTCCATGTGAGAACGTGATTTAATATGAGATAAAAATCTAACTTTTTCGAAACATAAAATAAAGATCATGCATACTTCGACGTGCTCGCATTGCTAATCTGCTGCTATCATGAATTCGATAACATCAAAAAAATGAAAAATTAAAGAATCATCTAATGTTAAATTTAAATAGGTTTACAAAATCTTACTACGCAAAGACCTAAATTGGGAGAAAACAGGAATCTGGCAAGAGAAATAGCAAGAAGACGTGTTGCTTTTGTCGGTGCCTTTCTTTCCCTTGTATTTGGATTTACAATAACAGAGGAAATCAGCGACAGCGTTCTATATATTGCAGATGATGCAGCCCTTCTACTACTAGGAATTGTTATAATTGTTCTCTTTCTACTTTACAGAAATAAAATTAATGAGATGGATCTAAAGAGATTCAACAATATAGCAGCTATAATATTTGCCATAGGTTTAATAATCAAGATATTTGCAATAGTTATTGAGGCAGCAGATCCAGATGCTCTTGGAGATGATATACCTAGTGTAATAATATTCTTGGTATTTCTCTTAAATAGATTCCTATAAATTTTTTTTAAATTTAAAACTTTTAAAACCTCTTTTTTAATCATTTCTTACTGTTTAAGCTTTATCATGCTCCGCTTTGAAAAAATATATATAGCGAAGTAAATATTGAGTGCAGCCACATGTTAATAGTTACGCTGATAGAAGCTCTCGCCTTATCTTGGCTGAGGCTTTTCATAGGCATCGTCATCTCTATATTACTAGCGTTTGGTTTAGGAATATTGGCCGGCGTGAATAGAACTGCGGAGAGAATAATCATTCCTTTAATAGATATTCTTCAATCCATACCCATTTTGGGTTTCTTTCCTGTTGCAGTTCTTTTCTTCATCACTTTTTTCCCAATTATAGGCGCTGAAATGGCAGCAGTTTTCTTAATAATAACAAGCCAGTTATGGAATTTGATTTTCGCAGTTTATGAATCTGTTAAATCTATACCTTCCTACATATTAGAGACAGTAGAACTATCGAAGCTATCGGTTCTTCAAAAGATAGCAAAAGTATATATTCCCAGCTCATGGCCAAGGATAATAGATAATCTCCCTCTTTCATGGGCCGGTGGATTGTTCTTTTTGTCTTCTTCTGAAATAATTAGCCTAGGAACAACCTCATATCAACTCTTGGGAATAGGATCGATGACTTTTATATTATTCAGCCTTGGAGATTACAACGATATAGCTATTGCCTTTTTACTCTTATTTCTTGCTTTGGTCGCTACACACATGCTCTTCTTTAGACCTTTGAACATATGGAGCCAAAAATTTAAGTATGAAACCACCGCAGAAGCTACTGCTAAGGTGCCATGGTTCATAAGTTCTTTCTTTAGAACAACTAAACCTTTAAAAATCTTAGCAAAGCATGTGTTCATACCTAGAAGGCCGCTGGCTCCTATATTCAAAAAACAATATGCCGAACCCCCATATACACTTGAGAGTCACGAAAAAGATAAAATCATCAGTCTAAGTAAGTTAATAAAATTTTTTAAATGGATCATCACTCCCATCTTCATAATATTAATTTTATTGGGAGTATTTTTGGATTTGAAAGCGATAATCAATATAGTGAACTATTATTTCAAACAAGATATGCTATTATTGCTTGTGACTTCAGCTGCATATTCCGCTCTGAGGATTGCAATCGCTACCGCTATAATGCTTCCAATCATCTTCCTAGCCATCTTGGCAGTAACGAATAGCTTCACGAAAAGGTTTTTGCTTCCTATTTTCTTATTCCTCGCTTCTTTTCCAGCTCCTATGTTCATACCTTATATGTTCATATTGTTTGGGAATAACGTAGAGCTCATATCGATTGCAGTAATTATTTCAGGAAGTATTTGGTATATCTTTTATAATACCTATTCTTCACTGCGCTTGCTTCCTTCAGATCTAAAGGAAGTTGTTGAACTATCGAAGCTATCAAAGCTTCAGAAATTCACGAAACTATATTTACCAGCTATGCTGCCTGGCCTAGTCACAGGCCTCGTCACTGCCATAGGCGGCGCATGGAATGCTCTTATTGTTGCAGAATGGATTCAAATCGGGAATAGTGTGTATTCAGTGAATTTTGGTCTAGGTAAAATCTTGGATGAAGCAGCAAACATAGGAGATTTAAATTTATTATATGCCTCTCTCCTCTTTATGGTAATTATTGTTGTCTTATTAGATAGACTTTTTTGGAAAAGATTATATAATTATGTAACAAATAAATTTAAATACGAAACATGAGTTTAGAAGGAATTAAAGAAGAATCTCATCATCCTATTTTAATATTAAAAGATATTAGTTTTATTATAACAAATAAACAATCTAAATTTGAAATAATCCATAAAATAAATATGGAGGTCAATGAAAAAGAATTCATAGCTATAACAGGCCCTAGTGGATGCGGAAAAAGCACCCTACTTAGAATCATCGCTGGATTGATTAAGCCAACAAACGGAGAAATTTTACTTGAAGGAAAGCCATTGAACGGCCCAACCGAAAAAATAACCATGGTCTTTCAACAATTTGCCCTTCTTCCATGGCTAACTGCATTGGAGAATGTTGAACTTTCAGCGCTGAGATTGATACCTGATAAAGAAAAGAGGAAAGAGAAAGCGATGAAGCTATTGGAAATTGTTGGGCTAGCAGGATTTGAATATTTTTACCCAAAAGAGCTAAGCGGAGGTATGAGACAAAGGGTTGCAATTGCAAGAGCGCTTATGCCAGACCCAGAGATTATACTTATGGATGAGCCTTTCTCTAACTTAGATCAGCCTACAGCTAGTAACTTAAGATACGAGATTTTGAATATATTGAGATCGTCTCCTACCTTGAAGGCTATCATCATGGTAAGCCATAACATAGAGGAAATCGTAGAGCTTGCTGATCGTGTTATAATTTTGTCAAAAAGGCCTGCAGAAGTTGTAAAAGAAATTTACATAGACATACCACATCCTAGGAGTGTTAGGTTACCTAAATTCTCAAGCTATGTTGATATGATTTATGGCTATCTAGGCTGAAATCAAGCTTTAGAGTTGGTGAACTTGTAACCTGCTGGCCTGTTCAAAGATCAGTTGAAATCGAGATTTTAACATTAAAGTTATGATTTGAAGACTTTTTCATTGAGCTTAAAGCTTCGACTTTCACTTGAATAACGCATTATGCCTGTATATACGCCCCACTCCATTAGAGTATTGGTCAACTTTTCTAAAAAAGCGAATTCGTTGACTTCAGGATATCCTAATTTTCGAAGTTCCTCGGCTATATCCTCAATTTTAGCTTCTTTAACTTCTTTCAACAATGATATACTAGTTTTAAAAGGTTCTATTTCTTTTATTTTCTCTCTCAAGATCTGCCTTTTAAGGTTAGATGATGCATTTAAGAATTTTTCTCCTTGAGGAGTCAAAATTACGTCTCCTCCTTGGATAAGAGAGAACCCAAGTAATTCTATGACTGAAAGAAGCGGAAGAAGATCATCCGCATCAAGATCGAAATGATTAGCTAACGCAAATATGTCTGCATGCTTATTGAATGTGTTGTACAATGCATTTAGTAGACCTAGTACACTCTCTACTTTAATATTCAATGGGAAAAATCTGGCTACGCTCTTATCTGACGAACCCATCTATGCAGGCAACACTACAAAATTGTTTCAACGCTTATAAATCCTTATCTTTAAGAAGAGGTTCTATTGAAAGTATCTTAAGATATGCAATGATTTCATATTTTGACAACTAGCTTTATGCTAATCTCGAACGTCTTAAGAAGCACTTAATTCTCTAGAGAATCTTAAGGATTAAGAATGATTTCAATAGATATCCAGCAATATGTAACTCACTTGAAAATTCATAAAGAGATCCTAGATAGAACTAAATAATGATGGAATATTCAGTATAAAATTGAGAAAAATTATTTTTTCTTTACTTTCCTTATTGCATAGATTGCCGCAACTAAAAGCGCAAATGCAATAACTGAATATATCGCTATCTGTATCCAGTTCAGACCTCCGAAGATTTGTATTCCACCTCCACCTACTTGACCTGGGGCTGTTTTACCTCCTGTTATTTGACCGTTTGTAAGAGCAAATACAGGATCGCCAGGCTTCATAGTGAATATTACGAGCTTATTCTGCATATCCACTTGGTAGTTACTGACTTCTTGATAGCGCTCTAAGGTTGCATTATATTTGTAAACGTGAAGTTGTGTAGGATCGCTTATGCCCAAATCTGAAAAACTTATCTTTACTGTAACGAAGCCTGCACCGGCATCCAAAAGGTCAATGGCTATTATCTTAACATTATTTGCACCGCTTAGCGAAGCTTCGGGGAATGGATTCTCATCGAATTTCGTTATTTGCGCCGAAAAGTTTCCATTGGATTCTATGGTTACTCCACTTTGTGTAGTCTTCGAGCCCATTCCTTGTAAAAACTCAGTGCTTTGTTTAAGACTTTTGTATTCTATAGTTCCTGTGACAGGATTACTGAAGGAAACGCCCAATATTGCGAAGTCGTCGAATTTAACTTCCCCACTGCGAATGAGATAACCATCTAATGTAGCACCAAACCTTGGCTGAGCTACACTGCTTGGAACATAAACTATGAGCGTATTCGCATTGCTTACTTTTATCTTCGATCCATCAAACGAGACAGGCCCATCGCTTATCGCTGTCACACCCCCGTTGCTTGCACTATATAATTGTTGTTGAACCAAAGGCATGTCGAACTCGACAGTATAAGCATCGAAATCATTTACATTAACTACGATCGTAGCACTAGTGCTATTGGCATTATTCGCAATAGTAGGCTTTAAAGTAAAGATATGTGAGCTCCTAGCATTTATCGTAATCGCATCTGTTGTATAGCTATTGAGAATCCCATTATCAAGAAGCCTTAGCTTAACGCTCGCGCTACTGTCACCTAAGTTATACACAATGACATTCATTTCTCCAGTATCGGGGAAGTTCTCAGTGAATATGTTCTTAACAAAAATCGCAGGCCCTAACGTTGTGCTTAGCTTAGATTCTTGATAAGCTGCATCGGTTAAGTTTGCAGCATAGCTTAAACTACTCGATATTGTGTCTAAATAGTCATTTACATTTGAGAAGATCGTTGCAGTTGGCCTAAGGCTTGGATGCGTTATAATGTAGCTTAGCGTCGAATATAAAAAGCCTGCAGATGCAGAAATCTGAGATTGAACTCCAATAAGTTCACTTGTCAGGTTTGCATCACTGGATCTAAAGATTGCCCTTTGTACTAAAACACTTCCTTCTTCGATGTCTGCGACTAAATTCTGGATTAAATCAATGCGATAAGAACTCTGACCCATCATATCATTGAGGCCAAATTTTAGTCTATTTATCTCATTTGAAAGATATGCCATCCTTATAGCATCATTATCTTGATAGCTTGCAGCTTTTATGAAACCAAGCTTACTAATAGCTGGAGTTTTCACTATTTTCCCAAGTGTAAAGAATGTTACCACTGCTGCTACAAGCGGCGCAATCGTTGAAGTTACGAGCGTCAAAGTAGCTGCTATATCTTGGTTTACGGTAATGAACTTCTTTATTGCATAGCCCCAAATTCCTTTCATAAGGCCGTCAGTTAAAATCGCTGCAACCAAGGATAGATATAGCTGGGAAACTAGATTCTTAATATTTATATTATAGCTTTTTCCACCAAATGTTATCTGGAATTCCTTGTTATACCATGCAAGAGCATTCTCGAATTTCGTTCTCTTCAGTTTTTCAAATATTCCATCCAATGCTCTTACTAATGCTAGAACTATGCCGACTGCATTTTCAATGTTTGAATAAGCATCTGCAACTGAGAAGAATTGTGCTTCCATATCTGCTCCTAGCGCTGCAGTTTCAATAGCGCCATGCTCTTCATTTCTTGAAGACCATTGCTCATCAGTGGGCTTCGTGCCAATTGTAATACTCGTTAACAAGGAATTGAAGGAAATGTTTCCATATTGATCAATTGATACAGGGAAGATTTTTAAGAAGCCTAATAAGGACATGGATATGTAAGGATAGACCATGATCTCATTGATGAGCAAATATGAATTCCATCCATTGTAAAGGAGCATAAGTAGATGTGCAATTAGCGTTGCAATTACTTGGAAAATAACCTCAAACTTCAACTCTGAAAATAGTTCAGCCTTTCCTATGATAGCTACGAAAAAGAATCTTATTATTTTGAAAGTAAGAGCTAGCATTATTGAAGCAGTTTCGCTGTTCTTGAACCAGTTTTTAAAAGTGTTGTAAATGAAATTATTACCGAATAAGCTTGTAGTTGAGGTTAAAAAGCCCACTAATTCTAATAACGATATCTTCGCTGCACCAAGATACTGAGCAAGTGGACCAGAAATTTTATTGCCGTATTTCTTAGCAAACTCTGCAAATATGTTCTTTTTGTTGAAAAACTTCTTGGTATCGAAATAGCCCTTGAATATTTCAAGTGTAATAGCAAGTGCTAGTAGCTTAGAAATGACGATCGCAGAATTCATGACATATTTGTAAGTTCTGAGCAACTCTGCTTGTAAGATAACAAGTTTGGCCAATTTGCTCCAGTAGTTGTTTGTGCCATAATATAGGGCGTCGCTGGAAAAGTTGTAGGCAGGATCTCTGTAATTAATGGGTAGATTAAGGAAGTCGAGTTCAGTTTGATAACCGCTCGGCAAGTTGGAGGGGTCAGGAAGAGCTACAAGTGGTCTAAGATGAGCTATTGTTGTATTGTAAAAGTTTAGTAATGCACCAGTAATGGAAGCTGCTACGTTGTTCTCCTCAGGAGTTCCTATCGCATTTCCTATGCCAGTTGAGATCTTTTTGACCAATTCAAAGAATATATTCAATATTGCCTGATCTGCCAATAGTTTATAGAACCTATCATCTTGACCTCCAAGAGCAGATGCGAGCTTATAATACTGAATTATAAGCGAATAAGGAACATAAATCTTCAAAACGACTCTCTTAATGCCTTGTTGATTGTTCTCTGGGATTACGAGATCTATTCCGAAATCGTCTATTTTAAGACTATGCCAATTATAATATTCTGGGTCTTGATATAGCAGTTCACCAGCTATGATATAGGTCTTTCCGCTTGTTAGATTTAGCTCATCTGCTGTAGCAACATATGAACCACTTTCCAATTCTAGGTATTTTACAATATTCCCAGTATCTTTTTCCTTAATGCGTAGGTATAATTTGAAATCCCCAGAAAGCGGTTTTTCTAACTTATTAGAAAAATAGCCATCTTTTACGCTTCCTAAAACATTTTGCTTCCAAGGATCGTCAGGAATTGGTAGGACGAGATCAATAGGCTTCAATTCTACGATGGTACCGGATATGTAGAAAATGAGCGTTGTTAATGCTGAAATGCCTCTAGAATCCGTCGCATTAATTAATAATAATCCTCTATCGCCATAGTTACTGAGATTTCCAAAATAATTATTTAGCTCGGAGAAAGAAGGTAGCTTCAAGTTTATACTAGCAGTACCAGCTTCATTGGTTCTAACACTTTTTGAAGACAATGCTAGAGTTTTATTCCCTAACAACAAAGTAAACTTCAGATTCACATTTGAATTCGCAGAGCCTGATCCATAGCTGTTAATTACAATACCTAGATCATCAGATGGCAAAACGTAGTTCTTGTCTGTAAGTATAAACAATGATTTAACTTCACCTTGAGGAGAAACAGTTTCAGAACCCTTCTTATAAAGCTCAAATATGTTTTGAGACCCTGCATAGTAAAAGGTGATGATATGCAATGGATCAGGTACTGGAACTATATATTGATAGGCGGCACTGAATATGAGCACATTTGCATAGCTACAATTAGAAGTTTGATAATTACAAAGATAAAATGGTTTGTATATCTCGGTAACTGTGTGCATTTCTTTATAAGATAAGCTAGTGTAATAATAGTAAACATTTTCAAACGATGGTAATATAAGCTTGAGATGATCGCCCATTAGCGTAAGTTTGCTGGCTCCTGAACCTCTCTTAACATTCATCAAATACTCTTGCCCAACAAGGTCAAAGGTCAAAGTGAAAAGATGCGATGTCGACTCGTTACAAGAAACATAATCATATAAAGGATTACCATTATTGTCCTTCACAGTACTGCGTTCACAATCTGCTTTGAATATTCCCGCATCTGAATAAAGCCGCTGTATTTCGTACCCTGAACCTGTGGCTTTAGAATTAGATTCAGTAATATCACCGATAAGCTGAAAGCCAGGAGGCATAGGATTAGGTAACCACCCGCCCAATTTGAGCTTTATTGAAGCATTATAATCTTCGTACATGTAGAAAGATGCTCCCCCTGGTTCATAATTCGGAAAAGGCGCATATTGTGTTCGAAAAGCTTTAAAATCTAGCTGATATATTGCTGAACCATCCTCATCATATCCTTGAAGGCTTTGATTAAGCCTAGCATAATACTTCTCATCTATCGTCAATCCATATTCATCAGGCGGGGTTTGTCTTTGTTCAGTTTCATAGTCATAATAATTAAGATCTAGGTCGGAAAATCTTTCTTTTCCTACGTTCACGTTTATAGTAAAGCTTGTTTTCATCGAATCTCTGGCATCCTTCAGTGTTAACGTAATAGTATCCTGACCTTGATAAGCGCTGGGTTTAATTATGTAGAAAATTGAACTAGAGCTTAGAAGACCTCCTAAGCTTGTTGAAATATCAATGTTTGTTGTATAGTTATAAGCGGGAGATCCTACTGGGCTGAAAAGGCTAAATAAGATTGGACAATTATACACATAACCTTCCTCCATCGATAATTTCTTCTTGTTTTCCTCTATTCCTTGTCGAATCGCATTCTGCAAACCTTTAGGACTTCCATCACCAGTGCCTACGCCGAGTATAGATAAGCCTAAATCGAAACCACAAGGATACGTAGTGTTGTACTGGTTAACCATAGCTTGCTTGAAATAACCAACTTTTCCAGTTGTGACCCATTCTATATCGAAGCTTGTTGCGAACATATCATCTTGCGGCAATCTCTGAAGTATTTTTTGTAAAGAATCGGGATATGGCACCTCTTGCTTATTGCCTAGAACACTACCAAGAACACTTAATATATCACTGTTCTTGACTGTAAGAGCAAGGATGACATCTTCTCCCTTAGGAATCGTGAGACTAGAACCATTACTCAATCTAACATATGAATATAGATACTCAGGATTTTTCAAGAAAATAGGCTCAGCTACATTGTATTTCCAGTAATTTATTGTTACATCACCTTCAGAAAAAGAAGAAGAATAGGAAGGCCAGTTTTGAGGTATGTAAGCACCGCCGTAATAAAGCTCATAAGATGGGGCTACCGATCCTGTAAAGTTGAAGGAGGGGAAATAGAAAGGAATAGGGCCACTACGATTGAAACCAAAGTAGTATGCTTTCATCGTCACATTTGCCTTATTCTGTAATACATACTCCTTGATGAACTTTGAGTAGGGCATAGAGTATTCAGTGACTTGGTTTGTATCCAAATTTTTCTGTGCAAATGTAACTGTAGGTTCATGGTATTCGCCTATTACGGGGTAAAGCGGCCCTCTATAAACAAAGAAAGCAGTTATATCGAGATTTTGGATCAGCCAATTAAAGAGATCTTGATAAGGATTTACTTCAGCCTTGGCAATGCTGGTATACATGTTCATTGTAAGCAAAACTAGGAATACTATAGCCAGAGATTTAATGAGAAGCGACATGGTAATAGGCTTTATGAACGCAAGCAAAAATTTTGCGCTGCGTCATAGCACGATAAATCAATAAAACTATATAAATTTTAAAATAGCAAACTTTAAATATACTTAGCCAGCGGAAATAGAGAGTTTAGTTAGTGCTAAATTGCAGTATGTTTCCTAAATAGTCAGATATTACTTAGACTACTCAGAGGTCTCTGGAATGATGAGAATGCTTCCTAGGTAAATACAAAAATTGAATAGATGCTTACTTAAAGAATTAATAAAAAGAAAATAATTTGTTAATATTACTTAATAAAACATTTTAAGAAAGCTTAATTTTTCTTAAAGTAATCTATGTCCTTGGAATAGAAGATAGCATTCAATTAAATTTAGTGGAATATATCGAGCATTGCGGCGTACTTCAACAGCTCTGCGAACCCATTTAGCGTAATACCTTCCGCTGTCTATGGAAACTTGTTCAAGACCTTATTTTAATAAGTTTAACGATTGATTGCTCTGCCCTATTCCGCTTCCAACTACCACTACGTTACCGCCATGCATCTATGCGAAAGTACACCCATCGCCATCTTCATTCTTAGACTAGGTGCTTTATCAGCTTTCTACTCCACTTAAATACAACACTTTTTAGTTGTTAGTTTCATTAATACTCACAACATGGGTAGAATCATTCAAAATAAAAAGAATATATTCTTCTTAAATAATATACAATTTTAGTTAATCAATAAAAAAATTAATGTGTTTGTAAATAAGGTATTAGGTTGTTTGCTTGTGGACTCCCCAATCCTGTGACGAAATCATAACCTGAACTTGCAGTACATACAGAACCACAATTCCCATTTGTGCCAGAAGTTATGTCTCTAAAATTGGTGCTATAGACAGAACCTGTTGCAGCTAAATATATTTCAGTTCCTGAACCGAAATTGCTTGCAGATATTGGCGTACTCCTTCCACTATCTACAATTGCTGTGAGTGCTGCCCATTGAGGAGCACCTGCACTGGTGCCGCCTACTTCAAACCAGCCTTTTTGTCCTTGATAGCCATAGCTATCGTAAACTGCGAATCCTGTATTTGGATCAGCATCATATGCAACATCAGGAACAGCTCGCATACCATTACTGCTTATTCCATAATTAACTTGATAAGAAGGTTCTTTTTCATATGCGCTAATACCTCCTCCACTGCCGCTCCATGCAGTTTCGCTAAGAACATTTCCCTGAGCATCTAAATTTAGTGTCGTGCCTCCTACACCAATTACATAGGGAGAAGCTGCAGGCCAAATAACGCCATGACCACTATCGCCTGAACTTGCGAAGAAGCTAACGCCTGCAACATTGAAATGATAGTCATAGGAGCTTTCGCTTGAAAATTCAGATCCGCCCCAGCTCATTGAAACAACCTTGGCTCCTTGGCTAACTGCATAATCGACGGCGGCCAATAAATTGCTCAAACTATTGGACTTGGCTTCAACTAAGAGAATCTTAGCGCCTGGGGCAATAGCATGAGCCCATTCAACATCTAAAGATATTTCGAGAGCCCATCCTTGATCTGCTCTAGGTTTACCTTGAGGCATTGCCTTAATGAAGCAACCATTTGAGCTAGTGCATGAAGGAAGGCCAAATTGACTACTGAATACGTTCAAATCATTTTCTATATTAGGATCATCATAAGCATCCACAATCGCTATTATTTGCCCGTACCCACAAAGGTTAGAACTTCCAAATGTGCCAGTGAAGCTACAACTTAACAGATCAAAGCCATACGCATGCCTTATTTGGACAGGACTATAGCCTATTGGAGTAGAGCTTGTAGGTTTGACTGAATGCAGTTGTGGGCTAGCGTATATGTTGTCTAGAATTGTTCCATATACTATATACGTGCTTGAAATTCCAGCAGAAATAACAAGAAGCAAAACCATTGCAGATATTTTATAATTCATGTCACAGTATTTTGTTATAGATATATATACTTATCTATTCTCCGCTAATAATCCGTAGATTTATCCTAGATATTTCTCAAGATTGTAATAAAAGAAACGAATGAGAACTTTAAAATTTTGACGTTTACATAATATTTTTATAGGTGGCTTTTTTTAATTGAGCATGAAAAAAATTCTTCTAGCCTTCCTTTTAGCTACTGTTATCGTATATTTCATTCCAAGCGGTCAAGTGATGCAAACAAGCTATCAGCCCAACAATTATTTGAAGTCTTCACACCAACTCCTCATACCTGTAAACACACAAGCTAGTATAAGGTCTTTTGCAAGACCCTATCATTCTATATTATCCTCAACACAAGGAACAGCAAACAAGATATCTGGCAAATATTTATCCATCACTAAACAAACAGCTACATACAGCCCAAATCAAGAACCTCTGCTTACACCTCAGATCACCTTAGTGAATTCGTTCGGAGGTATTCAAGAAAAATATGGGTTGTATGACAACGGTTATCCTTCAGATGTTAATTTAGCAGCAGGATCAAATTATATAGTAGAAGCCGTAAATACAGAAATTGGTGTATTTGATAAATTAGGGAATCTCATAAAACCCCAAATATTAAACGACTTATTCAATTTTCCTATTAATGATAACGTTGGAGATCCACGTGTTCTATACGACTGGCAAAGCCAAAGATGGTTTATATCAGCTATTGACTTCAATACTGGAATAGTTAAGCTAGCAGTCTCAAAGACAAGCGATCCTACAGGAGCTTGGTGGATCTATACATTGAATCAAGAACAAGGTTATTGCCCAGATTTTGATTCGATAGGGTTTAGCAGCGATAAAGTTGCTTTAACTGCCAATGTTTACCCAAATTGCACGTCATCATATATTTCTGATCATGTAAGGATTTGGATATTCGATAAATACCAACTTATAAGTAATTCAAGTCCACTGGCATTATATACTGTGAATTACAATTGTATGATTAATAACTATTATATATGTACATATTTCAATTTTAAACCTGTTGTTTCCTTGACGAATACAACAACTCTTTATATGGCGAGTGATGATTGGGGGTCCTACAACAATTATAATCCTCCAATAATGATCTTCGCTGTAACGGGAAATCCTACACAAAATAATGTTGTCATAAACGAGACAGATTTATCTATATCCCCCATATACCAACCTTTTGGTGCGCCTCAACCTAACACTAATGCGACAATAAATCCCAATGATGCAAGAATAAGTTCTAATCCTGTATGGAAACAAAACATGTTATGGTTTGCGACTGAAACAAGTTGCATACCTCAAGGTGATTCATACAACAGAGATTGTATAAGAGTATTTTCTATAAATACGAAAAATTATACGCTAATAGCCAATACAACAATATCTCAAGTAGGAAAATACCTATTTTATCCCGCTCTAAGCTTGGATCAGAACAACAATGTAATAATCGTTTATGGCTATTCCTCTCCTTCAGATTACCCAAGCATTAATGTTACAACCTTATTGAATAATAACTTGAGCCATTGGCTATCACCTGTAACATTAAAGACTGGGGCCAGTGTAGAGACCAGAGGAAGATATGGAGACTACTTTGGAGCTGCTACTGATCCACAGGATCCCACTAAGGTATGGGTTGCAGGTCAATATATGCCTAGCTATAACGATTGGGGAACATATATAGGTGAGGTATCTATAACTACCCCAACGACTCAAAAGGTAACGATGACATTAAGTTATTCTGTCATAGGAAATGCAGGGTATTCTCCGCCAGTTTTTTCTTATATATTAAATGGCCAAAAGCAAACAGCCACGTTAAGCACAACGCCGACTCAATATTCTGTCGATATGAACACACGCTGGAATATAACAAGCATACTAGCTGGCTCAACGCAAAGTATGAGATGGGCAACTGGAAATCAAACAAGTGGTATAGCGAGCTCTAACGCTGTACTAAACTTTTTATATTTTCAACAGTATAGTATTGCCTTTACATACAAGATCTCAGATAACTCTAATACAATCCCTCCAAGCATAAACTATACGAAATTCTCTAAAGAGTTTTCTGTGATTATGCCTACATACGACTGGGCAGATGCTGGCACTGCTTGGTCTGTTCAGAAACTCCTCAAGAATTCTAGCACTTCAGAGAGATGGATTACAGAAAATACGACGAATGGTAATATTCAGGGCCCAATAAGCGTAACGATCATTTATTATCATCAATTCTTCATTAACTTCAGCTTCAAAGTCATAGGAATCGGGAGCTACATTACGCCTAATGTTACCTATTATAGTTTTGGTTTAAAAAAAGTGGACAAAGCGCCCCTTAGTGATTGGGTGGATTCAAAATCTGTGTGGAGCATGGATAATCCTTTAATTAACTCAAATGCTACTGAACGGTGGATGAGCGGTAATGCAACAACTGCCACAATAATGAGTAGCAAAAACATTAACATTGTTTATTACCTCCAAGTTCTTATCAACTTAGATTTTAAAATTATTGGAGGAGGAAACCCTGATAATCCATGGTTAGCTTACTACCAGTTCGGAAGTCTTCAAAACAACACACTAACGCCAAATATTTGGATAGATATTAACAGCACATTAGAGATACAAAGCATATTGAATCCCTCGAACAATAACGAAAGATGGATTACTTTTCAAACAAACTATTTAATTGAAAAACCAGAATCATTGGATCTCATTTATTATAGACAGTTCTATGTTAGTTTATCGTATCAATTAGTTAATGGAGAAAACTCTATTTCTCCTTCTGTTTCCTATTTTTATGGAGGAAATGAAACACAAAACACATTACCCTTCAACGGCTGGGTCGACTCAATGTCGCTGCTCAACGTTACAAATCCAATTATGATATCTAGCAATGAAAGACTTTATTCAACGAACTCTACAAATATAACGGTAAATGGAAGTATAAGCTCTAAGCTGATTTATTGGATCCAGTTCCTAGTCAATTTAAACTTAAATATAGCAGGTGGAGGACAGATCTCGCCTTGGGTTAATTATTTCAGCACAGGGCAGCTCTTCAACAAGACTTTGCCATTATCTGCTTGGATTGATGCTAACTCAACGATTTCATACCAATCAATAATTTCATTTAACATTCAAAACGAAAGATGGATAACAAACGGTCCTTTGCAGATAGAATTAACATCTCCGTTAAATACTACGATAACATATTATCATCAATATTTCATAGAATTAATGATATCTCCTCCTCAAGGTGGAAGTCTGAATTTCAACAGCGGATGGTACAATGCTACAAGTGTTTTAAAAATAGTACCCACTGAGAATACAGGATGGAAATTCGAAAAATGGATAGGTAACGGAACAGGCTCCTATAGTGGAGTAGAAAAAGAATTGGATCTTGAAGTAAAAGGAAGTGTTGTCGAAACTGCAGTTTTCTATGTAGATGTTTCCATCCATAACTCCAATGGAGTAACGATACAGTACAGCTATAACAATACGAGCGGTAGCATAAGCCCTGGCGAAAGCATAGATATTTTCGTGCCTCAGAACACTACGATAACGTTGACAGCGAACCCATCATCTTTCTTATATACATTTAGTGGCTGGTCAGGTTCGGTAAATTCAAATTCCAACGTTGTCCAAGTAAAGGCTAGCGGACCATTGACACTCCAAACAAAATATGACTATAATTATACTAACATATTAATCATAGCAATAATCACATTGGCTCTTGCTGTAACTATAATTATTTTAATTAGATCTAAAATTATTAAGAAATAAAATATTTGTTATCTATTTTTTATTATCTCTCTAATTTTTTCTGCAATTTCTTCTTTATTATCTACTTCTATAATAATCTTTTTATATTTAAAATCTTTAAGTGTTAAAGTGATGCATTTCTCAGGATTATGTTCAACAAAAAAGATAAGACCCTCACTAGTTGAATAAATCCCATCTTTTATAATTTTTGGAATGTTAGCACCCAATATCCTCCAACCTAAGTAACTACCCCAATCAACTTTTTCTGTGGAAACTTCTACGATTTTATTCAAGGGTATCCGTATAATCCTCTTAAATGTGAAAAATTCATCGAAACCGGTTAGCTCTATCTTTAGAACGTCTTTTTCTATAGATATCCTCGTTCCCACTCTGTAATAACAATTGTTGATTAACTTAAATTTCAAATTTTTAGCTAAAAGAGCTACGACCTTAAGAAACTGGACACATGGAATAGCTTAATCTAATTCCCAAGGAATTATTCATTATGAAAGATGTTTATAGGTTCCTATCGAATGCTTACGACAGAAACCATTACGAAATCGACAAACCCTTCCAAACAATTCTCAAGTATTTTAACTACGATGATCCCACACTGAGCGAATTAGGGAAATTTGCAGGAAAAGAACTCTATGAAGTTGCAGATTACGTAGATAAGAAAGCAAATCCCAAGCACGTGATGTGGAGCATAAAAGGAGAAAGAATCGATGAGACATGGCTCGATTTCTCAGAGCGATGGGTTATCGATAGATTGATAAGATACTACAAAGTGAACATGCCTCCTTACAAAGAAGGAAATTGGCACAAACATTATGCAATGATATATTTGATCGCTGATCCAGGCATAGCATGCATAATAACAGTCACAAATCAAACTGCCTATGCAATATATAAATACGGAAGTGAAGAACTCAAAAAATATATCCCAAATCTATTAGGAGATGCGGAGCCAATCATGTTCGGTGCAACGTGGTTCACAGAAATACAGGGCGGAAGCGATCTAGGAGCCAATATCACTGAAGCATATTACAATGGTAATAAATGGTTAATAAAGGGAGAAAAATACTTCGCCAGCAATGCAGGAGTCGCAGATATGGCATTAGTAACTGCTAGACCAAAAGGTGCCCAAGCAGGGGCCAAGGGTCTTGCTCTATTCCTAGTGCCTGAATATAGCAGTGCTGGAAAAAAGAACTTTAAAATTAGAAGATTGAAAGAGAAAAGCGCAACAATTAGCGTACCTACAGGAGAGGTAGAATTTGAAGATTCTGAGGCATATCTTCTTGGAGAAGCGAAAAACGGAATTTATTACACGATTGAAGACTTGAACGTATCAAGATTGGCAAACTCGGCAGGAGCACTGGGCATTGCGAGAAAAGCTTTCCTAGAAGCATATTATTACGCCCAATATAGAAAGGCTTTCGGCAAGTCATTGATAGAACATCCTCTAATCCAGAGAGATCTATTGGAAATGGAATTGCTCATAGAAGGGGCAATGGCGCTAACTTTCAAAGCAATAGACGTATTCCAGAAATCACGGCTCTCTAAGCCACCTTATGATGCGAACTACCATTATGCAAGGCTACTAACACATGTAGCAAAAACCATAACTGCTGAAACAGCAGCATTTGTTTCAAAAATGGCAATGGAGATCCTCGGTGGAATTGGCTTCCTAGAGGAATTCCCTATAGCAAGGCTTCATAGAGAAGCACTGATCACCCCAATTTGGGAAGGTGGAAGCAATATACAAGCGCTGGATATGCTTGAAGTGATATTCAAGAAAAACGCTCATAATCAACTCATTCTCGACATGGAAAATTTAATTGAAGATATGAAGGACGATGAAACCGCACTTTCAGCATATTCCTTGCTAAAGCAAGTTTTCGCAGATCTAAATAATTTAAAAGAAAAAGATCTTCTATTCAATGCAAAGCATATACTAATGAAAATTGGCCATTCAGTTGCGGTCATAGTTTTGAGTCATATAGGCTACAAATTCAATCTAGAGAGATTCACTTATTTAGCGAAATTATATTTCGATAGATACCTTCAGAAGAACACATTCTCATATTTTTCAGTAGAAAACGCTAGAGAGTTGTTTACGATTGAAGAACTTGGGCCAAAGGCGATCATTAAATATGCATAGAGGTTTAACAGTTTTCAGGTTCCTAAAGAGAGCTCTAAGTTTAGCGCCCAATAAAGAAATTGTGCATAATGACTATAGACAGACATACAGAGAAACATACGAAAGGATCATAGGGCTTGCAAATTCACTAATTTCTATGGGGTATCCAAAGGAACCGTTATAGGCGTTGCAAATTTCAATACGCATAGGTATGTAGAACTTTTATACGTTTCTAGCCTCATAGGAGCAATTATATATCCTGTCAACATAAGATTGCCTACTTAGCAAATCATATATACACTTAAGCATGCAGATGTTGAATGGTTGTACTTATCGAAGGATTTCTTGCCATTACCGAAACATGTGAAAAATATGGGGAAAGGCCTATAGCTGTAATTAAACTTAGAAAGGGGATGAACATTTCAAAAGAAGAGATAATTCAATATCTAAACAAAGCAGTCGAGGATGGTAGAATAGCTAAATGGTGGCTTCCAGAAGAAATAATCTTTACGGATGAAATCCAACTAACCAGTACAGGTAAGATCAATAAACTTGAACTTAAAAGGAAATTTACGACACATTATAACACGGCTAGCTAATTTGTTAACTTAGATATTGCCATCCTTGAACTATTAGGATTATGGCAATGAGGTTTATGAGCATGACGCCAACATAAAAGATTGAGATAATCGGTATATAAAGCGACGGTGAAGTTACGGTAACAACTATAATCGAAGTAACAATTCCTAGAAGACCGCCTTTCAAAGAGGATTTCCATAACAAATCAGCAGAAAGGAAACCTATAACGCTTATCATAAGCGATACTAATAAAATAGGAAGAGTAAATACCGTCAATACATTTCCTATAAAAGGTATTCTACTTTCTAAATAAAAAGATAAAAGAAGTAAGACAGAAATGCCAAGAGAAGAAGAACCTATAATGTAATATATAATTGAAGAGGCCGTAATTAGAACATTTCGGTTTGATTTTGTATTGGTTGGTCTTGAAACGATTGAAGCTGCTAGTTTTTTAATATCATCTTTACAGTATAGCTTTTCATTGAAAACAACTGAACAATCTTCGCACAGTCCTCTACCACAAGTTACGCAAATACCGAATGCTTCTCTATCTGGGTGGTTAAAACATTTCATATGTTCTTAAATGATACCATGTTCAATATAAGTATTCACCTTTTTTTGACCTTTTTTAGCTTATTGTGAGACAACATAATTCTACATAAGAATTTAATGGCTTAAAGTTGTAAACATAGTCATGGATTCAGAAACAAGAGAATTCAGGCCTGATGTCATAGATTTACCTACAGGTTACCCTGTTTATTGCATATACGTGCCCAGCGGATTCGATGAAGAATTTGAAATGAAACTGATCGAAGAGCTGAAAAAATGGGGGAATAACCTTGGGAAGAATATCTTCGTTGCAACATGGGACATAAAGGATCCTTCGTATATAACGTTCTCTAAACAGATTAAATTGGAAGCTAGGCCCGCACTAATATTAACAGACAGTAACAAGCCTAACGAACAGTCACTTTTGATAAAGATAACGGATTTGAAAACACTTACAGATATTGAAGGATTAAAAATAATATTGAATAATATTTCTCAGCTAATTCTTATAGATGAGAAAAAAGAAGCACTTAAAAAGTTCATGCTTGATAAAAAGCAAAAAGAGATTCAAAATCTAATAAAGGATATTTTGAAGCAAGTAAATATTAAATTCAAGTTTAGCATAAGTTTGGGACTTTTCTCCTTTTCCTTTGAAAATAAATGATCATGCCCAAGAACCAAAAAGCTCAAAGGGCGCCCAGTAATATGGATGCTCGAATTCCTTCATAGCATTCAAGATTGAATTTCTCAGCGCTTCAGCCTTATTTTGTATTTTTAAGAAATTCTTGTAGAAATCAGTGACTAGAAGATATGCTGCATAGTCATTAAGTTTCCATAAACTAGCGATTATGCTTTTGGCTCCTGCGTATAAAAATGAACTTAAAAGACCTAATATATCGCCTCCTAGCGTATAACCAAGCTTAGCCGTTTCGCATGCACTCAAGAATACAAGCTTTGCACTAAGCCTTTTCGTTAAGATATCCCTAGCATATATTCTTTCACCATTAGGAAGTACTATAAAAGAAGCAAGACCATTTTCGATCTGAGAATATGTAGCATGACATGCGAAATGTAATATTTCTTTGCCTTCAAGCATGCTTAATACTGAATTCTTATCTCCTGCACTGAATGTTTGCGAACCCAAAAGCCTTAAAACTTCTTCTCCCTCCTTCATCGCGAATTTTAGATCATCATTCGGAGAACCATAGACGATCAAAGATCCAGAACCATTAGTTTTCTTTTTTGAATAGGAAAGGAAGTTTAGATTCGGCACATAAAAAATTGGCTTTTCTTCTATGAGGAAACGGTCATCGATGAATAAAGCATGAAAGGGTATGTAATATAGAGAAAGATCTGGAGAAAAGCCGATGCGTTTCGCCTTTTTAATCCTGTCATAAAGCGGTTCTACTAATATTTTTGAGGCTTCTTCGAATACCTTTAAGTCGATATCTTTTGTCAAATTGAAAAATCTAGAAGACAATTCCTCAATCTCTTTTTTCTTCTTTTTTATTCTCACTATCTCTATCGATGAATTATCGACCAAGTATACAAGAAGCTCGTTATCCGTAACGAGGAAATCTATTATTAAATTGTCCTCCAGATCATTCTTGAATTCTTCGTATGATTTCATTCTACCTTTTCTTATGCTAATATAGTCTTTGTAATCTGGATTCTCTTCAAGCTCATCCCACAGAGCATTGAGATCTGAATAAATTTTCTTAGCTGAAGGATCTTTATACAAAATTGCCTTATTCAACTGTTCCAATAACTGCTCTTCCATAGAAAATCTTGGATCGTCAGAAGGGCTCACGAGCTTAGATGTAGAAATAGCATCGAGCAAAAGCCTTGCTTTAGCTTGCTCGGATTTGTTCAATGATAGAACAGGATCAATATCTGATGCCAGCCTAGAATGCTCTCTATAAACAGTAGCATAAATATTCATATAAGTCAATCTATCAATAAGGAAAAGTTCATTTCTTTGAGCATCTATAAATTTTTCAGCCTCCTTCAAATAATCTAGAGATGAGGACTTATCACCTTCCTCTCTAGCAATTGTAGCAAGGCCTATATAGCCCCAAACAATAATCCAAGGATATTCTTTGTGCTCCAGCGTTTCAACGAGAAGTTTTTTAGCTTCTTCATAATCCTTTTTGTAATAGAGCTTCAAAGCGAGCATATTCTTTGCGTTTAACTCATTCAGCTTAGAGTTTATAGAAGAAAAAATTGATATTGCTTCCTTAATATAACCTATTGATTTATCCAAGTCACTTTCATTATTTCCAACATCTAACAATAAGCTTGCTTCCATTTCTTTTAATCCGTATCTTGCATAAATTTCGCGTGCCTTAGATATGTATTCTTCCTTATTTTTGTTATCAAGGCTTATTAGCTCATGATATATGTCAGCTTTCTCTAAATCGCTATCAGCTCTTGATAAAAGTTCATTGAGAATCTTAATTGCTTGCACCAAGTCTTTTCTCTCTATAAGATACATGGCATAATTACGTCGAGCATTTTTCTTCATATCTAAAACACAACGCTTAGCCAGTTCTTCAGCAGAGCTGAGGTTCGAAAAAGCTATATCCAGAGCCCTAATTACATTTTCTTCAAAATCTCTAGCAATATCGCGAGCCTTACTTAGATATGATCCAGCTTCATTTAAGTTTTGAGTTAAATCATTTACTAGATCCTCAAACAAATAAGAAATATTCATTGCGTTTTCAAAACATGATTTTGCTTGATCAAAATTTCTCAATGTGTAAAGATATAATATCCCTAAATTAGAAAAAGCTTGATATTTTATATAATAATTATTATTCTTTTTTAATTCTTCCAGAATATCTATTGCAGAATCTATTTTACCAACTCTAGCTAATAAATTCGCTTTATCTATTAAAATATTGGTTTTGCGTAAAGAAACTTCGCTTTCAATTCGCGAGAGAATATCATCGATGACCCTCAACGCACCCTCAATATCGCCTATATTTTCAAGAGTAATGTATTGCTTCTGCATAACGGAAAGCTCAGTATTAGGATCGTTTATTGACTTTGCCAATCTGAGCTGTTCATATGATATATTTAAGGCATCTAGATATCTTCCTAAGGCGAAAAGAGCCGCATGTTTATATGAGAGAACGCCTATCCTTGCATAAATATCCATTCGTGATAAATCTAATCTGTCAACGTAGGCTATAATTTCATTATATCTATGCTCATCCAAGAGTTTTTTTAAGTCAACGCTATACTGAGAAGAGTTCATAAAATTATGTCAATAAAAAAATATATTAAATTTTCTAAATTAGAGCTTAAATGAGCTACCTTATACAAATTGAAAAGAATTTTATGGAATTTTTTAATTAACAAAGAAAGTTTTAAACAGCAGAAAAATTTCCAATATTCATATTCTAGAGAACGCAGTCCTCTTTTAAAAATCAAGCTTAAAATTGTGCTCTAAGACCTTTACTCAACCAAATTTTGGATGATTACGTATATCTTTTCAGATCTCTCTAAAACTTAAGGATGAAACTGTAGCCATTCCAAAGCTCAAGCATTAATAGAAGTAAAATGGGGATAATTCCTTATGTTTAGTATAGGTATCAATCTAAAGTAAAACTAGATAGCGATTTAACAAGAAGATAGTTTCGTTCTAAATTGTTTTAACTTATCTTCAACTCAGTGAGCTCTCCTTTAGCTGTTACTAGCCATATGCCCCTTTTCCTTGCTTCTTCCACAGCATCGGGCATGGCCTGTATTGCATAAACTATTTTGACTATCTTCTCCCTTAGATAAGAAGGATATTTTCTTTGGAGTCTTTTTATATCGTTTTCGACCTTCATAATTGCCTTTCTTGCTGCTTTCGTTTTTGCCTCCCCTATAAAGCATATGTTGTTATCAGTTGCATATAGATCAATTTCAACTTCTGGCAAAACTAGACCTTTTATCTTTACGGATATGCCTTTTTGTTTCAACCAGTACTCTACAACTTCCCTTGCTTCTTCCTCTACGCTAAGTGAGAGATTCTCTATGAAAGACTCTATGTATCTGAGCCTTCTATCTTGTCTCTTGAATCCTTCTTGCATATCTTTCCTTAACAATTTGTAGTCCTCCCTCAGAGACTTAATCTCCTCCTCTACCTTTAAGAATCTCGCTTCATTTCTTGCTTGATTTTCTGCTATCATTTGTTCCAACTTTAGGAAACGTTCTTCATTTCTTGCTTGATTTTCTGCTATCATTTGTTCCAACTTTAGGAAACGTTCTTCATTTCTTGCTTGATTTTCTGCTATCATTTGTTCCAACTTTGCTGTTCTTTTTTCCAACTTTACTATTCTGTCAAGAATCTCTTTGTATCCTATAGCGCCCCCAACAGCATATCTGAACTCAGAATCAGTTAGAAGCATGTCTAATAATATCTTCTTTAGATCCTCCTTGCTTACATTCATGCTCACGAATGGTATTGGATCTAAGTCATATATATAGATAGTTAAGGTTATCTCTTTACCTCCATATCAGTATCTTGCTCTATTTTTTGATAAGTGTTAGAAAGAATAAGTAGATAAGGAAATTTGTCTATATTATACTTTATAAATTTAAGATGAATAAATCCTTTTATGCTAAAGATCTACGATTGCTTGTTATTGGGATCTGATTTTATTTTTTCTACTTCAGCTAAAAATTCTAAATAAGCTTTCTTAACTTCATCAACGGATGCTTCATCTTCAAGCGTAGTAACGTCGCCAATGGGTCTATTAGTGGCAACTGCTTGGACAACTCTTCTCATAATCTTTGCACTCCTGGTCTTTGGTAACTTACTAACAAATATTACAGTTTTTAAAGTCGCTATCGGTCCCACCTTTGCCCTTACTAGGTTGTTGAGTTCAGTTGCTAATTTGTCATCGCCAGTATAACCTTGCCTCAATATCACAAACGCTACAGGAACTTCTCCCTTTATTTCATCCGGAATGCCTACTACTGCTGCTTCAGCTACCGCTGGATGCTGTATAAGTGTGGATTCTAGCTCATAGGTTCCTAGCCTATGGCCGGCGACCTTTATTACCTCATCAGCCCTTCCTAGAATCCAAAAGTATCCATCTCTATCCCTAACTGCGTAGTCACCTGTCCAGAAATAATGGTTCTTGAACCTCGAAAAGTAAACTTGTATGAATCTCTGCGGATCTCCCCAGATCGTCAATGATAGGCCTGGCCAAGGTTTTCTTATTACGAGATAGCCTCTTTCCTCTGGCCTCTGAGGATCACCTTTATCATCGACGACTTCTAGATCTACGCCAAATAAGGGCATGCCATTCGTCCCTGGCTTCATGGGTGTAGTATAAAGCCCTGCCCAATGAGCCGTTAACAAGCCCCCAGTTTCTGTCATCCACCACGTGCTCCCGAAATGATTCCTGTTCTTGCCTACTACTTCATAGAACCATCTGAAGGCTTCAGGGTTGATGGGCTCACCTACTGAGTGCATTACCCTTACGCTTGCTAAGTTATATCGAGTATAGAATTCCTTCGGATTCTTCATCCATCCTCTAATCGCAGTAGGCGAAGTGTAGAGAATAGTTACACCATATCTCTCTATTATCGCTGCCCATCTTGCAGCATCTGGATAAGTTAAAGAGCCCTCGTAAATTATCTCTGTAACTCCTTCCATAAGAGGACCAAATACTATATAGGAATGACCTGTAACCCATCCTATATCTGCTGTGCACCAATATACATCCTCATCCCTCACATCGAATGCCCATTTCATTGTAGTATCCAAAAGGACCATATAGCCGCCTATATCATGAACCTGTCCCTTTGGCTTTCCAGTTGTTCCTGATGTGTAGAGAATGTAGAGCGGATCTTCTGATTTGAGCCTCGTTGGCTCGACGTAAACATTTTCAGGTACTTCTCTTAATAAATCATCCAAATATGCATCCCTGCCTTCAACGATATTGATCTTATTCCCTAGCCTTCTCACAACTATGACATTTCTTATCGTTGGACTTGTCTTCAATGCTTCATCTGCTATATCCTTCAAATGTAAGATTTTTCCATTCCTCCAAAAACCATCAGCTGTTATGAGAAGTGCTGACTTAGAGTCATTAATCCTATCTGAAAGAGATGCCGAACTAAAGCCTGCAAAGACAACATTAAATACGACACCAAGCCTTGCACATGCGAGCATGAAAATAGGCAACTCTGGTATCATAGGTAAATAAATCGTTACAGTATCGCCTTTTTTCAAATTGTATTTAGTCTTTAATAGATACGCTACCCTGTTCACTTCTTTGTAAAGATCGGCATACGTATACTTCTTGATCTCCAAAGGCTTACCATTTTTATCCAATGGTTCACCTTCCCAAATTATCGCAACCTTATTCTTACGCCAAGAAGCAACATGCCTATCTAAGCAAAGCCAAGAAGCATTTGTTTCTGCGCCAACGAACCACTTATAGAAAGGAGGGTTAGAATCATCAAGTACTCGATCCCATGGCTTAAACCAAGGTAACTCCTTTGCTCTTTCAGCCCAAAATTCCTTAAAATTTTCTACAGTTTGCTTATGTAATTCAAGATAAATCTTGGGATCAAGTAACTTACTTTTATCTGCGGGAAGAAGACGCTCCTCGAAGGGCAACGCCCAATTAACAGACATATTTATATATTTAGCTAAGAAATATATAAATTTTTCCTATAGAAAATAAATAAAAATATAACAATATAAAAAAATAAATACTTTTAATAAATCATCTTTTGTTTTGAGTTCAAAAATTGAACTTGTTACATGGTTTAAATTCCCTTATGCAACATATCTTTATGCTAGAGATAAAAGACCTAATAGTAAGTTATGGAAGAAGATCTATTTTAAAAAATATTAGGCTCGAATTGGAATATGGAGAAAAAGTTGCGATCATAGGCCCGAATGGCTCTGGTAAGTCAACACTGATAAAAGCTGTATTAGGAATTGCTCCTATTAGCGGAGGCTATGTGAAAATATTCAATTTTGATGTAAAAAATTTAAAAAATGAATTACGAGTCTCAGCAAATCTACCCGAATTGTATAGACTCTTCAATGCAAACATAAAGGACTTATTCAAGGTCTTTTCAATGCTCAAGGAAGTTGATGAAGCTGCTTACTTCAATCTATGCAACTATTTTGATCTTGATGATATTTTAGATAAGAGAATGCACGAATTGAGTGCAGGGCAAGTCAAGATGTTTGCAAACATCATGGCTCTTGCTCCAAACCCAAAACTATTACTGCTCGATGAACCATTTGAGAATGTTGACCAGACTAAAAGGATAAAGCTTATTCGAATCTTACAAAATTTTAAGGAATCAATAATCTTGGTTACACACGAATTAGAAATACTAAGAAAATTTCCTGAATGGAATCTTTATTTCGTTCTTGAAGGCCAGCTTTATGGGCCATTCAAGGTCAGCGATATGGATGATCTATATCTATCCAAGGGCATAAAAGAAAATGCACTAATGACAATACAAACAAGCATTGGGATATTCTCAATCACAAAGGAAATAGGAGAGGTTGCACTGAAGTATGCTACGAATTTTAATCAAGTCATTGAGGAGGTCGCTTGAAATGCTCTTTTCATACTTCACAAAATCATTATTGAGGATAAAGGCACTATGGGGATGGGGAGTATTATTCATGGTTTTTTATCTCGTATTGGGTGCACTAGTCTTTGGAAATGAATTACCTAAAAATCTGCCAGTATATGCTTATGTAAGCTATACTTCTAGTTGGTATGCACTAATAAATCTATACACATTATCCTCACTTGCTATCTCGATATCTAATTCGATAATGTTCGCTACATATTCGCTTTCATATTGCTTCAGATTCACAAGGTTAAAACCCATGAGTTATTTGCTTAACTTTGTACTTTCCTCTATAATTGTTGGTCTAACAATGAGCTCAGCGATAATGATTTCTACATATGGACTATTCAGCTATCAGTTCAACATGAATCTAGCACCTGCAAACTTGCTATTCATCGCAGGAACACTTGTGCTAAGCTCAATATTTATGTTCGCTTTTTCTACACTACTTGTATTACTCTTAATAAACTATCTTGGGTTGAGGAATCAATCATTCATTAGCTTCATCCCTCTTTTACTTGGATTCGGATTCGGCTTTGGGCAGCTTTACCTTTCATTGCCTACGCTATTATTATATGCTTCTCCCTTTACAGCTGCTATTGGGCTATTATATCATGGTTATTCAGGTCTTAGTGTACCTGTAACCTTAGCTATTGGTCTAGATAATGGGAGCTTGGATGTAAACTACTTGATTATATCTTTAGCTTCTTGGGCTGCAATACTGCTCTTGATAGATTCATACTTCCTCTCTAGAATTAAGCCTCGAATGATTGAAGAAATGAGACAAATTTAAATAAAATTTTTATTATATAGCAGATGTCCAACGATAAAATAAAAAATTTTGCCGATGATTTAATGAGGATAGGGCTTAGGGCATTAATAATCCAGAGATTCATTCTTAGGAGGGCATGGGGAGTGTATTATGCTATTTGGGCCATTTCATTTACAATTTTCTTCTTTTTACCTATTATAAATAATTATTTTCAAGTAAATGATAACTACTTATTAAATTATATAGAATATATATTAGCTCTAACGATTGCTGGAATAACCACTTGGTATAATTTTTCAAAAACCTATAAAATCCTTACATTTAAAAAAATATTCGAAACAACAAATAATAATAAATTAAGGAGAAAATACTGGATATTTTGGTTGTTATATTCTATTGTTCTTTCAATAGTTATTTATTATTATTGGATATTATCACTTCTATACATATCGCTCTTGGTCATACCTATAATTAATTTATTTTCTCTAAAGAGAACTTTTGATAAAATCCCCTTTGAAGGCTTGCTTAGCAACTCGTCATTCTTCATTGCTTGTATTTTGAGCATAGTGATTATGCAGTACTTTGCAAATGACATACTTTACGCCATTTGGGCAATTGAAAGCTTCATTTGGGGTTTTTCAGGATTTTATGCAATTTATCAAGCACATGAAGAGCTGATAAAACTTGAATGAAAACAAAAAAGAGAATGATTTCAATAAAAATGACTTAACTGGCTATGAAAACGCAAAAGATAGTCAATTCATAGAACTTTCAGACTTATTTCAAGATCAAGCGCTGAAATCCTCAGTAAGGCTTTTGATCCTGATCCTATTAGCTTTAAATAAAAGGCTTGGATTTACAGAACTTCTGGAGATAATAGGAACAGGTAAAGGTAGCTTAAGCAATCATATAGATAAGTTAGTGATGAACGGATACGCAAAAACCAAAACGATTTTGACACTTTCAGGGCCTAGGAAAGTTGTGGAAATCACCGAAAAAGGAATGCAAGTATATGAGAAATACTTAATGATAATGGAGAAATTAAATAAAAATATAGCTAGATCATGACTCCTATAGAGGGGCCATTAAATGAAAATGAATTAGAAAAACTGATCGAAATACTGAAGACTAGATTTGAAAAGAATAGACAACGTCATAGGTTAATTGAATGGAATTCTGTGAAAAGAAAAATCGAAGATAATTACGAAAAATTAGAATCGCTTTACAAAATGGAAATCACAGGAGGCGAGCCCGACATCGTTGATTATGATAGAAATAATGACGAATACATATTCATGGATTGCTCCATCGAAAGCCCTATTGGAAGGAGAAACCTTTGCTACGATAAAGAAGCACAGCTAAAGAGAGAAAAGAAAGGACTGCGCTTAGCAGGAAATGTAATTGATATGGCGAAAGAAATTGGTATTCAGGTGCTCAATTGGGATCAATATCTCAAACTACAGAGCCTAGGAAGTTTCGATAATAAAACACAGAGTTGGATACTCACACCTATAGAAATAAGAAGACTTGGAGGAGCGCTTTTCGCAGATCGCAGATATGGACATGTATTTCTTTATCACAACAGCGCTTGGTCATTCTATAAAGGAAGGGGATTCAGGGGTATGCTAAGGGTATGACATCGCTTTAATAATAAGGCTAAATATTATTAATCGCATAACACAATTGTTTTCGTGTTTGAAGTAGATGTAATTATTGCAGATGGATCCACGGTCACGATCAGAGAGGTTAGGAGTGAAGATTATCAGCTCTTAAAAAGCTTCCTTTATTCTCTCTCAGCTTCAACTTTGGCATACAGGTTTTTCAGTGCAGGAATAAATAAAGATGAAGTCATTAAACATTTGCTCGAAGGCGATGGAATTTCTCTCATAGCTTTAAGACAAGGAAAAGTCATAGACCATGCGAGCTGCCATTTAAAGGATGATAAGAAGGCTGAGATGAGCATCGTGGTGCATGATGAATTTCAAGGCAAGGGCCTTGGAACAAAACTTTTGGAAATCCTCACCGAGCTTGCACATAGAAAAGGTGTCGAGGTTTTTGAAGCGCATGTTCTTTCAGATACACTCAGATGATAAGAGTTTTGACAAATCTTGGCTTCCCTACAGAGTTCAAAATCCAAGAAGGTATGATCAAAATAACGTTCCCGACCTCTATAGATTCAAATTCGATAAGAATTTTCGAGATGCGAGATGCTATTGTTCAAGCAAGCAGGCGTCATAAGGGTAGATACGCTAGGAGAGATGATAGATGTAGCAGCATTACTTTCAACTCAGCCACTGCCAAAGGGTAAGAGAGTTGCGGTGATAACGTATGCAGGTGGAATAGGAGTTTTACTATCGGATTATTTAAACGATCTAGGCTTAGAATTAGCAGAACTGGAAGAAAGCACAAAGAAATCACTGAGAACCTTTTTACCAAAGGAGGCAAGCGTAATAAATCCCATAGACATGATAGCCTCGGCTACGCCGGATCACTATTACATGGCAACCAAAGCTGTGCTCGGCGATGAAAATGTGGATTCGCTAATAGCTGTATTCATACCGCCTATGCTAATAGAACCAGAAAGAGTTGAGGAAGCTATTGTACAAGCCATTAGCGAAACAGGAAAATCAAAGCCGGTGCTGCTAGTGATAAGAACTTCGAAGGGCTTAACTGGCGTTACTAAGATTGGAGAGATAGAGTTACCTACATATCCTTTCCCTGAGCAAGCTGCCAAGGCGCTATATCATGCAGTAGCCTACTCTGACTGGTTGAAAAAGCCTAGCGGGAAAGAGATTTTTGTAAAGGGCAGTAAGGATGAGGTTGCGGCTGTAGTATCGGAGGCTCTAGGACGTGGTAGTGGATGGCTTAGCTTCCCTGAAATCCTGCGAATCCTTAATGCATACTCAATACCCGTAGCGAAAACACATTTCGCAAAGTCTGCTGAAGAAGCAGGAAATCTAGCGCTCGAGTTCAAGGATGAAGTCGCTTTAAAGGCATTGGTCAAAGGAATACTGCATAAAAGTGAAGTAGGTTTGGTCAAGTTAGGAATAGAACCTGCGAACGTCCATAGTACAGCGAAAGAAATGGAGAAGGAAATCGCAAATCATGGACTGGTGCTAGAGGGTTTCATCGTTCAAGAAATGGTCGAGGGAATGGAAATGCTGGTAGGAATAAACTATGATGAAATGTTTGGTTCCCTTGTGCTTCTCGGGTTTGGAGGAATTTATGCAGAGGTTTTCAAAGATTTTTCGGCTAGATTTACGCCCCTAACTGAAGAGGACCTTGAAGAAATGTTGGTTTCTTTAAAAGGTTACAGAATGCTCACTGGCTATAGGGGTGCAAAGTATGATACTGAATCTTTGAAGAACATAGTCAGGAATATTGCTCAACTGGCATTCGATTTCCCAGAAATAGCTGAGCTTGATCTAAACCCCGTAATCGTTCAAGAAGAAGGAGCTAAGGTCGTGGATGCAAGGATAAGGGTTGCAAAAGTTAAACCTCCAATCCCAATATCAGCTAAACGAGCATATTATAACGAGTTTAAGATTATTTAACGGGGAAATACGTATTTGATTTTCCATGAAGGTTTGTAGACTTCACAGGCTTTTATGTCATGTTTCCTAAATTCATTTGTGGTAGAAACAGCGGCAGCAAGCGTCATAGAGAAGATCCTTCTTGAATATACAAAGAAAATTTTAGATAAAGCCTTGAGCGGTAAAAGGCTAAGCGATTGGGAGATTGGTATACTCATGATGGACTTCATAAGAGTATCTTTAGATAGCAGAATTGATTCCTTGGAAAAACGCTTTGAGAACGCCTTTAATTTCATGGATAAAAGGTTGGATGCGCTTGAAAATAGGCTTGGGGCTTTAGAAGATAGGTTGAATAACATAGAAAATAGGCTCAATGCTATGGAAAATAGGCTAGTTTCGTTAGAAAAAAGGTTGGATGCGCTTGAAAATAGGCTTGGGGCTTTAGAAGATAGGTTGAATAACATAGAAAATAGGCTCAATGCTATGGAAAAAAGATTTGAAACATTGGAAGATACGGTTGAAGAATTACAAAACAGATTTAGTACGCTCGAAAAGAGCGTTGAATATTTAAAAGCGAGTTCTGACTCACTAAAGGACAGAACTGGCTCATTGGAAAGGAGTGTTGAATATCTGAAAACGAATTTGGATTCTCTCAGAGAAAATGTGATAAACGTCTTGATGGCAGAGTTGAAAAGGAGAATGGAAAAAGAAGTTTAGGCTAGACTTTTCAAAAGACACAAACTATAGCGATAGCCAGTAATCTAGTATTTTCTTAGAGATCTGATTCAGTTCAGATTCGTAATGTTTGATTTCATTCAATAATTCTCTTGATTCATTATATAGCCTTACCCACTCCTCCATGAGTTCAGAGTTGACTTCCACATGGAATTGAAGACCTAAAATCTTACCAATTTGAAAAGCTTGAAAATAATTCCTATTATATGCCAGCAGTTCAGCCTTTTCAGGCAATGAAAAGGTATCTCCATGCATCTGGAAAACAACCAATTCGTCTAGATTAAGGAAATCCCTTAAACTTCCTATAAGCCTAACTTTTTGAAAGCCAATTTCTCTACCAAAGCATCCTTTAATAACAGTTCCACCTAAGGCCTCAGCAATGAGCTGCGAGCCAAGACAAATACCTAATACATGCTTGTTTTCCATGAAGGCCTTCCTTATCATTCTCATCTCCAGTTCAAGAAAAGGATATTTTTTTCTTTCATAGACGCCCATCGGGCCTCCCATAATAACTAGCGCATCGAAATTTTCCATATCCTTAAGCTCCTCTGCAAATACTTCTCTGTAATTTTTTAATGCGGCTTTGAAAGTTCCCAGTGTTTCGGAAGGATGATTGTATATAACTAGCGTATCCATGAAATAGTTAAGATATCTAAGCTAAAATTGTATGGAATCTTAATGGGATAAAATCTTCTCATAAACCTACTAAAGAATCTTTGGCATTCGAAAATATCCTTACTAAAAAGAATTGGACTGATCGAATGTGTAATGCTGAGCGAATCGAATATTAGCTAGAAAATTCATCTGCCTCTTATTGAATTTTTAATGATATCTATGAGACCGCTGAAGTTTCTAGTTTGAATGTAAAGCCTTCCTGGACCGTAGATATCTACTACAAAGCCTTCGCCACCGAAAAAGAATGACTTCAAGCCTCCGAATTTCCTTACGCTCCACTTCATACTTGCATCCATGGCAACGAAATGTGCATTATCTACAGTTATTACTTCACCGCTCTTTAAGTCGATGGGCATTATAGCTCCGTAAGCATCTAGCCATGCTGTGCCTTTACCTTTCAATTTAAGCCATACTAAACCAGAGAAAGGCTCTGCGAACAGCCCTTTTATTCCCCTCCAGCCTACAGTTACCTCAATATCTCCAATATGGGCTAGATATGAGGAATCCTGCACAAATACTTCTCCGTTTATTTCTATCTTCTCGACATCACCAGGAAGATCAGGGGCAAGACCTATCTCAGTCTTATTCCTTGCTATATAAGTATTGAGAAAAAGAGATTCACCGCCTGCTATGGCTCGCAAAAGACCTTTCCCTATGCCTCCAGTGCTTGTTTTTATTTCATAATCCCCCTTGCCATATACAAAAGCGCCTGCTTCGCTTGTAATTTGTTCTCCTGCTTCAAGTTCAATCTTTAATATCGTATATGTAGGGCTAAATAATTTTTCCCATTTCATATTAAGTCAAATAGAAAATTTTATAAAAATTTACTTTAAAAAAAATAATTCAGTAATTATTCTTAAATTAAGGCACAGTATATCCTCCATCAACAACGAATAATTGCCCAGTTATGAAACTAGCCTCATCTGAGCATAAAAACAGAACCATATTCGCGATATCTGATGGCCTCCCTATTCTTCCTACAGGAATAGCTTTGACTATCATTTCCAATTGTGCTTGCGTTACTTGCGTCCCAGGTGTTTCAATAGGGCCTGGTGCTATTGCGTTTACAGTTATATGATATGGCGCAAGTTCTAACGAGACCCCCCTAGTGAAGCCGAGTATCGCTGCCTTGCTTGCACAATAATGGGCAAGGTTTGGCCAACCGACAACAGCACCAGCTATGCTTGCTATATTGATTATTCTACCAAACTTTTGAGAAATCATATGAGGTACTGCTGCCTTAGTGAACAAAAAAGTACCTTTCAAGTTAACATCGATGACGCGATCCCAATCTCGCTCTTCCATTTCTATAAAAGGCTTGAAAGGATAAATCCCTGCATTGTTTACGAGTATATCTATCTTACCGAAAGATTTTATGACCTCATGCATGGCATCATCAACATCTGTCTTTTTAGAAACATCACCCTTTATTGCCAAAGCTTTAATCCCATATCCTTCTATTTCCTTGGAAAGCTCGAAAACCATGTCTGAGAGATCAAATAATACTACATTGGCACCTGCTTTGGCAAGGGATCGCGAGATCTCTTTTCCAATTCCCATTGCAGAACCAGTCACTATAGCTACTTTGTTATTTAATTTTATATCCATTAAGATATAATACTTTTTTATTATAAAAAATTAACTTTTTCTAAAATGCTTACATTCGATTTAATGTATACTATAATAAATAAACATATGCTAAAATATATTTTTATAAAAACTCATTAAATAATAAATTCAGTCAAGAAATGTTGGAGAAGTTCCTCTGAGAGTTCAGTTTTAGAAATCGAATCTATTCAGTGTACCTTTAGTTCAATCTAGACACTACGCATGATGCAAATAACGTTATTATACATGTAATAAGAGTAAAGAGTGATGAGAATTGCCTTCGGTCTATCTATACCTGCAAATCTATTGCCTCTTGAGAAAGTTATAGATTTGGTCATCAAAGCTGATGAACATGGATATGATTCATTCTGGATTCATGAAAACCCGATGTATGGAGATAGTATATCAATTATTTCAGTTTTAACACAACTTAAACGCAACATCAAGCTTGGCTTAGGTTGCATGAGCATAGTCACAAGACATCCGATCATGATCGCAGCTACCGCGGCTACGATTCAAAACCTCTCTAAAGGGAAGTTCATTTTAGGCCTAGGCTTAGGAGGATTTCCATGGCTACCACTGATAGGGTATCCAATATACCCTATAAAACAAACAAAGCCATTGAAGCGAATGATCGAGGCAGTGAAGATAATTAAGGATTTGATAACAAAAAGTGAAGCTTTTCATGAAGGTGAATTCTATAGTGTGAAAGGCTTTAAGCTTATGTTCAAAACACCATATGAGACACGCATATATATTGCATCACTAAGCAAAATGACACTAAGCTATGTGCCCGCGATTGCAGATGGTGCAATAACTTCACCAGGAGTCCTGACGCCTAGAGATCTGGATAGACTAGTATCTTATGTTAAGAAGGGTGAAACTAAGTATGGAAGAAAGGTAGATAAGGCAACATACATACATGCATCAGTAAGTAAAGATGAAAGAGAGGCCATCGAGGCAGTGAAAAAGGATCCATATTTCATATACCAACTATCTGAAGTTGCGCCTGAAGAGAGTTTGAAAGAATATGGAGTGAAAACTGAAAAGCTTCAAGATATAAGAGAAGCGTGGAGGAAGAGAGATCTAGCAACAGCTTCTAAGTTGATTGGAGATGACATGGTACTTGCCCTTACAGCAACTGGCAGACCTGAAGAAGCTTTGAATAAATTTAGGGAATATACGAAAACAGGACATGATCTTTATATTATATCGCCTGTAGGGAATCTAGAAGAAGCGATACTTACATTCGAACATGAAACTTGAACTATCGATTGTTCTTGCTTTTATACTTTGGCTATTTGCATTCAGAGCAGAGATTTTGAATTTCTGGCTTAGGATTACACTTGCAGCTTCCATTTTGTTCATAATAGCGATAACAAGCTACGATAAAATAAAGCCAAGCTTAGACTGGAAAAACGCAAGTATAGGTGTGCTCAGCGGGCTACTATTTTATGCTTTTCTCTATCTCGGCTATAACGCTTTTAAAGGACTCGTTTACAATGGAGCCAGCGCGATATATGCATTGAGAACAGAAGCTTCATTATCGCTCATTGCTTCTTTACTCATCATCACTTCAATAGCAGAAGAAAGCTTTTGGCGAGGATTTGTACAAAGGGAATTTTATGAAAGATTTGGTAAACAGAAGGGCATCATCATGACATCTTTAATATATGGCGCAATTCATGTTTGGTCTTTAAATCCTCCGCTCATGTTTATAGCATTGGTTATGGGCCTAGCATGGGGGTATCTATATTATTTCACTAATTCACTGATCTCCGTAATATGCTCCCACATCACATGGACAGAGATGGTATTCGTAGCACTCCCACTAACATGAACTTGAAAATCTGGTTTTTAGCTACTAGGCCTTGGTCTTTTATAATGACCATAATCTCTGCTTCGCTAGGAGCCTCCTTAGCTTTAAGCAGATTTGATGCCTTCTTATTCATTCTTGGAACAGTAGGTTTGATCTTAGCTCATGCTGCAACTAATATGCTCAATGATTATTTCGATGTGAAATCAAAGGTTGATAGGCCCGGTGCACCTACTTCCAAATACAGGCCGCATCCGTATCTATTCGGAGCTATAAGCACTAGAGACTTCCTAGCTGTTACTATCGCACTCTATATCGCTGTAATTGCAATTGCAATTTATATTTATACGCTGATAAGTAGCGTTGTTATTTTTTTGCTATTCTTTGGACTTTTTATAAGTATTTTTTATACAATTCCTTTGTTACCTCTGAAATACAAGGCACTAGGAGAGCCAGCTGTATTCATAATATGGGGTCCATTTATGGTTGGCGGCATGTATTATGTGCTGACTAAAACAATAGACCTTGAGGCGATAATAGCTAGCTTACCAATAGGAATCCTTGTAGCACTAGTATTGATGGCTAACAACATAAGAGATATCGATTATGATGCTTCGGCAAATATAAAGACTATACCTATTATTTTAGGAAGAAAGAACTCGCTTACCGCATTCCAAATTTTGATGTTGTTGCCCTATGTATTTGCATTTATAATAGCTATACTAGCTAAACCTTTTTGCTTGATTTCATTTCTTGCGCTTCCCATGAGCATTAGAGTGATTAGAACTTTCAAAAAACAGGTTCCTGACAATGCAGACCCTCTCGTAGCGCAGATTACTTTAATATTCGGTATCCTATATATATTTGGCATTCTAATCTCAGATATAATTCTATAACTATCTTGTTTTAATGAAGAGACACAGAATAAGGGCAATGATATCGAGGAAAAATATGAATAGGAGAGAAAACATGAAAGGATTCGAAACCATGCCCATATTTTCAAGCGAGCCCATCACAGGTATGATGACGACAGCTCCTGCTTGACCTCCAAGCCAAAGTATGCTTTGAACAGTCCCAGTAATGCTCTTTTCCACAATTTCACTTGAGTAATCTAGCGCTATAGGCAATGATGGTACAAGAAAGAAACCCAAGAGAAAACTAGCAAGCGCTAGCTCATATATATCATAGCTAAAAGTTATGACCAAAAGCATTAATGCAGAAATCGAAAAACTTGATAGGAAAAATACCTTCCTTTTCCTCAGTTTTCCGGATGCATATGGGATAACAAACGATCCCAATATCCCCCCTATAAGGATCAAACTAGCAATGAGCCCGCTATCAATGACGCTTATGCCACGAGGAACAAGAGCACTCTCCAACCAAGTCAGCAAACCTGTGAAGAAACCTATGCCTATGAAAAACAGAACTAATAATATCCCTAGCTCAGAATTCCTAAAAAATTCCTTCATTGCATCTAGAGCACGATGCGATGCTACAATTTCTTTATTGTTTTCACCTTTGCCAAATAGAAAAAAACAAACGAAGGAAAGCAAAGCTATGAGCCCATAAATTAAAAGCATGTTCCTGTAAGCTAAAAAGTCCGTATATGGCACTAGCAAGGGTGTGAAGATAAGTGCTGAAGCAAGGCCTACAAGTTGAGCTAAGATTGCTAGGCCCGTAGCTAGAGCTCTTTCATTTTCTGGAAAAAGCTGAACAACTAAAATTGATATGACAACATAGACAAAAGGCTGGCCGACACCAGCGAGACTCTGGCATAATAGTAAAAACATGAAATTTGAATCTGCTGCAAGCCTAAGTAAAGCAAAGAAAGCGATTATGAACGACCCTATGAGCACTGTAAATCTGTATCCCTTTTTGTCCGCTACAATGCCTGCAGGGATGGATAATAGGATGAATATAAGTGGCCATGAAGCTGAAAGCCACCCGAGATTTTCTTCAGAAGTATGAAATATATCCACCATAATTGGTGTAGTAATAGGAGCAAAATTTAGCCAGATCAGTTGTGAAATCGAAGCTACGAACATATAAGATAGAAGAACTAACCAGCGATTGACAGAATAGCCCACATAAAAAGTTAATTTTAGGCTAAATAAGTTTCACGAACTCAAAAGTGATATCGAAGAATATCAGAGAAAGAATTTCAACCAAATTGAAAACAAAACATATATGAAACTAGCATGATAAATAACTTCAATCAATATGGTAAAGTACAAGTGGGTTGCACTTTCAAACACGAGCCTTGGCACGCTTCTTTCCTCAATAAATCTTAACATTACCCTAATCTCTCTACCTGCGATCTTTAGAGGAATAGGTATAGATCCTTTAGCGCCTGATTCTTTTGCCTATTTACTTTGGACATTGATGGGCTACAATTTGGTCACTGCAACGTTGCTAGTAACTTTCGGCAAGCTTTCAGATATGTACGGAAGAGTGAAGCTATACAACTTAGGCTTCGTAATTTTCACTTTAGGCTCGATTATGCTCTCATTAATATATGGCCAAGGAGATATCGCAGGCATCCAGCTCATCGCTTATAGGCTTATACAAGCTGTAGGTGGCGCATTTCTCTTCACAAATAGTGTAGCAATACTTACTGATGCATTTCCTCCAAATGAGCGTGGAAAGGCGTTGGGTATAAACCAGTTAACATTCCTTGTAGGAAATATCTTAGGCCTAATACTAGGTGGGATTTTATCAGCGATAGATTGGAGATGGGTTTTTCTAGTTAATGTCCCCATAGGAATAGTAGGCACGATATGGAGCTATTTAAGCCTAAGAGAAATAATCACACCAGTTAAGCAAAGGATCGATATCCTTGGAAATGCCATCTTCGTTATTGGACTTACATTGATTCTTGTAGGAATGACATATGGATTGATGCCCTATGAGAGCGATAGCATGGGGTGGAATAATCCATATGTTATAGCCTCGCTAGCAATAGGAGGAGCGTTTATGGTAGCGTTTCCTTTTGTGGAAATGAAGCAAAAAGAACCGATGTTCAACCTTAGACTCTTCAAGATTAGGGATTTCGCTGCAGGTAATCTAGCAAACTTTCTCAGCTCAATTGCAAGAGGTGGTGTTACTTTCATGCTCATAATACTTTTGCAGGGAATATGGCTTCCCTTACATGGCTATAAATTCGAAGATACACCTTTCTGGGCTGGAATATACATGATACCTTTCATAATTGGCTTTAGCATAGCAGGACCTATAAGCGGTATACTAGCTGATAAGCATGGACCGAGATATTTTACGGTCTCTGGAATGTTTTTGACAGGCATTTGTTTCATATGGCTTGCTCATTTACCTTATAACTTCTCTTATGAAGAATTCGCAGTAATCATATTCCTCATGGGCATTGGTAATGGGCTCTTTGGAAGCCCTATAAATGCTTCTATAATGAGTAGCGTTCCAAAAGAAGATAGAGGAAGCGCATCAGGCATGAGGGCCACGATGATGAACATAGCACAAACAATTAGCATGACACTTTTCTTCACGATTGTAATTACAGCACTATCGAGCCAACTTCCGCAACAGCTCTATGACATGATCATAAAGGCCGGCGGATCGCAGCAACTCGCTACATTGGTTGAATCGATACCTCCAACATCTGCGATTTTCGCAGCTTTTTTAGGCTATAATCCAATAGGCATGATGTTCAATGATATGCCAAATAACTTGAAAACCCAAATTGATCCAAATACGCTTTCAATATTGAACAATAGCTCATGGTTCTCAAGTGCGATAGCACCACCATTCATGTCTGCACTTGCATTCTCTTTTTACATCGGAGCGGTTTTAAGCTTCATTGCAGCGATAGCGGCATCTTTCAGCGAAAAAAGCTACGTTAGGAAAGCTAATCAGATTTAATTCTATAGCCAATACTTTCTAGCACATCTCCATGATCTCTTGAGAAATCCTTCTTAGCCAAATCCTGAACTTTTATGAATTTCAGCTCTTTCCAAGCTTTATGTTGCTTTATAATGCTAGGATCTATATCGAGCAAAAAGACGAATTCAATATCCCAGTGAATTAGCTTAGGATCACGCAAAGAAGGATACAAATAGGAAATTATGATTGGCTGCCTCAAACCATTGATTTCAATCCCTAGCTGTTCTCTAGCTATTCTCTTCGCAGATTCCAAGGGGTCTTCACCGAAAATTAGGTGTGATGAGGGTAGCATCCAGCCTTGGCTAATTTTCTGTGCCCTATCTTTATCCAAAGCTCCAATGTATTCCCAATCTTCTGTAGGATTTATCTTACCGAGCAAGATCTCACTAGGTCGCTCCTTATTTCTAAGAACAAGAAATGTAGATAGACAAAAGCCTCCTTCAGGTATCTCGTTTATTGCCAAATTAGATGGCCAGTATTTAGAAAACCTACAGAATTTTCTCTTCTCCCCCATAATAATATTCAGCTGTCGAAATATTTCTTGTTTTCCCAATTCAAACCTAGTGTTAGCTATAAGCTTTTTTGCTCTATTACAATGGATTTAGTAATATAATTAGTTTCTCAAATTGATAATTATCGGATAAATATTATCTAATATTTATGAATGTAATTCCTTTGATCCTAAATACATATTTTAAGAAAATAGTTTTTACGCTAAATTTTAAACAGAGCAAGCATACGATTAACTGAATAAATAATGGGTTTAAATACCTTTTTACTTAAATAATTTTAGTGAGCACAAAGTTAAAAAAAGAAATATTGAGCTTACTCGGCAAAGATACAGAATTCCGCTATGCAATAGCTGGCTATTTAGGATTATCCGATATTCTCAACAGACTAGATAAGCTTGAACAAAACCAAGTCAAACTATGGGAGGAAGTAAGAGGTATAAGAGAGGATCAAATGAAACTATGGGAAAATCAGAATAAATTGTGGGAAAATCAGAACAGGCTATGGGAGGAAGTAAAAGCGATAAAAGTTGAGCAAGCGAAAATATGGGAGAATTTGAATTTAATATGGAATGAAATTAAAGCGATAAAAGTTGAGCAAGCGAAAATATGGGAGAATTTGAATTTAATATGGAATGAGATAAAGGGAATAAAAGAAGAACAGGCAAAAATATGGGAGAATCTTAACAAAGTATGGGAAGAAATTAGAGCGCTTAGAGAAGGACAGAACAAAATATGGGAAAGCCTGAACATGACTTGGAAGGAAATTACGTCGCTAAGAGTGGTTATGGGTTCCATAGGAGAAAGATGGGGAATTGATCTAGAAAGAACAATATTAAAAATTTATGAAGACATCCTTGAAAAAGAAGGCATTAAGGCAGAAAAAATCGAAAAGTTCACCTATAAAGATAAGGAGGGAAAGTATGTTCCAAAAGGAGTGAAGATCGAAATAGATATATATGTACATAATAAAGATATTTATTTCATAGAAGTAACTGCACATTGCAGAGAAGAAGATATATATAATTTTATACAGAAGGCTAAAATAGTTGAAAAGATAATAAATAGAAAAGCTTCAAGGCTGATATTCATCGCAGTGAACATAGACATCGAAGCATTGGAAAAAGCAAAAGAATTCGGCATAGAGACCATTTACGGTGCAGTAATTGAAAAAAGATATAGACGAAGAGCTCAATAGTTCTTGCTTCCTATTTGAAAAATTTATCTATGAGGGGATTCATGGGGAGAATACATCTTTTTTATTAATATTTTCATCGAAGAGGATCTTTTCGAAATGTTTATAGATTTTATAGAATAGAACAGGCATATGAGCGAAACTAGAAAACTCAAATTCAATAAACTCAATCCCTTTGAAGAGTGGGTCATAATACACAAGGGAACTGAACCTCCCTTTACAGGTGAATATGTAAATCATTTCGAACCAGGTATCTATGTTTGCAAGCGCTGTGGTGCACCGCTATTTAGATCCGAGGACAAGTTCCACTCCGAATGCGGATGGCCAAGCTTCGATGATGAAATACCCAATGCAGTTAAGAAGTTGCCAGATCCTGATGGCATACGTATAGAAATACAGTGTGCAAAGTGCGGAGGCCATCTTGGGCATGTGTTTTATGGCGAAGGCTTCACTCCAAAAGATACAAGATACTGCGTGAATTCGGTTTCGATAAAATTCATACCTAAGGAAAAGGTTGAAGAATATCTAAAGCAGTTGGAACAGAAATAAGAACTTTTTACGACAATCCTCAAGTTCAGCTTTTAGCTTCAATCTAAGAATTTCCACCATCATTTGGAAGAAACGAAAACTATCAATGCTGCAACTAACGATACAGCAAATGCATAAAGATAAGCAAGGTTGAGATCATAAAGCAGGCCCATTATCAAGTTGCCTGAGAAGAAGCCTGCACTCCTAAAAGCAAGTAAGAAGCCCATTCCTTGACCTTCCTGTGGATATATTTTCGAGATTATAGTAGGCTCGACAGTTTCTACAATTCCAACAGCTATTCCGATCAATGAAGAAGCCAAGAAAAGCAGGGAAAGTTGGGAGAAGAGCTGGAAAACTAGACTACCGATCGCCGCTACTATATAGCCTGCTGATAAAAGCATGATCTCGTTGGCTTTCACTTTACCGAATACGTAGCCTGCAAGCGATGATATGGCGAGGAAAATTAGGTATGCAAGTGTTCCAAGATATGGTTCATTTGTTCTTTGTGTAATCGTTAGAATTGGAAAGCCAAATGAAAAGTAGCCGAAGCCGAAAAGCGCTGTCGCTACCATTATGCCGCTGAAGAGTTTGACATTTTTCCTTATTGCCATCCTCTCCTCCCTCTTAATCACTTGCTTCACTGGAATAAGTAAGAGTGTGCTGATCACTAGATACAAGATCGTTGTAAGCATGATGATCTTCAAATCTACGTTGAAATAGAGCGTTGCTGTAATATAGGCAACTGCTATAGTAGCGCCAGCGATATCAAGTGCGTGAAGTATGCCATATGCTTCTTGCCTTTCTTCTTCGCTTGTTATACCTACAAGTAATGCTCTTCTAGGAGGAGATCTGAAATTACGCATCCACCAACCCCAAGAGAAAAGCACGATGGCGATGTAGTAATTTTGAGTGAAAACGAAGAACGAGAGTATTGGAATTAGCGCATTGCCAAGTATAGCCATTCTCTTCGCTCCATAAATATCTGCTAACCAGCCTCCTATGAAACCGAACAATGCTCCTATTCCATAGTTTATAGCTTCTGCCAATCCATAAAGCGCAACAGGAGCGTTTAGCACGTATACCAAGTAGATAGGAAACACTGAAACTGCAGCCTGATAGCCTAGATCGGCGAAGAATGCAGAAAAGGAAATCTGGAGTACTTGTCTAATTTCCTTTATCACGTTAATCTAGCTATAACAAACTACTATCTAAACTTTTCTAAAAGTGCTTCCAGCAATGAGCTCGCCTTTATTATGGATTCTTGAATGGATAGCTTAACATTGCGCCTTTGAGTCTCAAGAAGTAGCTTTATCGTCGTGCCTTTAGGAGTTATGACTTTATTCCTTATGGCTGTAACCTCTTCTGCTCTATAGAGCTCGGCCACGCCGGCGAAGACGCTAACTATAGCTGCACTGGCAAGCTGTTGTGTAATGCCAATCTCCATAGCTGCGAGATAAAAGGCATCCATGAGCTCTGCAACGAGCGCAGGCGTCGAAGCAGAAAAGAGCGTTAACTTATCCAGCATTTCTTCACTTACCCAAGTCACTTCGCCTAAAAGCTTCATGATATTCTCCACTAATTTATGATTATCTCCTTTCTCACCAGTCAAAGGTATGAAGCCCTTGTTTATTTCTACGCATATATTGGGCATCGCTCTGTAGATCTCTGCATCCTTTATCACTGAGTTATATGCCTTTAGTGGGATGAGCGCTGCAACCGAGATTATAACCTTGCCCTTTAAACATGCTGCAAGATTTTTGAGTTCATCGAGAACATTGAAGGGTTTAAGTGCCACAATGATCACATCACAGGCTTTTGCTAGGGAATGGTTATCCAACGTTACGCTTATTCCTAATTTTTGCAATAATTCAGCAGAGCTAGCTGTTTTGGTCGAGGCCATAATGTTACTGAGCCCAGCATTCAAGAAGCCCTTTATCATAGCTTTCCCAATTCTTCCTGCTCCTAGAATGCCAATTCTAAGCTCCTTCTGGAATCAACTCACCTTGCATAGTAATAGAGATTCTAGACAATATATAACTTTTTAGCAGATGCCTTTGGCTAAAGATTCCAAAGTTTTTTTTGAATTATCATCACATGTATACTAGATAAAGCGTCAAATTTTCAAAAAAGAACTTTTGAGTATTACTGGAAGCCTTAATTGAGATGACCAAATCGACCATCAATGAAGAATTACTTCCCAATGATATCCAATTCGCTATATTATTACTTGGTCTAAATCCAGTAGACCCGATATCTATCTTAGCAACCAATTCTCCATTAGCGGGATTCCTTAAGTACAATTCAGCACTAGAAAATACATTCATCGCTAAAGGATCTGTTATATTGAAAGCAATATAATGCGTGATCGCGTCGAGATTGGTAATCAAAAGGACATCACTGTAATAGTTAGTACCATATGTTGGATGGACTGTTATAGTTGCACTGGTATTTTGGAAAATCGAAATTGAAACAATTGCACCCCATAAATCTGAGCTTACGATATTAGATGGTACATGAAAGATTACAAGTTCTCCTTTATTCTGAGCATAAGATAGAGGTGTAATAGCGTTAAATACAGAATTAATTAATGCTACAATTAAAAACAAAAATAACCAATTCTTTTTAGAGAATGACATTTCTCTATATTTTATACCTCTTGCGTGTTTTTATGATTTTATGATTAAATTTATAGGATAAAGAACACATGCCCCATTGCCGTTAGCTACGGTACAATACTGGAGCATTAAGTTAAGCGTTGAAGTCTTGGCTGCCGTTGTATAATAAGCGCTGATGAGTATGTAGTTATTGGAGCCTGAAATCGAGACTTCACTCGTTATACTAGTGCTAACAACGCTATTTGTGATTACAATGCTAGTGCTATTTGAAGAACCTGAAAGCGTGATATTCGCATATAAGCCACTGGCTAGCGAAGAAGAAGATGTTAAGTTCAGTAAAGCGTAATATGTTCGGGAATCCACAATAGAGATAACTATAGCAATAGTTTGCGTTATGTTTGCGTTACTGGGAGAAATATAAAAAGTATTATTTGCCAGTGTTTTGGTGCTATCAATAGCTATTGTCATCGTCGCTGTAATTAAAGTATACGTATCTCCGCCTAGGATTGCGTTGCTAGTAGGATTGTTATATATGAGACAGTTTTGCCCACTTGGATATTTCAAGATAATGCGACCATCGGTGCCCGTCCCAACAACGACATCACTTAAAACATTCAAGGCAAGGTTGGAAGTGGTAGCGCTTCCAGAAGCGACTAGATTTCCTAGGTTATCGATGATCTGCGCTTGCATTCCGGATTGAAGATTATTTATTCTAATGAACCTTAAATCTCCATTTCCAGCTAAGAAATCATCAAAGCGAGCAACTCCATTATTAGTAGCACTGCCTCTTGTATCTACATCGACACCAAAAAATCCACTATTTGGATTAAAGTTGTTATTTGTTGCACTAATATTAGCTAAAAGATTGCCGTTTACATCGTATAAGTATGCATTGATTATGTTTGTAGTAGTCCTTGTTATGGATACATAAATTATGTACCAAGTATTGAGTGTTATTGTTACTTGAGCGAAAACTAAGGTTGTAGGACTTGGTGAAAATAAGCGTATGTTAAATCTATTATTAGAGGATATCGAAATCTCATAAAGCATATTGGTTGGGTTACGAATTATAGCAATTCCTGCATACACAATACTATTTGAAGGTACCGCTGATATTTTCACTTTGGCTGTTATATTGTAAGAAGATCCGGAGGTAAAGGATACTTGAGTATTCCAATAGAACTCGGTACTTCCTCCAATACCCCCACCATTATCAGTGCCTTGCAATGCACCTCCTTTATATCCTCCCCCAGGAATCATACTCCACGTACTGCCTATGCTAGCCCAATTTGAAGGTAATGAAGTACCCTCAAAGTCTTGATAAGTTAATGCTGCCCTAGAAGTCCTGCTTAAATATAGACATGTGTAGGTATAAGCGGGCTGATTTAGCGTAACAGGCGGAGCCTGGCCAACTAGGCTTGCGCTAATAGTATCAAGCGTAAAACGTGAAGCATGAAGCTGAGGAAGGAAGATTAAAAAGGAAATTAAAAAAATAGCTATATATTTTTTCACAAATTATGGAGATGGATTCTCTGCGTTCTGCGGACTGTATACTAGCTGTATCGTACAACTATCGTTAGGTGCTGCGCTATTTGGTGTATCAGTATTTGCAGGTGTATAGATAACTATTAAATCTAGCCTGAGCTTGGAAGGATTATTGGAAATAGATATCCATGAATTAGGTTGAAGACCACTTGTAAGGAGATTAACAGTCCCATATGTTGTAGTTCCAGCTAAATTCTTAATGTATAAAATTGCACTGGTTATTTTTGCATTAGTGAATGGAGAAGTGACGTTGAATTTAATGTAGTATGTTCTAGTAGTATCTAAGTTCACGATCAGAGATATGTTCTTGTATAAATTAGTGCGCCATGTTGGGTGCAAAGTTAAAGTCAACGTAGTATTTGTCGAATCTAAGGTTACACCGATCGTGTTACCCCAAAGATCTGCTTGGTTTGCATTCTTACCAGTTGAAAACACTATAGGAGGCGCCTGACCTTGTAAACTTACGTTAATGGGATAAAACACGAAAACCGAAGCGTTTACTATAGCAATAGATGTCGCCACCACCAATATAGCTAATAACCATTTTGCTCTCCTTGATACCCTTTGTAAAGCCATAATAAAGCTAGTATATAAATCTAGTATATAAATCTTTCGCCACTATGAAAGATTTTATTTCAACATGTGAAATATCTAGAGCAACGTTTTTTTTAAAAAATCTCAAATTTTAAGCCTAAAATTAGAAAGAAATTAAAATTCGCATAGATCTGGGTTCACAACTAATTCGCAATTTCAAGGCTATTGGCGTCCTTGGCATGCGCCTTTCATTTTGTATCAGCCGAATGCTTAAGAATATTTTCGGAGCTGCAAGGGAGTTAGATGAATAGACTTTTCAGATTTATTAAGCGATAACTAATTTTAAAAATATGAACAAAGCAATTTCTAGAGGGATTCTTGCAGTTGTTGTAGTAATAATAATCGTTGTAGCAGCTGTGGCAGCATATCTAATCCTAAATCAGCCTAGTCCTCAACAGCAAGTACAAAAGACGCTTGTAATAGGTGTAACTGATAAAATCTCAGACTTAGATACAGCGAGTGCATATGACTTCTTCACATGGGAAGTTCTGAATAACATAATGGCCGGACTAGTTACCTATAAACCAGGAACAGCTGATCTAGAACTTGCGCTCGCATCGAGCTACGAGATCAAGGATAACGGCACGACTTATATTTTTACGCTCAAGGATAACTTAAAGTTTTCAGATGGTAGGCCCTTAACTGCACAGGACTTTGTAAGATCAATAAATAGGGCCGTAGCAATAAATGCACCAGAGGGTCCTGAATGGCTCATAACTTCTTTTGTTAAAAATGTCACAGCGCCGGATAACAAGACAGTGGTCTTTCACTTATTCCAACCTGTTTCTTATTTCCTAGCCTTACTAGCAACACCCCCCTATTTCCCCATAAACCCAGCTTACAAGCCAAATGCAGTTGATTCAGATCAGACCGCAGGAGGAGCAGGTGCTTACAGGATCACGAAATGGGTAAGAGATCAAGAATTAGATCTCGAAGCAAATCCATATTTCTACAACGGTACACCTAAAGTAAGTAAGGTCATAATAAAGTTCTATAGCGATGCAACTGCATTGAGAGCTGCTCTTCAAAGTGGAGAAATAAACATAGCATGGAGGACATTGAACCCAGTGGATATTAGCAATCTGAAGTCCAATCCCAATTTCAATGTAATCCAAGCCCCTAGCGCCTTCATAAGATACCTAATATTCAACACTGAAATGAGCCCCGTCAATAATGTGAAAGTAAGGCAAGCGCTTGCAGCAGCGATAAACAGGACAGACATAGTAAATAGGGTATTTAGCGGAACAGTAGTACCACTTTATAGCCTAATACCGATAGGGATGTGGAGTTATTCACCAGTATTCAAGAAATATGGAGATGGAAATTTAACATATGCAGAGCAATTGCTTCAGCAAGCTGGTTATTCTTCCTCTAATAAGCTGCAAATAGACCTATGGTATACACCATCGCATTATGGATCTACAGAAGCTAACTTGGCACAAGTCCTAAAAGAACAATGGGAAAGCACAGGCATGGTATCAGTAACACTGCGCAGCGCTGAATGGAGCACTTATTTAAAGCAAGCTGCGAATGGCACTATGATGATAAGCCTCTTCGGCTGGTACCCGGATTATTTGGATCCGGATGACTATACATCACCTTTCTTGGATGCAAGCGCCAATACATGGACAGGTTCACATTATAATAATACACAGGTAAACCAGCTACTCTTTCAAGCTAGGGGATTGACAGATATAAATCAAAGGACAAGCATTTACCAGAATGTCCAGAACATCCTTGCAAATGATGTTCCTTTCATACCCTTAATTCAAGGACAGCTATCAATAGTAGTTGCAAAAGGGATTACAGGCGTTGTACTAGGGCCAGATATGCTTCTGAGATACTGGCTCATAGGCTTTTCTAGCTAAATTAATTAAACTGAACTTTTTTTATAGATTGTGAAGTTATGGAAATATATCTTAATTAGGGTACTGTTAGTAATACCCACACTTTTAGTTCTACTTTCTGTAGTCTTCATAGTTCTTAGGATGATAGGAGATCCCATTACTGCGATGGTAGGCATGAAGGCCCCTCCAAATGTCATTGCTAGCTTAAGGGAGGAGGCTGGACTGAACAAGCCGTTGTATGAGCAATACATAGATTATCTCTACAACTTGTTCACTGGAAACTTCGGCACAACGATGGCTGTTGATCACAGGCCTGTCTTAGATGTGATTATGGATAGATTTCCTGCTACATTAGAGCTGACGATAGCTGCCTTCATAGTTAGTGTTCTTATAGGAATGTTAACAGGTATAATGGGAGGATGGAAGAGAGGTAAGTTAGATGCATCCGTGAGGATATATAGTATTGTATCCTATGCACTCTTCATACCTTGGTTTGGACTTTTGCTCCAGCTAGTTTTCGGTGTTTATCTAAGGATTCTACCCACTGGAGGCATGGCAGATGCAGGATTGGCACCTCCTCGATACACTGGAATTTACGTATTGGATAGCTTAATTGCAGGTAATCTGGATATGTTCATTAGTTCATTGAAGCATCTCATACTCCCTGCACTCACGCTGGGCATTGTTCTTTCAGGTGTCTATACTAGATTGCTAAGGAATAACATGATAGATATCCTTGGACAGGAATTCATCCTCGCATATAGAGCAAGAGGAATTAGCGATTCAAAGATATTGCTCCATTCAATTAAGAATGCCTTCATACCAGTGCTCACCATGATGGGGCTGCAATTCGCGATACTCTTAACTGGAGCTATACTAACTGAGACTACTTTTTCATGGCCAGGCCTGGGAACGATGATCGTCGAGAGAATACAGTACACGGATTACACAGCTGTACAAGGCGCAGTCGTGTTCTTCGCAATATTTGTAGCTATAGTTAATGTGATCGTGGACATAATTTATGCCTTCCTAGATCCTAGGATAAGCTATTGAGATGAAACCTGCTAGCCATGGTTTATTTTCAAGGCTTATATCTAGGCTTAGCAAAAGATTCGCTGGCTGGAGGACTGCTTTCATGATAAGTGGTTTATCAATAGTTCTTTCTTTCATCTTCATCGCTATAGCAGCGCCAATTTTGACGCCTTATGACCCAACAAAGGGCTCATACAATGTTCTCTTGCCGCCGTCTGCCGAGCATCCATTGGGTACTGATAGTTTAGGGAGAGACTTGCTTTCAAGGATTCTTTATGGCACTAGGACAATACTCATAATATTGGCTCTCTCGACTGCACTATCTATATCCATAGGTTTACCAATCGGGTTGATATCTGGTTTCTATAAGGGTGCGCTGGATAGAGTGCTTTCTTTCGTCATGGACAGCATATACGCCTTTCCGAGCTTATTGCTCGCTATAGTAATAGCGCTTATGCTAGGGCCAAGTCCTTTAAATACCGCGATTTCCATTGCTTTTGTATATGTGCCTACTTACTTCAGGATGATTCGAGGCCAAACGCTTTCGATAAAGTCACAGCTTTTCGTTGAAGCTGCAATAGCTTCAGGAACGAGGACAAGGACAATACTGATCAAGCATATAATGCCCAATCTTTTACCAACATTGGTTGTGATTTTTTCGATAAACGCTGCAGATACCATACTTACTGAAGCAGGACTGAGCTTCCTTGGATATTCGGTAGTACCTCCAACACCTGACTGGGGATACGATCTCTATATGGGCCGTTACTACTTACTTTCAGGCTATTGGTGGCTTAGCTTCTTCCCAGGTTTAATGGTCGTGCTATTATCATTGGGCTTCGCACTCATAGGCGAGGCACTGGGAGACATATACAATCCTAGGAAATGAGCGGGGAAGAGCTACTCAAAATAAAGGAACTCAAGGTTCATTATTATACTGCAAAAGGGATCGTTAAGGCGGTAGACAACGTATCTCTAGAGCTAAGGAAAAACCAATTCCTTAGCATAGTGGGCGAATCAGGATGCGGAAAGAGCACGCTTGCACATGCGATACCTAGGCTAGTAAGGCCTCCGGGGAAAATAGTTTCAGGCAATATATTCTTCGAGAACAAGGATCTTTTGAGCTTGAGCGATGAGGATATCAGAAAAATAAGGGGCCATAGAATAGGATTTGTTTTCCAAGACCCTTTCACTTCACTTGACCCCCTTGAGCGTGTAGGAGACCAAATCTCAGAAGTGCTAATAGAACACTTAAAAATAGAGAAGAAGGATGCAAAGGAAAGGGCCATGGAACTCCTCAATGAAGTAGGTTTAACAGAAGACAGGTATAATTATTACCCACATCAGCTTAGTGGTGGACAAAGACAAAGGGTAGCTATTGCCATTGCAATAGCTCTAAGACCTTCTTTGTTGATCGCCGATGAACCGACAACGGCACTGGATGTTATGGTCCAGAGCATGATAATGGACTTACTGCAATCCTTGATAAAGAAAGGCATGTCGATATTCTTCATAACGCATGATATTGCTCTGGCCAGCGAAAGAAGCGATGAAATCGCTATAATGTATGCCGGAAAAATCGTAGAGCAAGGACAGACTTCTAGAATCATAGCTGAGCCAATGCATCCATACACGCAGGGCTTAATGGCAGCTACTCCCGATATTTGGGAAAGAAAAAATGTAACCTCGATACCTGGTAATCCTCCAGATCTCGCCAATCCACCTAAGGGATGCAGATTCCATGAGAGATGCAGATTTGCTATGGAAATATGCAAAGAAAAAGAGCCACCGCTCATTAGCTTGAAGGGAAGAAAGGTTGCTTGCTGGCTTTATAGCGATGAAAATGGAAGAGATAATTAGAGCAGAGGGCTTAAAAAAATATTTTCCTGTAGAGCAGTCCTTCCTAGAACGCATAAGAGGGGGGAATTTATTCGTAAGAGCTGTAGATGGCGTTAGCTTGACAATAAACAAGGGCGAAACTTTTGCACTTGTAGGGGAATCTGGAAGCGGAAAGACTACGATGGGTAAGCTCATGCTCAAGCTATTAGACCCAACAGATGGGAGGATTTTGTTCAATAATCAAGACATCACTTTCCTCAAAGGTGAGCGATTAAGGAGGATGAGAAAGTATATGCAAATGATCTATCAAGATCCATATGCCTCACTGAATCCAAGGATGAAGATCATAGACATAATTTCAGAACCACTCATAGAACATGAGATCTGTGACGGAGATGAAGCTAGAAGACAAGCTAAAGGTATGCTAGAAAGGATAGGGCTAATACCTTCAGAAAACTTCGCTAACAAGTATCCGCATCAGCTTAGTGGTGGACAAAGACAAAGGATTGCAATTGCCAGGGCAATGATCTTAAAGCCCAGCTTCGTTGTAGCAGATGAGCCTGTTTCAATGATCGATGTATCTTTGAGGATCTCTATACTTGAGCTACTTGAGAACTTTAGAAAGGAATTGAATACTGCAATGATGTTCATAACCCATGATATAAGTGTTGCGTCTATCATAGCAAAGCGCATGGGCGTGATGTATTTGGGGAAATTGGTAGAGCTAGGGCTTCTCGAAGACATTGTAAATACTCCTGCCCATCCTTACACGATAGCTCTTCTATCTTCCATCCCTTCAATAAAAACGAAGATAAAAGGCATCAAAATAAAAGGCGAAATACCCGATCCAAAGAATCCTCCAAGTGGTTGCAGATTCCATCCTAGATGCCCCTTTGCTACTGAAAAGTGCAGAGTAGAAGAACCACCTTTAATAGACTTGGGAAAGGGTCACTTTTCAGCATGCCATTATGCTCCCGAGATCATGCAGAAGGCTCGGAATGGATTCTTTGCATAGCTATACATATGTGAGCGAACCGTTGATGATTTTAGCGCAATCTGTTAGCTTATGAATAAGCACCCTATCAAAGTCTATAATATGCAAAACTTCAAAGCCCTTGCTAATGAACCAGTCAGCGAGTATTTTTCTATGACAATTCTATGGGAATTTCTCTGCACACATCAAGACCAATTCATGCTCTCTTGAAAGATCCATGAGCGCATTAAGAATTCTTCTAACTTCTTCACTTCGAAGCATGTATGTTGCATAAGCTCTGAAGCTCTCCCCTTTAAAGCATTTAGCAATACCCTCTTCATTTACATCCCTTCCAAACTTCCTGAAACCTCCAAGACTTTCAATCCACATATATTTCATGCCTAAACTTTCTAAAGAAACACGTAAATTATCTCGATTGAAATGAGGGAACTTTGAGCTTGATGGCCATCGCCGAATATCTACAAGGATTTCTATTTCATATTTTTTGAGCAAATCTAAGAAATTCTCAATGTGCCTATTTGAATGACCTATCGTGAATAGCTCAAGCTTAGAATCCATTTAAAAACTGGGCAGCACCTCTCTGCTGAATACTTCTATTCCATCCATTGCAGGATATTCATTGAAAGCTAGCGTGAAACGTTTAATGCCTAGATCTAGATACTGTTGTATTTTCTTTATGCATTGGTCAGGCGTTCCAGCAATAGCTGAAAGTCTAAAACTCTCCTCTGCTTTTGAACTCCTCATGTTCAGATATTCTGAGTACTTTCTCCTGAAGCTTTCATGATCCTTTGCTATTATTACATCAAGTTCTATGGAAATCTCTATGTTAGCCTTCTTATATCTATCGAGCAATTCTCTAAGCTTCTCAGGTGTTACGTATGATAATTCCCAGATATCTGCATATTTCAAAGCTATTGGGATGGTCTTTTTACCCATAGCAGCGATGCATATAGGAAATTTAGCAACTGGAACAAAATTCGAAATCTCTACGTTAGCTGCTTTTGATTTACCCTTCTCCATTATTTCTCTAACCATCTTCACTGCTTCCTCGAAATTTTTTATCCTTTCTTCCATATCTTTGATCCGAATCCCATACTTAGACCAGAATTGCTCAGCTTCATTCCTTATGAAGCCTAATCTTGCCTCGAATCTTCCTTTACTTATCCTTGCCAGCGTAAACAGCGCTTTCATGACAGCAACTGGATGTCTGTAACTGCCTTCAAGATAAGTAACAGCTGGACCCAATTTAATGCGATTCGTTAAAGCAATGGCATACCCTAAGACAGAATAGCAATCTAGAAGCCAATCAAAAGGACCGTCGCCGTAATATGCTGCATCATAACCTAAATCTTCAATTTCTTTAAATACCCTATCGATTTCATGACCCCAAAGTTGAATGGCAAAGAAGACATTTCTAGACATAAAATAATAAAAAAATTAATCTATATGAGTTGTAGAATTCGTATATTCGTTCATCATATCTTCACATTCATCATGCATGTGCTGCATCGCATTGTTGTGATCATACCCACCATGTGGACCCATCATTTGATTATTCCACATCATATTGCCGTAATACGCGTTCACAGCAATTCCTAGAAGGCTAAGTACAGAAATGCTCACTAGAACGCCTATCAGCAAACCAAGGATTAAATTTCTTTCCATTTCGAGTTTGTCTTCATCTTACTTTAATTTTTGTATTTACTGAAACTTTCCTTCTAGATGGTTTCAGGCAAATCAAGAAACTTCTTCCCTCTTCAGTACAACAAGCATTTCTCTGCCCCTTTTAGTCCTTATAATTACGCCTTTAGATTCAAGGCTTCTCAATATCCTATGAGCCTTAACCTTTGAGAAATTGAAGTGGATCTGAATTTCCTTTTGAGTGCTACGATAATCCTTATTTTTTAAAAAGTTCACAACCGCCATTTCTTCATTTGTGAGAGGATAAACGTAGTGTGCTTTTTTTGAAACAGTTTCGGATGGTTTCATGATATAAAATGCAAAGAAAACAATCAAAAGTGAAAAGATCGTAGCCAAGATCAGGAAACCATACATCGGGAAATAGAAGCCCATCATCTGCATATGCATCTGCCACATGGGTAAACTGATAGCGAAAATAGCTACCAATAATACCAATATTAGAGCTAAAATAAGGAATCTATGATCCATTCTTAAAAATCAAATCAAGTAGCGATTCTAAGTTTAGATCACTAAACCTATATTGAACCTCATCGAAATCGCTCCTTAATCTGCTCACAGATCTTTTTATATTTTCTAAATTTTCTTTCCTATACACACTATGGATTAATTCAGCAATTCTTTCCATTTCTTGCTCCCTCATCCCCAATCTAGTAACTTCATTCGTTCCCAGCCTTATCGCAGAGTCTGTAATTATGTTTGCCCTTTCTAGCTCTCTAGCAAAGGCTACATTCATGAAAGGTTCATCGAAATTGAGATAAACCTGATGGGTTTCTGTAAGAATGTCCTCGGGACCCTTGATTGGTAACCCAAGCTCCTTCAATGACTTGGCCAGAGCCTTTGAATTCCTTATCACTTGCTTAGCATATTCTCTTCCGAACTCCTTGAGTTCTAGCAATGCAAGTGTTAAAGCAGCAATCCTGTTCCAATGAGCATTATCAACGATCGAGGGATATATAAGCGCATCAATTTCCTCGCCTACTTGCTTTTCTGCTAATATTATGCCACCCTGTGGGCCAAAAAAGCTTTTATGTGTAGAACCATAAAGCGCTATCGCTCCTTCCCTCAGCGGGTCTTGAAATTCTCCGCCCCCAATAAGACCTAGTACATGTGAACCATCATAGGCGATCTTTGTAAACCCATTTAGCTTATCGAAGAGCTCTCTTACAGGCTGTCTCCTCAATATTAAGCTGAAATCTATGATAATAAGCTTAGGCTTAAGCTTCTTTGCAAGTTCTATTGTCGAATCAACATCTATTGCATATTTTTCCTTATCGAAAGGAAGATATTCAACTTTAATGCCCAACACCTTTGGAAGTGCATCCTTAGCCATTCCAGGATATCCGCCATCGCTGGGAGAAACACAGAATATCAATTCACCGGCTTTTAACTGAGAAGAAATAAAAGCTAATGTTGCGATATGGCCAGAAAGCGATCTTAGATCTGCATACTCTGCCTTGAATACTTGCTTCGCTACTTCAATGCCTATTTTTTCTATCTCATCTAAATATTTGGAACCTCGATAGAATCCATCGCGAGAAGTATATCTTCCAGCAAAATCCAAAGCAAGCAAAGCCCTTACTTCATTGCTTAAAATATTTTCTGAACTGATTAAATTGAGCGAGCTATTCAATCTCATTTCTTTGTGTCCCTTCAATGCATTGAGCAGCGATTCCAGTTCTTGAACCATCATTATATTATATTACATTGGGCTTTATTACTTGAAGCATAAGATAGAAATGAGCGTTCAAAGATATTCATTGTTCACAGATTTCGATATTTACCTCTTCAAGGAAGGTAGGCATTACAGATTATATGAAAAATTCGGAGCACATTTGCTAGAGTTGGAAGGAAAATTGGGATGCTATTTCGCAGTCTGGGCCCCCAATGCTAAGAGAGTTGCTGTAATTGGAGACTTCAATGGATGGAATCCAAATAAGCACATGCTTTTCAAGAGAAACGATGGATCAGGAATCTGGGAGGGTTTCATAGAAGAAGCGAGGTTAGGAGATAGATACAAGTACAGAATAGTTTCGGATTACTATCAAGCGGATAAAGCAGATCCTTTCGCAATTTATAGCGAAAAGCCTCCCAATACTGCGTCGATAATATGGTCATTGGAATATCAATGGAAAGACCGGGAATGGATGGAGAAAAGAAGTAAAAAGAATGCATTGAATGCGCCTATTTCAATTTATGAAGTTCATCTTGGATCATGGAAAAGGAAGAAAGGCAATGAATTCATGAGCTATACCGAGCTTGCTAGCGAGCTTGCAGAATATGTCAAAGATATGGGCTTCACACATGTAGAGTTCTTACCAGTAATGGAACATCCTTTTTATGGAAGTTGGGGCTACCAAATAACTGGCTACTTTTGCCCTACTAGTAGATACGGAAAGCCTGAAGAATTCATGTATCTAATCGATACACTTCATAACAATGATATAGGCGTAATACTAGATTGGGTTCCATCTCACTTCCCAACAGATGGTCATGGTCTAGCTTACTTCGATGGCAGCTATCTGTATGAATATGAGGATTGGAGGAAGCGATACCATCCAGATTGGAACAGTTACATATTTGACTATGGTAAGAATGAAGTGAGATCCTTTTTAATAAGCAGCGCACTTTTTTGGCTCGATAAGTATCATGCAGATGGTCTTAGAATTGATGCTGTTGCATCGATGCTCTACTTAGATTATTCAAGAAGGAATGGCGAATGGATCCCCAATATATACGGCGGGAAGGAAAATCTCGAAGCAATCTCCTTCATAAGAGAGCTCAATGCTGCAGTATACAAAAACTATCCAGATGTTCAGACAATAGCTGAGGAATCGACTGCATGGCCAATGGTATCGAGACCAGTCCATATTGGAGGCCTTGGTTTTGGGATGAAGTGGAATATGGGCTGGATGCATGATGTACTGGATTATTTCTCAAAGGATCCGATATACAGAAAATACCATCACAATCAGCTTACTTTTAGTATATGGTATGCATTCTCAGAAAACTTTATCCTACCACTTTCACATGACGAAGTTGTACATGGTAAACGCTCGCTATTGGAGAAAATGCCAGGTGATGACTGGCAAAAGTTCGCTAATCTGAGATTGCTATATGCATACATGTATGCACACCCAGGAAAGAAGCTGCTTTTCATGGGAGGCGAAATAGCACAGAGGAGGGAATGGGACCACGAAACAGAACTAGATTGGTTTTTATTGGATAGATCAGAACATAGGGGGATTCAAACACTCCTAAAGGATCTGAACAAAATATATAGAGAAGAGAAGGCGTTGTATGAAACAGATTTCAGTTACAAAGGATTTGAGTGGATAGATTTTAGCGATTGGGAAAAAAGCATCATAAGCTTTTTGAGGAAAGACTTGGAGGATGAGGCAAATATCTTAGTTGTTTGCAACTGCACTCCTGTTCCGAGGGAAAAATACAGAATAGGTGTTCCGAAAAATGGATACTGGAAGGAAATCCTCAATACAGACGCACATGAATATGGCGGAAGTGGATGGGGGAACTTTGGAGGGATATATTCGGATAGCATTCCTTTTCATAATAGACCATATTCTATTTCTGCAACATTGCCTCCTTTAGCCTGTCTATATTTCAAAGTCGAAAAGTAGAACTAAAAATCATTTCGTGGTCATATCTACCTGATTTTCTCACATGTTGGGGATGAGGGTTACTACAATCGATTCGGACTTACATTTGTATGAGATGTTTTATGACTAAAATGGGCTGAACATCAAAATTCAATAATTCATTGCGGGGGGTGGGATTTGAACCCACGAAGCTCTTCGCACAGGATCTTAAGTATGGCACCCTTTTCGGGACCTGCCCCTTTGTCCTGGCTCGGGAACCCCCGCCTCCTTTAATTAATCAGAGAATCTTCTTTTATTTTTTCTTAGAGATATATCTGCCCAAGATTTTATTATCACATGGCAATTCGGGCTATAGAACATAGCACGCTTGAAGATGTGGACGATCCTATATTGCCTTTAAGAAAGATGCTAGAAATAAGGAAGTTTGAGGAAAAGATCGAAGAATTATTTTTGATAAGAGGCATCTTGATAGGGCCAGCACATCTATACTTGGGTCAGGAAGCCGTTGCTACAGGAGTTTGCATGAACTTAAGGAGGGAAGATTTGGTCGTCACAACTTATAGATGCCATGGTCATGCGATA
>JAJPJK010000016.1 GCA_021324265.1 Thermoproteota archaeon | reverse complement strand
GGGATTTCCAAAGACGAGAACAATCCATGAACCCATTATATAGCCTGGAATAATTGAAGCGATGAAACTCTTATACCAATTTAAATATCCAAGTATTGCAAAAGGGAGATTGTAAACACTGAAAAGTGCTAAAGAGAAAAATACGCATTGGAAAACTTTTTTCTTTGAAATCTTCCATAGCTCTCTTGCATAAGGTAAAAGCACAAGTGCTGAATACAGATTTGTAGCGATCGATAGGGATAGTAGGAAGTAACTTGATTTATACCTTCCTTCCATGAACAACCTAATCGATCTCAAAAGAAAAGCAAGTGCAATTAATATCCAACTATAAACACCGTATATTATTAAAGCAGGGAAGCCAAAGAACATGATCGCTCTGCCCACAGACGAATTAGTTTTAATTGAGATATGATAGATATCTTCAGCTATATAATATGCAGCTACAGCTATGAATACAAAATTGATGAAGTAAAATATCAAAAGTCCACTTTCATTGAAATATTGCAATGCTGAGGGATGCAATGCCCAAGCTATCTTAGAAGCAAATAACACCAGTATCCCTACAAATACAGGATAATCAAAGACAAAATCAATATATGGAATTCCTGAGTAAAAAGAACCTATACCCTGCATGGGATAAACTGTATACACAATATCACTGTATAGACCCAAGGGATTTAACCAGCTAGGAAGATGTAGGATAAAGCTGATGAAAATCGAAACTATAGCAAATGCTTTGATGATTGACAACTCATTTGTGAAAAAGCGTTTTAAAATAGCTTCATAAGTCTTAAAGAAGTCTGAAATAGCTGAACGAGGAGATTTGGATAACCAAGATAGTATATGGTTTGGAAAGATAGAATATATCATAGGAATAAAGGCGAATGCGTAGAAGCTATAAAGTGTGCTATTACCAAGGAGAGGTAAGATTGAGTATCCAAGAAATATACCTAATAGCCATAGAGTAGGTAAAGCAAACTCTTTCTTCAATCTAGTAAGCAAATACGGAGTTAGAATTATCGACAAGAAAGCCAGAATATAAATAGGTACGTTTACGGAAGCAGAATACGTGGGATTGAAATGAAAGAAAAATGGATTTTGGTTATACAACCAACCCCATGGTAGCGAAGTAGGGGGGCCTTGAGGTCTAGAAGTAGTATGCCAACTAAGAGCTGAGATTACACTTTGTATCCATTCTTTTATACCGAGCACGTAAATTATCGGTAAATTAGCTAATATCCAAGTTATGAGAGGTATGATGAAGGAAATGATAATTATATTGAATATACTTTTCCTTGTCCCAAAAAGTAAATAGATTAACAATGGAAATATGAGAAAAACACCACTTATCTTCACAGCCGCAGCAAGACCAATAAATATTGAACTTATTGTGAATCTATTATAAACTGCGAATAGTAAAGAAAGCGCTATGAAAAATGCAAGATAAACATCTAAAAGCGCAAGAAAGCCTTCGTTGAATAACAATGTATCGAAAAGGAAGAAAACACTTGAAATCGCAGCTATGATCGAATTTGAAAGCCTTCTAACTATAAAAAATACCACAACTGGCAACAAAGAGCTTAGTATTATTGATGGGAGTCTCCATGAGATTGGTTTATCTCCATTTAGAATCATCGAAATTCCAATAATGTATTTGGCCAATGGAGGATGTTCCAAATTTAGATATAGATAAATTCCGCTAACATCAGGATAGGGATAGCCTGAAAGGAGCATCGTCACATTTTCTAAATTGAGTGTTAAGGTTTCATTATTTGGTACTTTAAAAGCAACGCCTGGAAATTGAGTATATATTTCTACAATATCTCCATTGTGCTCCTTCAAAAATACTTGGAAATTATAAAGCTGTGCGTCTCTGGATTTCGAACTATCGAAAATTAAAGTATAATATGCATAACCTTTTGAATCTACGTATTGTGTCTGGACGTTGAAAAATACTCTTAAAATATTTCTAGCAGAATCTGCATACCAAATTTCATCACTTACATATCCTTGATTACCTTGAAGAGCTGGGTCGGAAGCTTGTAAATACAACTTGTAAAAAATTACACATGATATGATCAGAACTAGAGCGAAACAAAAAAACCTTATGTAATTCTCTTTGCCCAAAAATAAACGGGCCATATGTTCTAGGTAATATACTCAAATTTAAATAAATACGGTTAAAATATTAGATTCTGTATGTTGCCTAAAATTCAGAGAGTTTCTGAAGTCGTATGGGAAATCCCTAAAGGTTATAGAAATGATATGCGTGTACCTGTTAGGATCTACGCAACAGAAAAATTACTTAAGAATATGGATGAGATGGTCTTTTCTCAAGCACTAAACGTGTCAACGCTTCCAGGTATACTCAAATATTCCTATGTAATGCCAGACGGACACTCTGGATATGGATTCCCCATTGGAGGAGTTGCAGCGATGGATGCAGAGACTGGTGTTATATCTCCTGGAGGCATCGGCTTCGACATAAACTGCGGAATGAGGATGGTACTTACAAACCTTACAATCAATGATGTAAGACCTAAGTTAAAGGAACTCGTCGAAATGCTTTTCCAAAGAGTTCCAGCGGGTGTAGGCGCAACAGGTTTCCTAAAACTAAAGCATTCAGAATTCATAGAGGTACTGCAAGCAGGAGCAAAATGGTGCGTAGAAAAGGGATATGGATGGGAAGAAGATCTTGAAAAAACAGAAGAAAAGGGCTGCATTGCAGGCGCTGATCCTTCGAAAATATCCCAAAAGGCAGTAAATAGAGGCATAGATCAAATCGGTACACTTGGTTCTGGAAACCACTACCTAGAGATTCAGTGGGTAAAGCCTGAAAATATAGTTGATTCAGAAATTGCCAAAAAACTAGGAATATTCGAAAACCAAATTGTGATAATGTTCCATTGTGGAAGCAGGGGTTTTGGTCATCAAGTAGCTACAGATTATTTGCAAGTCTTTCTAAATGTAATGGAGAGAAAATATGGGATTAAGATTTTGGATAGAGAATTGGCATGTGCACCATTCAATTCGAAAGAAGGACAAGATTATTTCGCAGCAATGAAATGTGGCATCAATATGTCTTTTGCTAACAGACAGGTAATTCTTCACAGAATAAGGGAGGTATTTTCAAAGATCTTCAATTCCGACCCTGAGAAATTAGGTCTCCATCAAGTTTATGATGTTGCTCACAATACTGCCAAGCTTGAAGAACACATCGTAGAAGGACAAAGAAAAAAAGTGTTAGTTCATAGGAAAGGTGCAACTAGATCATTCGGTCCAGGAAGCCAAGATATTCCTGATATATACAAAGAACTTGGTCAGCCTGTAATCATTGGTGGTAGCATGGAAACAGGTTCGTATTTATTGCTAGGAACTAGACAAGCTATGCTGGAAACCTTTGGCACAACTTGCCATGGAAGCGGAAGGACAATGAGCAGAACCAAAGCTAGGCAGTTAGTTAGAGGTGAGCAGCTAATAAAAGATATGGAAAGAAGAGGAATCATAGTAAGAAGTGTATCCTATTCTGGTGTTGCAGAGGAATTCGGCGGCGCATACAAGTCTATCGATGAAGTAGTTGAAGCTGTATCTATTGCAGAACTTTCTAAAAAAGTTGTAAGGCTGATTCCTATAGGGAATATAAAGGGTTAATTTCATGAAGATTCCTATTATAATTGTATCAGGCTACCTAGGCGCTGGCAAGACTACTTTTCTCAGAAGGATAATTGAAAATTTAGATAAAATAAGGAAAAAAATCGCCATTATAATGAATGAATTCGGTGAGATAGCTATAGATGCCCAAATCATAAAAGGTAAAGCAATCGATATCATCGAACTACAAGGTGGCTGTGTTTGTTGTTCTTTGACCGGTGAGTTCGAATATGCAATCAAAGAATTGAAACAAAAAGTTAAGCCTGAATATATTATCGTTGAAACCACAGGAATTGCTGAACCAGACGCACTCTTATTGAATTTAGAAAACATTGAAGAAGTTATTCTAGATAATATAATAACAATCGTGGATTGCGATAGTATGATAAGATTTCCTGAGATTGGTTATACGGGAAGAGTACAAGTTGAAATGGCTGACTTCATATTACTTAATAAGATTGATCTCGTGAATAATGAAGATCTCAAGTCTATAGAGAAAAAAATTAAATCCATCAATGATAGAGCCATAATATTCAAAACAAAGTTCTGTAATGGAAATTTAGATTACTCACTTTTCTTTGGATATTTTATTGAAAAAGAAGTTAAAAAAAGAGAATTTGTACACCATGACGAAATATACGACAGCATATACTTGGAGATTGAGGGAGTTTTAGATAGATACAAGTTTGAAGAACTACTTGGAAATCTTCCCAGAGAAATATATCGAGGAAAAGGTTTCGTTACTTTTCCTGAAGGAAATTATCTTGTAAATTTCGTTGCTGGAAGATTAAATTATGAAAAATATGAACAAAAAGGGAACAAGCTATTATTCGTAGGTGTAGACATCGCTAAATACAAGGAGGAATTATATAAAAAATTTAAGGAAATTTTAATTCATGAATGAAGGATATAGATATCTTGAAGATATAGCAATTGCAGACCTAGCTTTTGAGGTTCAAGCTAAGAATCTTGAAAACCTATTTAAATTGGCAGGAAAAGCTGTTTCAAACGCAATGGTTTTAGATTTAAATTCAATAAAAAAAGAAATTACAAAAGATATATTAATTGAGTCTGAAGATCTTGAGATACTTTTATATAATTTTTTAGAAGAGATAATTTACTACAAGGATACGGAGGGTTTGGTATTTTCTGATTTCGATGTATCAATTGAGACTAATGGTAAGAAAAAGTTGAAGGCAAAAGCTTATGGAGAAAAACTAGATTACAAAAGACACGAAACACTTGTCGATGTAAAGGCAGTTACAATGCATTTGTTCGAACTAAAGCAAAAAAATGGATTTTGGTATGCAAGAATTGTTCTTGACGTTTAGAAGTGTATACCGCAGTAGGCAGCTATTATTCCTGCGAGATTGAAATAGACTATTGCTAGAACAAATATCCATACTATATCAACGAAATGCCAGTATATCGTCGCTGCTTCAACGAAGCCCTTTCTTTCAAATCCTAAGGTTCCCTTTAACGCTGCTGCAGTAACAAGAGCCATGAATATCAGACCCATTATAACGTGGAAACCATGTAGGCCTGTTATGAGATAGAAAGTACTTCCGTATATCGTATTGGAAATTGCAAGACCAGAAGTGAGATATTCTCTAATTTGACCTGTTATGAAAATTATGCCCAAAATTGTTGTTAAATTAAGCAATACCAAGAACTTAGTATAATCTTTCTTGGTATAATATGAATAAGCCAACTGTATTGTGAAACTGCTTGAGAATAGGAATATTGAGTTTATTATTACAGGTGTAGTTTCAACAGGCGTAACACCAATAGGTGGCCAAGTACCAAATCTAGCTACATACGAAGCTCTTAGGAACATATATGCTGTAAAAGCCGTACCGAATATCATCGCTTCAGAGAATATGAACCAAAGTACTGCAATAAGTGCATCACTTCTCCTAGCTCTTTCTAGTTTTTCAAGCGTAAACTCAGAAAGATATCTAGCCAGTGTTGAGAATTTACCTAAATAATCGAAGTCGAACCATTCAGCAAGCAAAACGATGAATATAGCAATCAACATAATTCCTAGAGAATAAACCCCATTTAAGATTAGATAGCCACCAATCATGGCTACACTTGAGAACAATCCTACTATAGCAGGCCTTGGATGAGGATAGTGATACTGGAAGGCAGAGCCATTTAGATTCAATGAGTGTTGAACAGGGGCGAAATCTGGCATACCTAGCTTTCCACCTCCCCATGGGTCTTCTCTATCAGCTACAGGTTTTCCAGATCTAATGCTTGTTAAAATATCAACGATGAATACAAGAATACCAGCTACGATGAAGAAAGTAAAGAATGTGGATATATCTTGTAAGGACCCATATTCAGCAGGATATTCATAATATCTCCTAGGCATACCCATTAGGCCCAATTCTATCCATGGGAGATATGTACCTAGGACTCCAATAAGCAATAATGCAAAGCTAACTTTGCTCAACTTTTCATGGAACATCTTGCCAGTCATGTATGGGAAATAATAATAAATGCCGCTCAGTAGCGCAAAAACAATAGGCCAGACAACGAAATGGAAGTGTGCTAGTACGAAATATGTTCCATGTACAGCGTAATCAAATGGAATCCATGCCAACCAAACACCAGTTATTCCTCCAATAATGAAAACACCAACGAATGCTAGTGAGAAAACCATTGGTGTACAAACTCTAATTCTTCCCTTATAAAGCGTAGCAACCCAGTTAAAGACCTTTATCCCCGTAGGTACAGCAACAGCAACTGTTGTTACCATAAATGCAATATCTATGTATAAAGATGTGGGAGTTGTGAACATATGATGTATCCATACAAAATAAGAAATGAAAGCAATCAAAATAGAAGATAACGCGATGGCTCTCCTTCCATATATTGGTCTCCTGGCCATTCTAGGTATTACTTCCGAGACTACACCAAATGCAGGTAGTACAAGTATATAGACTTCTGGATGACCAAAGAACCAGAAAACATTCGGCCATAACAAGGCATCTCCAGTCCCCATAAAGAAATCTGCATGTAAGTGCCTTTCGAGCAAGAGCATAATACCTCCTATAGCTAACGGCGGAAGCGCTACAATCATCAGTAATATAGTTGCCAAGAAAGCCCAAACAAACAATGGAAGGGACGAAAGGGTAAACTTAACGCTTGGATGCCTTAGCCTTAAAATGGTCATTAAGAAGTTGATTGCACTTATAACAGTACTTATTCCTACTAGAACTACTGCCATTATAACGATATCAACCCCAGGATCGGGAATTATGATGGAATTAGGAGGATATAGAGTCCATCCTAGCGGAGCGTGACCTATCAACAAACTAGACCAAAGCATTATAGAGGATGAAGCAAACATCCAATAAGCAAGGGCAATAATCTTTGGCCAGTAAAGATCAGGTGCTCCAATCATCTTTGGCAATACATAGTTAGCTAATCCAGTAAATACTGGAGGCACGAAAAATAGAAGCATAGCAAGACCATGCAAGGTCACTAGCGTATAGTATGTATCCGGTGTTACAATACCCTCAAAACCTCCAAGCTGAAGACGCATTATAGCAGCTGAAGAACCTGCAAGCAATAGATTAATGAAAGCTGTCCAAAGATATAATATTCCTATTTCGGTATGTCTAGTAGTAGATAACAGAGTTCGCCAGTTCTTATAAAACTTAAAATCTTCGTGCTCCATGTCAGCTAATCACCTCAATTTCAGAGAGCATAGTATGGTGACCAGTCCCACAATATTCAGTGCAATACACATGGTATATACCTGGTGATGTAATATTAAGCCACATCCTGGTATAGTAGTTTGGATAGGCATCTTGTTTTAGCCCTAGCTCGGGAATGAAGAAGGAATGTATAACGTCAGCGCTAGTAATCTCTAAGAGATACATTTGATTTGCTTTAATTACTAAGCTCGTCTTCGAAGTGCCATTAGGATATATGAATTCCCAGTAAAACTGATGCCCTACTACTTTTATGGTCACAAAATCATTGTTCGTGGTGGCCTGTACAGGATTATTTATCTGAAGTAATATGGTTGCAGAAATGATAGATAGGACAATAAACAATGCTGAAGCTCCTATAATCGTGGTCCACTCAAAAATTTTAGCTACTTCTACCATCTTTAGCACCTCTATCCCAAAATCTCAAAGTAAAGTAAATCAATGCTCCTACGAAAAGGGAAAATATAACTCCTGCAGCGAAGTATGTGACCCTGTATATGAATTGAATTTGTTCTGTAGCATTGGATACCGGTTCGAATAAATTCCCGAAATCGCCTACGTAAAGATAAAGCAATAATAATAGGAACACTGTAGCAAAGTAAAGCACATAATCCTTCAACGTAAATCCTTCACTTTCGGTTGGCATTTCTAAGTATAACAATGTTACCCTTAATTAAATCTTTTGTAGATATATATATAAAATGTTATGCATCCAAAACTTAATAAGAAGAATCACTTAACTAACGTATGCAGAAAAAGATAAGAGTAGCAATCATTGGGGTAGGGAATTCTGCATCTGCATTGGTTCAAGGAGTGCACTATTATAAGGATGCCGATGAAAACAGTTTTGTCCCAGGATTAATGCACGTTAGATTGGGCGGTTATCATGTAAGCGATATTGAATTCGTTGCTGCATTCGATATTGATAAAAACAAGGTAGGTAAGGACCTAAGCGAAGCTATTTTTGCATCGCCTAATTGCACATTGAAATTTGCGGAAGTGCCAAAGCTAGGAGTAGAAGTGATGAGAGGAATGACACATGACAGCATTGGTAAATATCTTCAAAAGGTTATTGAAAAACATCCTTCTCCTACTGTAGATGTAGTTGATGTACTTAAGAGTTCACAGGCAGATCTAGTAATTAATTATTTGCCTGTAGGTAGTGAATCTGCTACCAAATGGTATGTAGAACAAGCTCTGGAAGCCAGAGTGGGTTTCATAAACGCAATACCTGTTTTCATTGCTAGAGAGAAACGATGGCAAGAGATTTTTTACAAGAGGAATTTGCCTATTATAGGAGATGATGTCAAATCTCAACTCGGCGCTACAATTCTTCATAGAACCTTGGTTAAATTATTCGTAGACAGAGGAATAAAGATAGACAGAACTTATCAGCTTAACGTGGGAGGAGATACAGATTTCTTAAATATGCTTGAAAGAGAAAGATTGGAATCAAAGAAAATATCTAAGACACAAGCCGTTACTTCCATGATACCCTATGAAATTGGAGAAGATAATATCCACATAGGACCGAGTGATTATGTGAAATGGTTACAGGGTAGAAAATGGGCGTACATAAGAGTAGAAGGTAGAGGGTTTGGAGATGCACCAATTAATGTTGAACTCAAACTAGAGGTTTGGGATGCACCTAATTCAGCTGGTATAGTGATAGATGCCATAAGATGCTTAAAGCTTGCCTTAGATAGGGGAATCGGAGGCCCTCTTATAAGTCCTTCTGCATATTTCATGAAGTCTCCACCAATTCAATATCCAGATGAGCTAGCTAGGACAATGCTCGAAGAATATATTGAAGGAAAAAGGGAAAGATAGCTACTTTATAACCACGTCTAAAAAATCATCTATTTCTTTCTTCCTTACCATTTCTTCATAAAGTCTCCAAATTCTTCTTCTGTTGAGAAAAGTTGTGTCGAATCCTTCTGCTTTCAGTTTTTCGAAAACGATATCAGGAAAGTCATGAGGATGCCCGATATATAATGTGGACTTTCTTATTGCTTCTTTTACATCTTCATTTCTTGGATATTTTTTCTTCAACTCTCTTTAACCACGGTCTGTGCTTGCTCCCTCAAATAGGTAAGCAAATAATAGGGACCTCCAACACCTTTTCCTGTAGCGCCTGAGGCCTTCCATCCAACAAAACTTTGTGCACCAGGCCAAGCACCTGTTGTAGCACCTCCCCTTCTATTCGCATAAGTTACTCCGAACTGAATATTATTGAAGAAATACTTGATTTCCTCTTCATTTTCGCTGAAGATACCAGCGGTTAGCCCATATTCAGTGTCATTTGCTTTGTTCAGAGCTTCTTCCAATGTGTCAAAATAATCGACCAAGAGAATAGGAACGAAGAGTTCTTGCTTGAAAAGATAATGATCATGAGGTAAACCAATTACTATAGTAGGCTCCACATAATACCCTCTAGAATACTGCCCTTCTTTCAGAACATTGCCTCCAAACAAAATCTCGCCTCCAGCTTTCTTTGCATCCTCGACATATTTGATAAAGTTTTCTTGTGCTTTTTTGTTTATTACAGGGCCCATGAATGTCTCCTTCTTCCTAGGATCACCGACCACTATCTTCTTGGTTCTTTCTACAAGCCTTTTTAAAAACTCATCCTTAATTTCTCTTTGTACATAGACTCTGGATGTCGCACTACACTTTTGGTTTGAATAACCAAATGCTGATCTTACGATACCTTCAACTGCTTTATCTAAATCAGCATTTTTAGTTACGATTGTAGGATTCTTACTGCCTGTCTCGAGCACTATAGGCTTAGGATAGGGAGAATTTGTCAAGAACTTTTTATAAAGTTTGAATCCTACTTCTTTAGAACCAGTAAAAGCGAGCCCTGCAACATCTGGATTCTTGGTGACTTCCTCCTCAAATACGCTTCCAGGACCAGTAAGATAATTAATGGCTCCTGCAGGAACGCCTCCTTCCCTATACATCTTGTAAAGAAGATAGCCTCCTATTGGAGCCTCAGAAGTGGGCTTAAACACAACAACATTTCCAGTTAATAACGCGCCTAAGCACATGCCATTTGCAAGCATAAAGGGAAAGTTGAAAGGAGAAATGACGAACCAAATACCATAAGGCTTGGCTACACTATAACAATTCTCTCCAGGACCTCCTGAACCCATTTTCTTAATGTAGCCTTCATTTTCTTCATAAACCTTGCAGTAATATCTTATCGCATCGATAGCTTCGAAAGTTTCAGCTATTGCCTCCATCCTATTTTTGCCAACTTCATAAGTTATCCATGCAGCAATATAATAGAGATTTCTTTCTATATTATCTGCAATTTTTCTAAATATCTTTATACGTTCTCTATAATCATAAGCACTCCACTCTTTGAACGCCTTCTTTGCCACATTAATGGCTTCCTTAATATGGCCTGCATTAGCCTGCTGAAAATATCCAAGAAGAATGTTTGAATCGATCGGGCTGCGCTTTTCAAATTCCTCGGAAGAAAATACTTCATTATCACCTATGTATAAAGGGTAGTGCTTCCCAAATTCCTTTTCGACCTCGCTTAATGCCTTTTCAAAATTCGGATGTATTCGTTCATCGGCCATTAAAGTCGCATAGGTTATCTTCTCACTCATAAACGAATATTAGGAAAGCAAATACATAAACGTTAGGCCTTCAACAACTGATCTATGACAGTTGTAGAAAAAGAATTAAGTTTCGTGTAATAATTTATGACTTTAATTTTATTCCGAAATTCTCTTAAATAGTATTTTAATTTATCTAATTCTTCATAATATTTAATCCATGGTTCTAAGAAATAATCCCAATTATACGCATGATAAGTTTTTATTTTAAGGATATATGCAAGTTCATCATAACTCTTATATCTATCAGTTTCTAAATCTTTGGCATCTAAATTAAAATTATTTTTTATAAAATCGAATTCTTTTGAACTCAATTTCCTCTCTATTTCCTTCCTGATAGCTCTTATCTTGAATATTTCTTCCTTTATTCTTTTATATAGTTCAAAAACATCTTGAACAATATCGCCTAGGAAAGGCTTGGTGTTTCGTAACTCCTCAACTTTTGCTTCTACTTCTTTTTTTACTCTTTCAACTTCTTGAAAAGCTTCCTCTACTGACATTACGAATAATCTTATGCATAGCCATTAAAAACTTTAGCTTAAAGCACTGAGATAATCAACTATTTCTTTACCGTGTTCCGCAGCATTGACCTTATTGAATATTTTCAGAATTTTTCCTTCGCTGTTTAGTATGAAGGTTACTCTTGAAGCGAACTTTTTACCGAACATACTCTTTAACACTCCATAGGCTTCAGATATTTTTCCGCCTTCATCATAGATTAAATCGAAAGGCAAATTATGTTTTTCAGCGAATTCCTTATGTGTTTCAGTATCGTCAAGGCTAATTCCAATGACCTCTGCGCCCAATTTTTTGATCTGGGTATAATAATCCCTGAAACTACAAGCTTCCTTTGTACAACCAAATGTGAAATCCTTGGGATAAAAATAAAGAACGGTATACTTATTTTCCTTTATCACATCATATAACCTAAACTTGCCTCTTCTCAAAGAAACAGCTGTAAAATCTGGAGCAGGTTCACCTTCCTTAGGCTTTGGCATATGTCTTCTTTATTCGATGAATAATAAATCCTTTTCAAACTTATATAAAGGATTAATGGATCTAACCATGAATGCTTGACAAACAAAGAATTCAAATTATCAAAAAGGACTTTCCTATTTTAAACAGGGAAGTCAATGAGAAAAAATTAGTTTATTTAGATAACGCTGCAACTACGCAAAAACCCATACAGGTAATTGAAGCAATAAGAAAGTATTATGAGTACTACAATGCTAATGTACATAGAGGAGTTTATACTTTAGCTGAAGAGGCTACAGCAGCATATGAAGAAAGCAGAAAAGAAATTGTTGATTTTATAAACGCTAATAGCTATGAGGAAATAATTTTTGTTCGAAACGCTACAGAGGCAATAAATCTCGTAGCCTATGCATGGGGGAGGAAATTCATTAAAGAAGGTGATAAGATAGTTGTATCCCAAATGGAACATCATAGTAACTTAATTCCTTGGCAAATACTATCCAGAGAGAAAAAGGCAAAGCTAGAATTCATAGGAATAACAGAAGAAGGTAAGCTTAATGAAGAGGATTTCAATAAGATAGATAAAAAAACCAAACTGGTGGCAATAACACATGTATCAAACGTACTGGGCACGATAAATCGAGTTGAAGAAATAACTAAGATTGCACATGAATTGGGGGCCTTAGTCCTTGTTGATGGCGCACAAAGTGTCCCCCACATGCCTGTGGACGTAAAGAAGATAGATTGTGATTTCTTAGCTTTTTCGGGCCATAAAATGCTTGGTCCTATGGGTATAGGTGTGCTTTTTGCAAAGAGAGAAATACTCGAAGAAATGCCTCCTTTCTTAACTGGAGGAGAAATGATAAAGAATGTCGACTTCTATGAGAGTACTTGGAATGATTTACCATGGAAATACGAGGCTGGTACACCTAATGTTGAAGGGGCTATTGGTCTTGCCGAGGCTATTCGATACTTGAAAAATATTGGAATGGAAAATATTCGCGCACATGAAAAAGCACTTGTGAAGCTTGCTCTCAGTAAGTTATCGGATATTAAAGGACTTGTAATCTATGGTCCTAAAGATCCTGAAATAAGAGGCGGTGTCATTTCATTCAATTTAGGTAACATACATGCCCATGATGTTGCCTCTATTCTTGATCAAGAAGGTGTACAAATAAGAGCTGGACATCATTGCGCTAAACTTGTCATGAAGAAATTTAACGTACCTGCCATGGCAAGAGCTAGCTTTTACCTTTACAACGATGAAGAAGATATAGACGCTTTATATTCAGCATTAAACGTTACAAAAAAAGTATTCGGTTTAGACTGATAAACTTTGAACTATTTTGCTAATATCGGCAATCGGATATCCTTCTCTATTACTGATTGCCTGCTTTCCAGGAGGATAAGCCTTATAATTTGGTATCCTCTTCTCTAACCTTTCCTCGAAAGTATCAAATCGTAGATCTCTATAGAAAACTCCTACAGGTATTCTATCTCCCCACTCATATGCTTTTATTATCATTTGAGCAATTTTCTTAGAAATTTCCTCTTCACTCATATCATTGGTGATGACGCAATTATAGCCTTCATTTTCTAATTTGTAGATCCTAGGTATCTCCTTGCCTGTCTTAGGATCTACATTTCCTTTGCCTGCATACCAATCTTTTGTATGAATATCATTGTAAGTTGGGCATGGCTGAAGTACGTCAACAACCGCACTGCCTCTATGCTGAATAGCTTGCTTAATGAGTTCCTTAAGATGATTTGTGTCATATGCGTACCCTCGCGCTATAAAAGTATATCCAGATGCATAAGCTAGCAATATTGGATTTACAGCTTGGCTGATGTTAGGCTTTGGTAAGGATTTGGTCTGAACACCCAACTTGAGTGTAGGTGCAGCTTGACCCTTTGTAAGGCCATAGACTTCGTTATCATATATTACTACTGTAAAATCAACGTTTCTCCTCCCAGCATTAACGAAATGACCAGCTCCTATTCCTAAGCCGTCTCCATCTCCAACTACTGCTATCACCTCAAGATCAGGCCTAGCAAGTTTTGCCCCTATCGCATATGGAAGTGCTCTACCATGTAAAGTGTGGAAACCATACGTGTTTATATAGTGCGGCGTTTTACCTGAGCAACCTATACCTGAAAAAATCAAAACATTGCTCGGATCCATTTGTAACTCATACAATGCTTGCTGAATAGAACTCAATATACCGAAATCACCACAGCCTGGGCACCAGTTATTATGTACGCTAGTTCTGTAATCTGTAAGCTTAAATTTAAGCTCCATTTGTCAGCACCTGCCTCTTGGGCGCTTGCCCGAATATAACTCTTTTAACAGCTATATAAAGCTCGTCCAATGATATCTGCCTTCCATTGTACTTTACAATTTGGTATGTAGGTACAAAGCCCGTCTTCTCCCTTATCAAACCCCCGAGCTGGGCTGAGTAATTATTCTCCACGATAACCCATTTCTTATTACCAATAATCGAACTCACAAAGTTTTCAGGGAATGGATGCACCATTCTTATTTGAAGGAACCCTAAATTATGGCCCTCTTTCGACATTGTCTCCATTAAATCTAATATAGTACCTTTCGTAGAACCCCAGCTTACCAATAGTAAATCAGGATTCTCTGGTCCGAAGTACTTAGCTCTTTCGTCAATTGGGACTTCCTTTTCTATTAAATTCAATTTGCTCATTCTCTTTTCCATCATTTTCTGCCTAAGCACAGGATCTTCTGTAATATGTCCTGCTTCATCATGCTCATCTCCCGTTGCCCAATAAACAGCATGCTTTGTTCCTGCGAATACTCTTGGGGAAACGCCTGTTTCTGTGAATTTAAATCTTTTATATTCCTCATTCAAACTCTTCAATTTCAATAGATCCTCTTCAGATAAAACTTCACCCCTTTCAATTTTTACCTTCTTTACATCTAATTTCTCAATCGAAACTAGTGAGTTGGCGATATACTTATCTAGCAACAATATTACAGGAAGCTGATATTTCTCTGCATAGTTAAAGGCTCTAATTGTATCATAGAAAGCTTCCTCAATATCGCCAGAGGCAAGGACAACTCTAGGAAATTCACCATGCCCTGCATGAATTACAAATCTTAAATCCCCTTGCTCTGTCCTAGTAGGTAAACCCGTAGAAGGGCCTCCTCTTTGATAATGCACCACAACGACTGGAACCTCATTCATTCCTGCCCAACCTAGACCTTCAACCATCAATGATAAGCCAGGGCCAGATGTTGATGTCGATGCTCTAACACCAGTAAGCGCAGCACCTGTTGCAGCAGTTATCGCTGCTATCTCATCCTCAGTCTGGAAAACTACAATTGAGCCTGTACTATCAAGGATCTTACTCTCCTGTATAACCGGGAAATCCTCTTGTGTAACTTGGAGATCTATGATTTCATTATCCTCTAAAAAGAAACTTTCATCTGATGCAGGTGTTATAGGATAGTATGTTTGGAATCTGCAACCTGCTACAAGTTTACCCAACGCAACAGTTTGATTACCATTAACGAGTAAAAGTTTTCCATTCCTATTTAACTTCCTCAGCTTAATAGCAAAGCTGGTATCATACCCTTTAGATCTTACATGTTCATAAGTTGCCTCTGCGACTGCAGCATTTAGATCAACAACCCGTTTTTTATTCTCAAACACATAGCTTATTGCCTCAATTAAAGAATCCAATTCGTAACCCATTAAAGCAAGGCTTGCTGAAACAGCCACAACATTGTTCGTCCTAGCTAATGAAACCATCGTTTCCTTGGTCTTAGAAGCTACTTTTGAAAGGATCTCATTATAATCAAGCGGATATACTTTAATACCATAACTTTCAGCTTCTTCAAGAATATCTGAAAGTAAGACATCTTTAACTTGCTTCCCTAACCTCTTAGCAATATCTTCAGCGAGCCTTTCCTCGATAGTATGAATTGAAGCAAGCTTAGTGCTCTTGTGTGCTTGATTGAAAAGCAATGCAGCCCCTTCAACGCCCTCAAGTGAATGCCTGAAGACTGTCTCGGCATCATATGCGGTAAGAATGTGATATCTTTCTATATGAGAATGGACCGGCCTTTCATCAAACCTCACATAATAATAGCTGTGCTCACCCATTATATTCGAGTAATATTCCCTCTTTCCAAATACCCTATAACCCCATAAGGCTAACGCAGAGGTAAAGATACTAGCGCCTCTCTCAATACCTGTTCCTTGAGCCCCGCCTATTAGCCACGAATGCCCCCTGAAATTAAGCATTTCATTGGCTATATGCTGTATCAACTAAATAAATATTTGGGATAACTACTTCATTTTTTGATTCCTTCAAATTGATATTTTCCGGAATAAGTTTTGTCAGCTTTTTTCTCAGTTCTTATAAAAATGATTTGAGCTACTCTTGCTCCCTTCTCTATGACTATAGGATTGTGTACAACTAGTAAAGCTCTGGATTTTCCTTTATAACCACTATCCCATAGCGCAGTCCTTAGATCACAACCAGCTCTTAATAATGAAGATCTGGGAAAGCAAATGCCTACTGCGTCGCTGGGGACTTCTATAGTTTCGAAAAACTCAATAACGTAACTACCTTTATCAAGAACATATAATTGCTTCCCTTCTAAACCCTCAACTTTTAATTCTTCAAGAGGTGGAAGCTTAACTTCTTCTATGAATACCGATCCGAAGCTAACAAACTTATATACCTTATCAATTCTTAAGTCTATACCGTTTATTTGATATTGTTTTTCATCCATACCTAGCTCGCATGTAATATATTTCTTCAACTCTTCAACAGAAAGGACTGCCATTTAGCTAAAAGAGCGCATTAACCTTATTATACCTTTTTCAGTCAGGAAATAGTTATTGCCTGCTTTTCCAACATAACCATTTTGTAAGAGATTCTCTAACGTTTCTATCACTTTACTAACATCTTCATTGATAACTATTGCCAATTCATGTGGATTTCTGGCTTTGCCAGGCTCGATAGCCCCAATGGAATTGAGGAACATCAGAACCTTTTCTTGTATATTGAATTCTCTATACATTTTTCACTTTCTCATAAACATCCATTGTTCTCTTCGCTATTTCTTCCCAACTGAATTTAATAGCTTTTCTCCTTGCATTCTCAACAAGCCTATTCCTCAAACTTTCATCTATTAAAAGCTTGAATACTGCATCGGCGATTGCATCGGGATTCCTAGGTGGAACTTTCAGACCGTCTACCTCATTTTCAAGTATTTCATCGAGGCCTCCAACACTCGAGGCTACCAATGGAACTCCTGCGGACATGCCTTCTAGAGCGATAATTCCGAAGGGCTCATATACAGAAGGAATAACAAGTACATCCAATGCCTTTAAAATATTTTTCAAGCTTTCATCAGGAAGATAACCCATAAATTTCACGGCCCAATCGATGCCTAACTTTTTGGCCAGTTCTTTCATTTCATCTATTTGCCAACCATCGCCGACCACTACAAAGTTAACATTCCCATATTTATTCAAGATCTTAGGAACCGCCTCTATAAAATATCTCACACCTTTCTGTTCAGTTATTCTACCTATGAAGCCTACTAATTTATTCTCGATAGGAAGACCGTGCATTGCTCTTATTTCGGCCTTATTTATCATATAATCAAACTCTCTGAATTCAATACCGTTAGATATAACGGTGATTTTTTCTCCGGGTAGTTTAAAGTGCTCTATCAATTGTCTTTTCATGAATTCTGAAGTCGTTATAACATTCTTGGATTCATAGGTTAACCACCACTCAATATTATCTATGACAACAGATAGAGGGTTAGACAAAGAACCTACCCTTCCAATTTCTAAGCTATGAATTGTAGATACAAGTGGTTTTCCGAGCAGATATTTTGCACTAATCGCCGAAATTGCGACAAGCCAATCATGAGCGTGTATTAAATCCACTTCCTTAGCCACCATACCAATTTTCTTTTCGAAAAAATGATTGAAGGCATAACACCATGTTAGAAAATCGTAAGAAGCCAGCTCAACTTTAACACGATAGATATGCAAATTATCTTTATATTCTTCGATCACAACATTTGGGAATTCCAGAGTTATGACCAGTACTTCATTCCCAAGCTTAGAAAGCTCTTTAGAAAGATAGTATACATGCCTTGCAAGTCCACCAACAATCCTTGGAGGATACTCCCATGTCAAATGCAGTATTTTCATCTCCTCATTTTACTACTTCTCATATCTATGACATCATAAACATCCTCACCTGTTCCGATAATTGTAACGGGTACACCAATCTCGGCTTCTATATCTTCGATGAATTTCTTCGCTTCAATAGGAAGTTTTTCATATTCTCTAACCTTATATGCACCTTTGTATAGCCAATCGAGTTTTGTTATTGCTACTTGAGTTGCACTATTAAGCATAACGCTCCTCTTAGCCAATTCTTTATTGAAAAGTGCAACCCTCCTAGGCCTTCCTGTTACTGTTCCGAATTCTAAGAGATTTAATTCTTTGACTTTCTCGAGTGGCAACTCGCCTTCAAGAGGACCGCCACCAACTCTTGTAATGTAAGATTTGAAGACTACTATCACTTCATCTACCCTTTTGGGGCCAACGCCTACATCAGCACATGCAGAAGACGCTGATGTATCTTTAGAGGTAACAAACGGATAGGTTCCATGATATAACGAAAGAAAGGTTCCCTGCGTTCCTTCTATAAGAGCATTTTCACCCCTATCAAGAGCTTCATTTACCCTAAGAGCAACATCCTCAATGTAGTCTTTAAGAATACTTAAATCTTTACATGTTTTTGCAACTCTTTTTACTCTATCTTCCATAGCAGGCCCGCAACCAGTGCCAGTTGTTCCTATTACCTTTGAAAGATGTGCATCTGACCTATCTCTATTTTTATGTTGCTCCTCGATAACAGTGCAATTAGCGTCAACCCATACTCTTCCTTTTATGTTCAACGTCTCCACTTCTCTTAGGAATACATCAGGATCCACAAGAACTCCGCTGCCAATGTAGAGTTTTGCATTTTTATTCAAGAATGCAGATGGAACTTGCCTCAATTTGAAAGTCTGAGAATTATAAACAACTGTGTGACCAGCATTCGTACCTACACCGGCCCGAGCTGCAACATTTATATTGTCCTTTAAAGCAACATAAGAAACAATCTTCCCTTTACCTTCATCACCGAACATGCCTCCTACGATTACACTTAGCATTCCAAATCTACATAGAATTAGGATGATTTAAATGTAGTCCTTCTCCACAATAGTGCAACTATTATAAGGGCAAAAACTACAGCTATTATTACTGGATAGATTATATATGACCAATTAACTTGCTGACTCGTTGTTTGACTTTGACTCGTCTGTGTGAAATTATATACTCCCACATTTGCACCTAAATCAATATCGATCCTCCTTTCACTTTGTGTATAACTAGTAGAAAGGATAGCATAATCGAACATATAGATCGTTGTGTAGTTTGCATTTTTATCATCTATCGTCAAATTCACGTTTCCAATGCTAATACCAAGCCTCGGCTTACCATAAATAACCGTAAGGTATGCTGTACCGTTTCCTGTCGTGATCAAGGTCATCTTATTCCCACTCACATTTATAGATTTAATGTTTGAATTCGTAATTATCGAGAAATCCACGCCTAAATTTGTTTTAAAGGAGCTTGTATTTATAGGGCCTGTATAATAAAGATTCGAATAGTCCGTACTCTTCAAGGCTAACTCCACGTATCCACGGCCGAATAAAATAGTATTCTGGTTTATCGAGTCAACTTTAAAAAACGATTCTGCTCGCATTCTTATCAAAAAATTATCTATTAAGCTCAGATAAACATCTGCAGTTGAGTTTAAACCATATGAATCTATTGTATTATTGTAATTTACCAAACCTGTGGAATTAAATACAGATTTAAGATGTATAGAAGTAATATTGCTTACATCTTCAACACCGATAAATCTTAATGTGTAATTATAAGTTAATCTGGACGTACTGTTAAGAATAGGAGTTGTGGTGGTAAATGTTTGATTTAGAAGCCTTACCCAAAGATCTTTCATAGAACATACCACAGTTGAATTAGAAAATTTCAATGGAATGGTTGTTTTTTGAGGAACCAACAAAGAATACTGAATCATTGTATTCCCGGTCAAATTCAGCAATAAATTATTGCAGGTTTTATTATAGCTTGAAATTGTTACTCTTAATTCTGCTGTCGAATTAGCCTTAAACGGAATTGTTGTGGATATGGAATTTTGCTTAAGCGTCGCATTTCCGCTGAAATCAGAGTTTATACTATATATGAAATAGTAATCGTTCTGCGCTTTAACATGGTCAACGAAATGAACAGTTGTTAATATGAGCATAGCCAACAGAAATACTCTGAAATCCATATGCTTTATTTACTTTGAAATTTTAAATACTAGATGGCTTTTATTGAAACATTATTATGAGTAAATACATATTCATAACGGGAGGAGTTCTTTCATCTGTAGGGAAAGGGATCATCACTTCTTCAATTGGAAAAATTCTTCAAGTTAGGGGTTATAGGTTAACAGCCATCAAGATCGATCCTTACTTAAACATCGATAGTGGATCCATGAATCCGTTTATGCATGGAGAAGTTTTCGTTACCGAAGACGGTTCTGAGACTGATATGGACATAGGCCATTATGAGAGATTTTTGGACATCAACCTAACTAAAGAACATAATATAACAACAGGCCAGATATACGAAACTGTTATAACTAAAGAAAGAAGAGGTGATTATCTAGGTCAATGTGTTCAGATAATCCCCCATATAACTGATGAGATAAAGCGAAGAATAAAACAATGCAGCTATAAGTCCGGTGCAGAAATAGCGATTGTTGAAATAGGAGGTACCGTAGGTGATATCGAAGGATTGCCTTTTCTTGAAGCAATAAGACAAATGAAGCTTGAGGAACCTATGTACAACGTAGTATTCGTACATGTAGCTTTAGTCCCTACTTTGAAGACAACGGGTGAACAGAAAACCAAACCTTTACAACATAGCGTTAATGAGCTTAGAAGAATAGGAATTCAGCCAGATATAATCGTTGCAAGGAGCGAAAAGCCAATAAGTCAAGAAGTGAAGAAAAAAATAGCGCTTTTTGGTAACGTAAGGGAAGAATTTGTATTTAACTCATATGATGTAGAAAATGTTTACGAAGTGCCTTTGGTACTCGAGAAACAAGGCATGTCTGATACACTTCTTAGAATTTTAGCATTGGAAAGAAGGGAGCCTGATTGGAGTGAATGGAATTCAATCCTGAGCTTAGCAAATAGCGCAAAAGAAGTCGTCAAGATTGCTATGGTTGGTAAGTATTCAAAGCTCGCTGACTCTTACGTGAGCATCAATGAGGCCTTAAAGCATGCAGGTTTCCATTCAAGGGTGAAAGTTCAGCCTATATTCATTGAAGCTGAAGACATTGAAAAAAATGAGGATGAAGCTTTAAGTAGATTGCTAGATGCAGATGGCATCTTGATATTGCCAGGTTTCGGAGCTAGAGGAAGCGAAGGAAAAATAAAGGCCGCAGAAATAGCAAGGTTAAATGGAATTCCATTACTTGGAATTTGTTTTGGATTCCAATTATCTATCGTAGAATTTGCAAGAAATGTATGCAGACTTGATAAAGCGAACAGCACAGAAATAGATCCCTACACACCTCACCCGGTAATAGATCTTCTTCCAGAGCAAAGAAACATAACGATGAAGGGAGGGACAATGAGATTAGGAGCTTATGAAATAGAAATTGTGGAAGGTACGCTTGCACATAAAATATACGAGCAAAGGATAGTATTTGAAAGACATAGACATAGATATGAAGTAAATCCTAAATACGTCAATATATTAAGCGAACATGGAATGATCTTTTCAGGTTTTAGCAAAGATGGAAGGATTGAGATTGCTGAATTAAAAAATCGTTTCTATTTCTTAACACAAGCACATCCTGAGTTTAAATCAAGACCAAACAATCCTTCAAAACCTTATCTTTATTTTGTAAAGGCCTCATTGCAATACAAACAAGAGGTAAAAAAGAAATGATAGATCTTGAAATAATTAGGAAAAAACCAGAAATTGTAGAGGAAGCATTGAAAAAAAGGAACATTGATTTTCCTTTTAAAGATCTTATTGAATACGATAAACAATATAGAGCTAAACTAAGGGAATTAGAGAAATTGAGACATGAAAAAAATCTCCTTACACTAAGATTTCCGAAAGAAGAAAACAAAGAGAAATTAAGACGAGAGATCGAGGAAATAGACTTTAAAATCAAATCCTTAGAAAAAGAAGTAGATTCATTGAAAGAAAAACGCGATTATTTACTACATAGATTACCCAACATCCCGCATCATAGCGTTCCTTACGGTCGTGATTCTTCTGAGAACGTTGTGGTAAGAGTTGTAGGTGAACCAAAGAAATTCAGCTTTAGGCCAAAGGCTCACTACGAACTAGCAGAAGAGCTTGGGATAGTAGATTTTGAAAGAGGCACAAAGCTTGCGGGTGCAGGATTTTATATGTTGAAAGGAAAGGGAGCGATACTTGAAAGAGCCTTAATAAACTTCATGCTAGATACACACAAATCAAAGGGCTATAAAGAGATATTCCCTCCTATTTTGATTTTGGGCTCTGGAGCATTTGGAACAGGCCATTTACCTAAGTTTAGCGAAGATATGTATAAGATCGAAGGCGAAGATCTTTGGCTACTTCCGACTGCAGAACTAGCACTAGTCAACATACACGCGAATGAAACTTTAAATTATAAAGATCTCCCGCTCTACTACACCGCCTATACTCCTTGTTTTAGAAAAGAGGCAGGCAGGCATATCGATCTAAAAGGCGTTCTTAGAGTTCATCAATTCAATAAAGTCGAGCTTGTCAAAATAACATCACCTGAAAGCAGCTATGATGAGCTGGAAAAACTTGTTAATGATGCTGAAGAGATTCTCAAAAAGCTTGGAATTCCTTATAGAGTCGTTATGCTATGCACAGGTGATCTAGGATTCGCTTCAGCAAAGACTTATGATATCGAAGCCTGGTTCCCTTCACAAAATAAATATGTTGAAGTATCATCATGTAGCAACTGTGAAGAATTCCAAGCTAGAAGAGCAAATATTAAATTTGTTGGAGGTGGAAGAAAGGAGCCTGAATATGTTCATACGTTAAATGGATCTGGTCTTGCAATAGGCAGAACTTTCGCTGCTTTGCTTGAAAACTATCAACAGGAAGACGGCTCTATTTTAATCCCTGAAGTATTGAGGAAATACACAGGTTTCGACGTAATAGAGAGACCTTCATCTTAAGGCAATAATAAGATTATTATCCTTTATTATTCCCTTTCCGAATGAACAATAATGAACAATTTTAAATTGATTGAACAAGTTAATGAATTCTTTCATTCTAAATAAGTGGAAAAACCTCCTATATTTTTTGGACCAAGCGATATATACATCTCCAAATTCCCGCCTTTTTTGATGAATTAGATCGTTAATGTATTGGATCATGCTCAAGTAAAGATGTCTTGGTTTCATTAGATTCCAGACAGAAGCGATGAGTAGGCCATTATTTTTCAATACTCTACGGCATTCAGAAACACATTTCCTTCTCATACTTAAGGAAGGGATGTGATGTATCATCGCAATAGTAATGATATTATCAATACATGCATCCCTTAATGGTAGCGATGTAGCATCTGCGTTCACTGGACTAAATTTCGAAGAATTAAGCTTATTTTTAGCAATCTTGAGGAGGTTATAAGAAATGTCAATACCTATGATATGATCACATACTTCGATAAGTGGAAGTGTATGCCTACCGTTTCCGCACCCCAGATCACAAACGGTTTTTGACCTTTCAAAAAGTTTATAATACCTGATAACTTCCTTCCAAGGATAAATCCTTGTAGAGCTGAATTCATGGGCAAAATTTTCATAAAAAAACTTTATGCTTCTTCTTATTTCAGAAAAATCGACCAAAATCAGTAGGAGGATTGTGGTTGCGGAGGTGGATTAACGTAGATTAATTTTACATACATTGGACTTGCGCATTTAGGACATTTATCTTCAACAACTTTAGTTGCATACTCACCCTCTTTATAGCTCCTTTCAAGCTTCTCATCACACTTAGTACATTTGAGTAGAGATAGCGGTTTCATACTTGAAATCTCCTTAAAAGTTTCATTGATTTCTTTCAAGCTCATGCCCCGTTACCTACTCCTAAAGTATTTCCAATCCCAACTACTAAAGCCATTCCTCCCTCTGGCACCATTTCTCTTATCAACTTTTCCACTCTTTCAATTACTTCATCGACTTTAGTTGCGATTTGCTTAACCATCGGTGATATGGCTTCATTAAAACCTTGCTTAATTATAATCGCCACAAGCGGTATTCTGTAAGTAAGTGCAGCCTCTTCAATTTTATATTTTTCGGGTCCAGGGTCTCCTATAGCCGCTCCTATTCCTTGAGCTATGGAACCTGTTTCTTCGCCCTCAAGCTTAGAGGCCGCATCAATTGTTATTATCACCTTAATAGCGTCCTTATACAAGTCTACAATTTGTTTTACGGAAGCTCCTGGTTTTCCTACAGTACCTCCCGGTCCCTTTGCTTTCATTAGTAACAGCTTTCTGTTCTCAAAATATGCTTCACCTAAAATCATTTCATTGCCCACATCTTTAACTTCTGCAACGTTATACTTTCTATACATATTTGCAATTACAAGTGGACCGATACCATCACCTATCGGTATTTGTTGCGTTGTAGCAGGCAAAGCCTTATAGTAATTCTTTGCTAAATCTATGAGCTGAGGCATTATAAATTCTATTTGCTGCGCAATATAGAAGTTTCTGAACTTCTTGGCTAAATTATAATAGTGTTTGGCTACCTTGTTTATTAGGTGCAAGATGTTTGCAACTGCAGCGGTATTCTCAAGTGTAGATAGAGTGCCCTCATCAATATTAGGTGCATAACTCTTCAAAAGAGATCTAAGCCTGAATCTCGATAGATCTATTATGTATTCAAGTCTGTTAAGTATTCCATAAGGATCGCGATCGACAGGCCCTATATCGAAATATTCCACTATTTCTTGAACGTATTCATTCATCTTGTCAACATTAGCCCCATATTTCTTAAGTTGTTCAGCCAAGGTTTTTTTACCTCTAATATCGAATTCATTGAGTACTTTCAGTTTATCAGCTATCCTTGAAAGTGTTCTTACAGTCATCCAATTCAGAGGTATGTTTGGGAAAAACTGTAAAACCATAAAGGCCAAGAAAATTAACAGCCAAATAAGGCTAATCTGTGTAGGATCTAGCAACGACTGATACATTAATATCTTCAGTAGTCCATATACTAGCATTTCTATCATTGAATTTTTGTTCTACTATACTTATAAATTTGGTTTTAAGAGCTCTAACACATGTAACACGTATAAGGCGCTCAACAAAATTCAACATCGCGTTATTCTTGGCTTAAAATTTAAATACATCCTTAGAAAAGAATAGGTGAGGTAGCTATCCCGGCCATAGGGGGCGGGAAACACCCGATCCCATTCCGAACTCGGAAGTTAAACCGCCCACCGTAGCCACCTGTAGCACAGTCCGAGAGGCGTGCGAAGGTGGTTAAGCCGGAGGCTACCTCATTTATGTCTGCATCTCAATAAGCCTTCCCTTTCCAAAGAATCAATAACTTCTAATTCAAATTCGCGTGGATAAAGTATGGTTGCACAATCCCTTGCAGTAAGCGTTTGATCCCTCGTAGATAATCTCGTTTATATATCCATTCAATCCCGATACTTATACCTTTCCTATGATTTCATCATTGGGAGACATCATAGCTTCTGCTTCCATTATTATAACCACCCTTCTACTTTTTGGCTTATTTAGAGAAGTAGGTGAATATTTTCAAGCGTTTGGTACTTTTCTTTCCCCATGGGCATTCCTATGATAAATCCATCGATACCCAAGTCAAAAATTTCCGAAATTCTCTCTCTGACTTCCTCAACAGTACCACAGATTGTTACTCTTTTCACATCATCTACGCTAAGTAAACGCCTAGCTTTTTGTATTTCGCCTTTTTCTATAAGAGTTCTCAACAGATCCCTTTTAGTTTTCTCAAAACCATAGAGCTCAATGCTCGAATTGCCTAAACCAGCATATATTATCACTGCAGACTTTCTGGCAAACTCTATAGATTCATTGCCAACAAATGTTTGTGCAATCACGTACACCTCCTTATTTTTGCGTTCGCCTAAGTAGTTTAATGCTACTTGAATATCTTTGACTGAAGCCAGATTAATTATCAAACCATCTACAACTTCTATCATTGACAACGTTTTGATCCCTTGAGCACCAACGTATATCTTCACATCTCTTTTAAGTCTATTTTTTATATAGACTAAGCCTTTTGAAAGCAGCTGAATTGCTTCTCTAGGTGTTAAGTTCTTTATTTTAAGAAGCGACCAGTCACCAGCGCCTATCCCTAAAAAGAATGAGTTACTATCCTTTACAAGTTGTGAATTAAAGAAATCCGCTAAAAAATTAGGTTCTCTAATGAGCAAGTTCGTTACTGCGGTGCCCAATATCAAACCTTTGAAGTTTTCGTTTAAATTCTGAAGAAGCACAAAAGGGTTCGCTGCTTTATAATAATCGCTAATTGCAATCATTCTAATCCCTTGACTTATTAATCGTTCAACAATCTTCAGATCCTCATTCAAAGAACTGGGAATTATTGAAACACCTACTTTCATTTTAAAAGCGTTTCGTTTATCTTTAATCTTTTCAGATATCTCAAAGCAAAGAGCAAGACTACAGCTATTGGAATAAATATGTATAGAAAGTTAGAAAATAACTCAATAAGATTTGGGCTGGGTTCAAAATACCCCGTAAAAGAAAGTATCTCAGATTGAAAGACATTCAAAAGATATATCGATATTAGATACGAAATCGGTAAAGAGATTAGAGAAATAAGCATAAGTGATATAGCAAGCATAGCTAGAATTTCCCTAGCTCTATAGCCCAAGAGCATTAGCATAGCATATTCGCGGTTCCTTGAATAAAGCTCGCTTATAACAAATATTGCTATTAGCGAAACTGCTGAAAGGACTAGAGTATATGAAAGAAAATTCAAAAAAACTATGGCAACTCTACCTCCTTGAAGCGCAATATTAATGGAATCTTCTTCAGTCCTAACATATGTTGTAAAACCGTTATTTCTAAGTTTTTCAAGTGCTTGTTCAAGGTTGCCTTTTAGGAAAATCGCATAGCCCTCAGTAGCCGTAAAGATCTTAGAGTAAAGTTCGTAACTTAACACAATTGCATCTGTCTCTCTTGTATAGAGATAAAATAATGGTAAAAATGCTATTCCTACGACTCTTAACGTATAGTTTCGAAAGCCGGTGTTGAGTAGAACTTCGTCATTTATTCCAACGCCCAAGTTCTTTGATAGGGTAACGCTCAGAACAGCTTCGTTCTCATTGCTAGGCCATCTTCCTTCGATAAGTTTTGGTGCGACGCTGCCTAGCTCTACAAAAGAAGCTGTTACAACGCTTCTATCATTAACCTTTGCTAGATGAAAAGTAGCAGTTAGAACTGATGCATTATATATATAGGGGATAGAACCTGAACCAGTAGCATATATGAAATAATCATAAAAACTATTATACTCCACCACAGAAGAATCCCAATTCTTAATAAGCATTGATACAGAGGAAGTAGAGGATATTATCAAGGCAAAAATTATTACAAGCAGTGCATGTCGCCATACTTTCTTAGAGCTTGAGTAGAATATCATTTTAAATCTAATGCCCAAACGCCTGAATGACTGAGCTTTGTTAATGTAGAGTTCACTTTTCTTTCTAACAACATAATAAATGACTGGTAGTAGCGTGATGAAAAACGTCGCAAGAATTGTGACGTTAGATAATATTAAAGGTTCGGACTTTAGACTAAACTGAAATCGGTTCAACAAAACGTCAGAGAAAGTGATGGGAGTTGATTTGAGCGCTGCATCGAAAAGAAACTTCGAAAATGGAAGCGAGACAGCGCTACCTAGTAATAAAGCGACTAGAAGTACGAATATCTGTGGGAGCGTATAAGTAGCGATCAAACTTTTAGAAGAAAATCCTATAGCGCGTAAATAATATAGCTCCTTCTCGTTCATTTCTAAATAAATGAACTGGTAAGAGGCAAGAGCCACAAAAATCACTATCAGGATTATCATTGAGAAAATGTTGAAAACACTGCTTGCTGCATCAACATCTTCTTTCCCAGGATAGGCATTAGGATCTAGTGCAATAATAGAGGATATCTTTGACCCAGATTGAAGAGCTAAATTGTTAAGCTTAGACTCAAGATCTTTATCTGAATTGAGCTTAGCGAAAATATAATCAAAATAAGATTTCCCGATTCCTTCCATGAGAGATTTGTTAGCTATTAACATTATGTCAACTAGACCGAAATTATAAAAGGCAGAGGCATAACCTGTTATTTTAGCGTTGATTTTTGATGTCATGCTTTTGATAGCTATTTCTTCACCGATACTAAGCTTAATATTACTAGAAGTTACTAGAAGTAATCCATCCTTATTCCCTGCAGAAATTTCATAGCCCATTAGACCATTGGGGTTTGAACAATAGATGATTAGTGCAGAGTAATTACCGTTTGTCGACTCAACATTTGTATAGAACAAAGAGAGCCCTGTAGCGGATTGTATGTAAGGGGCCGACTCGAGAGCGTTGAGAAATGATGGTGTCAAGTTGCCCGCTATCCTTATATCGCCTACATAGTTCGTCCAACTATTTTTTGCAAAATCCTGTAAATTCGCTGTTGCATTATTAAGTGAAAGGAGAAGGAAACTTATCACTAATATAAGCATAAAGAACAGAAGGAAACCCTTTCTTCTAAGTGATTTGAATAATAGATAGCTACTCATTCTTCAATTTTCCCATCGAGAATCTTCACGATCCTATGCCTAGCTAAGAACTGATCATGCGTAGCCAGCAAAACTGTCTTTCCCTCTTTCCAAATTCTTTCCAAGATATCAACAATATTCCTCTTATTCTCACTATCGAGGAAAGCTGTAGGCTCATCAGCAATGATCAAAGGAGGATCATGAACAATGGCACGTGCTATTGCGACCCTTTGTATCTCACCTCCACTCAATTCATGAGGAAATTTATTCCCCTTATCTTTGAGACCTACCAACTCTAAGCATTCCATAGCCTTTGATTTTGAATCCTTAATTTTTGCGAGTCTAGCCATAAGCTCAACATTCTCAACTGCTGTAAGATATGGGATTAGGAAAAAGAACTGAGGAACGTAACCTATGCTCTTCCTCCTCCATAATGCACGCGAATTTTCATCTAATTCAGTTAATTCAATACCGTCAACAATGATAGAGCCTTCATCGGGAAGATCTAATCCTGCGACAAGGCTCAAAAGGGTTGTCTTACCCGAACCTGAAGGACCAGTTAAAGTCACGAATTCATTGTCTTTTATCTCGAGATTAACTTTCTTTAAGACCTCTACTCTATTGTCTCCGTATTTGTAAGATTTCTTTAAGTTCGTTATCCTTATCACGCTTAAGCTTTTAAACCAATCAAGAAAGATAAACATTGTGTCATGTATGACGCTATAATCATAGGTGCAGGACATAATGGGCTTGTATGTGCCAGCTATCTAGCTAGAGCTGGATTAAAGGTAGCAGTTTTCGAAAGAAGAGACATTGTAGGCGGGATGTGTGTATCTGAAGAAATCTGGCCTGGATACAAGCTCTCTACTGGTGCATATGTTATAAGTCTTTTCAAAAGGAAATTTATAAATGATTTGAAATTAGAAAAATTTGGTTTTAAGGCTTATCTTAAGGATCCTATGATATTCATACCTTTCAAGAATATGAGATATTTTTATCTTTGGAGTTCATTAGAGAAAACAAAGAAAGAGATCGAAAAGTTTTCTAAGAAAGATGCTTTAGCTTATGAAAAGTACGATAGATTCTTCGCAACATTCGCTGACATTGTTGAATTTCTAATGATGAATCCTCCTTTAAGGCTTGATGATATTGATAGTGTTTTTGAATTTTTAAAGAATTCATACCCTGTATTTAAAGAATATCTTAAAGAATTCGGGATCGAGGAAATACAGCGTGTATTTCTCACAGATGCAAAAACACTTCTAGATGAATATTTTGAAAGCGATGAAGTAAAAGCTGCACTCGTAGAGGATGCAATCATTGGCTCAATGATGGGGCCTTCTACTCCAGGTAGCGCATACCTCATGGCCCACCATGAGATCGGAGAAGTAAATGGCGTAAAAAGAGCTTGGGGTTATGTAGAAGGAGGTATGGGGGGCCTAACTTTAGCCTTGAGAAAAGCTGCTGAGCATTTTGGTGTAGATATATTCACACAAACACAAGTTAAAAAAATTATCGTTAGAGACAATAGAGCAGTTGGAATAGAACTAGATAATGGAAAAACATTTCAGAGCAAAATTGTTGTTTCAAACGCAGACCCTAAGACTACATTTCTTAAACTCATCGATCAAGATCTAGTTCCAAAAGATATAAGGAAAAGGATAGAGCTTCTAAAAAGCAAAGGCATTGCGTTTAAGATTGTTGGAATCATTGAGGAATTGCCTGATTATGTTGGACTAGGAAAAACTCTAGGGCCACACCACGTTTCTTCAGCATTAGTTTTGCCAAGCATGGAGTATGCGGAAAGAGCTTTTAGAGATGCACTGAACAATACTCCATCTAAAGAACCTGTGCTTTCAATTAATATTCAATCATCTGTTGATAAAACGGTTACGAAAGATGATAAACATGTCATTTCAATTTATGCACAATATGCTCCTTATGATAAGAACTGGGATGAAAGAAAGGACGAATATACTGAACTCATCATCGATACGATAAGACAATATGCACCGAACTTTAAATTGGAAAAACACTTATCGCTCTCGCCGCTAGATTTGGAGAGAAGATTTGGTGCCACCGAAGGAAATATATTTCATATAGATATGAGCTTGGATCAACTATATAATTTAAGACCACATCCAAGCATGAGCAATTATGCAACGTTCATTGATAATCTCTACATATGTGGTTCAGGAGCTCATCCGGGCGGAGGAGTTAGTGGAATACCAGGTTACAATGCAGCGATGCGTATATTGAATGATTTAAGTAACGGAAAAATAAAATGAAAATCTTAGCCCTTCATTGCGATTACGTTAGATATGAACCTATAGAAAAGGAGATAAAATATGCTGAAGACACTGAAAAGAAAAAGTATGAAATCAAAGAGGTTTTATTACTTCTTACGGCAATCGAAGTAAATGACAATGAAGAAACTATACAAAAATGCCTGGAAGAAATAAAGAGAATAAGTAAAGAAATTGCTGCAAGGAGGATACTGATTTATCCTTTCGCGCACCTCAGTAAGGAACTTAAACGTCCAAGCGAAGCTATAAAAATCCTAGCAAAATTAAGAGAAGAAGCTTCTAAGATAATAGAAACACATTCTGCACCATTCGGCTGGAACAAATCACTTGAATTAAAAATAAAAGGCCATCCTCTAGCAGAGAGGCTTTTAACGATATAGTTATTAGAGAAATAAATCAGTCATTATTTCGTGGTAGATAAACTCAAATATTATTATATCGAAAAATTGAATTCATGCAATAATTTCGGTGATATATTCGAACTAGGAAGAGAAATAATCTACAAGGCAATCAAAGCTAGAAGAGCAGGCCTCTCTCTTTATTTACAAGACTTGGATGAATATGTGCTTGCGTATCATATCGTTGGTTCAAACACGATTGTAATCAACAGAGCTGTTTTAGAAGCAATTTATTCCTTGAACAAGGGTAAAGAATATGTTAATTCCTACATATTCGTAGTATTAACTCATGAATATTTGCATTCCTTGGGGATCTTCAGCGAAAAATTGCTCAGAAAAGTACAGTATGAAATATGTAAGGAATATTTTGGGGAAGATCATTTGACTACGAAAATGATAGATAAGGGAATTTTTGAAGTGTTTCCAGAATTAGCGAACATGAAGATAAAACCTAGGAATAGAGGTTACGAAATAATTAGGGATTTTGACAGATCTAGCGTGAGTTACATAAGTTAAGCTGGGGCCAGCAATAGATTGGCCAATGCGTCCGCAATACCTACAGATAAACCACTAACTCTTCTCATTTCTTTGCCTATCATTGAATAAACTATTCCGATGTTTACTGAAACCTTTCCTGTATTTAGATAATTAAGCAACTCGTCTTCAAGCCCGCGTTGGATGCTCATTAGTTTAATTACTTTTAGAGCAGAATCCAAATCTTTTTCTATAAATGCATTTATGGAGCTATTCCTCATCTTTTGGGCCACCTCGGCCATTCTGAGCACATGGTCACATGCGACTTCATCACCTTCAAAAAGCTTCAGAACATATTGATTGCAGTAAGAAGTATGATGAAGCATTCTATTTAAATATGAAGCAACTGTTCCATACACTATTGCTTGCCTAAAGTTATCGATGCCTATTTTTTTAGCCACCGAAGGATCCTGAGATGCGATTGAGATTTGCCTTATCATTAACCTATATTTTTTCAAACCATCCTTAGATCTTTCTATAATTTCTTCAGATAGTGATTTATTCAATTCCTCAATTGCCTTAATAGTATCTACATGAACACCTTCGATGAACTCATTGAATTTTTGAATTGTTTCGCTTATGCTTTGCTGAGTTACATCTAACAGAATTTCATACACCAAATAGTCAGATTTCTCTTCAACAATATCTGCGCCTATCATTTCATTCCTTATATCCCTAAACCTCTTCTTAATTTGCGCATCCATAACATCAGTTGAACGGATTTTTATCCTTTCCATTCCCTGCATGTAATAGGTCAAGACATAATAGGACACTAACGTAGGATCTTTTATCTTGGACATATCCACGATAGCTTCTTTCTTGAGGACATGTTTCTTGGGGTACATCACTAGAAAATGCTGATCTTTGATCACAACAAGCTGATTGTCCTTTACTTTTTCTACCCAGTCCTTTGGCAAAGAAATAATGTAACTTCCGCCTTTTAACTTCCAAACCCTTCGTTCCTCAATACTGTTTGTCATATATACATATTTATAAAATATAGACATTATATATAAACTTTATGCAAAAAACAAAATTTATATATTTTTCCATATTTAAGCATATCATGGAAAATAAGAGAATTGAATCTGCTCCAAAGATTGAAGGACAAAATATTTTCCCGGTAGAATGGGAAGTTGAAACTCCTGAGCTTGTTGACCTATATGAGAGAGCAAAAAAAGAGGCATGGAATGCAAGCGACATGCCTTGGAATTCATTAAGCCCTAAAGACTTTGATGAAGATCAGAAAATTGCTATAAGTTACTGGTTCTCAGTATTAGCAACCTTTGAAAGAGCAACCCCAGTTTTTGCAAAAGCACTCATTAAAGCATATGAGACCCATGCTGAACAACCAGTGAAATTCATGTTCGCAAGCCTTGTAGGAGACGAAGCTAGGCATGAAGAATGTTGTATGAAATGTGTAAACCAATTATGCCCATTATGGCCTTGGAAATGGAAGGCCAGAAATAGTTTTGAAGAAGAAGCTCTTAAAGCGGTTAATTGGATTTACTACAATGGATCAAGATATTGGCGAGCATTCGTAAAAGCTACGGATGAAAAATACTCATTACCTATTTTATTTACTTCATTTATGATGGCTGAAACGGGAGCGACTACAATCTTCAAAAGCATGGCCGAAAGAGCGAAACATGAAACATTCAGAGAAATATTTCTCAACATACATAGAGACGAAGCGAGACATTTAGCCTTCACATGGTATATGTTAAAGAAAAAGCTTCCATACGTCGGAGAGGAAGAGAAAAAACAAATTACAAAACAACTAAGAGCTGGATTTGTGTTCCTTTCCCCAATACTTTTGGAACCGATATCTGAATTTTGGAAGTTGCCTCCCAACTTCTTAGATTGGCATAGAAGATTAGAAGAAATAGCAAGGGATGCAGGATTAGGTGTATTGTCATTAGAGGAAAAGGTGAAGATTTGGGGTAATGCAGTGAAAACTGTATCTGCAAGATTAAAGCAATACGGAATTGAAGTGCCCAGTATGCCAGAAATAGGAATATATTCTGGCGAAGATGTGAAAATAACTGAGGAAGACATAGCGTTGATCGGTTTATGAAGAAAGATAAAATCTCTATAGGAAGCGATGATTTATATCCCGTAGCGGTTTTCTTAAAAGAAGAACTCTTAAGAAGAGGATATGATGTACTACTTCATGGATCATTGATAACAGGTAAAGTAGAGCCTTGGCCCGATGTAGCAAAGGATGTGGCCAAAGATGTATTGAGTGGAGAGGCAAAAACTGGAATAGTTATATGCTACACTGGAACAGGGGTATCAATAGCTGCAAATAAGATTAAAGGAATTAGAGCTGCGTTATGTTATGACGCAGAAACGGCAAGAGGTGCTAGGCTTTGGAATGATGCCAATGTACTAGCTCTGAGCGGAAGACTAACAAGCAACCAAGTCGCAAAAGAAATAATAGATGCTTGGCTTTCAACAGATAAAATCGACGAAAGTGAGAGAGCGAATATCGAAAAACTGAAATTGATGGAAACTCTATAACTGTTATTTTTTCACGAATATAACATCAATAACACCGGTTGAGACTTTTTCTTCTAGAATTTTTGCATCATACCCGTCTAAAAAGCCCCTTAAGAAATACAAGACACAATTTGTTGTAACCGGAGACTTGCCTGCGCCAGCCACTAAAAGCCTATATTTTGAACCAAGCTCTTCTACTTCTATCTTTTTTAGGGGGAAAAACTTGATTAGTGAACGAGCAAGTTTTATAATATCGATAAGATTTGGCATGAAGGCCTTGAACACTGCTGCGACCTCCTTGCCGGTCTTAAGAAAGGTATCATACAGCGCGTCCTTCTCAACACTGTATAGCTTGTTCAGAATCTCCTCATTCAAGTAACCAGGAAGTGGGATAACATCAATGGAATCCATTATTTTCATCAACTTAATGAAAGTTAGGGCCTCGTCTGGTTCTATATCTTCTTTTAGTAATTCGATTGCCAAATTTATGGCTTCATTTGTAACTGAATAAATCACCATATTCTTTTTCTTAACTATTTCTGAAAAGTTTTTTGCAACTTTCTCATCAACTGCGAGTGTGGTTCTCATATTTATTCAATATACATATGTATGCTTAAAAGCTTGATTATATAGAAGTAAGCTCTTCTACAATCACACTTTCTACCTCTCTTAAAGCTCTCCTGAGACTAAGAAGAGTCATGATAATCGATGCCGTCAAAAAAATAACTAAAGTAAATGAAATAAAGTAAAATAAACTTAAACCATTAAGTGTCACTCCTACTAAAACAATCGAAATCGTAAATATTATCGCAATAATACTCGAATATGAGAGAAAACCACTAACCATATTCTTCGTTAAAAGTCTGATGCCGAATAAGAATATGCAATTGACCGCAAAGATCGGGGCAAGCTGAAGAGAAGAGAAGCTAAGAAATACCTGCTGAGAAGAACTACTCAGACTGGTAGCAAAATAAAATATCGAAAACCCTAATATGGCATAGGATGCTAAAGAAAAGTAAAAAAAGAATTTGAACCTCCTTTTTGTATGCATATGTCTCAAGCTACTCGTTAACAACATGAGATAAATTATCTGAATTATGATAAAAATGGTGATCTCACTAAAACCCAAAGCAGATGCAGACCCATAAAAACCATTAAAATTCGTGAGATATAGAACCATGATTACAAGAGAGATCGTTAGTGTATAACCAATACCTATCAGATATGCGATATATGCCCTGATTAAACCATTGTAAACTTTTATCATATCGAATACCGATTCCTCTTTCGGCATAAGGAATAGTAATTAGGTTTCGTATTTATGCTTTGAAAAAATTAGGCAAAAAAAGAAGATTTAATCCTTTTAGCCGCAATTCTTAAACTTACTTCATTAACATTGAATAGCCTTGAAAGTTCTCTCTGAGTCATTTTAGCTTTGATTTTTCTGCTCTTAGAAGCAAGCCATACAACAGCCCCCAAAACTGCTCTTGGGCTTACATGACCAGCTAACTTTTTCATACTATCAGACTTTCTATTAATTAAACTTGTAAGTTCATTAATATCGTCCTGATCCATTTTCCCCATCAATTTTTTTCTTAGCATATTCGCCATATCTCTTCGAGGGGCTATTTTACTTACCAAACCACGTTTCTGCACCCCCTTCGCTACACTCCATATAAGACTCTCATTTACCTGCGCTGCATTTGCTACATCTCTTATGCTCACATCCTTACCTAGCAGTACACATGCAATGAAGAACGTTCCTGCAGCTATTTCCTCTATCGAATAACCCCTCAGGTAACGTTTTTCCCTTGCTTGCATATAAATATGTGTTGCTTTTTCAACTACATCATAACCTAATCCTAACTTTGAGGCATATTGTTCATGCAACTCAACCAACTTGTGTTGCGCCAATGCCATTGTTGACATCAAATAAAATATGAGCTAATGATTCTATATTTTTTAATATACGAATAAAAACTTTTTAACGCCTATTTTTTTAGATTCTAAAAGGATGAACCCTCGATTTGCCTATACAAGACCCGAGATGAAACTTTTCGAAGCCCTTCAAAAAAGAGGAATAAAATTCACAACCCAATTTCCAATACTTCTAAAAAAATATAAGAAATATGTTATAGTTGATTTTTTAATCG
>JAJPJK010000005.1 GCA_021324265.1 Thermoproteota archaeon | reverse complement strand
TATAGTTGATTTTTTAATCGAAAACAAATTAGTCGTAGAAGTTGATGGAATTAAACATTTCAAATCTAAATCAAGAATAAAAAAGGATCAGATAAAAGATAAAGCGCTTAGATCCAAAGGATATTCAATCCTTAGATTTTCGGATACCGAAATATTTGAAAACATCGATGACGTTATTGGAAGAATAGAAAGCAAGCTAAAAGAGATCCTAGACTAAACTATCGATTAGCGCAAGGTCCTTTAAATCAAGATTTATTTCATAACTTCCAATGAATTCTAAGACCCTTTCTTTTTTCGAAGTCTTTGGTATCGCGAATACAATAGGATTTCTGATTAACCAAGCTAAAGCAACTTGTGCTATAGTTGCATCATGTTTCTCTGCAATTTTTGCAAGGACATTCGAGGTTTTTCCTCTGAATATTGCACCTCTAGCTAATGGACTATAGGCAATTACAGATATCTTTGCTTTTTCACAATACCCCAACAATTCCTTCTCTATTTCTCTTTCTAACACACTATATTCGACTTGATTTGAAACAAGCTCATACTTCGATAACACCTTTTGGGCTTCTATTGTCTCCTCTACGGAAAAATTAGATACCCCAATATACCTGATTTTTCCATCTTTCGCTAGGAACTCCATTGCTTTCATTGTCTCTTGTATCGGAACTGAAGGGTTTGGCCAATGTAACTGATATAAGTCGATATATGAAGTCTTAAGCCTTTTAAGGCTGGCATCACAGGATCTTATAACGTCATCATATCTAAAGTGGGAAGGAGATACTTTTGTAGCTATGAACACCTTCTCTCTTAAACCTTTTATGGCCTCGCCTACGAGTTCCTCGCTATGACCAGCTCCATACATTTCTGCAGTATCTATGAAGTTCATTCCGTGTTCAACAGCGAATCTGATTAATTCGATTGCTTCTTTATCAGAGCTTTTATCTGTAAAGCTATAACCGCCTAAGCCATATGTACCTAATCCAATTGCAGGAATCTTTTCTTTAGTTCTTCCAAGCTCTTTGTATATGATCATCAACTAAATTATCACCCCTACATTATTAATCTAAAAAAGATCTAACTATGTGGAATACGATCTCGTTATAAAAGCAAAGCAGCTAGTAACTTTGAGAGGTGGTGTAAGGGTCAAAGAAAAGATGAAGGAACTGAACATAATCGAAGACGGAATGGTGGCGATAAAGGATAAAAGAATCTCATATGTCGGGGAGAAAAAAACAGTAAATTCGAAAGAAGAAATCTCAACAGGGGTTGCGATGCCTTCTTTCATAGATGCTCATACGCATCTCTTATTTTATGGCTCAAGAGAAGATGAATTCGAGATGAGGATAGAGGGCCTTTCCTATAATGAGATCTTAAAGAAGGGTGGTGGAATATGGAGAACAGTAGATGAAACAAAGAAAGCTGGAGATGCTGAAATCCTTAAAGTTGCTAAGGAAAGGCTTTGCTATCTTCTTGAACATGGCACTACAGTTGTGGAAATAAAGAGCGGATATGGAATAGATCCGAAAGAGGAAATAAGAGAGCTAAGACTGATAAATGAATTAAAAAATAACTCAGAATTAACTATAGTACCGACACTTTTGGCTCATCTGAAAAAGGATAAAAAATGGCTAAAGGATTTTATAGAAATCATTCCGTTCGTTGCATATAACAATCTCGCAAAATTCGTAGACTCTTTTTGTGACTTGGGCGCATTGAGCTATGAAGATACAGATGTTATATTCGCAGAGGCTAAGAAGTATGGATTAGGATTAAAAGCCCATGTAGGTGAATTGGAAGATATAGGATGTGGTAAATTAGTAGAAAAATACGATTTGGCTTCCATAGATCATATTGTCTATTTGGATGAAAAAAGCCTTGAACAAGCAATAAAGAAGGGTACGTGTGGAGTACTCTTGCCAGCGACAACTTTTTCGTTGATGCAAAATCATGCAAATGCAAAGAAATATATAGAAAAAGGATTGATCGTTGCGCTGGCCTCCGACTTTAGCCCTGCTTCATGGATAAGCGATATGCAATCCGTAATTTCAATTGCCTGTCGAGAACTCAAGATGACTCAAGCTGAATGTATCGCGGCTTCTACGATTAATGCCGCTTACAGCTTAGGAATTCATAACGACTATGGTTCGATTGAAGAGGGGAAATTTGCTGATATAACTACTTTTGATGTTCCAAACTATAAATGGATAGGTTATACATTAGGATATAACCATGTTGAAATCGTGATTAAGCATGGGAAAAAGGTCTTAGAAAGATGATTTTTTATTTTTCATCTCTTTTAATAACGGAATCTCATTGATTTTCTCTTCCGACAATAGATCCCATATGATACCATTTGGCCTTTCATGCTTATTTGTTATTTCATAAATAGTTGTTGGCGTTGCAATGAAATCCACGCTCACATCAAATGGCTCAACAGGTATTCTATCTACTATTTGAATATCATGAACTGAAGTGAAGATAGTAACATCTTTCGAAATCTTACCATATTCCAGTAGAATCGCAAACTCAAGCTCACCATATCCTTCACCTTTACCTATTCTAGCTCCATTTAAACTAACTGCGACCGATCCTAGAACTATCATATCAATTTTCGGAAGAAATTTTGGATGAACTTTCTGTCCATAAATGAATGCCCCTTTTATCGTAGACGCGAATTTATATTGATCATTTGGAATCCTTGAAGGATCTAGTACTAGAAAACCTTCGCGGATTCTAGGCGTTGGCATCACTAGTATCTTACCAGATTCAAGGATTTTTTCTCTGATCTTTCTTTGAGGCGAATCAGGGTTAACCTTTATAACTCTGCTCTGTTTGAAAAACTCTGACTTGATAATTTTATCAGCAGCAATATCAGCACCTACAAAATTGGGGATTCTATTAAAGACAGGCCTAGGAAAACGAGCTATATTTGTTTCCTCAAGTAAATTCCAGATTCTTTGCCTTATTTCCTCTTTAGATTCCACCTACTTAATTTTTGGTAAATAATGTTCAAGTTGATGGTTAGGATCGCAGTACCTACACACTGCCCTACTGCAATGCACACACCAAAACATAAGCACACCGTGTATTTCGCATTTTTTGGCAGGAATTCTAGCCCTGAACTCTCTTTCTCTTCTTACCTCCTCCTCAGCCACGATAGTATTTTGGTAAGATAAAGTATTTATTCATATTTCAAAGCTTGGACAGGATCTATTCTAGCAGCCCTATAAGCGGGATATAATGCAAAAAGAAGCGAAAACAGGAATATCTCTGGTAAGATTATCGCATAAGTTTGAAGAATAACAGGGAATGTTACAAACTTTATGAATTCGAAATACTGTTTTAAAGCTTCAATGACAATGATGCCAATAACTGATCCTAATACAATTCCCAATATCGAAAGCCAAGAAGCTTCCAGTAAAAAGAGGATCATAATATCGCTCCTCCTTGCACCTAAAGAACGCAGAGTTCCTATTTCCTTATACCTTTCTCTTACAGTGATCACCATAACAATGAGTACTGATAAAGAACCTATGGTGAGTACAACAGCCCATATAACGTTTATAAAGTTGTTGATCTGTACAAATACTCTGTCTATATACCTTAGTGCATCCTTTTGGCTTATCACAGTGAAATCTGTTTTTTCGCTATAACCTTTAGATTCTAAAAAGGAAACTATTTCGTTACTTGCATTATCGAGATCTTGAAAACTAGGAGTAGAAGCAACAGCTCCGTCTACATAAGCTTTACTCAAATCTGTTACATTAAATATTTTATAAGCGTGTACAAGATCTGTAAAGAAGACATTGTTAGGATCTATGCCTAATCCTGGAACTTGAGCTCTTTTATCTAGAAGACCTATTACATGCAGTTCTACACTTTTAGGATTTCCTTTTCCGTAAGTCAAAGAGTATGGTTCAAGTAACAAATTCAGATCTGAATTAATGTTTATGGATTGATTGAGAAAATATTGCCAAATATTATAACCTAAAACAACAGGTATAGCTTGAGATGATGAATCGTTACTGTTGACGAACCTTCCTTTATAAAGCGTTAATGAAGCACTGAGCGATAAATCTTCATCTGCTCCTATCAAATATGTAACATTATCTCCGAATCTGAATACGCCAGCTATAAATAAAGGACTTACTGCTTTGATATCAGGCAAATTCTTTAACTCTCTTACGTCACTAACTATTAGGGGTTTTGCAGCTGGATAAAAACCTCCACCCACTCCAGTTTTACCTGAAATCACGAAAATAACATTGAATCCTGCTTCATAGATTGAACTTGTGTAGTATTCTTTTATCCCGTTTACAACACCTATAACAACTCCTCCCAAGATCACTGAGAGTATTATTCCCATAATTACCATAGAATTCCTGAGCTTGTTCCTTGATAGATTCCTAGAAGAGTAACTAATAGCCTTTCTTAACTTCATTTTCTACTCTACCATCCTTAAGATATATAATCCTTCCAGCCTCATTTGCGATACTTAAATTATGAGTAACTACGACAAGCGTTAGACCTTCGCTATTCAATTTCTTAAATATCTCTAGCAACTCCATAGAAGTTTTTGAATCTAAGTTGCCAGTAGGTTCGTCAGCGAGCAAAACAAGAGGATCGTTCATCAATGCTCTAGCGATTGCTACTCTCTGCTGTTCTCCTCCGCTAAGCTGGTTAGGCTTATGATTCATTCTACTCTTCAAATCCATTAATTCCAGCAATTCTTCAGCCTTCCTCTCTGGATCCTTAACCTTATTACTAAATGCAGCTGCTAGCTCAACATTTTCCTTCGCTGTTAAACTAGGAATGAGATTGAAAGTTTGAAATACGAAACCAATTTTTTCTGCCCTCAATCTTGATAACTCGTTATCGCTTAAAGAACTGACATCTCTTGATTCAAAAAAGACTTTACCAGCAGTAGGCCTATCAAGAAGACCTATTAAATTCAGCATAGTAGTTTTACCTGAACCAGATGGACCCACTATGCTTATGAATTCTCCTTTATTGATGACTAAATTGATACCATTCAGAGCATTCACAGAAACAGAACCTAGCTTATAAATTTTATGAACTTCTTTGAGTTCGATTATGCCTGGCATTTGGCTATATTGTGTTTACCAAACTATTTGAAAATTTCAGCTTAAAATCTCTATAGACCAAGCTGGATGTATTTCCGACCACCAACCATGATCTGTATCCAATACCCATACTCCGGTTACCTTGATCTTCATCCCAGGTTTTAGAACTAGGTGACCAAGCACGCTGGATTGATCCTTAGGCACAACTTCAATGTGAAGATAACCGCTCTTGAACCAATAACTTCCCAGCGATAGTAAATACTGATACTCAGGATCTAATTTCAAATCGAGCGTAAAATCATTATCGCTAGCAGGGCCTGAAGAAGGGAATATGCCCACAATGGTTCCAATGACTGTAACACAAGTATCGATTACTCTCAACCTTTGTGGATCATAAACTCCTCCCTCTTCGGTCCAGTCACCTGCCAAATTTCCTTGGACACATTCACTTGAAGAATTTTTCTGATACCATTGAGCCTTATTTAAGGAATCTGGATAGAGCGCATAGAAGGTAGATCTCAATACATATTGAGAAGAAGGAGATGTAAGGAAAAATATATAACTAAAAATTAGGACTATGACCGCAATCCCCATCGTAATTCTTTTTGCGCTAATATTAGATTCTTTTATTCTTAGATAGAAGAATGAAGATATAAGAAAGATTACAGACAACGAGAAGGAATATAGGATTAGGAAAGTACTTACAGAAAGGAAAAGGATGAATGTGAATAGAATTACACATACAGCCATTAAAATCGCTCTTGACTTGAGAAAACGTGCAGCAAGGTAGGCAGGTAATAAATAAATAACATCATAAAACGATAGAGCAGTAGATAAAGCTCCCTCACCATAATAGGCCAGACCTAAAAGTGTAGCCATAAAAGAACCGATTATTGCTGCGAGAAGAGAAGAAGCTAGAATCCCTTTCTTATCTTTTAGATAGATCAAGACAAATAATTGTAATACACGTACTAAAACAAAAGCTATACCAACAATCGGGAAAACACTTGCAGTCGCCAGAAGAACTAAAGCCCCCGAAACTGTACCGCTAAGGTAACCAATTAAAGCTTCTTTCCTAGAATAATTTAGACCAATGAAAAAAAGGGCAAAGGCTGAAAGACCATAACCTACAAAAGCGTATGGCGCATTGCCAAGTGTTAAAGAACAAATGAAAGTCAGTAGGAAACCGAATAGAATGTTTAACGCGCTTTTTCTAAATAAATTCATACTCCCAACAGGTCCTTGAAGACCATATTGCGATATATAAGACATATGAATAAATAGAGATTTAATATAAATACTTTAATTTAGTCTCCTGAATATTTTCTTATTCTTCTTATATAATTCTAAGAAATTCTTAAATATACTTTCATATTTCTTGAAGTTTTCATAATCTGGGTCTATTATCTTAGTTATATTTATTAATGAACGAATTTCATCTAATTTAATATATCCTTGAGAAAAAGCTGCAAGTAAAGCTACACCCTTAGCATTAACAAAATTCGGATTTTCAACAACTTCTAATCTGACACCTAAAACGTCGGCCAATATGCTAGGAAATAAGCTAGATAAAGCACATCCTCCAGCTATTCTGAGACTTGTTATGCCTTTCTTCATAAGTCTCTCCACAGGTCTTAAAATCCATTTCACATTTAAAGAAACACCCTCATATACTGCCCTTACAATATCTTCTTTTCGCGTATCTAGTGAGAGATTAAAGAGAAATCCCCTTAAAGATCTATCCTCAACTGGAGCTCTTTCTCCAAATAACCATGGAGCAAAAATCAAACCTCTGCTTCCTAAACTTGTAAATGAAGCTAATCTATCTAGATCCTCAATCTCGATGGAAAGAATATTTGAAATGAAATCAAAACACTTGCCTGCGCATTCTTGTTCTGCTGCTACAAAGTACTTGTCAGGCAAAGCGGATGGCAAACTAGCTATATTATTGAATACATCAGTCTTTTTAAAAGGAACATGTGAAGTTATCCAAGAAGAGGTGCCTACATATACTAAAGACTCATAATTATTGATGCAGCCTGCACCAATCAGAGAGGTTTGAATATCTCCGCCGCCTGCAATTACAGGGATTCCTTCTCTTAAACCTAACTCTTGTGCACTCTCTTTATTTAATTCACCAATAACTTCATATGGTTTAACAAGCAATGGAAGCTTATCCATATCAATCCCTGTAAGCTTCAATAGCTTGATATCATATTTCACCTCATTTGGGTTCCTGTTATCTGTAACCCAGTGAGTTATCATAATATCATGCGAAGCAACGAGTTTCCCAGTTAGCTTAAAGTTAATGTAGCTAATTGGCTCCAAAAATTTGAAGGTTTTTTCGTATACATCCGGCATTTCATTTTTAATATATAAAATGTGCGCTAAGGAGTCTTTACCAGATCTTGAAGGGGCACCACCAGTTTTATTTATCCACTCAAGGAGCTTAAAAATATCATAGCCGAAAACATTTATATGACCGTGAATCAGCTTTCTGATATACTTTTCTCCCCTCGAGTCTAGCCATATTATAGCATTTGTTAAAGGATTCCCATCCTTATCAACTGCTATTGTACCAGACCATTGACCAGTAACACCAATTGCTCTAATTTCTTGAATATTTGAGTTAACAAGCATTTGATTTATTACATTAATGATCGCACCCCACCATTCTAAGGGTTTCTGCTCAGCCTTCCCATTTGGATCTACATATAAGGGGTATTTAGCAGAGGATTTTGAAATGATTTCTCCTCTAGTATTGATTATAGCTGCTTTACATGAAGT
>JAJPJK010000010.1 GCA_021324265.1 Thermoproteota archaeon | reverse complement strand
AACGGGTTATTACCAATTTAGGTTCTCTTCTACGCAGCTAAGCGGAGCTGTCGCTTCAAATAATCCTTATAATATAGTGATAAATGCAATTACTAAAGGAGGATTCAGCCAGTTTGGGAATTATACTCATGTATTTCATGCAACTGTCCTTTCCGTCATGCCGGGGTCTTTAAATTCTGGTTTTCATGAAATTCTGAACTTAAATCAAACAAACAATCCATACGGTGTAATACTTTTCCAAAATGTTTCTAGCACGAATACTATTAGGGGCAAAGTTAGTCCCAAAATTATTGATATATACAATGAGTGGAAAGAGGTTTTATCGCCTATTACCCGTGAGGTTTCCTTAATTCTTTATGCAGATTATGATATCTATACAAGCGATAAACTTTTTGTTTATCAATATTATGATAATATTCCAATTGCTGTTAATGCCATGCCTAAATTTTTTAATGTATCTGTTTATTTTGATCTAAATAGGCCAGTTGCAATTTTCTCTCTGCATAACTCTAAATCTGTAACGCCTTCTTTGATCTGCGGCTACGTTCCTAACTGTTCTGTCGTTACAAAAATAGTTAATCAAACAACTGTTACAGGTCCCTTACCAATAGTTATGGGTGCTATTAATGATACTTCAAAATCTGAATTATTGTACTATTTTGGCAGTCTTCAGGGAACTCTACAATTATCTTTTACAAGCGTTTCCGCAACTAGTACAGTAAAGGGAAGCTATAGCGGCACAATCGTATCTTCACACGCCTCTTGGAGTGGAACAGATTACAACTTTAGCTATATAGGCGCACCAGGTTCTTCCATACCAGATAATTACGACGATATAAGTTTGATTTACATTGGTGGCGTATCCTACTATGCAGTGGAAACAGAAACAGACTACTATGCAAAGCAAGGTTCATGTTGCGTCTACTTAGGAAGTACATATTCAACTTCTATAAGCATAATAAATGTATCAAATAACAATTTCAGTCTATATACCGATAGCCTACGTAATTTGAGCAATTCGCCTTTTTGGTATTCGATAATAAGTTCAATGGGATTGCATGAGCTCGTTCATATTATTTTAGAGCCTGCTCAAACAGCTAATAGTATAAATTATCAACAGTATGACCAAGGTTATACTAGTGCGGCCTCCGCTGAAGCGCAGATAATGAATGCCGTCTCAGTCTTCGTATCTAGTCTTGGTCTTGGGTTTAGCCTAGCAGAATTACTTGGCTTACTTCCTGGTGCTGGAACGGTTGCTGACGCGATTAAGATAGCCGAGGCATTGCTATCCGCCGTCGGTCTGGATTTATCTATAATATCTGCCTTTTCCTCTATAAGCTATTCCACAACCTCAAGTTTAACGTTTAATGTAATAAGTGCTGCTAACAAGCCCTATTATGGAAAAGAGAGCATTTTAGAAGTTTTCTTTTACCAAGCTGAATATCCTTCATCAATGATAATCAACGGAACGACATTCAATTTCAATTTCCCATCGGTCTTCCTTTATGCAACACCTATTTCCTAGTGTTTATTTCAAAAACTTATAGACAAGCTGAACCTCATTTTTGCAGTCACAAATTTCGAATTTCTCTAGCACCATCTTTGGGCCATCCTCCTTTGTTTCAAATCCTTCTCCATCAAACACACTTCTTCCACTTCCGAATATATAAGGGGCAATTGTTATGCGAATTTCATCAACAAGACCCTCCTTGATCATGTTCCAGTTCAATTTACCTCCGCCCTCTACTAAGAGCTTCTTTATGCCGAAGTCGTAAAGCTTTTCAAGAGCTTCCTTCAGGCTGAACATTGGTCCGTTAAGCTGTACTATGTTAACTCCCATTCCTCTAAGAGAATTTATTTTATTCTCATCAGCTTTGTAAGATGTCACTAGTATTGCTTTTCTTGGGTTCATTGTGAATACTCTTGAATTTAAAGGAGATCGAAGTAGTCCATCTATGATTATTTTATAAGGATCTTCTCCCTTGAAATATTTTAGCCTTAATGAGGGATCATCTTTAATCACAGTCTCAGCTCCAACCATGACGGCACCTGTCTCTAGCCTGAGCCTATGAAGTCTCATCAAATCTCTAGGGCAGCTAAGTTGCGAGTATCCAGTCTTGCTGGCTATTCTTCCATCAATGGTCATTGTCGAAAAAATTATTGTATAGGGCCTTTTTAGATGTTCAATGCCTTCCACTGCCCGTTTTCTTCTTTGTATATATTTATTCCTTTTGAAGTAAGAGAAGCCAAAATTTCCTTCGTTTCTAGTAAACCCTCTGGTGCAAAGCATCCTCTTTCATTAATTTTGCCCATCGCAAAGAGCTCACATGCGCAAGCTATTGGCATTGCAGTTAATCTGCCCATTCTATCAGCAGCTGCTAGACTTATTTTTCTATCTCCCGTGTAGGCATCGACTCTAACAGCGCTGCATTCGATGCCTCCTGATCTAAAGACATTCTCTATTCTATGAAGGAATTTAGACAATCTTCTTCTCCTAGAAGGGGTGTTTGTTAGATGCATGCTAACGAAGAATTTACCAAGTCCATTTTGCCAATCAGGAATTAGCCCTCCCTTTACTTCGACATCCTTCAATCCTGGCAAATATTTTGGAAGTGTTACAGGTTCCGGATGGCCTGTATAATAGGCATATGCCTTGTTTACAGGGCTGGGGTATATGACCTCCTCTTTACCATTTCCGGCCTTAACCCATTCTTCTTTTCCATCTCTGTACATAGGAACATTCCCGGTAATAGCATAAAGTAGGTGCATTATAACGGCCAGACCTTTGCTATCCGCAGCCGAGCCAACCCAGAAGATCCTTATCTTGCTTACTCCATCTAATGATTCGTAAGCGTACTTTGCAAGAATATTACTCAATCCGGGCGTCCAGCCTATTCCTGTCATTATAGTAATTCCTTTCGTTTTTGCTTGTTCATTCATATCTAGAATGTTTTTAGCTGCGTCGTAGTCATCGCATATATCGAACAAGCTTACTCCTGCTTCTATGCAAGCCTTCGCTACAATTGGGCCGAACTCATAAAATGGGCCCAAAGCACTCGCCACAAGGTCATAATTTTTTAACATATTCACAAATTCTTCTCGCTTTCTTGCATCAATATATATGAATTTGCATTTATCGCCTATTTCCTTTGCGAGTGTTTCTCCTTTAATTCGGTCTATATCACCTATATGAACCTCGGCAATATGAGTGCTTTGAGATGCAAATCTTACAATGTTGCTTCCCATATCTCCAGCTCCACCTAGGATGAGAAGTTTCACAATAAATAAACTAAATCCAAAGATTAAAACATGAAATTTTTGAATTCATGTTAATTCAAAGCTCTTATTTCACCGCTTACTCTTATTTCGAAATCTTCATTTTTGAGTATTTTCTTTATTTTATTAACTGTTTTAGGATTATTTTTTCTCATGAATATTAAAACGATTTCTTTATCATTCCTTTTTGTTATACCTACACCTGTTACATCCCGAAGTCGCATAATTATCCTCTTTATTTCTTCTATGTCGGTTTCCATTATTATTCTACATGAATAATGGATACGAATATATAATATGATAACAAGTTTTCTCAATGAAATTCGCTATCTCGGATAGTGTTACCAATATGGAAGGTTCAAAGATACTCGATTTTTTGAAGAAAATTGAAGTGATGAAAAGCAAAGGCTTTGATGTTATACGTCTAGATATTGGAGATCCTGATTTTAGAACGCCAAAGAAAATAACCGATGCAGCTTGTAAATTAATGAACGAAGGCTATACTCACTATGGCCCACCACTTGGAATTCCTGAGCTAAGGACGGAACTTGCTAGATTGAGTGGAGTCAAGACAGAGAATGTGATCATAACTCCTGGTTCGAAACAAGCAGTTTTCTATGCACTTAAGACTATTTTAAATCCGGGCGAGGAGGTTATCTTACCTATACCTGGCTGGTTAGAGTATGAGGGTCCTATAATGCTCAGTGGTGGCAAAGTAATTTTCTCTAGATGTACCCAAGACTTTCAACCTGATATTGATGATATAAAAAAGAAAATCACTAAGAAAACAAAGGCAATTATCCTCAATTCACCTAACAACCCTACTGGAGTTGTTTATTCAAGAGAAAATCTAAGAGCTATTTCTGAAATTGCCAATGATCATGGACTTTTTGTGATAAGTGATGAGGTATATTGCAGGCTAGTTTATGGGATGCAGTATCCATCTATTAGCGAGTTTATGAGGCTTGAAGAAGGTCTCATAATCGTGAATAGTTTCAGTAAAACATATGCCATGACAGGCTGGCGCTTGGGCTATGCGATTGCATCTCCTGAATTAATAGAGAATTTTTCAAAGATTCAAGTTCATACAGTTGTTGCCCCTACTACCTTCAGTCAGTATGCTGCATTGGTTGCACTTAGAGAATGTGAGGGTGATGTTAAAAAAATGGTAGCTGAACTCGATGAAAGGAGGAAATTTATAATGCAATCTTTAAGTGATGCCAACATAGAATTCATTGAACCAAAAGGTGCATTCTATTT
>JAJPJK010000008.1 GCA_021324265.1 Thermoproteota archaeon | reverse complement strand
TTTTCCTCATCATAGCTTTTTTCTAGCTCCTCAAGTAATTTCCTGGGTTTTACATAGACCAATTCAAAGTAATCCTTAGATAACCTTTCTTTTCCGAGATATGGCTCCCCAACACTTTTGAGAAATCGCTCGAATATATTTGAGTGCACGGTATTATCTCTTGCATGGGTCTGTAGGAAGAATCTAGCTTCTTCATCCTTAGTTATCATGGCAAGTCTCGTAACGCCCAGTAAGACTTCATATTCTCCGAAGAGTTGATGGTTGAAGAGATCTCCCAAATATTTTCTTTGTTCTTTACTGAATTTCTTCCAATCTTCTACATCTTCTTTGAAGTCTATGCTCAAAGGGTTCCATGCTTCGTTCCAACCCCTAACAATAAGCTCTTCAATTTCCTTCATAATTTAGTAATGGAGAATACAAATATTAGCCTGTGCTACCCATTTCGATGCCCGCTTGTTCTGTTCTTTTAACCATTCTCCTTGCTTGCCTGAAGATTAAAATCAAACTCAATATGAGGATAGCTACGATTGCCAAAAAGAACGTTGTGCCTGCAATTGAGAACTCCCAGGTTGCATATAAGTTGTAGCTTCTATCAACCTTTAAGGTCAAAACAGGTGAATTCGAGTTTATATCCCCACTCCATCCCTTAAACACATAGAAAATGCTGAAAGGATTCATTGCTCTTATAGTAACGTAATCACCTTCATCATGCCACCCCGAATTTAAAACATAGCCCATGTTCGTTGTCGCATTAATATAGTATTGCTTGGTGTAGTTAATTACGAGATTTCCACTCTCATTGGCAGTAAAGTTGAATTCATTATTCGTGGTGTTGTAAAGCCCTAAAACTGCGATGAAGAGATATCTTGTTGTTTTGCCTACGTAATATGTGGTGTTAATCTTTATGTTCAATGTTAATTGAGAGCTGAAGTTGAGCACAATGGGTATGCTCACAGTACTTCCGTTTATGGAGATAAACATTGCTCTATCGGCAATAGGAAAAATGTATATGCTTTTGTAGCTGTTGGCCAAATAGCTTAGAAGTAAATCAGCCTTAGGACTTCCAAGACCTGTAACAGGATCCCATTCCTTTGTTGCATTGTAATATCCATTCGTTCCTTTTGTGATGTCATTGAACAATTCGTTGTATTTGGTGGAATTGTATATACTGTAGAGCCTATAGTTCAAGAATCCAATGTTCCCATTGCTCATCTGGCTAAGTATTGCAGCTAAACTTGCCCATATAGGCGTTGATATGCTAGTCCCATATGCAGAAGCGAATCTTCCGTTGTAATAAATTACGTAAGGAGATTCTGAACCTGCATTTATCGAGACATCTGGATAGCCTCGCATGCTTCCTATTGAGATCGGTTGATAAAAGGGTCTTGTGAAAAACCTACTGAAGCCTCCTCCAGAGCCATAGGTGCCGTTATTCGCGATACCACCCCATGCTTCTTCAAAATATCCATCTAAACTCTTTACCAATGAAGTACCTCCTACTGAAGTTACTAAGGGGTCTGATGCAGGGAAATAAGTTATAGTGTTATTCAATGGATTTAGAGTTAAAGCATATCGCGGGGAGTTACTTGAACCCCAATCTCCTGAAGGGAAGAAGAAGTTTATGCCTTTAGCTACTCCTACAAGAAATATGGCATGTTGAATATCTACTTCATCTTTACTCAACAAATTTTCTTCGATAACCCAACTCGTGGATACTATTCTTCCAATCTCGTTATCTACGATGTAATTGAAAAGGTTTGTGAAGGAATCAAAACTTGAATCTGATATAGTAACAAGTACAATCCTTGCTCCAGGCGCAGTAGCTCTTGCCCACTCTATATCGATTGTAGTTTCAGCTTCGATTGCTAGTAGCGTGCCCTGAACTTGATGGACTTCGATGTTTCCTGTTGGTAAGTTAAAGGCGTTGAAGAAGCTATTTACATCAGCTTGCCTAAAAGTACCTACAGATGCAATAACTAATGTTTGGCCTGTACCATTGAAGCCCTTATCTATGAGTTTATTTATCCCATATATTGAGCGCAAAGCATTAGGTGTAAGCGCAGCGTTCTCGAGTTGCATTGACAACATGTTTTTATAATGCGTGAAGTTGTTAAGACCTGCAAATCCCTCGATGTATTGTGCAATTTCTCCACTTAATATTGGCGAGGTGGAATAATAATAAATAGATCCATTATAATACGCTTTGTATATTTTTACCTTTAGTAAATTTTCTATGTTTTTAGCGTTTGCTTCGAATGATATAAGCAACCTGTCCTTAAACGTAGTTATCTTATACGGATTAGCCTTAGCAACGAAATCTAGAACTCTTTTGTAAGCTTCATTGCTTGGCAGAAACTGTTCTAATAAGCTATGAGGAATTGGGGTAGCTATCTTTCCACTCGTTATGAGAGCTTCAAGGTAACTTTGGTTTTGCATCTTGAGTCCTATCGTAAGATTTATCTTCGAATCATCGTTGATTTGACCAAGCTCTATCATTTGATTAGGTAGCTTAGGTAAAGAATCGTTGAATATCACGTTTAAGGGCAGATTGAAAATGGTTAGAAAAGATAAAACAATCACTAATATTATGAACGGAGCCAGACCATTCATCTCTTCTATATTCTCCTTTGGCTTATTTATGTATGGGAATGATCTTGGCTAGTTTTTTAGTTGTCAAAATTTCAAAGAAATTGAGCAAGAAAAGTACAACTGCGATCACGATAACTACATCTATGTATGGAGAATAATCTAAGATAACACTCCATTTTTCTCCTAATAGATAGCCCATATATGCAAGTCCGAAGTTCCATGGGAAGCTACCGATAATTGTCAATATAAGAAAAGCTGGGATATTCAGCTTAAAGATTCCTGCAGGGAGGCTGATAACTGTTCTTATCGCAGGCATCATCCTACCTAGGAAAACTGCTAAATAGCCATTTTTCTTAAACCAATGTTCAGCCTTATCTAGGTGGCTTCTCTTAATGAAAAGATATTTTAAATATTTATCAAGAACTTCTCTCTTTACAAGCATACCAATTAAGTATGATATACATGCACCAATTAGATTGCCTATTACGCCTGCTGTGCTATATAAAAGCAATCCATAAATCCCCTCATTCTTGTTATATGCTACAAAACCACTAAATGGCATGATAACTTCACTTGGAAAGGGCAGCAAAGCACTTTCTAGGATCATCAGAATTAAAACACCGAGCAATCCATAGCTAGAAATGAAGCCTATAATCACATCACTTATGAAGCCAAAGAGACTCATTTGTTTTTTAAATCATTGCAATAGAAAAATTTATCTAAACGATCTCTGTTTCTCTGTCTCCTTCTAGATATTTCAAGTACTTCATTACTAGCCTGCGCGTATAACTTTCAAGTTTCAAATCGAGTGCCTTCTTTGGCTCAACCCAAACGTAATCTATGAGCTCAACATTATCTAACTTCACATCTTCGCTCATAGCTTCGCATAAAAAATCGAAAAAAATGAAGTGTCTTTCTCTTTCATAGAATTCTTCAGGATTTATGACCTCTTGAATTAGCAAGAGCTTTATCGGCCTAACATCAAGTCCAGTTTCTTCTTTTGCTTCCCTTACCACAGCATCGCTTAGACGTTCATTCAACTCTACATGGCCGCCAGGAACGCTGTATCGTTTTTCTAGCCACTTAGGAGACTGAACTAACAGTATTTCTCCCTTCTTGTTCCTAATCAACGCTCCTACTGCAACTACAGGACCAACCATTAAGAAAACTATTTGGCGATTTGTTCAGGAGCGCTTATGAGTGCCTCTACTTTCCTCATTATTTCCTCATGTGGATAGTTGAATCTACCATTCTTGTAGAGTTCATATGGAAGCGTATAAGATTGTGATTCAGTTTCATCAATCCTATTAATTTCGAACTTTTCAACAATATCTTCCTTTGTATATTCCCACAAAAGCCTTTCAAGTGGCATGACACCATTGAAAGGTAAGTGCATATGCATTAGAATCGAATCATCTGAGAGAATTCTTATAGCATGGATAAATAGCTTATCCTTAATAGCTTCAATGAATGCTTTGCTCCATAAATCATTTTTGAACTTCACGAGCAACGCTACGTAGGCGTCGTCTTTTATGAAAAGTTTTGGATTAACTGCTACAAAGTACTTTTTGATTAAGCCGTATTCGTTTATATGCTCATTTAAGTGATAGGTGACTAAAGGCGGTACTACATCAAGCGTTTTAGCTATATCTGTAACTGAAGCTCTTGCATTTTTTTCAAAATTCTTTAAGATCTTCAAGTCCATTTCATCCAGCTTAACTGGTGTTATGATCTTTTCTTCGCTTCTTTTTTCTTCTTCTTTTTTCTTCCTCTTTTCCTTGTCTAGCAGTTCTTCGATTTCTAATTTTAACTTATCAAAATTGCATATAATTTCGCCTCTTTGTCGATCATACCATCCAAGGCCAATTGGCGGATATATTGTCTCTTTAATAATTTGCCTATTAAGATCCTCGACATCGAGCACGTGGATTAGCTCAGTATATGCTCTGAAATCCATGTAGCTATCTTCAGGTATCGCAAATATCGCTGTGTAATTATGTTCACCATACATTCTGCTGTGGAAAACAACAGTATTATTAATTTCGACTGCTTTTTTAATCAGTTCTATTCTCTTTATAGGCGCTCTTATATTTAAGAAAGTCAACATCAAGCCCAATTTTCTATGGTCTATGACTGTTTTAAATAGCAACGCGTTCGCGTTTATTAGCTTCGAAAATCTATATATGAGCTTGCTGTAGCTCCCCTTGAAGTTCTCCTTTTCCAGCATTTTCTTAAGCCAAATTAAACCGATCCTTGGGCCATATTTCTCCAAGGCGTTCATGATGATTAAGTCATCTTCTTTTAAGCGAAAAGTACTTTTTTCCGTTTCCTGAATAGGCATAAGAAAAATAGTTAATTATTAATATAAAAATCTATCTAAACTGGTACATATGGCCAATCAGGTATTGGATCTCCGAGCATGAGCTTATGAATAAATATTTGTATTTATTCTTTTCGTTTTTTCTAATTTTTTGGGAAAAAATTGAAAATTTTTAAAAAAATTCCTTCATGGCTTGTTTCTACATATGAAAAATTACTTGGTTTCGGATTCAGAACAAATATAAATAGGTTTCTAAATAGATACGTTGATGAATAACTCTTTGGCTTTAAGGATCGCAGGCGCTGCAGGGGATGGTATTGAATCCGCTGGCGAAATGGTTATCAAGCTCTGCTCAAGGAATGGTTTGCACGTCTTTGCCTTTAGAGGCTATCAGTCTGTAATTCGAGGAGGACATGTTTGGTATCAGATTAGAATTTCAAATGATAAGCTCTTTCATTTTGGTGATATGTTTGATGTGCTCATCACGCTCAATAAGGATGGTATTACCGAGGATATGCCTTGGCTAAAGGAGGGTGGTATCGTTATATACGATCCTAAGAAATTCGAGATAAGGGATAACGAGAAGGTAAAGAAGTTCTTGGAATACAAAATACCTTTACAAGAAATCGCCCGGCGCTTCTCAACATTGAGCGTTATCCAAAATGTAGTTGCAATAGGTGCTTTCACATACCTCATAAAGCTACCTATCGAAGCGCTTGAGAACCAGATCAGAGAAACCTTTGGGGATAAGTCAAAGGAAATCATAGAAATGAATTTGAATGCAGCTAGGGCAGGATATGAATATGCGAAGAACAATTTAGCTCCACTTGCAATAAACTTTGACTATTCCAAGAAAAAAAGGCTAACAATGGCAGGCAATATTGCACTTGCCTTTGGTGCTTATAGAGCTGGATGCAAGTTCTATGCAGCATACCCAATGACACCTGCTTCGAGTATTTTGCATTGGTTTGCTGAGCATGCGCCAAAAGGTAAAATGCTCGTTGTTCAGCCTGAGGACGAGATATCAGTGATAAACATGACCATTGGAGCGGCACTAGCTGGAGTTAGGGCAATGTGCGGCACATCTGGCGGAGGTTTCGCTTTGATGACTGAAGCAATAGGCCTTGCAGCGATGACAGAAACTCCTATAGTTGTCGTCGAGTCTCAAAGGGGAGGGCCTTCGACAGGATTGCCTACAAAAACTGAACAAGCAGATGTCTTTCAAGTACTAGGTGCAGGACAAGGTGATTTTCCGAAAGTAATAATTGCGCCTACAAGTGTTAAAGATTGTTATTACACAGCCATAGAAGCCTTCAATATTGCTGAGCGTTACCAATTGCCTGTAATCATTTTACTTGACTTATATCTGTCTGAGCGCATCGAAACACTGGATCCTGATGAAATAAATCTAGATGTAAAAATTGATAGAGGATGGATAGTTAAAGAAGGAGAAATAAAAGATTACAAAAGATACATGATAACAGAAAACGGAGTATCGCCGAGAGCTCTTCCAGGCACTGCTGGCTATATGCATGTTGCTGCGAGTGATGAACATGATGAGAAGGGCAATCTAGTCAGTGATGTATTAGCAGGTCTTCCTTCAATGCTTAAGATAAGGAAAGCAATGATGGAAAAGAGGATGAGGAAGCTAGAATATTTGATAAAAGAACTGCCAGCACCTAGACTTCAAGGCCCTGAGGATGCAGATCTTACTATCGTAAGCTGGGGCTCTACATGTTTTACTGTTAAAGAAGCGATAAAGATGCTCGAGGAAAACGGTATCGTTGCTAATTCGTTAGAGCTTAAATATCTTTATCCAATGCATGCTAAGGAAATATCGGAAATACTTAGCAATGCGAAGCGAACAATGATCGTCGAGAGCAATTATACCTCGCAAGTAGGAAGATTAATTAGAATGTTCACAGGTATAAATATAGAAAATAAAGTGCTGAGGTATGACGGTGAACCTATTACGCCGATTGATGTTTATGAGAGAGCAATTGAGGTAGTTAAGAAATGACGCTAGCAGTCGCTGATATAAGGAAGTTTGTCGGTGAGATAAGACCTGATTGGTGCCCCGGATGTGGGGATTTCGGTGTGCTCAACGCACTTCAGAGAGCACTCGCTGAGCTCAGGCTAGAACCAAAGGATGTGCTTATAGTTTCTGGCATAGGTTGCTCTTCTAATCTTCCAGGCTTTACTACAACATATGGCTTCCATGGTATACATGGTAGAGCCCTTCCAGTAGCTACTGCAGCCAAGTTAGCGAACCACAAGCTTGAAGTTGTTGTGACTGTTGGTGACGGTGATGGATATGGAATAGGTATGGGTCATTTCATACATGTGATGCGAAGAAATCCTGATATAACGATGATAGTAATGGATAATCAAATTTATGGCTTAACTACAGGACAGGCTTCACCTACAAGCTTGCAAGGTCATAAGACGAAGTCCACGCCATATGGAGTTATAGATGAGCCAATAAATCCCATTGCTCTAGCTATAGCAGGCGGTGCTACCTACGTAGCAAGAGGATTTTCAGGAGATCCTGCGCACTTAGCGATGTTGATAAAGAACGGAATTTTACACAAAGGCTTTGCGCTCATCGATGTTTTCAGCCCTTGTGTAACATTCAACAAACTTAACACCTATGATTGGTTCAGACAGAGGATTTATAAGCTCGAAGAAACTGGTCATGATCCTAGAGATATCGATGCAGCCTTCAAAAAAGCCAGAGAGTTCGGACCAAAAATACCCATTGGTCTTTTCTACGTAACTGAGAAACCTACCTATACCGAGTATTTCGAGATTTTGAAAGACAAACCGCTCGTTGAACAACCTATGCCCAGCTTGGAAGAAGCGAAAGAGATACTTGAAGAATTCCTTTAAGCAATAATTTTTATCGCAATATTATCAGGATCTTTTGTATATAACTCAGTCTTTTCTCTGATGTGCCAAACATTATGCTTGACAATGTTTTGTGCAATATTCTCAAATACTTGCTCATTAGGGAGTTTAATAGTGAAGTATGAAAGTCCTCTCATGTCCTCACTTCTAGGTCCGGAATTAAGGCTCTGCCAAACATTTGCTCCTATATGATGGTGGTAGCCTCCTGTAGAGAGGAATATAGCTCCATAATATCTCAAAGTTAGATCAAAGCTCAGAACTTGTGTATAAAAATATTCGGTTTTAGAAAGATTAGAGACTTTGAGATGAATGTGCCCTATTCTACCATGCTCACTGAACCCCTTCCAATCTCCTCCTTTACTCAGCTCTAACAACGAATCCACATCAAGCTGCTCTGTGCTCATCGCTATTTTATTTCCACTTCTTATCCATTGATCCCTTGGTCTATCACAGTAAACTTCTATTCCATTTCCCTCTAGGTCGCGTAAGTAAATTGCCTCGCTTACTAAGTGGTCAGCAAAACCTTCTATCGGAGCTTCTGAATCGAGCAGATGCTTTAGCATGATAGCGAGATCCTTCCTACTGGGCAGCAAATAGGCAACGTGATATAGACCAGTACTCCTGTAACTTTCATCTTTTAAATTCTCAGCTCTTACCAATCTTAGAAAAGGATCCTTACCAGAACCAAGCTCGGCAAAGTCATTTTTTTCATTAAAGACCTTAAATCCTAAAATGTTCACATAAAATTCTATGAGTTCCTCAAGGTTTTTTACTTTTAGCTCGATTTCCTTTATTCTTACTTCTTCCTTAATTTTGTACACATTCATTTTTCATTGAACATAAATATATCGATAATAACTCAACAAAGTTTCTTCGCTTAGCTATTCATAGGTTTGAGAAATGAGTTATTTCCAAAGAACGCATTAATGATACTTTACTGTATGATCTTGAGCCGGGAATTAAAGAAATTTTTGATGGACACGAGAAATAGTAATTGTTATTGATAGTTAGCCTTTAGTTTTTTAAGAATACTTATAACTTACTAAGGCTAAACATCTCATGGAAGTTAGTAAGATCGCAGTTATAGGCGCAGGTACAATGGGTCATGGCATAGCAGAGATTTGCGCTATTTCTGGCTTTGAAGTAAGTTTGAACGATGTAGCAGAGAATATATTGAATAGTGCAATTGAGAAGATAAAATGGAGTTTAGAGAAGTTATATGAGAAGAAGCAAATTAAAGAAGAGCCTTCGCAGGTATTGGCGAGGATAAAGACAAGCACAAGCTTGGATGAGGTATTGAAGGATGCCGATTTCATGATAGAAGCTGCAATTGAAGATCTCAATGTCAAAAGGGATATATTTAAAAAAGCAGACATGCTTGCTCCGAGCCAAGCTATACTCGCTAGCAATACTAGCAGTTTACCAATCACTGAGATCGCTGAATCCACTCAAAGAAAGAGCAAGGTCATCGGTACGCATTTCTTCAATCCGCCAGTTCTCATGAAACTTGTTGAGATAGTTAGGGGTAAATATACCGATGATGCTACGTTAAATGTTTCTATTCAACTTTGTAAAAAGCTAGAGAAAGAGATCGTAGTTGTGAACAAAGATATACCCGGCTTCGTTGTCAATAGGATATTAGCGAGAGTTGTGGATACTGCTTGTATGCTCGTTTATAACGGAGTTGCGGACGTTGAAGATGTCGATGCAGTATTGAGATATAGGTTGAATTTCCCTATGGGTGTATTTGAGGTTGCTGATTATAGTGGTCTCGATGTATTCTATTTCATACATGGCATCATGACGAGTCGAGGCTTTAAGGCAAGGCTATGCCCTATTCTTGAGGAAAAGTTCAAGAATAAAGAATACGGTGTTAAGACTGGCAAAGGCTTTTATACCTATCCAGGGCCAGGCAAGTATCAGAAACCTCAGCTAGAAAAAGAAAGGGCAACGAAGCTTGATCCTTCGATAATCCTAGCTCATGCCATAAATGAAGCTGCATATTTGCTCAGAGAGGGTATAGCTACAAAGTCTGATATCGATAAGGCTGTAATGCTTGGGCTTGGTTATCCAAAAGGGATATTCAGATTCGCAGATGAATTTGGTATTGATAGAGTCGTGGCTGCATTAGAGAAGCTGAGCGAAATAACGGGCGAAGAAATAGAGATCGATCCTCTACTGAGTAAAATGGTCAAGGAAAATAAGCTAGGAGTAAAGACCAACGAAGGTTTTTACAGATATTAGGAATTCATGCTAAAGTATATAGCGCTGATCTTAATTTTTTCAGGCTTGGTTTTATCATCGTATCTAACTTATCTGACTTTAACATTAAGTGCTTGTCCTATTTCTGGTGGATGCGACCTCGTAATAACAAGCAATTATTCAAAATTATTCGGAATACCTGTTTCTTTGCTTGGCATAATAGGATTCATTGCAATGGCTTTCTCGCTTCAAAGAAATCTTCTTTTTCCCTTGTTAATCTTGGGAGTTTTGGGTCTTGCTTTCATCATATATCTAGAGTATATACAGCTCGCAATAATAAAGGCCCTATGTCCTTTTTGCATAGCAACTCATACACTTTATTTAATCTCCTTTGTAATCTCAGTGCTATCTACAAAAACTAATAGGGCGTAGAGTTAATTTTTAAAGATGGATTCATGGGATAAGTTAAACTCAGAGATAATCAATTGTACTCGTTGCCCTAGACTTGTGAGCTATATTAAAGAAGTCGCAAGAAAAAAGAAAAAAGCATTCTCCAAATGGGAATATTGGGGGAAGCCTGTTCCAGGTTTCGGAGATAGAAAAGCTGAGCTTTTTATTCTTGGTTTAGCACCTGCTGCACATGGAGCAAATAGAACAGGTAGGATGTTCACAGGTGATGCATCAGGAGATCTTTTAGTTAAAGTACTTCATAAATACGGCTTTGCAAATAAACCTGTTTCTGTGAGCAAAGATGATGGACTAATGTTGAAGAATTGTTATCTTTCAGCAAGTATAAGATGTGCCCCACCAAATAACAGGCCACTGGCCTCTGAGATAAGGAACTGTTCTGAATATTTAATTAGGGAACTTAAGTTGATAAGACCTAAATACATTGTTCTATTGGGCAGAATCGCTTATGATACGTTCTTCAAAATATTTGAATCTGTTTATGGGTTTGGTATAAAAAAGCCTAAATTCGAGCATGGACTAATATATAAATCGAATAATTCACCATACATCATTTTAACTTATCATCCCAGTCAGAGAAATAGAAGGACAGGCAGATTGAGAGAAGAAGATTTTGAAGATGTTTTCAAAAAAGTAAAGGAGCTTATGGGCTAATGAATTTTATTGTTTCTTCGCTTCTTCTTGAATTTCTCTGACTACCTCGATTATTGATGATATTACGAAACCTATTATCAGCCAGCCCATAAAAAAGTATACAAGTAAAGGCTCGCCGCTTTGAATGTTCAAAATAACGATGATTACATTCGATATCAAAGAGAAAATTGAAATGGTTAATTGATATATCCATGCTCTTTTCCTAATCAGTCTAGAAATTCCAATTCTTAGTAGAGCTGCGGCAGCCATTGCATTCAAAAAGAAGTTTGCTAAGAGTGATAAATAACCACATGCCTCAAATAGAGCAAAGTTATTTCCAACCATATAGAACAGCAGAATAGGTATGATCAAATATATGAAGAAGGAAAAGAAGCCTGCTTTGCCTTTTAGAAAATCTCCAAACCCATATCTCAATGATTTTAATAAACCTGTCGTAGATACAAGATAGGCCATTACTCCGAGAAAGCCATCATTCACGGCAGTAAAGAGGACTATGGGGAATACAAAAATTCCCAAGCCTAAAAGAAGTGCATCTATAACTGCCACGTTTAATGCGCTTAACGCATAAAGGTCAAAAGCACTGAGTAGCGTTCCGATTACTATTACTATGAGCATCATTTTACCAATTACCTTTCTTGAGTCTTCGACTTCTTCGGCTATGGAAGACAGGACTATATAGCCTGTTGGAATACCTGCAGCAAAAAGAATCCCTCGGGATAAGTCTCCTTTTATTTCGAAAGGATTGAGGAAGTTGAAAGATGAAAGATAAAGCAAATATAGACCTAGGAAAACCATGATTGCAAGTTCTAAAGAACCGGCTATGATAGCATATGTTGCAGTCGGTTTTCTTCCCGAGGAATACAATATCATGATTGCTGCGAGTGAAAATATGAATGCAATTAGATCGTTGTGAAATAAGTATGTAGTTAGCATGTAAGCAGTGCCGTAAAGATATGCTAACGCGTAGGTTACATTGAATAGTAAAAAAGTCCAGAATGTGGTGAAGGAAAGAGATGAGCTGAGTGTAAAGTAGCTGTAAGCGTAATATCCTCCATAATAAGGAAATCGTTTGCTGAGCTCATTTGTAACTAAGCCGTTTACAAATATTAATAGCCCAGCTATAAACGTGGCTAAAGCGCTGGAAGAACCTAATAAAGAGTTGACATACCCTCCGAATATAAAAAAGCTAACGAAGGGAGCCTGACCCCCCAGTGCAATGAAGAAAGCTTCCTTTGTTTTGAATTTACTCATTATGTTGGAGGTATATTAAATGGAACAATTTAAAGCTTCTGTCCTGGCGCAAAGAATTTATCATCATTAATCGGAGTTTTATCCATGGGTAAATTAAATAAAGAGGTCTTGGATTTGATTGAAGGAAAAAATTTTGCTAGCTTTGCTACGATAGATGAGAATGGATATCCCCATGTGACAATAACATGGATAGATCATGATGGAGATACTATTCTGATCAATACGACCACAGCCAGAGCCAAGTTTAAGAATGTTAAAAACAATTCAAAGATTGGAATCGCCATATATTCGAATGAAAATCCTTATAGGAGTGCTTATATTAAAGGAAAAGTGATAGGATTCGATTATGAAAATGCTGACGCTCATATTGATAAACTGGCAAAGAAATATTTGAATTTAGACAAATATCCTTGGAGAGGAAATGAAAAAAGGGTTATAATAAAAATAGAACCGATAAAAATAGTCAGTTAAATTTAATCGTAGTTTGACTGTAGCGTTACCGAGTTATCTACGTGTAAGTACTGTCCTACGTTTTCCCATGTGTATGCTGTTCCGTTATATACTATTGCTTGGATAGCGTATGCTACCGGCACTCTATCTCCATATTGATCGAATTGTATTGGACCACTAGCACCTACGTAGCCTTGTGCTACATAGGGCAATGCAGCAGCAACCTTAGCTGGATCATATCCTACTGACAATATCGCATAAAATAGAAGCCAGAATTCATCGTAGACAACGTATGTATATGAATCTGGCTCCCTTCCTAACTTTTGCATAACGTAATTCTTCACCTTTATTGTTATGTCATTTTCAGCAGCAGGAGCAGTTATCGTGTTTAAGAATTTTGTCTTTATACAGAAATTGGCTACCGCTGGATCCTCTGTTAACTTAGCAGATCCAGCTGTTCCATCAGATCCGAACCATCTAACTTGAGATAATACAGGATATTGAAGGGCCTCTGTTATTATGACTGCGGCTTCTTCAAACGCTATGAGCTCTACAGCTACTGTTTTATTTCCATATTGATTTACTGCACTTTGTACCATAGTGTTCAATTGCTGTACCTCTACCGTAAATTCCTGCTTATTATAATCATATGGTATTTGGCCAAGTACTGTTCCTCCAAGGTTTTTGAAATTGGTAGCTACAGAAGATGCTAAGCCGTCTCCATAAGTATCATGTCTGTTCATTATGATCAAATACTTAATTCCTACTTTTTGCATTGCCAATGCTAGCGCAACTCCTTGTGCCGCATCGTTTGGAGATCCCCTGAATACGTAGCCTCTTGTAGCGTTGGCCAAATCTATGGCTGTTGAAGATTGGCTAAAGAGAAGTATTCCATTGCTTTTTGCGTAGGCTATCAAATTTCTAAGTTCATTGCTTGAAAGAGGGCCGAAAACAAACTTAATACCATTTGCATACATAGCTTGAAGTTTCTGCAGAGCTACATTAGGATTTGTTTGCGTGTCCTCGACATCTAAAGTAACCTTTGAAGGTATTCCTGCCTTTTGAAGATAATTATTTGCCTCGCTAACAGCTAGTTGTAATGCAACCATGTGGTCGTTGCCAAACGATGCGAGCTCTCCTGTCAGTGCAAGTAAAGCACCAAATTTTATTTCTGATGGTAAAGCTCTTCCTCCTCCCGCCGGAGCTGGCGCTGTAGTACTTGGGAATACGAAATATCCTATTGCTACACCTATTAGCAAACCTACTATTAGGAAAACTACTGCTCTAGTTACCCAAGAGGTCGTTTGTGCCATAACAAAATAGTTATATATATGTATTTAAAGTTTTATAACAAAAATGCTAGACCCTATAACATATGCTGCTGTATATTACTCGATAATTACTATATTATCAGCATTAGGCCTAACATTAACTTATCAAACAACAAAAGTTCCTAATTTCGCTCAAGGGCCATACTTAACGTTAGGTACCTATCTTGGAATTTTTGCACAAGGCGTTTTAAGGATTTCTCCTTTTTATTTCATTCCTGTTTCATTTCTGTTAGTCGGACTTTTCTCTTTACTTTTTTATCTTCTAGTTATAAGGCCTTTGATGAACAGAGGTGCAAGTATAGTTATCTTAATGATCGCAACCTTAAATCTAGATATAATAAGCTATAGTATTATAAATATTTTTGCTAGTTGGATGAATTATACTTACTTTGTTAGTATATCTTATGTTAATTTTATTAATTCTGATTTTGATGTATTTGGTATAAACTTCTCTTTCATATTAGGAATAATCGCAGTTATAGTTGTTTTCATATCGCTATATTTACTTTTATTTAAGACGAAGTTTGGTATTGCAATGCGGGCTTCTATCGAAAACCCTTCACTCGCTTCAGTTGTTGGCATTAATACTAATGCTGTATATTTATTCTCTTGGTTTTTGAGCGGGGCGCTCACTGGGATGGCTGGAATATTTTTTGCATTTTTCCAGAGCGTTAACACTTATTCTGGCGATGAATTCCTACCATATATGTTCGCTGCGACAATTTTGGGAGGAATAAGCAGCCTTTTTGGTACAATTTTGGGCGGAATAATAGTAGGTGCCACTTCAGTCTTAGTTACTTATGGCATTGTTAGCTTAGGTTTTACGTTTTTTATCCCATTTCAACCTATTGTACCTTTAGTTATAATGAGCATAGTATTGCTTATTTTCCCGCAAGGAATTGGTGGATTGCTGAGCAAGTTCCTAAAACATTAATATGAATAAAAATGAATAGAGCTAAAGATGGCTGATCCCTTGCTCATAGTTCGTGATATTGTTCCTTGGCTTGCAGCTTACTTCATAATCTCCTTAAGTCTGAATATGGAATTTGGATATCTTGGCATTCCGAATTTTGGAAAAGTATTAACTGTAGCAGGCGGTGCGTTCGTAATGGGAAGCATTCCAGGTCTCATACTTTCATATGTCCTAGATATATATTCAAAGGGGTTAAATTATTATGACAATAATTTTAGTGTTGTTAGTGGTTTCTTTGATCCTTTTTTAGCTGCAAATCCTCTCTTCTCTATAGGATTGCTTTTATTAACGCTTATAATTGCAATGGCAATAGGAGCGATTTTAGGCTTGTTAGGTAGCTACCCTGCATTAAGATTAAGGGAAGACTATCTCGGGATGACTTTGCTCGCTATGGGTGAAATATTAGTCTCCATAGGTAAATATTCAAAATACCCTGTTAACTCGAGCGTAGGCGTAACCGTTCCTGACTTCTTCGCATGGATATCTAATTATACTCTCAAGCAATGGATTATAATAGGAATTCTCGTAATTTCTGCATTGATAATTTATTTTGTGATTAATAGATTTGTTAACAGTCCTCTCGGCAGAGCAATGAGAGCTATTAGAGATAATGAGGTGCTGGCGCAATCTTATGGTAAGGACATTGTAGTATACAGAAGAAACGTATCAATGTTCGCAGGTGCCATCGCTGCTTTAGCAGGCGCTTTGCTGGCAATGTATTTTTCAACTGTAGTAGCAGATTCATATAGGCGACTAGATTATACATTTTATCCTTGGGTCATAATTGTAGTAGGAGGCCTTGCGAATAATATAGGTACTTTTATTGGCGCAAGTGTATTCGTTGTGACATTAAGGCTGACTGATATCTACAAATTCTATTTAGAGCCTTATTTACCATTCGACGTGACATTCTTTACTCCTTTAGCATTTGGAATAGTATTAACCTTAATTTTAATTTTTAGACCTTCTGGCTTGCTGCCAGAGAAACCTACGTATACTTTATCCATAGATGAAATAAACTCAATAATGTCAAAATTAAAGAACAAATCTGATTCTAGAAAGAGTTAGTTATTATTTTTCCCCAAAACCTCCGCCTCCAGGTGTTTCAATTATGACTTCATCTCCTTGAATGAGTTCAATAGTGAATTTACTTGGCATCTCTTTTGGAATTCCATTTCTTATCAATGTATTTCTTCCTCTTTCTCCTTGGCCACCTCCATTTAATCCCCATGGGCGGATCCTAAATCTATCGGAAATAATCGATAAAGTCGCTCTTTCGGTGATTTTAAATCCTCTTACAATGCCATCCCCACCTTTATATTTTCCATACCCACCACTGTTTCTCCTGATTTCATAAATAGTGTATAGCAAAGGATATTCAAGTTCAGCTATTTCAATGGGTGTGTTTAGCGTATTTGTCATGTTTGTATGTGTCGCAGAAACACCATCTTTGTTGGGTCTTGCCCCGGATCCGCCACCAATTGTTTCATAATAACTCCAAAACTCCCCATTTCTTATTCCGCCCATCATAACATTCATCATTGTGCCACATCCCGCAGCTGGAATTTTGTTCGGCATGATAGTTGCTAAAGCCTTAAATATTGCATCTACAATCCTTTGGCTAGTTTCTAGATTTCCAGCAGAAACTGGAGCAGGCTTTTTGGGATTCACGATTGTGCCTTCGTCAGCATTTACGCTTATGATTTCATAGAATCCTTCATTTAGAGGAAGATAATCTCTTATCAAACATCTCAGTGCAAAGGAAACGGATGAGAACGTAACGCCATAGACGGCATTCAAAGGTCTTTCGATCTGTTTGGAAGAGCCCCTAAAATCAACTGAGAATTTATCATTTATGTTAATTTTTACTTTTATAGTTAGGAGTTCTTCTTCAAGCTCCAAGTAGTCTTCCGCATTGCAACTGTAGCCTCTAAATTCACTCAAGTTCTTTTCTACTATCCTCTTTGAATAGTTAAATGCTTTATAGTTCGCTTCCTTGAATTCATCGAGTGATACTTTATCAATTAGTTCTTTTATTCTTTTCTCGCCATTGATGCTTGCTGCTATCTGGGCTTTTAGATCAGCAACGAAAGCACTTGGAACCTTGAAGTTACTTTTGATCAAATCTATCACTTCCTTTATAATTTCATTCTTTCGCATAATCTTCACTGGCGGTATGATCAAACCTTCTTCATAAATCGTCTTGGCATTGGGATTTATGCTCGCAGGTATAGGGCCTCCTACATCTACATGGTGCGCTTTATTCAGGGTTAAAGCTATTAGCTTATTATTGTGGAAAACAGGTCTAGCCAAGGTTAAGTCGTTGAGATGAGTTCCAGATATATATGGATCGTTGAATAGCAAGACATCTCCTTCTTCTAATTCTTGTATGTACTCTATGCAATTTTTAGCCATGACTTTGAAGGAGCCTAGATGAACAGGAATGTGTTCAGCGAGAGCAAGTATTCTACCCTCTTCATCTATTATTCCGCAACTGAAATCATTTCTTTCCCTTATATTTGGTGATACTGAAGAACGCTTAAGCACGATACCCATTTCTTCTGCAATGAATTCTAGTGATTTCTGAATGATTTCCCAGATCATCTCTCAAGCAATATGCATCCAAGTTCTATTATTCTAGCTTTCCAATTTTTGGGGATGAATGTGGAGCTACTGTATTCCTCAATTATTGCAGGACCTTCAATTTCAGTGCCCATTGGGAAAGCTCTCGGATAAACGGGTATTTCTTGTAAATCATCGAGATATACAAGCCTTTTCTTCACTTCATGACCAGCTATGCTGTATTCAATTAGGTCCTCTACCTTGAGTCTTTTCTTTATTACTGCGAATACCCTTATCGTAACTATCTCTATCTTTTCCTCAAGCTTGAAGCCATAATTTTTCATGTGTATTTCTTCAAAAAGTTCATATGCTTCTTTCTCGCTGCAAGGGCTAGGTATTTTAACAATGATTTCCCATCCTTGTCTTTTGTATTTCATGTCTGCATATCTTTCAAAGTAATCAACCTTTCCAAGCTTGTGTTCTAACTCTTTCTCGAGTTCTTCGAAACTTTCTTCAAGATTATCTTTTGGCCTTCCTCTTAGCTCATATTTCTCATCACATAATAAGAGACCAAATGAGCTGAAAAGCCCCGGCATAGGCGGAATTACAATCTTCCTTATGCCGATTTCCTCGCCAACAAAGCATGCGTGCTGGGGCCCAGCTCCTCCAAAGGCGAATAAATGAAAATCAATCGGATCGTAGCCTCTTTCAATGGTTACCAGCCTTATCGCTCTTGCTAGTTCTAAGTTAGCGATGGAAAGTGCATCTCTAGAAATTCGATAAGGATCACCCAGTTTGCTTAGCACTTTTATGCTGGCAGCTTTATCTAGCTTATAGCCCGATATTTCATCGCTAATTCTTCCCAGCAAAAGATTGGCATCAGTTATTGTAGGATTTTGTCCGCCTAAGCGATAGCATGCAGGACCAGGATAAGAACCAGCACTGATCGGCCCAACTCTTAATGCTTCTTCTTTATCTTTCCATATTATACTTCCTCCACCTGTAGAAACTTCCGCCAGATCTATGAAGGGGAATCTTAGTGGGTATCCGGAACCCTTGATGATCCTACCATGATGTACTTCACCGGCAACCTCGTATTCACTGGTAATGGAGATCGTATTATCTAAAATTGATGATGCCTTTGCAGTTGTTCCACCCATGTCTAGGCTTATTACATTTTTTATGCCAAGTATTCTCGCTAGTTCTGCACTCGCAATAACGCCAGCGGCAGGTCCTGATTCGATGAGTTGCACGGGTCTTTGAATTGCTTCGTGTTTATCGACAAGTCCTCCAGCGCTAGACATAACATAGACTTGCTTGAATCTTGCAAGATACTTACTTAATATAGGCATGAGTAATGCGTTTATTACAGTTGTAGAAGTTCTTTCATATTCTCTAGGCTCGTTTGCTACTTCGTAGGAAGCTGAGACGTATTCAAAGCTTTTCCTTGCTTCTGAAGCTATTGTTCTTTCATGTTCGGGGTTAACATAAGAATTCAATAAACAAACAGCAATAACTTGAACTTCCTTGGACTTAATTCTTTTAAGGACTTCATTGAGTTCGTTATGATCAAGATGCGCGAGAATTTTCCCACGTGAATCTATTCTTTCATTTACCTCAAACCTCATTTCTTCTTCAACAAGCGGTCTCGGTTTTTCGAAAAAGAGGTCATATAGTTTGGGCCGATTTTGGCGACCTATTTCTATTACGTCCTTAAATCCCTTTGTAGTGATCATTGCTACTCTGGGTAAGCCTTGTCTGGTTAGGATCGCGTTAGTAGCGAGCGTAGTCGCATGAAGAATTTTGAAATCTAAGAACTCTTTGATCAATGAGTCGACCAGTGTTTCAGGGTTGTTCCCTGTAAAAATCTTTCTAATTTTTATCTTACCATCATAAATGACTATATCTGTAAATGTGCCTCCTATATCGATAGCTACAAGCTTATCCATCAAAAAGTTAGGCGTTTTTCTCTTCAGCTCTAAATAATAAACAGGCTACTTTTCTACCGTCATCTAATTTATAGAGTTCAGGTGTTATGAAATCATGTATTTTAATCTCGACATAATTAACTTCTTGAGTTATCTTTTTTATTGCTGTTAGGCTCTTGAGATTTGCTTTTTCTTTTTCTACAATTTCTGATATGAGCTCTGCCTTCGCGTTTTCTATAATAATAGTATTTTCATCCTTGGTTCGAATCGATACACTTTCGCCGAAACTCTCGTAATATTTACTGCTTATGAGATAAGATAAATCATCGACTATTTCGTCTGTTGACCATCCGCATTCTTCGAAGGCAAATGGGCATCTAGGATGAAATATACATCCTCTGGGTAGGAATATTAGGTTAGGCGGTTCGCCTTTAAGCACAATTCTTTGCCTTATAGATCTTGGTTTAGGTTGAGGAACTGCGGATATTAGCGAAACAGTGTAAGGATGCTTAGGATTCTTTAGGACTTGTATTTTATCGCCGACCTCCATAAGCTTGCCAGCATACATAACTCCTACTCTATCAGCCATATAACTAACAACAGCTATGTTATGCGTTATCAAAAGCATTGTTAATTCTCTTTCTTGTTTGAGTTTCTTAAGCAGATTCAAAATCTGTGCTTGCACTGATACGTCTAGCGCACTTGTTGGTTCATCTAGGACAACAAACTCAGGCTCAGTAGCAAGAGCTCTTGCTATAGCTACTCTCTGCCTTTGGCCTCCACTGAGCTCATGTGGATAACGCTGTGCAAAACTCTTTCCAAGACCTACTTCCTCTAGGAGATCAAGAACTCGTTTTTCTGCAGCTTCTCCTTTTAGATAGTCAGTTGCGATCATTGGTTCTTTCACTATATCAATTATTCTCATTCTAGGATCAAGCGATGAATATGGATCTTGGAAAACTATGTTCATTTTCCTTCTTAATATCTTTCTATTGTTGCCCCTTTTCTTGAATATAGAATATTTCTTGCTTAGTGCTTCAAGTTCTTCTTTGTCTCCTTTTAATAGAGCATTTTCATATCTTGAAGTCACATCTTCATCTACATCGAAAAGAACGTCACCTTCAGTAGGTTCGAGAAGACCTACAAGAATTCTTCCCAAAGTGGTCTTCCCCGATCCGCTCTCGCCTACAAGTCCAAAGATCTCACCTTTTCTTATTTTTAGATCGACACCATCGACGGCCTTAAGCATGAGGTTGCTAAGCATGCTTTGTTTAACATTGAAATATTTCCTTATTCCGAAAGCTGCGATCATTTTTTATTTTCGTAGAGAATGCACGAAACTATGTGATCCTTGGTCACTGCTATCTCTCTATCGAACTTCAAACAATCCTCCTTTGCAAATGGGCATCTAGGCGCAAATGGACAGCCTGGAGGCGGATATCTTGCATCAGGGATTGTTCCTTTAGCCGGTTTAAGCGTATCTTTCTCCATTGTAGGTATGACATCTAGAAGCATCTTTGTGTAAGGATGCAATGGCTCTTCGAATATTTGTTCAACTCTTCCCACCTCCATAACTTTACCAGCATACATTATTGCGATTCTATCAGAAACTTCAGCGAGTACGGACAAATCGTGGGAGATGAATAAGAATGCTGCATTTGTTTTCTTTCTCAGATTTCTTATTAACTCCAAAATCTGGGCCTGAATAGTTACGTCTAGCGCACTCGTTGGCTCATCTAAGATCACAACATCAGGATTATTTGCCAGCGCTATGGCAATCACCACTCTTTGGCGCATACCTCCAGATAATTCATGTGGATACATTTTCACTACAGAATCAACCTGCGGTATACCTAATGATGAAAGTAACTCCTTAGCTACTCTATAGCCTTCTTTGATGAGTGCTCTCCTAGCTAATCTGGAAATTAAAGGTATTTTTAACATTCCTTTACGTGCTAATTTTAAACCTATTCGTTCAAAGAGACCAAGTTTATCTTTTGCCAGATCAATTATCATTTTTTCCTTCTTTGCTTCATGTATATCCTCCCTATTCCATATAGCAAATATTTGTTCCTCAATACCATTCAGCCCCGCTTTAAGCGCATACTCATATATACCTCTTTCTCCTTCATTCTTTAGGATTTTTATCATATTCCTTAAGTCTTCCCGTGTAACTTTTTCTCTAGCTAGCGCCCTTCTTATTAGCCTTTCAGCGTCATGGTATAGTACGGTCTCAGCTATTTGGTAACCTATTTGCAAAACAGGATTCAGCGCGGTCATTGGTTCTTGGAAGACCATAGATATCCTCTTACCCCTTATTTTCTGTAAGTGTTTGTTCAAATTTCTAATCAGCAACTCATTTTTCCTAAGATTCAACTTGTCTTTCTTGAATGGAGCTTTCCCTCTTATCTTCTCTACCAAATCTGTCCCATTTCCCAAAATTATGCTCCCTTTTGGAATTATCGCATTTCTCGGAAGCAAGCCCATAATTGCTAATCCAAGTGTTGATTTACCTGACCCGCTTTCTCCTGCAAGACCTAATACTTCTCCTTTATTAAGGGTTAGATTAACCCCCCTCAGTGCTTGATAAATTCCTCTCCTAGTGAAAAAATAAACATGTAGATCGTCGATTTTGATTACAGGCCCTTCGCTCATGAACTTCGCCTTCTTGGATCTATGACATCTCTCAATCCATCTCCCATTAAGTTGACTGCTAATGCAAAAATGGTTATTGCTAGACCTGGGAAGATTGTTGCCCAAGGAGCTATTTGGATATAATTCAATCCTAGACTTGTGAGATAACCAAGCTCAGGTAAGTTGCCCGTCGGTAAGAAACCTATGAAAGTTAAGGTTGCGAATATCGCCATTACAACTCCTAGGTCGAGTGATATTTGTACTAGAACAGGCGGAAGAGTATTCGGGAATATGTGTTTGATCATGATTTTAAGATCGCTTACGCCTGATGCTTTTGCTGCTTCAATAAAAGTTTGTTCCTTAATACTGAGTGTAAGGCTTCTTGTATATCTTTCATAGAGTGGCCACCATACTATTATCAATGCGATGATCATGCTCTCAATCGTCCTACCTAGTGCAAAGCCTACGCCTAAGGCTAAAACTAGATATGGTATGCCGAAGAATATATCAGTTATTCTCATAAGGATCTCATCGAACCAACCACCTGCATAAGCAGATATGATCCCAAATAAAGCGCCTATAAGAGCTCCACTTATTACAATTAATCCTGAGTAGCCAAGATCTATTCTTATTGCCTGCATTATTGCTTGTAGCAAATCTACTCCGAAGTAAGTTGTGCCTAGGATATGCTCTGGACTTGGAGGCTGAGGTATTGTGTTGGAATAGTCAAAAGCGAGCGCATTAGGGTTATTCACGCCCAGCATAGAAGGTGCAAATTGCATCAAAAGCGCATCTATTACGTATGCCATGAAAATCATTAATCCTACAACTGCAGTTTTGTTCGAGAAAAATATTACCAATGATAATCGCAGACCTTCAATCTCCTTAGCTTCCATTCTTTTTTCCATTAATATCTTATCCTCGGGTCTATTAACGCATATAAGATATCTAGGATCAAGGTTGTAAATACAAGGATAAGTCCGAACAACAATGTTGAAGACATTATACCTCCTACGTCATTTACGAGTAGAGCTTGGGTAGTCCAATAGCCTATTCCTGGATAGTTGAATACTGTTTCGATAACAACTGCTCCTCCTAGAAGACCAGCTACAGTGTAGCCAAATGATGTAGCAACAGGCAGAAGCGCATTCCTTCTTGCATGTAAGTTGATCACTATTTTTTCAGGTACACCTTTTGCTCTTGCAAGTCTGATGTAATCTTGTTCGAGCACTTCGAGCATGCTAGCCCTTAGTATCCTAATTATCCCGGCCATAATACCTAAAGCTAAGGTAACTGAAGGCATTATGACATGGAGGAAAGCATCCCATGCGACAGTTAAATTTCCATGTATGAGCGCATCGATGAGTAATATATGTGTAGGATAAGAGATACCATTTTTATACCAATCTAGATTCGATACAAGTAAAGGATTTACTGGGCCGCTAAAAGGTAAAACATGGAAATAAACTCCAAGCAATATGATCAAAGCTATTGCTATTAAATAGATAGGCATCGCATAAAGCGTGAATGATGAAACCCTTATCAGATGATCTCTGATTGAATCTCTATTAACAGCAGAAGAAACTCCCAAGGGTATACTTAATAGCCATATTATTATTGATGCAAATACTGCAATAATAATAGTATTGGGCAGAAAGAGGGAAATTGCAGTCGTAACAGATCCACTATATATGGGCGTGTTAGTATAGCCCCAATCACCAGTTATTATCTGTTGGAGCCAGTAAAAATACTGGATATATACAGGATCGTTTAGATGGAATCTTTCAGTTAGCGCCTCTAGTTGTTGCTGTTTCGCAGGACCTGTGAGTCTGGGGTTGAGATATTGTGCCAAGAGAAGGTTATTACCTTGCAGATGAATGATAACGAAAACCATCAAGGTCAGCCCTATAAGAGTTGGGATGAGTATGAGTATTCTTCTCAATATATAGGCCCAAAGTTTCATACTAAATATTCAAGTGAATTCATAAAAAATAAATTTATAAAAAATTCAGCCTTTAACCCACCAGTAAAACAGGCTATCGCCCGCTCCTCCTATCATTGGGTTTTCTTCGTATGAGATAACTGTATTGTTTACTGGAACTATTGGTGCATCAGGATTTTTGGTGGTGTTAAAACCAATTGTAGGTATCGAAACCTTATCCGATATATCCTTGTTCAGAGTAGGTGTTACAATGATTTGTATGAGTGAATTGAATGTGCTATTTATAATCTTTCCATTCTGTATCTCATCCGCGTAAACAAGGTAATGTCCTCCATTCTGATAAGTATAAACAATAGATGCCTGACTGCTTGTTGCAGTCACATTCTTTGTATTTCCATCACCAGTGTGTAATACTATTATTGTATTCGGAATCAAGTTATAGAATGTAAAATTAATTGGTTCGCCTTGAATTACCTCGTAACTAGTTGGAGCTAAAGTCATCTGTGGTATTTTCTGCGATGTTAGAAGTGTGTAAAGATAAACTCCTGCTACGGCAGCTACAACAATTATAACTACAATGGCTATAGCAACCACTCTGGAAATGGCCATCCTTACAGCCTTCTCCAATTTAGTCATTATTAAATAATACTTCTTTTATTTTTTAAAGATTAATAATTAATTAGGATAGCCATATATCTTTATGTAACTTCTTTAACAACTTTTTTATGTTTTTCTAAGAAGTCTTCGAAGTAAACAATTTTATCTTTTCTATCGCTAAGCATTCTTTTAATCTCAGAAGGATTAGGCGAACCTAGGCTTTTCCTTAAACTCAATAGTAATTTTGGTTCTAATTTTTCCAAACTTTCAATCTTGAAATATGATGATATTCTGTCCATAATTTCTTTTTTATTGCTTAACTCTCTGAAAATATTTGCTACTCCTTTATGTATCTCCCTGAATGGAATTTTAGTGTTGAGAACTAGATATTCGGCTATATCCGTAGCTATGCTTTCGCTTCTTAAAATAGCTTCTTCTGCTTTATTCTTGTCGTATTTGATTAAGTGAACTACTTCAGCCATCATCTCGATGCTTTCTATAGCAAGCTTTGTTTTCTCAATTACAATTGCTTTGACACGTTGTAGTTCTCTGTTATATCCAGAGGGTAGAGAAGATAAAATGTTGGAAACAGTACCATATCCAGAAATTACTTCTTTTGCTCTTGCTTTTATCATTTCTAGGACGTCTGGATTTTTCTTGTGTGGCATCAAGCTTGAAGTTGATGCATGGCTATCATCAATATCTAATATTTTCATATCAGTCCAGTATATCAAATCTTCTGCCATTCTGGAAAGATCAACCATGATGCATGTGAGAGCATGTAGAGAATCGAGTATGAAATCTCTAGTTGTTACTGCGTCAAGGCTATTTTCTATCAAACCACTAAAGCCTAACATTTCTTTTGTAAACTCGCGATCTAAAGGAATAAGACTTCCTCCACATGCTGAAGCACCGAGAGGTGAAAGATCGCATCTATGATATGCTTCAATTATCCTTTCAAGGTTTCTCATCGAAGAATCGACAAAAGCTAGCCAGTAATGAGATAGATTAGCTACTTGGGCATCCCTTCTGTGAGTTCTGTATATTATTAGGCACTCTATATCCTTCTCAGCTCTATCCAACAAGTCTTTAACGAATTTTATTTCTGCTTCAAGCGATTTCAATAATAAGTTTTTGAGTTTAAGTCTTGTAATTGTTGCCACTTGATCATTTCTCGATCTGCCAGTTTGTATTTTCATTGCAACTTCACCTAGCTTTTCTATTAGCTTTGCTTCAATGAACTCATGGATGTCCTCGAATGTTGAAGATATCAACTCTTCCTTGCTTATCGCCATTAAGGCATCTACTATCCTTTTTGCTTCCTCTTTTTCAAAAATGCCTATTCTTTGGAGCATCGCTACGTGTGCAATTTGTGTCTGTATTTCCTCATTGAAAAACTCAGCATCTTCTTTTATCGAAGATAGATATTTTCTAGCTCTTTCAGATAAGGATTTGCTCAGTCTAGATCTGTATATATCTTTACTCATTTCTCATCTTTCTAAGCTCAGAGATCAGATTGTTTAATGCATGAAAAGCCCTTGAGGCATCTTCCCTTTTAAAAAGCAATAAAGTATAGGTATAAGTAGAAACGACATCTTCAATGTTTATTCCACTTAATGCTACCTTAGAGATAATTGTAGAAACACACCCTGGTGTTTCAATGATTTTTTCTGGACTGTGAATGATGACTGCTGCAAGATCATTTTTCATTTCTAACAAATCTTCATTCTTGAACTGAGATGTAAAAGATGGCATGAGGAATTCGTCGAATACAATTGTATAGGCTGTTGGGCTCCAAGAAATCTGCATTATAGATTCGTTAAATTTCAGCATGAGCCTTGCCATAGTTTCAGCGTTTTCTTTTCTAGCTTTTATCGAAATCTTTGCCAAATCCGTCCTGACACTTAGGCTGCTTAATTTTAAGACTTCTATATTCTTAGCGAACTCAATCTTTAACGTTTCCCTTATTCTTTTTAGTGCAGAAATTATTGCTTGAACATTCACTTTTTTACCTAGCCTTGCACTTATCGTTGATTCCAATTTCCTAGCTAGAGCGCTTATGTTAACGATGTTTTCAGCCAAGACCATGCTCAAGGCTGTATCGTTTTCTACTAACTCTCTTGTGAGTGCGGTTACGCTATTCTTGACCAAAATTGGTTTTTTATTCTTTTTCTTGGCCATTAGCAGTCAATATATTTAAATAATAACCCTTAAATGCTTTTTCCTATGAAAGAAAAGGTTGTACTTGGCTTCTCTGGAGGTCTCGATACATCTACTGCAGTACTCTGGTTACAGGAAAAATATGACCTAGATGTGATCACCGTAACATTGAAGATAGGGCAAAAAGAGGATTTCGGAAACATTGAAGAGAAATCAAAGCTACTTGGGGCCAAAAAACATTATACTATAGATGCCTTAGATGAATTCGCTGACAAATACATATCTAAGTGTATCAAGGCAAATGGGCTCTATGAGGATAAATATCCACTTAGCACCGCGCTGGCAAGGCCATTGATAGCTTCTTGGTTGGTAAAAATTGCTAAGCAAGAAGGAGCGAGCTATGTAGCCCATGGATGCACAGGTAAAGGGAATGATCAGATCAGGTTCGATATTACTATAAGGGCTCTTGACCCTAAGCTTAAAATTATTGCACCTGTGAGGGAGTGGAACATGAATAGAGACCAGGAACTTGAATATCTTAAAGCTAAAGGTTTTGATTTCAAACCTTCTAGAAGTAGAGTGAGTGTAGACGAAAATCTTTGGGGTAGGAGTATCGAAGGCGATATTTTGGAGGATCCTTCAGCAGAGCCACTTGAGGATTACTTTGAATGGACAGTGGCTCCAGAAAAAGCTCCGGATAAAAGCACATACGTAACGATAGGTTTCGAAAAGGGAATCCCTGTAGAACTTAATGGTGAAAAAATGAAACTAAGCGACCTCATTGTAACGCTGAATAGCATTGCTGGTCAGAATGGAGTAGGAAGAATAGATCATATGGAGGATAGAGCAATAGGCTTCAAGTCTAGGGAGGTATATGAGTGTCCTGCTGCGACATGTTTGATCGAAGCACATTCAGAATTGGAGAAACTTATTCTCAACAGAAATCAGCTCTTCTTCAAAAAACTTGTGGAAAAAGAATGGTCATGGCTTGTGTATGCAGGTTTATGGGCTGATCCACTAAGAAGAAATCTTGAAGCTTTCATCGATTCAACTCAAGATTTCGCTACTGGTAAGGTAACTTTGAAGCTCTATAAAGGCGGCTATAGAATCGTATCTAGGAGTTCTCAATATTCAGGATATGATCTAAATATAGCCACTTATTCCTTCAAGTCAATCTTTGATCAGAAAAACGCGCTAGGGTTCATTGAAATTTGGGGCTTGCCGACTATTCTAAGTAATTTGAAAAGCGGCGGTGGTGATGAGTAAGCTTGTAAAGTGTGAACTCTGTGATGCTGATATAGAGATTCAGGATGACGTAGTAGTAGGTGAACTTATAACATGTCCTGAGTGCGGATCAGAATATGAGGTCGTTAAGGTAACTGAGAAGGGAGTGATAATAAAGGAAGCTGAGAAGATAGAAGAAGACTGGGGAGAGTAGTTTGAAGATAGCAATCTTAATAGATAGACCAAGGTGGGAAGAGAAAAGATTATTAGATGCAGCTTTAAAAAAAGGGCTAAAGCCTATTTTATTGAACCTGAACGAAATTATACTTGATTTATCTCGCATTCAGTTCGATGACTATGACTTGGTGCTTCAGAGATGCATAAGTCATTATCATGGACTTTATGCTTCAAAGATACTAGAAGATGTTGGCCTTAAAGTCATGAATAAGTTTAGTGTTTCTGCTATCCTTGGCAATAAGCTCTTTTTAACGTTATTACTGAATAAAGCAGGCATAAAAACGCCTAGAACTTATATAGCGTTCGATAGGGAAAAAGCTGAGGAAGCGATAGAAAAGCTCGATTTTAGGGCCGTGGTAAAGCCTTTAGTTGGCAGCTGGGGGAGATATGTTACGCCAATATTTAGCAAGCAAGAAATGAAGCCTATTTTAGATCTATTCGATAACATTATGCATCCCCCTAACAATGTATATTATGTCCAAGAACTAGTTGAAAGACCTCCTAGAGATATACGCATGATTATTGCAGGAAAAGATATTATAGCATGTGTATACAGGAATTCTAAAGAAGGAGTCTGGGCAACGAACGTAGCTCAAGGTGCAATAACTACGCCTTGTGAATTGAATGAAGAACTAAAAAGTTTAGCAGAAAAAATTTCCAAGACATTAAATGGGGGTATATTCGGCATTGATGTGATGGAATCCAAAGAAGGCTATTTGGTCAATGATGTAAATCCAACGCCAGAATTTAAAGGCGCACAGGCATGCACAGCACACGATATTGCAGAAAAAATCATAGAGTACGTTGTGAATGGTTAAAGTAGCTATCTTCGGGGCCTCAGGCTATGTTGCGGGCGAGCTAATAAGACTTCTGCTTCAGCACAGCTCAGTTGAACTAGCCTTGATAGCTTCTGAATCTCACAAAGGAAAATTCCTGCATCAATTACATCCCAATCTCAGGAAAATATTCAACTATAGGCTTGAAGGGTATGACCTCGAAAAGGCCTCGAAGTGTGATATCGCATTTGTTTCATCTTCATACAATTCTTCACTTAGGTTAGTCCCTGCGCTTCTTAAGCGTGGGCTTAAGGTAATCGATCTCACTCCTATGTTTAGGCTTAAGGACCCAGCTGATTACATTAGATATTATGGCTTCAGTCATCCTCATCCTGATATTTTAAAAAAAGCTGTCTATGGCCTTCCCGAGCTTAATAGAAGTGAGATCAAGGATGCAGAACTCGTATCATGTCCTGGTTGCATAGCAACTTCTTCCATTTTAGCGTTATATCCTTTGGTGAAAGAAGGAATTGTAGATAGCACAGTAATCATCGATTCGAAAATGGGTTCTTCTGGTTCAGGTTCAAAAAATTCTTTTAGCTCAATTCACTCTCAGCGAGCTAATAGCATTAGGGCTTACAAGCCAATTAATCATAGACATACGCCAGAAATTGAGCAAGAGCTGGCTAGGATAAAGAAAACTAAGATAGCACTTTCAGCTCATGCTGTCGATATTGTTCGCGGGCTTTTAGCTACGCTACATTGTTTCATTGAAAAAGAAGTAGAGATAAAGGATCTTTGGAGAATCTATAGGACATATTACGTCAACGAAAAATTCATAAGAATAGTGAGAGAAGAAAGGGGAATTTATCGTTATCCTGATCCAAAGAATCTAATTGGTTCGAACTTCTGCGACATAGGCTTCGAAATAGATGAGTCTAATCGAAGATTGGTTCTAATATCGGCACTTGATAATCTTGTGAAAGGTGCAGCGGGAAATGCTGTTCAATGCATGAATATTATGTTCGGTTTTGATGAAGCAGAAGGTTTGTATAGTTCTTCACCATTCCCAATATGAAGGTAATAAAGTTGGGAGGTGAATTGGTTGGTGAAAGAAGCAATGAAATGCTCTTTGCAGAAATCGCCAACGTTGCGAAGCTTGAGCCTGTTGTTTTGATTCATGGAGGGGGAGATGAAGTAACGTATATCGCTGAAAGACTTGGAGTAAGACAAAAATTCGTTACTTCCAGTTCAGGTATTGAGAGCAGGTATACTGATGAAGAAACAATAAAAGTTTATTCAATGGTCATGAGTGGTCTAATCTCCAAAAGAATAGCGCTTAAACTTTTGAAACAAGGGCTAAGGCCATTTTGCATTACTGGTATTGATGGTCTTTGTGTAATGGCGGAACGAAAGAAACGCTTACTCATCAAAGAAGGTGATAGGAAGTTTTTCATTGAAGGTGGCTTTACTGGAGTTATTAAAAATGTTGATGTGAAAGTCTTCAATATGCTAATAGAAGGGGGTTTCATTCCAATTGTTTCACCTGTAGCCATAGGCATTGAAGGTGAAATGCTTAATGTTGATAGCGACCGTATGGCATCTGCGATTGCCTCTGCCATGAAGGCTGATCATCTCATTTTCCTTACAAATGTAGATGGCGTTTATGTTGATGGAAAGCTGATTGAAGAATTGGATGCTAATGAAATCGAGAAAATAATGGAACGCATTGGTCAGGGAATGAAGATGAAGCTTTTAGCTTCGATGCAAGCTCTAAGAAATGGCACGAAAAAAGTCATCATCGCTAATGGTTTCGCTGAAGATCTCAATCTTAGCAATCTTGAGTATATGTCGAAGAAAACAATCCTTACACCATGTTAAATTATAGGGAAATTGAGGATTTGCATCAATTAAATAGTTTCTACAAGCTACCTGTAGTTATTGAAAGAGGTGAGGGATTCTATGTCTATGATATCGAGGGCAAGAAGTATTTAGATTTCATGTGCGGATATGGTGTTGCCTTGCTAGGACACAATCATGAAGTCATAAAAAATGCAATAATCGAACAAATCAATAAAATAATCACATGCCATTCTTCATTATATTTAGATGTTAGGGCAGAATTTTTAGAACTGCTCTTCAGTGTATTACCCAGCGAATTAAGTAGATGTTTCTTGACTAACAGTGGCTCTGAAGCTATTGAACTCGCCATTAAATTGGTCAGAAAAAAAGGGAAGAAGAAAATCATTAGCATGGAAAACTCATATCATGGAAAAACTTTTGGTGCTCTTTCTTTAACAGGTAAGAAAAAATATAGAGAAAGTTTTGAACCACTTTTGCAATATGTCGAGTTTGCTAAATATAACAATATTGAAGATTTAATGGAGAAAATAGACGAAGAGACCGGAGCTATAATAGTTGAGCCGATACAAGGAGAATCTGGAGTAATAATTCCCGATGAGGAGTATTTAAGAACAATTCGTGATATTTGCGATGAAAAGGGCATTATATTAGTACTCGACGAAATTCAAACAGGTTTAGGGAGAACAGGAAGACTTTTTTGTTTTGAATACAGTAAAGTTATTCCAGATATTTTATGCATTGGTAAAGGATTGGCAGGCGGTCTTCCAGTAGGTTGTGTTATAACTAGAGAGGAGTTCAATTTACTTAAGACAGGAGAACATACAAGCACGTTTAGTGCTAATCCTTTAGTTTGTGCGGTAGCAAAGAATGTTTTGAAATTCATAGTTGATAATCAGCTATGGGAAAATGCAAAAATTATGGGAGAAGAATTCCTTAAAGGATTAAGAAACTTAGATAACAAAGGGATTAAAGAGATTAGAGGGAAAGGCTTGATGGTCGCTATTGAATTTAAAATCGACGTTAAAAATACGTTGAATAGATTAATGAAAAATGGTTTAATTTGTTGTTATACAGCGCCTAATACTCTAAGATTTCTTCCACCTTTGAATATAAGAATTGAGCAAATAAAAGAGGCAATTGAAAAGATTGCAAATGGAACCTATTAAAACACTAGAAGAATTTTTGAAGATATATTCTCCTTCAGGTAATGAAGAGAAAGCGATAGATTTTCTTAAGGACTTATTTTCAGAATTTGGAATTGAAACAACAATAATCGAAGGAAATTTAATAGCTAGAATAGGGAAAGGATATAAAAAAGTATTACTTTGTGGTCATGTTGATACCGTACCTGGAATTATCCCCTTTAAAAAAGAAGACGATATTATCTTTGCAAGAGGAAGTGTAGACGCTAAGACTTCTCTATTAGCTTTGATTTTTGCAGCTTTAAAAAAGGACTATAATCTTGAGCTGAAAATAGCATGCGTCATCGGAGAAGAAAGCGAAAATCCCGGAATATTAAAAATAAACAAAGAGCTTTTAAAATCTGACTATGCAATTTTCGGCGAACCTTCAAATCTTGATGGAGTTGTTATTGGTTATCGCGGCCGCGTAGCCTTAAAGATAACATGCAGAACTTCAAAAGCCCATGCATCGAAAGAAGATATGAATGCAATAAAAGAAATTGTAGATCTCTTAAAAAAGTTAGAGGAATTAAATCAAATAGATGTATCTAAAAGTATTAATTCCATCACGGTAAACCCTGTTTTAATTGAAGGTGGAATCGCGAATAATGTAATTCCTGATTTTTGCAAAGCAATCGTTGACGTTAGAATTCCTATAGGTATTAATGCGCTGAATGTAAAGAATAAAATATTGGAAATTATCACATCAAAAAATTCGTTAATTAATATTGAATGGCTTTCAGAGTGCGATCCTGTTTTAGCAAATAAGTCAAGTCCTTTAGTTTTTGCGTTTAAAAAGTCCATTGCCAAAATGTTAAAAAGAAAACCCAGAATAGTGATTAAGAGCGGAAGTTCAGATATGAATTACTTTGCAAAGAATTTCAACTTGAATTGTATTTCATACGGTCCAGGAAATCCTAGATATGAACACACCGACGAAGAGCATGTCTCAATAAAGGATTTTCTTAAAAGCATAGAAATCATCTCTCAATCTCTTAGTTTTTTATCAGAACTTTAATATATTATAAATTTCCAAGTTTTTTATAGTCTTTTAGAAAATAAGATATAGACCTAAGATTTAAATCTAAATAAGAATTCTTTAATATGGTAATAGTATATTACGAAACATAATGTAGATTTTTTGGTATTTATAAATTCCAATTTAATTTTAGCCACCTATTTTTGTATAGTTAATTATAAATGAAATAATTTAATGTAATCATTGATTAGTTTTACCGACCACTGTAATCCATTTAACTCCTCTTCCATCATGCTCTGTTTTATCCCAATAAATTGGTTTTGTTATTTCTTGGTATAAGGCTCTTAGACTTGCCAATGGCATCATAACATTCATATAAAATATCATATGAGGAATGTATAGGTAATTTTTCTTTCCTATCTTTTCTAAACTAGCTCCTTTTAGCCATATGTAGTAATAAAGAATATTAAATAAGGTAGGAGCTATTGCGAAGAAAGGAAATGTATCTGCCATTACGTTAGTATGTAATATCCTAAAATATTCTAACAACCACAAGGTTGTTAAAGAGTATGCAACCCAATTAAGTATAACTAGAAATGGCGCAATAAGCATTATCATTATACTCAGAATGTTAAAGAATCCTATTCTCTTGATTGCCCATCTCTTGAATAAGAGATTAAAGTAGCTCCAAAATGTTTGCATCCAACCCCTAAACCATCTTGTCCTTTGCCTTAACCAAGCTTTGAAAGTTACTGGTGCTTCTTCCCATTGTCTAAGATCTAATACAACGACTTTCCTCTTTGATAATGTGAACCTCACAGTGATTTCTGCATCTTCTGTTAAATTAAGAGAATCCCAACCTCCTACAAACTTGACTAGTTCCTTTTTAAAATAATTCCCTGTTCCACCTAAGGGTGTAAATAGGTCCATTTTGCTTCTACCATTGAGAATGATCCTAAACCAACCTGCATATTCCATTGAAAAAATCCTAGTTATCCAACTATCATTTTCGTTGGATACTCTTAGTATTGCTTGAATTATATCTATATCGTGACCTTTCATAGCAGATGCAATCTTATAAAAAGCATCTATTTCCAATATGTCTTCAACATCTACAATTCCTACAATCTCGCCTGTAGCAAATTGAAAAGCATCATTAAGAGCGCTTGGTTTCGTGGGAAAGAATTCTTTCCTCTTTAACAATTTTATAATTTCTGGATATTTTTGTTGATACCATAGAGTAATTCTTTCACATAACGAATCCTCTGTTACAACTATTATTTCTTTCTTTCCTAATGGGTACTTCACATCATGAAGTATTGTTTCAATTGTTCTTCCTAAAACTATTTCATTCCTAGCAGGTATTATTACTGAAATTTTGGGGTACGAGATTGGATTTAATCTAGGTTGGAAGGGTGATCTTAATCCAAAAATTAAGAGAACTATATGATATATTCCCCAAAAAGTATAAATAATTAAAATAAAATAAGCTAGAAATATAATAAATGGCCTTAGACTAAATAAAATAAGTATGCATATTAATAATAATAAAATAATAAAATAAAGAGACTTCTTTTTCATTCAAATGATTTTGTTAAATATAGCACCTAGAAGCCTTGCAATAATTTCATTTTTTTCAATTTTTTTGATATATAAAACAGTGAATTTCTTTGGATTAAATATCTCAGTATCGACAAGATCACTTCTTAAAACTAGGATAAATATCACATCAAATTTTAATATAGTTTTAAATATATTTATTATTTTTTTATCGATATCCTTTTCATCTAGTATAAAATCTATAAAAATTTTAATCTTTTTATTATTTTCGGTTATTGAAATTGGAATGTTATATATTTGATTCTCATCAATTTTTATGCTTTCTAAGTATTTAATTGTTAAATTTTCTGAAAAATATTTTAATGCAGTTTTGAGTTCTTCATATATTTCTGTGATGAAGGGTATTTTACGTTGAATGGATACTTTATATATCGGATACTGCCTCATTTCAGCCTCGTCAATCTTAAATATGTGGTTGTTTGTACATTCAAGTTCAATTAAAGGATATTGGTTTATTTCATTACATTTTTTGCATTTATAGAGTTTACCTGGTCTGCCATAATCTATCCCTACTCTTTTTAGTTGTCTATTACATTTTGGACAAACAAAAATATTTGTCTCTTTCTGAAACTCAGAAATTTCCCCAATATAATTACATTCGTAATGTACTAAAAATTCAGATTTTATCAAAGAAGGTGATTTACATGAGGGGCATACTATGTTTGGCTTGAATAACGAAGTATTACAGAAAGGACAAATAGGAAACGATTTTATACCAACACGCTCAAGTATACCTCTATTCTCAAGCTCCTCGAGTTGTTCTAACATTAAATCTATACCTTTAATCTTATAGGAAATACCTAAAACGGGGTTATAAATAGGGATCAATTCTTCATCGGGTTTAATTCCTTGTAACAATCCGATTATCATATCCCCCTCCTGATAATTCAAATTAACTTCATTTCCAACATGCAATCGTTCCAGTTGCATGCTGTGAAAATTGTTTTATCTTTTTTTAAAAAAATTTTTTTATTATTTTTCAAAAAAAAGGGGAAGATTTTTAAAAAAATTAAAAAATTCATGGGGAAATTGTTTCTGTAAACTGTAGCATCATCTCTTTTTGTTAGTTGATGTATTTTCTAAGTACGAATCGTTTTCAGTTATGAAGGAAAAAGCTTTAGTTAGATGCTTCAATGAATCTTTAGCAAGGGCGATTAAGGCTAAGTTGGATGGCTGACTCAGGATAATGGCTTTGGTACAAGTTATTATGCAAACAATTTTAGTTAACTGCTTTTCTTAATGTTCGGTATACTGGCTATAAACGCAGCTACGAAGAGTGTGTCTCAATAAAGGACTACCTTTATTAAGGTATTGAAAGCAGATCTAGACTCTAAATTATTTGTCTTGCATATAATTTTATTTTATGAAACCGTTGGAATTTCTAGAAAAGCTCAGATATGAACTTCAAGAAATAAACCTAAAAATTTCGCGCCATAGATTTATAGAAGATCTCAGCCAAGGTAAGATTTCTATTGACAAAATAAGAAATCTTCTTCAACAACAATACTATATCGCTAGAAGTGATTCAAAAGCTCTAGCACTTATGTATTCTCGATCCGAATATCCTGATAACGATTTCTTCCTCAAACTGATAATCAGTCATCAAGAAGCAATTAAGAAAGTAGATGAATCTTTGGATAAGCTTGGGATCAAAAAAGAGACGATCGTCCCAAATCCTAGAGCGGTAGCCTTTACCCACTTCTTTTTTTATATAGCATATTTCCGTTCATTACCTGAGCAAATAATTCTAATTTTGATCAACTTTCCAATATTTATAGAAAATATCAATAAAATAGGTTTACTCATAAACAAAAACTACAACCTATATCTACCTTTTTTTGTAGAAGCTAAATGGGATAGAGAACTCGAGTATTTTGCGCTAAAGATTCTGGAGAAGTACAGCTTAGAGGAATACAAAGAGATTCCTTTACTTGCGTTGACCATTCAAAAATATGAACTAGAATTTTGGAATGCAATATACGAAGAGACATTTTAGCATTCCATATAGATTTATTTCCCGAGTTTTATATGTGTTATCTAAAATTATTTTTGTAGCTATTGATATAGTATCAAAGAAAGATAATAATTAATTTTTACAGGCTAAAATAAAAAATATTTTATTATTTATTTTTTTCTGTTACCACCCACCTGACACCTCTTCCTGGGTGTTCAGTTTTTTCCCAAGATATGGGTTTGAATATCTCTTGATAGAGTGCTCTTAGGCTTGCAAGGGGCATCATGAAGTTCATATAGAATATCATGTGTGGTAAATAGAGATAGTTTTTCTTTCCTATTTTCTCGAGTTTAGCACCATAAAGCCAAATCAAATAGTATAGAAAGTTGAAAAGTAAAGGAAAGAATGCAAACGAAGGAAATGTACCCGACATTAGACGAGTATGAAGGATGTCATATGCCTCTAACAGCCAAAAAATTGTTAAAGAATAAGCAACCCAATTGAAAACAACAAGAAGAGGAGCAATTAGCATTACAATCGTGCTGAATAAAGTGAAAAAGCCGATTCTCCTTACGGCCCAAGGTTTAAAAATTAAACCAGAATAGCTCCATAACGTTTGCAACCAACCTCTAAACCATCTTGTCCTTTGCTTTAACCAAGCTTTGAAAGTTACTGGTGCTTCTTCCCATTGACGCACGTTTATTACCACCACTTTACGTTGTGCTAAAACGAAACGCACTGTAATCTCTGCATCTTCAGTTAAATTTATTGGATTCCAAGCTCCAACATATCCTATCAAATTCCTTCTGAAATAGTTGCCAGTACCTCCGAGAGGCGTATATAAACCGAGTTTACTTCTTCCATTCAACATTATTCTAAACCATCCCGCATATTCCATTGCGAAAATTTTTGTTATCCAGCTGTCATTTTCATTTGAGATTCTGAGCAATGCTTGAACAATATCAAAACCATGACCTTCCATTGCACTGGAGATTTTTTTAAAAGCATCTCTTTCTAAAATATCTTCAACATCTACGATGCCTACAATATCACCTGTTGTAAAATGGAAAGCATCATTTAGCGCGCTAGGTTTCGTTGGGAAAAATTCTTTTCTCATTAGAAGCTTTACCACATTTGGGTATGACTGTTGATACCAGAAAGCAATCCTTTCACTAAGAGGGTCTTCTGTAACGACCACAATTTCCTTTTTGTTTAGTGGATAATCCACATGTTGAACAATTGTTTCAATCGTTCTGCCTAGTATTGGCTCATTTCTAGAAGGTATTATTACAGAGATTTTAGGTAGACTAGATTTGTTTTTTGGTTCAAACGGTTCTCCAAGTCCATAAAAGAATAAAATGAGATGATAAATTCCCCAAATAGTGTAAACTATAGTAATAGTATAAGCAAGAAATACCAAAAATTGTCTTAATAGAAAAAGCATAGAGAAAATAATTAAAACTAATAAAATTGAAAAGTAGATAATTCTCCTAAGATTCACTGTTTAAGAATCTTTTCTATTTCATTGATTAATAATTTTGATATTTCTTCAATATTTTTACTATAAATATTAAGTAATCTAATTCTTTTTGGATCAAATAAATCAGGATCTATAGTATAATTATTTATTACAACTATAATTTTAGCATTATCAAGTAAAGCAATTTTCAATAGTTTTAATGCTTTTTCTTCAAATTCTTTCTCGTTATTTATAAAGTCAATATAGATTTTTTTATTAGTGTAGGTATCAGAAATATATAATGGGATCATATATTTTTCCTTAGGATTTAGGTAAATAGTTTTTGGACTCTCAACTTTCAAATTAGGATAGCTTTGTAAAAAGTATTGATTTAAAATTTTTATTACTTCAAGCGTGGTAGAAGATAACTGTGATGATGATATCCTATAAATAGGGTATGATATCAATTCGGCTTCATCTATCTTGGATATATGATTATTAAAACATGTTATTACCACTAATGGATACTGCGAAATTTCTCCACAACTGCTGCATTTATACAACTTGCCAGGTTTACCATAATCGATCCCCACTTTTTTCAATGACTTTTTACATTTAGGACATGTAAGCTCTTCATCTTTTAGAAACTTCGACATTTCATCGATGTAATTGCATTCATAGTGTATTATGAATTCTTTTCTTTCAAGAGATTGATTTTTACAATTTGGACAGACAAGATTTAAATTAACAATTATTGAGCTGCATATTGGGCATGCTACGAAAGATTTCAAGCCTATCCTTTGAAGTAGACCTTTTTCTTCTAAATCTTTAATCTGTTCATAGGAAAAATCTATTTCACCTATTTTATAAGATATGCCTAAAATGGGATTGAGCGTCGGTATGATCTTATCATCTTTTGAGCTTCTTTCCTGGATTAGTGAAGCAAGGATGCTTATTTGAGTCTCGAGAATCGTTGAGCTACGATTTTCCATTCTCTATACTTATTAAAAAAATAGAAAATAAAAGGTTAATCTATTCTATTATCCTTTTGAAAGCTAATGAAGCAAATATGAAAATGATAATGTCGAAAATCATTATCGCTAAAATATCAAATAGTAATGTAGATAAATCGCCTGTTATCATCAAAGCTCTCGTAGCACTTACTGCATAGCTCATAGGATTGAAATACGCAAAGTACTGTATCGCCTTAGGCATAAGTTCTACAGGATAAAGCGCATTGCTTGCGAAAAAAAGTGGCATGGTAATGGCTTGCCCTATACCCATAAATCTTTCTCTTGTCTTCATGAAGGATGCAATGATAATAGATAATGATGCAAAACCGCCTGAAACAAGAAATATAATGAGGACTGATAGAATAAAGAACGCAACATTGATGAACTGAACGCCCAATAGCATAGCTACTGGTACAATCAATAAAATCTGGAATAGAGATCTTATTCCTGCAGCCATTGATCTTCCAATTACTATCGAAGACCTTGGTAAAGGTGTGGTTAATAGCTTCTTCAAAACGCCCGATTCTCTTTCCCATACCATTTGAAGACCAAAAAATACAGACACGAAAGTTGTTGATTGAAGCAATATCCCAGGCGTTATATATGCTATATATGAAACATTTCCTGTAGGAATAGCTCTCACTATACTCATAACTGTTCCATATAAAACTAGCCAAAGTATGGGCTGAATAGCTCTTGTATATAGTTCCGTCCTATCGTGCATAATTCTCCTGAATTCTAATTCCATCATAACTCCCATGTATCTAAGAACTTCTATTATGTTCATGCCTTCCTAATCCTACTTCTAACTCTTGCGACTTCAACAGCACGCCCCCTAGCCTCGATGCTACTGCCTGCGTACTTCAGAAATACATCGTCTAAGGAGACTTGCTTCAGTGATATCTTCTTTATTTTTATGCCAAGTCTTTTAATGAAGTCCAAAAAATCAAAAAGCTCAAGGCCTTTACCTTTGGTCACAATCCTTATTTCATTTCCTTCTCTGAATACTTCATTAACGAAATCCAACTCTCTGATCTTGTAGAGGATCTCCTCATCATATCCATCTAATTCCAACTGAATTATTTCACCACCAATCAAGCCTTTCAATTCTTCAGGATTTCCTTTCTTTATCAGCTCGCCTCTGTTTATAAGTGCAATTTCGTCAGCATACATATCAGCTTCATCCATATAATGCGTTGTGAAAAAGATCGTGATACCGTATTCTTCCTTGAAACTTTTCAATTCATCCCAAACGACCTTCCTTGCTGCAGGATCTAAACCTATTGTTGGTTCATCTAAGAATAGAATCCTTGGCTTGGTCAAAAGTGCACATGCTATTTCCAACCTTCTCATCATTCCACCTGAGTAGTAGCGAACCATTTCATCCTTAACAGAATAAAGACCCATCTTGTTTAGGACCTCATCAATTCTCTTTTTCCTTTCTTCTTTTTGAATACCGAATATTTTCGCATAGATGAGCAAATTTTCATATCCGCTAAGATCTGTCCAAACGCTTATTTCTTGTGGCACATAGCTTATGATTCTTCTTATTTCATCGTCTTGTGTTAGAACATTTAAATCCTCTACGAATGCATTCCCTGAACTTGGTCTTATTTGTGTCGTTAGTATTCTTATCAGTGTTGTCTTTCCAGCGCCATTGGGGCCTACTAAAGCAAAAGTTTTACCGTCTTCAACACTTAGGCTTATACCATTAAGCGCCTTGAAGTTGTTTGCATAAATTTTTACAAGATCTTCAGCATGTATAGCTGTCTTTGCCACATTTTATTTTTCTTTTTCTCGGTAAAAGAATTTCTTGGTTAAGTCTTGCGAATTAAGTGCTTAGAAGTCTTATAAAATATTATGATTCGGGATTACTATATACTTTTAAGATGGTGATTTTATATACAAAAATATTGATATATATTTTAATATATTCATTAAAATATCCTTATTATTTCGGGATAAAAAATATAATTATATTTTAATTTATTTCTTCAATGAGCAAACGAGTTAAGACCAGTTTGTTGGATAACTTATGGCTATGGGGAATGTTGGCCTTCAGCATCATGGCATTCTATGGTATTTGGGTATTGTTTGAGGTCATGGGAATGCATGGTATTAGCTTATCGCCTCACCATCCATAATCATGCCGCTCATACCTAAACCAGTTGAGGAATGGTATAAGGAATTCAGTAAACAAGAAAAAATATGGATCGCAATAGCCTTGGCTGTAGCTATTATACTTGCCGCAACAACGTTAAGTTGGCCTCTAATTGACCCCAAGCATGAAGTTCCTAGCTCCGCTAGAGAATTTAATCCTACAGCATATAAAGAAATCGCAAATAACTTCTCAAGTATTTATAATGGAAAATTGGTCCCTCCGAATACTGATATTTATATTGCAGCTCAACAATATTTTTGGTCTATTTCTACGCTTGTGCTAAAGAAAGGTGTTGATTATAGGTTCCATTTAGGAAGCCTAGATGTTATTCATGGTTTCACGATAGTAGGCAACGGAACTGTATATAGCATTATGGTAATGCCAGGAATGGAATATGTTTTCACTATGAACTTCAAAAACGCTGGAACATACTATGTAATATGTAGTGAATACTGCGGTTATGGTCATGGAAGTATGAGGATGGTGATTGAGGTGGTAGCATGAGCGACTACGAGGTCTCAAGCTTTGGAGGTCTTAAGATTTATAGAACTACTAAGCATCTCATAATAGCTAATTTAATACTTGCATTAATATCGATAAGCATAGGAGGCATTGCTGCAATTTTCGTTGCGTCAGGAAGATCAGCAGTACCTTCACTTATAAATTTCCTTGGTATCAACAACATCAATTATTATCAGTGGTTAACATTTCATGGAATGAACATGCTAATTTTCTGGATACTTTGGGCAGAAATAGCCATATTATATTTCGCTTCTTCTGTACTGCTCAATTATCCGATTTATGGATATCGCATAGCATGGTTCGCTTTTGCTGCGATGCTTTATGGTCAGATAACGGTTGAATATTCAATTCTTACAGGCAATGCTGATGTATTATTCACAGCTTATCCTCCTTTGGCAGCGAATGATCTCTTTTACATAGGGTATGCTATTTTTGTTTTCGGTGCAGGTATTGCGGTCGTATTGTTCTTTTTGACTATATATTATGCGAAGATAAATGAAGCCTATAAAGGTTCATTACCATTAGTGACTTGGGGTGCAGCGATAGCCGGCATCATAGCTTTAACAGTAGTTTTTCAAGGCGCTTTAACACTTATTTACACACTTGCTTGGAGATTGGGTTTGACAAGTATGAATGTTATGGCATACCGATGGTTCTTCTGGGGCCTAGGTCATGATGCGCAATATGTAAACGTGGTAGCAACGATCGCCGTTTTATATGCATTGTTAGCTATTGGAACAGGTTTAACAGCTGCTAAGTTCATCAATGAGAGATATGCAAAAGTTGCCTTCGCCTTAGCTGCACTTTTCGTAATACCTGGCATAGGTCATCATATACTAGTTGATCCCGGCTTCTCAACAGTGCTGAAGCAAGCATCAGGTAGCGTCGGTTCCCATTTCTTATCTGTTCCAACGCTTTTACACGCTTTCGCTTTGACGGGAGCACTCGAAGCAACTATAAGAGCATCTGGGCATACAAGCCTCTTTGGTTGGCTGAGGAGAATACCTTGGACGAATCCTGCAATTGCTGCTACATTGTTTGCTCTCATATCTATGGGTATAGGAGGTATAACCGCCCAACCTCAAACAACACTTCAACCAAATCTAAACTATCATAATACGCTCTGGGTACCAGGACACTTCCATCTCATGGTAGCAGGGGGGACAACGCTGGCATTCATGGCCTTCATTTACTACGCTCTACCTATCCTGACTTCAAGAAGGCTCTATAGTACTAAATTAGCAAAGCTCCAAATTTTCCTATTTGGAATCGGTATAATAATTCTAGGCTTAGTTATGACGATTCTCGGCATCAATGGTGATCCAAGGAGGGATTTCATCAATCCAAGCGATCTTCTTCCTGCTTGGTCATTAACGCCTTTAATTTTATTAGGTGCAGGTTTGGCTATAGCTGGTGGCGTTCTTTTCATATTGAATGTGGCAGTAACGATTTTCACAGGCAAAAAGGGAGGAAATTTATTCGATGGGATGATAACTAGCTTTGAAGTCAAGAATGAAGCAAGCATAAGTAAGCGAGGAGCTTTAGCGATTTGCATAATTGTGGTTGCGATATTGCTTACAGTGTATTTCTTGTCTTACTGGAGACTTGAAACGATGCCAGAGCTCTATTAAGTTCAATAAGAATTTTTTTATGTTAGGATAGTTTAAAATTTATCATTCTGATTAATTTTTTGGAATGTCTATTCCAGTGAAAAGATGGATCAATATTATGTGGCGAGGTCAGGTAGAGGGCGATATTAATTCTTGGGATCCATTATCAAAATATCTCGTAATGACTAGGGCAGTTATAGATATAATAACTGTAATCTCTGTTTTGATTGCTGGGTTATTGGCAGCTTTATCCAATAATTTTGAATTGATACCTTTTTTGCTTTGTTTATTCGGAATGCTGCTTGCCCATAGTGGTGCAGATCTGTTGAATGACTATTTCGATTATAAGAATGGTTTAGATAGTAAAAGCTACTTCAGAGCACAGTATATGCCACATCCCATATTGGACGGTTTGGTCTCAGAAAGGGGGTTAATAAACATGATCATTATTCACTATGTTATTGCAGCTACGTTTGCAGCTTATCTTGCAATGATCAGAGGTCCCTTAATTGTTGTGTTCACTTTATTAGGCATATTCTTCGGTTATGCCTATCAAGCAGGGCCTAAGCTTAAGTACATTGCGCTAGGTGAGATTTCAACATTTATTGTTTGGGGCCCGCTCATGGTTGGGGGGAGTTATTTCGCAATCACGGGTTCACTTGACTTAAATGTGTTTTTAATTTCGATACCTTATGCGCTCATGGTCATGTTAATCCTCTTTGGAAAGCACATAGACAAGTATGAAAGCGATAAAAAACTCGGCGTAAAGACGTTGCCTGTTGTGATAGGTATTGAGAACGCTAAGAAAGTATCGATATTCATTGGTCTGCTATCTTACATTTTCATCATGATTTTTATAGTACTTAGGCTATTACCACTTACGACTTCGATCATTTTTTTAACGATTCCATTTTATTTCGCATTCTCAAAGTATTATCTATCACATGAGAAGAAGATCTGGTATGTAGCAGCTTCATTGTGGCTTAATAGGTTTTTCGGTATATTCTTTGTTTTAGGTCTTCTTTTAGCTTTAGTTCTAAAAAATTTTGGGATTTTACTCTAAACATATAAATAAGATAAATCAATTTCTTTATCATGACCGAAGAAGAAGCACACGGTCATCTTTCAGAGGAAGAGCTCAAAGAAATTGCCGATTATATAAGGAACAATTTAGCTAACATGAGAGATGAGGTAAAGCTCGTAGCTTTTTTAGATCATCCTCAAAGGTGTCACTATTGCGCAGATCTCAAGGTAATTTTAGATCTCATTGAGGCCAATTCAAGTAAAGTCAAGGTCGAATATCACATGATTGAGGAAGAATTGCAAAAAACAAAAGAATATGAAGTAGAATATGCACCAACAGTAATCTTGGAAAAAGAAGGAAGAAGGAATATCAGATACGTTGGTATACCAGGCGGCTATGAATTCACGGTTTTCATAGAAACAATCAGGAATCTCTCCAATTCTCAAACTAAACTCTCCAATAGTACGAAGGAAAAACTAGCTTCGATAAATAAGCCTGTGAATATCAAGATACTCATAACGCTATCCTGTCCTTATTGTCCTTTAGCTGCGAGGACTTCTAACAGCTTTGCTATAGAGAATGGTAACGTTAGGAGTGAAATCATAGATGTTGGGGAAATCGAAGAGGTTGCCATAAAGTATGATGTTCAAGCAGTACCTAAGATTGTAATCAATGAATCCGTAGAACTGCTAGGAGCTCAGCCAGAGAATAGATTTATACAGGCAGTCTTGAGTGCTTTAAATTAGTTTTTATTATTAGTGTTAATAAAGCCAAACTTAATATTGAGATTGCATACCATCCTGCATCTGGCGCGATCAAGCTAGTCGTATAGGTGTAAAGTGGAGATGCAAATGAGCCAATGCCTATATTTAGTGAATTTATGATTGATGCAGAAAGAGGTTTAAGTCCTTCATCTAATTCTATCTCGTCCATCGTTATTGCATAGATGAGCGCAAAAACACCACCTGAAAGGAATCCTTGAGCAATCACATAAGGCCATAGTGTGTAGTAATTAAGGAATGGTGTAGCTAGCGTTATCAAAGCTGTAATTATGATTAGTATGATAAGTGTTTCCTTTCTTCTACCTTTCCTATCAGTCAACTCACCTATGAGCATATTCCCTGCTATCGCTCCTAGAAGTGTCATCGATGATGTGTATCCTGCTAGCACTTCTGGTATTGCTTTGTATGCTACAAGATATGAATCAATGAACTGCGTTAGAGTATAGTTCATGCCCCAAAATCCAGCCGTAGCTATTCCTATAGTAATTAGATTTCTGTTTTTCAAAACTTCTCCGAAGCTAGCTCTGTTTTCATTCCTTATATCATCAAGAACAAAGTAGTTTTCAACAGTCAGTATAAGACCAAGAATACCTCCTAAGATCAAAGAAGATCTCCAACCAATATGCATCGAAATTATTCCCCATGATAGCAGAGCAATACCCGCTCCAATGTTGAATGCCGAATTATATGCTCCTACTACGATGCCTTGTCTACGTTTTTCGAATATCAATCTAAGCGTATGTAAAGAAGGCGAGAAGAAAAATGCAGCGCCAATGCCTAGCATGAATCTAGCTGCAATCAAGGAGCTAAAGTTCCAGCTCAAACCGGAAAAAAGCGAAGCACAAGAAAGAATTAGCATTCCTAGAATAGCTACATGTTTATTTCCGAATTTTGCTGCGAATATTCCTGCAGGTATTTGGAAGATCGTAGCTCCTGCTAAAAAAGCCATAGCAACAATTCCTAGTTCTCCATAATTTATTGCTAAATCACTTGCTATCGCCAAGTATAAAGGCGAGATCGTATACCAGTTTAGGCCATAAATTGTTCTAGATGCGATTATTGAGGAAGCTTGAAGTATTTTACCCAATTCAAAGGAATTTACTCGCGAAAACTTTGATCGCTTCTTCTTGTTTTTCTACAAGAATTCTACCATTTGGATTTGTAGCCAATACGAGATAATCTACGCCCATACTTTCAAGTTTCTCGATTATTTTTCTGTTTTCATTCATATCCTGCGATAGCTGAATCCTCCTTTCTCCTTGGGAACCTATGTATGTATTTTCTTTTGCAGAAATATCGAATCCTATTCTTCCTCTTATCGGTTTGGGCTTTGTAGTAAGAGACATGTATCTATCCACTAGCTTCTTGAAGAAATCAAGAGGATATATGTTGGGATGCCATGCATGTCCATATTTAATTGCCCTTTTCATTGCAAATTCGCTGTTCCCAGCGATCCAGATTTCGATCTCCCTTTTTACGTTAGGACTGAAAACTGCATCCTGAAATTTTATCCTTAGATTCCTTCCTTCAAAGCTATTTTTACCTTGCCAGAGACTGAGCATGAGTTCTATGCTTTCATTAACTATTTTTCCTCTTTTATGAAAGTTTGAGCCAAGAAAGTTGAATTCCTTTTCATTCCAGCCTGTAGCAACAGCTAGCATCACCCTACCATTGCTCAGCAGATCTATGGTTGCGAGCTCTTTTGCCACGATTACAGGATTTCTAAGTGCTATTACTAAGGATGAGATGCCAATTTTGATCTTCCTAGTTAAACAAGAAAGATAAGCCATTGACGTAATGGTTTCTAAAATATTCTCATAAGGCGTCCCGCTGTTCCTTGGCATTAATATATGATCTGTAAGCCATATCGAATCGTATCCTAGTTCTTCAGCTAACAAGGCAATTTTCTTCATTCCTTCGATGTCAAGTGTATCACCGTAATTTGGCAAGCAAATACCAAATTGCATTAAAATAATGTTTAACTAGGTTGTTTATATCTTTCAACCACTTCCCATGACATTTACTAATAAAGCATATATCGAATAAGAAGATTAATGATATATGACCTTTTTTCAATCAATATATAGACGTTTTATAGAAATTCTTACTTTGAAAGACGATGAAGATAAAGGGAGAAATTACGAAGAATTCTTCTATTCACTGAATTCATCCCAGTTGCCTAGCTTCTTTAACTGGGCCGAAGAGATAGTAGAAGGGTTGCATTTAAAGGAAAGGGGTGAGCAGAGTGCATTGCTCTGGGTTAGTCTAGATAGCTGGGATGTAAAAAGATATACATATAGTGATTTCGTAAGTGAAGCTAACAAATTGATAAACTTTTTGAGAGGGCATGGCATGAGAAAAGGAAGTAAATTATATATCATGCTGCCTCAAGTGCCTGAGGTATTCTTCGCCACATATGCTTCGATAAAAGCCGGTTTCGTAGGAGTTCCAACAGCAGTTGTCATGACAGTAAGAGAATTGCAATACAGGTTCAAGGCATTTCCTCCTGATGCGATAATTGCAGATGTTAATTCTGCTAGGCTAGTGGATGAAGCCTTAAAAGCTTCCAATAGCAGGCCAAATGTGAAAATTCTAGTAGGAGGCGATATCGCTACTTGGGAAAGCTATGAAAGCATAAAGAAGGAAAGTGCGCTTGCAGAGGCGGCAAAAACAAACATAGATGATATCGTGTTGGCCTTCTTCACAAGCGGTACAACAGGGCTCCCCAAAATCGTTGCCCATACAGCTGTTTCGTATCCTGTTGGCCATCTCAGCACGGCCGCGATGATCAACGCCAAGCCAGGAGATCTCCATAACAATCTAAGCGCACCGGGATGGGCTAAATTTGCTTGGAGCAGCTTCTTCCCTCCCTTAAGCATAGGTGCAACTACTAGTGCATTCTATCATGCTGGAAAACTTCCTGCAGAAAAATACTTGCAAGCAATTAATGATTTCAATGTGAATACTTTCTGTGCTCCCCCAACAGCTTGGAGATTGTTCAGAGCTCAAGTTAAATTAAATGAGTTCAAATTCGAGGATCTTAAAGAAGTTGTGAGTGCAGGAGAACCTCTTAACCCTGAGCTTTATTATTGGTTTAAGGAAGCTACAGGTATAGAGATTAGGGATATGTATGGTCAAACGGAAACCACAGCGATGATTGGAAATCCCCCATGGTGGAAGGGAGGTAAGATCAGGCCTGGTTCGTTTGGCAGACCGATTGCGATGTATGATATTGTGTTGCTGAATGATGATGGGAGAGAAATAAACAACGCTGGAGAGGTGGGCCATATAGCCATAAGATTGAAAAGATGGAGGGCCATAGGCCTTATGAAAGAATACATAGGAGATCCTAATAGGATGAAGGAGACATTTGTCAACGGTTACTATTACACAGGAGATAAGGCATATTTCGATACCAATGGTTACTGGTGGTCAGTTGGAAGAGCCGATGATGTCATAAAGTCCTCTGATTATAGAATAGGCCCTTATGAAGTAGAAAGTGCACTTGTTGAACATCATGCAGTAGCGGAAGCTGCAGCTGTTGCAAGTCCTGATCCTATGAGATATCAAGTTGTAAAGGCCTTTGTTTCGCTTAAGCCCGGTTTTATACCTTCAAAAGAGCTTGCGAAGGATATATGGGATCATCTCTTGAATGTTCTGCCTAGATATAAGGTGCCTAGGATAATAGAATTCGTTGATGAGTTGCCTAAGACTATAAGTGGAAAGATAAGGAGGGTAGAGCTGAGAGAATTAGAAATGAGAAAAAGAAACAAAGGAGAGAGAGGTGAAAAAGAATATTTCTTTGAAGAGGTGATGAAGGCTAAATAATAAGATTTTAATAACAGGAGGCGGTGGTTTCATAGGTTCTCATGTTGCGAGTTATTTTCTTCAATCCGGCTACGAAGTTGTTCTGTATGATTTGAAATTCGATGAGCTTTTGTTAAGGGATGTTAAAGCTAAATTGATAAGAGGTAGTGTTTCTGATATAGAAAATCTCCACAGAATTGTTGAAAAAGAGAAAGTATCGGCAATCTTACATCTTGCTGCTTTGCTTTCCTCAGATGCCGAGAAAAACCCGGAAAAATGGTATGAAGTCAATATACATGGCACTTGGAATGTCTTCAACATTACCCTCAAATATAAGCTACCTATAATATTTGCGAGTAGCATCGCAGCGTACGGGACCAACATCCCTGAAATTGTTAGTGAAGAAATCTATACGTTACCTACAACGCTTTATGGAGTTTCAAAACAGTTTGGAGAAATGCTTGGGTTTTGGTTGATGAATAAACATGATATCGACTTCGTAGCATTTAGATTCGCTTCGGTTATAGGTCCTGGAAGAAAAAATGGCGGTGCTTCAGCTTATACCACGTTGATGATTCAGAAGCCTGCTCAGGGTGAGAAATATGTAGCTTATGTCGATGAAAATACAACAATACCAATTGCATACATTAAGGATGTCTCAGCGCTTTTGCTCAAAACACTGGAGAACTTCCAAAAAGTTAAAGGTATTGTTTATAATATAGCGAGCTTGTTTCCAAGTCCAAGCGCAAAAGAAATTGCGAATGTTGTAGAAAAGAAGTTGGGTAAAGAAATGATAAGTTTCAAACCTAAACCTGATTTAATGAAAATATTAAACAGCTGGCCGAAACATATGAATTACTCTAAGATAATAAATGATCTTGGTTGGTCTCCTGCTTATACAAGTATTGAAAAGATAGTGGAAGACTTTATCAATGAAGTTCAAACTAAGAGGATCTTCATAATGGAGTAATGAATCAATTATAGACATCTTTTAATTTGAATGTCAAATTTATCAATTATCACTTTTCTAGATTCAGATTCTCTCATGCAATTTTTATTTCTTCTTCTTAATGGCTAGTTTATTTTCCGAGTATTGTAGCTCAAGAACTATCTGTGAAAATCACTTGCTTTTTTATGAATTCTTCAATTATGTTATCTCCATAAGCAAGTTCTTTTAGAATCTCTTTACTATGCTGTCCAAGCTTAGGTGGCAATCTATTGAGGCTCAGTTCGTAAGCACTAGATTTTATAGGGAAACCTAACATCTTTATCCTTCCAAATTCTTCATACTCAATCTCAAATATCATTTTCCTAAATTTTGTATGTTCATCTTCAAGCGCTTCACCGACTAGCTTTACCGGCGCAGCTGGAATGCCTGCATTCTCGAGTATTGATAGCCACTCCTTTGTGCTTTTGTTTTTAAAAGTCTTTTCGAGTTCTTCTACGAGTTCTTTTCTATTCTTTATTCGCTCTGGATTTGTGGCGAATCTATTGTCATAGGTTAGGTCTTTTCTGTCTATTGCAGCTGTGAATTCTCTCCAAAGCCTATCGTTGCCTACAGTAATTATTATATATCCATCTTTTGTCTCAAATGCCTGATATGGAGCTATGTTTGGATGTGCAGTACCAAGCCTTTTAGGATTTTCACCTGTAGCTAGATAATTGAAAGCTTGGTGACTAAGAATAAGAATCTGTGTGTCGAACATAGAAATATCTATGTACTGTCCTTTTCCATGTTTATCTCGGTAGCGAAGTGCTGAAAGTATAGCTATAGTTGCCATCATACCAGCTGTTATATCTGCTATAGGTACTCCGAACTTTACTGGGGGTCTATCTGGCTCGCCTGTAATGCTCAAGAGCCCGCTCATCGCTAATGCAATTAGATCATAGCCAGGCTTATCTTTATATGGACCATTTTGGCCAAAACCTGATATACTACAGTATATCAATCTTGGATTTTTCTTTGACAACAATTCATAACCCAAACCTAGTCTTTGCATAACGCCGGGCCTAAAATTCTCCACGAGCACATCAGCGCTTTCAACGAGCCTATAAACAACTTCTAAGCCTTCTTTTTTGTTGAGGTCAATTGATATGCTCTTCTTATTTCTGTTCACACTGAAAAAATACGAAGATAGCTTGCCTATGCTTGGCGGCCTCCAATTCCTAGTTTCATCTCCTTGTGGAGGTTCCACTTTAATTACTTCAGCTCCTAGGTCTCCCAGTAACATGGTGCAGAAAGGTCCGGCCATAGCTCTGGTGAAGTCTACTACTCTTATTCCTTCCAGTGGCAGGCTCATATTTCAAAAATCTGTGAAAGAGTAATAAAGCTGGATTGCTCTTTGGCAATACTAATTATTCAGCATTTGTACAAGTTACTATTAAATGCTCTAAATTTATTTAGAATACCATTCTTCTAATTTTTTTAGGTCTACCAATTCTAAATTTTCACCTTTGATATCTTTACTAAAGCTTTTTGCTATAATAATATTTTTTCTATTTGTAATACCAATCATTTCACTTTTCTCTTTTAATGTAGTTAGCACTTCTTGTGGATTAACATTCTCACTCCATTTAACTTCTCCAATTACAGTATCAGAAAATATATCAATCTCAATATCTTTACTCCAATATCTCTTAACTTTAACTTTGTACTTATCTTTAACATATTCTCTAGCAATCTTTTCAAAAGTAAAGGATAGATACTCATTATACTCCTTTTCCTCAATTTCATAAATTCCTTCTTCTATCGATGAAATATTTGGGTATATGAATCTGAACCAGAAGTTAACAAAGTGATCTTTAATCACATATATTCCTCTTTTTCTATCGATGGGAGCCTCCCTTTCGATCAATTCAATTCTTTCAAGCTTTTTTAAATAAGAACTTACATCGCCTCTAATTTTAACGAAGTCCTTTATTTCTCCCAACGTATTTTTCCCCTTAGAAATTGCATAAAGTATTTCCTTATATGTGCCTATCTCGCTGAACTCATACCTTAGGAGAAAATCAACTTCATCTTTTAGGAAGGTATCGGTCTTCTTTAATTCCTCATTGACCCAACTCATGAAAGGGGGTTTTACTTTTGTAATATAATAAGGGACCCCTCCAGCAAAACCGTAGATTTTAATGGCTTCCTCGATGCTGAAACCGAATTCATGAAGATCCTTGAACTTCAGCTCCTTAACCTTGATCGATGCCGTTCTCCTTCCAAATAGCGGGGCTTTGTATGAAAGAACGTCTTCCATAAGTGATATTGAAGAGCCTAGAAGAACGATTTTAGTCTTAGTTTCTCTCAATTCATCAGCAATTTTTTGAAAAGTGGAAAGTACAGTTTTATCTTCTACTATGAGGTATGGAAATTCGTCTATGACTATAATTTTATCTTGCAGGAAATGAAAGAAAGCTTCCCAGTCGTCCTTTAGATATTTTATACTTGGATACTTTTTGCTCGCGATTTCTTTGAACTTTTCTAGGTTATTTTTCTCTGTTGCTAAGTAATAAATTGAATTTTCAAATTCTTTGAGAACCTTCATGATCAGCGATGTCTTGCCTATCCTTCTTCTGCCGTAGATTATGATTAATTCAAAATTAGAGGAGGATAATCTATCTTTTAGAACGTCCAGCTCTCTTTTCCTATCGACGAATATCATATCCATAAATATCATATTTCAGAATATGAATTTAAGTATTTCTTGGTTTTTGAATTGATCTGAGCCTTAGTTACTCGAATATTCCGAATTCAAATCCAATCCAGTAGTGATTTTTGTCTTAAATTATAATAGATCATTCCTTTAGTAAACTCAAAAGTTATAGGACCTGTTGTTACGCTCTTAATTATTCTTGCCTTGATTCCGTTCTTAGCTTCCTTCAATTCAATTATACTATGCGCCACATGTGCTCCTAATGTACTTCCGTTCTTCTTTCTATCAATTGGAGAGAATATCAATACTTTACTTCTCGAATTTTTGATCGCGCTTACTATCCTTGCGTAAAGCCTCCTATAGCCATAGGGGTTATAGATGACCAATGGCAAGCTGTTCTTCGATTCTAGTAGAGTTGGCTCTATATCCTCCGCTTTGAATGCCCTCTGAATGTAAAGATTTACATTGTTCCTGTTGAAAATTCTGCAAAAGGTTCTGAATATTAAAGGATCGAAGCCACCTCTAACTCCTACTATAATTAAGTTCACAGGCGCAAGTAAGGCAAGAACTCTGTGATAAATGATGTCAAGTGCTATGCTTTGTTCTGAGTAAAATTCGATGATATCATCTTCAGCCAAATATTTATCTAACTCCTCGAAACCCGTTATCAAGATTTTAGTCTCCATTTATCCATCTAAGTAGATCTTCATATGTTCGCTCTAGGTATGCTAGGTAGTAGTATGGGTCATGGTCTCGATAGCCGAGTTCGGCTGCGTAAAAGCCTTTAGAATTCTTTATATATGGCCTGTCTTTTATCCAGATCACGTAATCTATGGGTTTGCCATAAAATGCTCTGCGTTTGTATTCGCTAAGCTCTAAGCTGTTCAAAATTTCCTTCACCTCGCTTGCATTATGGGCATGTTCTAGTTCTTTGAAGACATGTTCTAGAAAGTCCTTCACAAGGTTCGGCATGTTTTCCTTTATCACGCCTTTGACCTTCATCCCATTACCCCTTATCTTTCCGAAGTATCTTTGTGGATGCGGTTGTCCTTCTCTTGTAGATGTGAATACGATCCATTCGTATTCTGATTCGATCTTGATGTTCAAGCCTGTAGCCCTATTTACGTCTTCAATGAATTCATCTATTTTATCGCCTTTGATAAAAAGTGAGTCTACAATTCCATGAAGAACCTCAAGTCCTTTCTCTTTAGCTATGGCCATTGCCTTCCTCATCGTTTCCCTTGCAAAGTATGTTACCATCTCATAAGCCTCTATCTTGCCGAATTTCGAGTTCCTATATCCTAGATATCCAAATGAGGCAACGAGGATCCATTTTATGGCTTCGGCTCGTTCTTCATCTATTTCCTTTAATTTCTTCTTCCTCTCTATCAATGCTTCTAGCGCTTCTGGCACAATACCTTTCTCTTTTAGACATATGCTATGCAAAGGCGTGACTATATCTTCGCATGCATTAACAGTCTCAGCTGAAATGTTGTACTTGACTATAATTGAAGGATACATTGAAGAGAAATCTAGCTGATACACGTTTTCATGTATTCCCGCGTTTGGAAAAAGTATAATTCCCCCTTTATCAGCGAACATTAACTCGTTCAGATCCTTATTCTGCTCAACGCTTGGCTTTACCTTGGGTATTAGATACTTTTTCTTCAAAGCTACCCATGCTTCGTTGGTAGTCAATGCCTTACCTATCGTAGCATATCGAATTTCCTTCAAAGGAACTCTAGCTGTTTTACTCCACTCTATAAGGCCCTTAACGCTTACAGGCGAGCGCTTCTTTTCCTTCAATATTTTAACCGCCGCTTTAGCTTTTTCATAGCTTATTCCAGAGCACTCCACTACGTCGGCTTCAACGTATAGATCCCTGATATCGCCGCTCTCCCTGAGCTTTCCGTTTATGAATAGATTATATCTTTTTCCTCTTGGAGATTTGCCGAACCAGTCTTCGAGTTCTATTTCTGCGAAATCTATTTCTGGGAATTCAAGCGAACGCTCTTCTTCGAGCAACTCTACCATGTCATTCTCTACCTTGATTTTATGCATAGGTAGCGCCCTTAGTCTGTAAAGTGTTTGAGAAATTATGCTAGGGAACTCGTTCACAACTTGCATTTTGTCCCTCAAGAAATAATATGCTTCTATTGATCTGGATTCGAACCTGTAGAGCTTTACGCGTTTATTATCAAGCGTCCTCCATTCCTCTTCTTTATAACTCACTATATCGGGTATCTGGAGCACCTTATATGGGTCATCGGTGATCACGTAAATTGGGTATGTAGTCCTAACACTTACACTGCGGAAGCCATTCAGTATGAGCTCTATTCTATTATATCTAGGTATCGCGTCTATTACGTAGCCTACTTGACATGAGGATTGCAAGCATGATCACCTCGAGGGGATCTATGAGCTCATCTTGCGCAGCTTCCTGTATCTTTCTCGCATATAACTTGGAATTTCTGATGATATCAGCCAATTCTTCATCTCTAAGTTTTTCTGCTATCTTGTTAAGCTTGCTAAGCTCGATATCTATCGAATTCGTCAATGAAGGCTGAGTTCTTCCCATTATGAAAATATGATTTTTGTAATATAAATACAAGAGAGATGACCGAAAATGTGAAAGTGATAATTTTAGTTGTTTTGGCATAGTATACATGTTATAAATATATAGTATATTATTAATCTTATTTACTTAATAAGATTGCGGATAATCAACGATTGCTAGCACAGCTTTATAACTCGAATAGATTCTATCATCTTATGCAAGGTCCAGAAATTATCAATGGCATAAATGTGAATAAGTTGAAGGAGGTAATGAAGGAGATCGAGAATAATAAGGATCTAGTAGCAAAAGTAAATAAGCGGACAGCATGGATTAGGTGGCTCGGTGAGGGATTCAATTTCAAATCCTATGTTCGTAATCATTCTTTCCTAGTATCTGAACCCGCTGAGCTGGGCGGTCCTGATACAAGTCCTAATGCAGTAGAATATTTATTATCGGCACTTGGTGCATGTTATGCTACAGGCTTTGTTTTAAATGCTACCAAAAGGGGTATTAGGATAAGGAATTTCGAGATCGCGTTGGAAGGAGAGATAGAGAATATCTTGGTATTTTTAGGTATAGAAAAAGAAGGTAATCCTGGCTATAAGACGATTAAAGTAAAGCTCTATGTAGATGCCGATGCTGATGATAACACCATAAAGGAAATATGGGAAGAGACTTTACGCTCTTCGCCCGTTGGGAATTCGCTTACTAGAACTGTAGAGATAATACCAGAGATAAAGATAGTGAAGTAAAGTTTCTGATGTAAGTAAAACGTTCATTATTGAAACTATACAAGTCTAGGCTTTTGATATAATAATGGTAATTCGTGTAACATGTCCTGACATTTTTACCCATTCTGTATGTTGAGTTTCTGAGCCTTTTTCTCATCGCCATCCTCTCAGGATTCTTCAGCATGATTATAATTTTCAAGTTTTTGTGCATTAATTCCAGCAAAAGTTGTTTTGTATGATGAGACTTAGCTATGTATGAAAGCCTCACCTTTATAAGAATTTATTATTAAGGAATAATACCTGAGAGGATGATAATAAGGTAATGGACAAGAAGCTATTTCCAGTAACAGTTGTAGGGAGCTGGCCTAGACCGGGTTGGCTATTAAGAGCGCTTAAAATGAAGAGAGATGGCTTGCTCAATCAAGAGGCTTTCAATCTTATTGCAAATGAAGCTGTATTGAGTGCTATAAAGTATCAGGAAGATGCAGGTGTAGATATATTGAGCGATGGTGAGCAAAGAAGAGATAATTTTTATTCTTTCGTTGCTGACAAAGTTAAGGGAATAGAGTTAAAGTCCATTGCAGAGATCGTCGATATAGTACCAGATAAGAGTAGATTTGAGGCTATTCTTAGAAGGCTCGATGTGCCAGCTTTCTCCATAAGAAATCCTGTGGTAACTTCTAAGCTTGAGCTAGGTAGCAAAGGTATAGCTCGAGATGAAGCAATTTTCTTGAAGGCTCATACAAGCAGGGGCATAAAGGTACCTTTGCCAGGTCCCTATTTGCTCACACGTGCAAGCTGGGTTCCAGGAATAAGTGACAAGTATTATCGTTCTAGGGAAGAGCTAGGCTATGAAATAGCTAGGTTGATAAGAGAGGAAATCCTTGCACTTAAAGAAATTGGAGTTGATTTTGTACAGCTTGATGAACCTGTACTCACAGAGGTTGTCTACGGAGAGCAAGTTGAGCAAACTTTCATGTGCGCTGCACTTTTCAGTAGAGAGAATCCTAAAGAGGAGCTGGATTTCGCAGTTGAGCTCATAAATGAAGCTGTTAAGGGTGTAGCTGGAGTAAAGCTTGGAATTCACGTTTGCAGAGGTAATTGGAGTAAAAAGGAAGAAGCTTTGCTCAAAGGTGATTATGTGCCCTTAATGCCGTTTTTAGCTGAAACTAAAGTTAATCAACTCGTTTTGGAATTTGCAACTCCCAGGGCCGGCGATGTAGAGGCGCTCAGAGATTATTTGGGTGAAAAGGAAATAGGTTTTGGTGTAGTAAACCCAAGGAATGATGTAGTTGAAGCCCCAAATGAAATCATTGAGCGCGTAGAAAAAATCCTTCGCTTCGTAGATGCTTCTAAGGTTTATTTAAATCCAGACTGTGGTTTCGGTACATTCGCAGAGGTACCTTTAGCAACGCCTAGAGTAGCATTCAATAAACTTAGGTCTATAAGCAGTGCAGCTAACGAGCTGAGAAAGAGATACGGTGGTCAATAAGCTCTTATTCATAGAGCCAGAGGAGGTAATTAACGTATCAAATGAAACCAATATAGTTGATGTTAGAGCCTTTTGGAAATATGTGAAGGGTCATATACCTAGAGCAAATTGGTTCTATATCCCAGATTTAACTCAGCATAGCAAAGGATATCCTAGTAAGCCTAAAGAAATCGATGAGCTAGTAAAAGTTCTTGGTAAGAATGGGATTTCAAACGAAGACAAAGTCATCATTGCATATGATAGGATAAGCTCATCAGGCGCAGCGTATCTTTACTGGTTCCTTGAATACTTAGGCCAAGAGGAAATAATGCTTCTCAAAGGTGGTATGGAAGAATGGGAGAGAAAAAATTTACCCCTTGAAAGAGGAGTTCCTAAGCCTGTAGCTAAGGAGTATAAAGCAAGAATAAGAAATGAAATACGCTCAAACTTTGAGGAAGTTATGAAAGTGGTTGAAGGTTTAGATAATGCTTTTTTAATTGATGTAAGGAAGTTAGAAGAAGTACAAGGGAAGATAAAAACTACTCCTAAAGCTGGAAAGATACCTGCTGCATATATTTTAGATCCTGAGATTTTGGTAAATGTGCTATATGGTGATGAAAGCGCTATGCAACAGCTAAAGGAATTAGCATTGAAGCATAACAAGATCATAACCTATTGCACTACAGGAGAGAGGGCATCGCTAGCATGGCTTATATTGAAAAAGATGCTTAAGCATGAGAATGTGAAGCTTTATCCTGAATCCTTTTACGAGTATTCCATGAAGGAAAATGCAAGAATAGAAATTTAGCTCTCTGTGTTTATTTCATGTAACTTTATGAAGTCCGTCTTTCCTTCCTTTGATCTTGGATCCCCACCTGCTATTACGATTCTTCCTGTCTTCCTAAATTTCCTCCTATAAAATCTCTCACAAAATGAAACTATTTGGTTGAGATTTTTTAACTCCTTTTTGAGTAATAGGGGGGTTACTCCATAGCAAAGCTTTAGTCTCTTTGCAATTTGCTCCGACTTGCATAGACCGATTATGTCTACTCTGGGTCTAAAACGTGAGACCCGCATAATTGAGCTTCCTGTTCTGCTATGAACAAATATAAGCTTGGCGTTCGCTATTTCTGCGATTTCTACTATAGCTAGTGCAATTGCATCATCGATTTCGTCTCTTGGCTTAGGTCTATTATTTCGAATCCTAGCTTCGGCGTAAGTTATTATTTTATCCAAATATTGTATTGCTTCAACTGGATACTTGCCTTCGGCTGTTTCATCTGTTAATAAGATGGCATCAACGCCTTCAATTATAGCATTCACTATGTCTGTAGCCTCAGCCCTTGTTGGTATTGGATTGTTCACCATCGAGTTCAGTACCTGTGTAGCTAATATGACGGGCTTTCCTGCATGTCTTGATTCTTTAATTATCCTTTTTTGAACAAAAGGTAGTCTTTCTAGACCTATTTCTAGACCTAAATCTCCTCTGGCTACCATGATACCGTCGCTCTCTCTAATGATCGCTTCCAATTTCTTTAGTGCTTGATTTTTCTCTATTTTAGCTATGATCCATACATTCCCCTTTACTATTTCCTTGATTTTTATTATATCCTTCTCACTTAGCACGAAGGACAAACCTATGAAATCTGCACCAAGCTTTAACGCTTCATCCAACAAACGTAAATCATTAGGAGTTACTCCTGATTCGAGTTCAGTTTCTGGTATGTTGATGCCCTTTCTAGACCTAAGTATGCCTCCTTCTATTACAATTCCCTCGGCAAAGTCTTCTCCTTTGTTAACTATTTTAATTTTTATGTTACCGTCGGCAACAAGTATTTCAGAATCTTTTTTGACCATTTTATAAAAGTTCATATCTTCAACGGGTATACCTTCTTTTTGCGAAAATACTATTTTGTCTCCTGGACGAAGCAGCATTTCTTTACTTATATCACCTATCCTCATTTTTGGGCCAGGGAGATCAACAAGAATAGGTATATCTTTCTTAGCTTCTCTTATGATATCAAAATATAACTTATGGCTTTCCTCGTCGCCATGAGCAAAGTTTATCCTGAAAATGTCTACATATTCGAGCATTTCTTTTATTCTCTGAGTAGAGCTAGGTCCGAGCGTCGCTATGATTTTCGTTCTTCTCATTCATATACTCTAAGTTTATCTCCTATTTATAGGGCTAAGCCCTTTTAGATTTATTTTAATTGAATCGTGTATGTAATAGATGAAGCCAACACTTGAGCGTCTATTTTTATACAAAGCTTTTTCGATACTCCTCGTAGGAACCATTTTGGGCCTTTTATACATTGCTAGAGCTGGAAATCCTTCCTTGTTAATATATTGGCATCCTTATTTCCAGATTTACTCCCTTGTTTATTTCGTGTCTGGAATAGCTTTGAATATGTTGCCTAAATTCAAGTCTTCAAATATATATATGAAAAATGTAATTCTTTCAGTTCTAATATTATATGATTTATCATTTATATTATTTATTATCAGTTATTTTAATACTTTTTTTATAGAAATTAGTGCTTTAATTTTACTAATTTCTTCTTTATTTTTAGTATTTTACTTTATCAGATTCTCCTTGATAAAGGCTAATTTTCCTGAAGCAGATCCTTTTTTCATTTTGTCTAGCCTTTCCTTTTTCCTTTTTTCTTTTTCTTTGCTTATTATTGGGCAATTAACGTTTGAAAGTCAACTCCTTTTCTTCTTGGGTTTTATTGGTTCTTTAATTTATGCAGTAGAAGTGAGGATGGTTGCTGTTAGGCAGACAATCAACTATAGAATTTTAACACACTGTTCCCTATTATTCATGATCGTGTCTCTTCTTTCGCTTTTCCTTCATCTGACTCTTTTTTTAAATTTGTATTATTCACTACTATCATTTTTTGTAAGTTTTATAATTATGGCATTTTCGTTAAGGATCTTTGAAAGTAAAAGGCCACTTACTATACATAAATTTGGTCCAAGAGAAAAAAAATTAGTATATTATAATCAAGGCGCAATGATTGTGTCCTACATTTGGATTATTTTAGGATTACTATTCTTCGTTTCAAACATTATAAATATTGATATGTTCATTCATAGTGTTTCCTTGGGGTTTATAGGTAATACCATTTTCGCTTTCGCTCCAATATTCGTGTCTAATCTTTTTTCTAAAACTGATCCACTTAAATCAATGAGATTTGAGGCCTTAGTCATTTACAATATTGGGGTGTTGCTTAGAGTTATAGGGAGTTATTACGCTTTTCCTATTTGGTCTTTGTTGTCGGGTCTTTTGATACTTATCGCTATTTTCATCTTAGTTTTCAGAATCTTATCATGAAAGTTGTTCATCTTGTACCAAAGTTTTTACCCTCTATAGGAGGTGTCGAAAATTTCGTTTTTGATCTTGTGCAAGTTCAAATGAATAGTATAGATGTTGAGATTTTTACAACTGATTTTTATAATTTTGAAACAAAAGAACGTTTAAATATAATCAAGGATTTCCCATATGTTAAGCGCTTTAGCGCACATAATTGCATGCCCTTACTTCCTAGAGGCTTAGGATATTTTTCTTTTAATATGCTTTCTGAAGTATTAAGGAGAGAGGACATAGATTTAATACATTCACATTCATTTGGTTATTTCACAACCTACATAGGTGCTGTTTGCAAGGCGTTAAAAGGAGTAAGGCATATCATCCAAACTCATTCTGATCCTGGAAGGAAAAGTGTTAAAAGAAGATTGATGAATGTAATCGCAAGGGAAATTTATCGTTATGCAGATAGAATCATCGCCATTAGCGAGGTCGAAAAAGATTATCTCATTCGCAGTGGAATAGCTAGAAAAAATCTCTCGTACATTCCAATTGGTCTTAACCTTGAAAGGTTTAAAATTCAAACTCCTGATTTGGGTATAGACTATATCCTTTTTGTCGGTCGATTTGATATTGATCAAAAGGGAATAGATATATTGCTTAAGGCCTTTGTTGAAGTCATTAAAAAGCATAAGGAAGTACGTCTTGTTATAATCGGCGAAGGTTCAAGGCAGTATATCCAAGACATGCTTGATAGATTAAAGCTCAGAGATAACGTGATACTGAAAGTTGGAATTCCAAGATATGAATTGATAAGATATTACCAACATTGTAGATTTCTTGTGCTTCCATCAAGATTTGAGCCTTTTGGAATGGTGATTTTAGAGGCTTTTGCCTGCGGCAAGCCTGTAATTGCCACTCAGGTAGGAGGAATTCCTAGTGTAGTAAATGAGAAGAACGGTATGTTAGTGAAGGCGGACAGTGTTAAAGAGTTAGCCTTAGCAATGAATAAGATGCTTGAGCTTAATCCTTTAGAGTATCAGAGTCTTTCAGTGAATGCGTTGAGAACTGTAAAGAGATTTGATATCAGAATCATTGCTGATCAGATATTTGAGCTTTACAAAGAAGTACTTGAACTTCCACAATAGAAGATATATGTGTCTTTATATAACATTTCTTCATGTTGGAAAAAATTAATCAGGAAATAAAGGAATTGGCAGAGAATACGAGCAAATCCGTCGTTGCCATATTAACTCGAGAAGTAGCACTTGATGAATTCCTCTCTCCATCTCTCAGGGAAGGAATTGGTTCTGGATTTTCAGTTATTGAAAACCATTTCCTTACTTCATATCATGTTATTAGGAATGCTAGGGAAATCGCGATAATCGATAAGGAAGGAAACATTGCTAGCGCTCAAGTCGTTGCTATCAATCCATTTTACGATCTTGCACTTCTTAAGTCTAAGCTCTCCATATCTGCGCTCAAGTTATCTACCGATTATAGCATCGGAGACCTAGTGCTAGCTATAGGTAATCCTTTGGGTTTAAGGAGCGTTACGCTTGGTGTCGTTAGTGCAACAGGGAGAACTATCGTTTCACCTACTGGTGAGGCTTTATATGTAATGCAGACTGATGCTGCAGTTAATCCTGGCAATAGCGGAGGCCCACTTGTGAATGTCAAAGGTGAAGTTATAGGAATTGTTACTGCTATGATACCTTTTGCCCAAGGTATAGGTTTCGCAATTCCTTCCGAGCTTATTCAAGGTTTACTACGTTCATATACGAAGTTTGGGAAATATATAAGACCCTATTTAGGAATGGTCGTAATGGCTGTAAATAAAGCTATGGCCTCGTATTATGATCTTCCTAGATCTGAAGGTTTACTAGTAATAAGAATTTCTCCTAGGAGTCCTGCAAAGGATTCAGGAGTCATGTTAGGCGATATAATTTTCGAGGCGGATGGCAAGAAGGTTAGTAATCCAATAGAGCTTCAGGTAGCTTTGGAAAGCAAGGGTTTCGGCGAAGAAATAGAACTCACCATAGACAGGATGGGCAGGATTTTCAAGACTAAGACGAGAATAGCAGGATACGAAATATAATTTAGTCTTTCTTAATTATCTCAAATTCCTTGGTTTTTTTGAATAGTGAATACCACGGAGCAATTGCTTCTAAAATAGCTCCCTTAACCATGTTGAATATGAGTTTTCTTATATCTATCTCTCCCTCAATATAGTTAGCATTCATTTCATAGCCTATCCTGTAATTATCTATAAGGGAATACCATACAAAGCCTGATATGAAACCAAGATATGGTGATATTCCACCTGGAAAGAATATTGAAAGTATAGATACCGCTATTGAAGGAATTGCGAGGTACCAGAGTAAAATACTATAGATAATAATAGGTTTTTCTCTGATGTTTAATTCTCTACTTTTAAGTGTATCAAAAGCACCTTTTATCCACCTGCTTCGCTGTTTTAAGAAATCTATAACGTTTTGAGGTGCTTTCTCATAAGCAAAGCCCTTTAGCAGACCTAACTCCTTAGATTTTTTTTGAGCATTTAGATAGAAAAGCATATCCTCAGCTCTGTTTTCACCGAAATCCCAACCTATTTCATCCTCTATATCTGCTCTAGTTAAAAAATGGGATCCATGGTAACCGAAGGGCAATTTACCTTGCTTTATCAGTGAAAGAAGCCTAAGGTCATCAGCGGATCTTAACATCTCTTCAGCGTAAGTTACTTCATTTTTCCAATCTAAGGGATAAATTATCATACCACATCCTATATGCTTATTTCCTTTGTTTGCAAATTCAAGAATTCCCATTATTGTGTCCTCGCCCACACATGTTTCCTCATCTTGATGATAAACCCATACATTAGCTTTATTAAGGCCGAGCTTTCTTCTAATCAGATTTGCATATTCGAGTGCTCTTGCTTTATATTTCGTGTCTTTTTTAGTTGTGAAATCTCTTGGGATTTCGATTAACCTAACGTTTCCGTCAATGAGATGTTCTACGTTATCCTTGTATTCTTCATCTACGACGAGCCATATTTCAGAATTGATATCATAATGGTATTTTTCCTTTATTTTTGAAATCCAATATTTTACGGATAAGATTGATCGTTCTAATGCTTTGATATTAGTACCTTTTGTAACTATTTGGAAGATTATCATATATTGCTTTGATCTAGCCTCAGTTATGATTTTCTCAGGTTCAAGAAAGAGATCTTCTTTGCTTATGAGATTGTACTTACCAACGTTGCTCAATACAAATATGGGCAAGGGTAAGATCCAACAAAACTTTAACGAGTATATAATGAGATCCGCGCTATTAGTTATGCTTTGCATCTTTGAAAATGCAAGGGCCGCAAGACCTGATGATATGATAAGGTTACTGAAGTAACTTTTCTTTCTTTCTGATATCTTATCTATAACATAGTTGTAATTGTCTATAGTGAATTTCTCAAGCACCCTTATTTCATTCACATTCATTGCGAAGGTAGATGGGATACGTTCTTAAAAAAATAAGTCTACTCTTTATGAGATTTTTCATCACATGAACAATATTCGAATTATAACGTAAAAAATGGAATATATACTAAAGAATATGAATCAAGCTCGTAAAATTTACAAAAGAATGGCTTGATTATCGTAATAAATTTTATAAGTATTATCTTAAGGATTTTTAGGTGACGCCCATTATGTTGGAATAGAGATTGGTAGCAATTCAAATGCTCTTAAGGCAAGTTTATAGTAAGTTGGGTCAAAGGTTTTTGTTCGTTTGATTTGAACGTTTTAAATATATCTTTTGTGAGATTATAGAGCTGTTTGGAATGAGGACAATCGTTTCATCATCTTTTTTAATTTTTACAAATAGCGAGCCTACATCTAGCACTTCGCCTTCATCACCTAAAAGGACAACTCTTTCTCCGATTTTAAAAGGTCTAGCGATCAAGATGAAAAGCCCTGCTATAACCTGTCCTAGAACTTGCTGGCTTGCAAAGCCTATAACAAGTGCTAAAAAGCCTCCCAATGCTACACCTGCTGCTCCGCCTGCTACACCTCCGGCTATAGAGGCTAAAACTGCTCCTATGGCAACAATCCTAATCACGTTTCTTACTGCAAGGGCTGTTGACTCTGGCTGTCTTTGCTTCAGACTTTCATAAATAACGTTAGCAAAGGCAAAACCTATTAATATTCCGAATGCAAGAGAGAGCAAAATGAATATATAAGAAGAATACATGCTCAAATCGATTTTATAAGTGGGAAGGAATTGGACGATCAAATATTGTAGTATGGCAGAAACAATTACGAATGCAATTATATAAATCACTAAGACGATGATAGCGTTACTTAGTCCTTTCGAAGACTTGCTCATGTATCGAATATCTAACGAATATTTTTAAGTTTTCAATGTGTAATTTTTTGATCCATGAAGATTATTGAAGTGAATTCCTTGACTAAGAGATATGGAAATGTCGTTGCTATAGATGGTATAAGCTTCTATGTTGAGCAAGGCGAAATTTTTGGATACTTAGGCCCCAACGGCTCTGGTAAAACAACTACTGTTGAGATACTGGAATGTCTAAGAAAGCCTGATTCAGGCAAAGCTTTTATTCTTGGCTTCGAGCTGAGTGAAGCTAATGAGATAAAGAAAAGGATAGGTGTTATGCCTCAGAATTTCGCAGCCTTTGATCTTTTGACTGTTGAGGAGAATGTTTCTTTTATTGCGAAGGTATACAATAAAACCAATGATGATGTTAAGCGTATTCTCGAGCTTATGGATCTCTGGGACATAAGAAAAAGGAAATATGAAGAGCTATCTGGAGGTACTCAGAGAAGGGTAGGGATAGCGATGGCTTTGGTCAATGACCCAGAACTGGTTTTTTTGGATGAACCTACTGTTGGTCTTGATCCAGAAATAAGGAGGACTGTCTGGTCTGTAATTACTAGGCTTCGGGATGCTGGGAAGACAGTATTTCTAACTACGCATTATATCGAAGAAGCCGAAAGGTTATGCGACAGAGTTGCGATCATATTAAGGGGCAAAATCATGGCCATTGATGATCCTAAATCAATGGTTAATAAGTATGGAATAAAGTATGTAGTTAAGGTAAGGAAGGATCCAAAAATACCCAAAATCATAGAAGATGAGGTAGAGTTCATTGAAGATAAAGATTATTATCTCATAAAGACTGAGAATAGGCTTAAAGCAAGGAAGATTGCTTATGAACTCGAGGTTAATGGATTTGAGGATATTGAATTAAAATCTCCTAGCTTGGAAGATGTATTTCTTAAGCTCATTGGTTCGAAGATAACTGAAGCAGGTGAGCTTGCATGAAGAACTCAGTTTATGTAGCCAATGCATTTTTCAAAACATGGCTTAGAAGTAGATCTGGCCTATTCTTCTCCATAATCTTTCCGGTTCTTTTGCTTGCTGTATTTGGTTCTATCTTCGGTAACACTCAGAATATAAGCTTCACAGTATACGTCCAAAACAAGGACTTAGATCAGCAAGGAAATGCTACACAGCTATCTTCTGCCTTTATAAAAAGCCTTAATGACACTGGCATCTTCAGCGTGAAAACAATACCCAGCAACGTCGATGCTCTTTCTTTTGCGAGATCACAGGGCGGCATATTTGAGCAACGAAGAGTTATAGTTATACCCAGAGGTTTTCAGTCATACTTATTAAATTATTCAGAAAAAGCGAAGCTTGAAGAGGGAATAGCGCAGCTAAGTATTTTGCTAAATTCAACTTATTTAAATGATACTCAAAAACAAGAGATTTCTTTGCTATTAAGCTACATGAAGACGGCTCTTCAAAAAATAAAGCTGAATAATGTCTCTTTGGAAATTTATATAAGTAAGGCTGACCCTTCCTATGAACAATTCATGGGGTTTATGAATAACTTCATTTCCAAATTTGGTTCTTATTCTACTGGAAATAATCTTAGCATACCTGTGAATGAGGTTGAAATAGGGATAAGGCCGATATCAGCAAGTGATTACTATGTACCATCCTATATAGCTTTCACTATTATGTCTAACGCCCTTTTTGGTTTGACAGGTGTAATCTCCGATCTGAGAAGAAGGGGTATTTTCAAAAGAGTGGTAGCTACGCCTCTTAGGAAATATGAATGGATTTTCGGTGTATTTTTAAGCCAGCTAATCCTTATCGCCATATCCTCTGTGATATTGTTAATAACAGGTTATTTCGTCTTTAAAACTACCGTAATATTAGATCCTCTTCATATCTTGCTTACGCTGATAGGAATCATACTCGGTACTTTCTGTTTCACCACAATAGGAACCGTTCTTGGTACAGTTTTCAAGCAGCCAGATACTGCAGCAACAGTTGGTTCAGTAATCGCTTTTCCGATGATGTTCTTAAGTGGAGTCTTCTTCCCCGTGGAAGTCATGCCCTCATACTTACAGGCCGTAGCTGCAATATTACCATTGTACTATCTAAGTGTAGGTTTGAGAGAAAGTATGATTCAAGGTGTACTTGCATTAACACCTGTAGCATTGATTATTCTTGGAGTTTTGAGCGTTGTTTTTCTAGCATTATCATTATATCTAACTAAATGGGGCGAAGAGTAGTTAAATCAGTATGGTTTTTTTAAATTATGGAAGTGGCAGCGAAAAGTCTGCTATTTTATGTAAAAAGTAAGCTAGATATTAGAGAGTTTGATTCAAAGCCTATCCCTGTGCAAGTAATCACGGAAATCCTCGAAGCTGCGAGATATACTGGTTCAGGCAAAAATCTTCAGCATTGGCGCTTTGTAGTCATACAGGATAGAAAGAATATCGAAAAACTTGCTGAAGATAGTATTACAGGAAAATGGGCAATTAATGGTACTCTTGCAATCTTAGTCCTAACAGATCCTAGTTATGATTTTCATTTACTTGATGCTGGAAGAGTGGTGCAAAACATGCAGCTTGTTGCTTGGAGTCACGGCATTGCCTCTGGCCTCTTTACTCGTTTCGATATTGAAAAGTTAAGAAGGGATTTCAACATACCTGAACATCTTTATCCCAGTGCTGCTGTGATTTTCGGTTATCCTCCTAGAAAGATCATAGGCAAAAAAGCAAGAAGACCCTTGAGATTACTTGTATTCTCTGAAAAGTTCGGAGAGCCTTTCTTTAAGTAAAATTTTTTATACTTCATTCCTTCTGTAAAGTACAAAAAATTTATATAAGCCTTTGTATCTAATAGCTTAGTACAAATGTCTGATAAAGAAGAATTGAAAAAGGAAATAGAAGAAACTGTTCGTCAAATGATTGCACCTATCATAGAAAAGACTATGCGCGAAGTAGAGAAACAGCTCAGATCAGTTTCATTAAGAATCGATTTATCGAAGGAAGAACTTGAAGAAATGGAACCTTCGAGTATTGTATTAAGGGATATAGCCAATGTATTGAAGGAAAGCATAAAAAGAGGGCTTAGAGAACGTGGGGAAGCGCAGATCGATGAACTCATCCTTAAAATGCCCGAAAATAAGGCAAGTTCAATAATGAAGTCGTTGGCAAATGAGGATAGAATAAAGTTGCTCAAAATTTTGTACAAAAATCCCATGAGTTTCAGCGAGTTGAAGGAGAGTTTGAATCTAGAATCCTCTTCAATGTCTTATAATTTAAGACAATTGCTCAGTGCAGGCTTGATAACTCATGATGAAACTGAGATGCGCTACAAAATTTCCAACAGAGGTAAGATGTTACTCCGTCTGCTTGCGCTTATAAACGAGACGCTGGGAGGTGAGGTCTATGAATAGTGTAGAACTAATTTCTCAACCGAGCATTTATTTCAGGATATCACGAGTTCTTAGCTCATTTTTTAGCGGGCTTTCCTTCGTTGTACTAGTTATATGGCTTTTAAGAGGTCTATTCAATCTTGAAAGCTATGGCAATGAAATAATATTGGTTTCAATTCTTTTCTTCTCATTATCACAGTATGTAAAGTGGAAGGTTGATGGAATAGCATCATTGATAACAGAAATCTTTAGCAAGTTAGGGAATATAGCTCTCTTCAGCTTCTTGGTAATTCTAATTTTTAGCTTTCTAGGGCTATCGAAACCCTTCACAGATTATACTTGGCAACTTTTGATCGCAGGCATAATATTAAAGCTGGCCTCTTTTACTTTATATGGTCTGCGTTATCATGACCTGAAATTAAAAATCGAAAGAAGCGCTTTGCATATAACTTCATTCACAATCAAGCCTAATGACTTTTCTTCATGCGTAGGCGAGGGAGGTGACGTTGTCATTGTAAAAAGAGGAGGTAAAAAAATAGGTTTTCTATTTTTCGGAAATTTAAATATAGATATTAATAATGAACTTGGAAGCTTAAAGCTTAAGCTACGTGGTCCTATGATGCTACACTCACCCTTACTTCGTATTAGAGGAAGTCAAGTGAAAGTTTCGAATGAGCTATTGAACAAAGCTCAATCTTTATTAACTATGGTGCCAAGATTTAAGCGAAGCAATGAATATGTTCACCTTCCTTTTATAACTGTTGAGAGCGACGAATTCGGTGAAAGAGTAAATGTTGGTCCTATTAGTGTTGAGAGTGGTTTTGGGGTAGAGGAAGTTGAGATTTGGCCTTTTATTAGGGTATCCTCAAGTGCAAAGGATCCTCGTGCATTGCTCTTCATTTATTCCAATGATCCAAAATCCACAGTTAGAATAGGAAAAGAGGAATTAAGCATTATTTTGGGCGATGATCATTTTAATTTTTCAAGAAAAGGAATAAAGATAAGATATCTTGGCTACGAATTTGAAGTATTCCCAAGAGAAATGCGTATAAGCGCACCTGAATTTAAGCTTGCCGTCAAAGAGAATAAAGTCATCTTTAGCCATGGCGGTAAATCGTATTCGATATCGAGTTCAGAGTTAGCTAGTGAATTATTAAAAACGTTGGAAAAAAAGATCATTGAACAAATCAACGAGAATGAAAGCATAATATATTTTGATCCAGTTATAATTATATCTATCTTAAAAGATGTAATAGAAAAATACGGTGCGTAATATGAGGATGTTACAAGTAAATGAGATTTATAAAGAGTACAAGACTAGAGAAAGAAAGGGATTGTTCAATAGCTCATATAGAACAGTTAAGGCGCTTGATGGTGTGAGTTTTGAGGTTGAGAAAGGAGAAATATTCAGCTTGGTTGGCCCTAACGGTGCAGGCAAGACTACCACAATAAAAATAATCGCAACGCTTTTAATTCCAGATAAAGGTGAGGCTTATGTTAATGGTTACAGCGTCATAAAAGAACCAAAGAAGGTAAGAGAAAATTTAGGTATCGTACTTTATGCCAATAAGGGCTTTTATTCTCGACTAACTGGCATAGAAAATCTTGTCTATTATGGAAGGCTTTATGGGATGTCTAAGCAAGAAGCGCTTAGGCGTGCAAAGGAGCTTGTTGATTCAGTTAGCTTGGGCAAGGATGCTTATAGAACTGTTGATGAATACAGCCTAGGTATGATGGCAAAATTGAGCATAGCGAAATGCCTTATCAATGATGCGCCTATTCTTTTGTTTGATGAGCCAACGATAGGGCTGGATCCGATTTCAGCAAGGAAGATAAGGAATCTAATAAAAGAGTTAGCAGAGAAGGGTAAGACTGTATTACTAACCAGCCACAATATGTGGGAAGTAGAGAATTTAAGCAACAGGGTTGCGATCATAAATAAAGGAAAAATAGTGATTTCAGGATCTCCATGGGAGGTGAAAAATAAGCTTAAGCTAAAGCATATGATCGAGGTAGAAGTCTTAAATGATAATCCTAAACTTGATTTAGATTTCAAGATAGGTGAAAGAGGCTTTCCAGTCATAAAGGTTATCTCAGAAAAGCCCACTGAGGATCTGCTAAGGATAGTAGATGAAATAAGGACAAAGGGCTATGAAATAGGGAATATCAAAATCATCGAACCTAGTTTGGAGGAAGCTTTCGCTAAAGTTGTTGAGGAAAAATGAGAGTGATAAACCAAGTTATGGGTATAGTTGAGGCTGAGCTTAGAAGCTTACTGAGAGAGGTCAGCTGGTTCATTGGAATTTCTTCCTTTCCTTTCTTATTTGCCTTCGTTGCATATGCCTTAGGCTCTGGTATGGGAGGAAGGCCTGCTGATCCTAGATTGCTTTTCTACCAACTTATAGGTTTAGCGATGTATATCGTTGCTCTCATGATGACTTTTTCTGCAGCATCCTTTGTGAGGGAAGGATTGCTAACAGGAAGACTAGAATACCTTTTGAGTTCTCCCATAAGCCCTTTCACTATGATTTTTTCGAATATGATATCGAGCAGTCTATTTGGTCTTATAAACTATATCATTGTGGGTGTCGTTGCAACGATAATAGCCTTTGGCTTTGCCGGTATCTTGAATTTCATTGTTTCTCTTTTAGTGTTGTACGTTGCTCTAATCCCAGCCATAGGCTTCAGTTTAATTTTTCTAGCTGTTAGTATAATTGTTAGAGAGCCTGAACCTATTGCGAATCTAATTGCAAGTTTCATAGCTGTGGTTTCAGGTTTCCTATACCCAGTTACTTTGTTGCCCTATGTACTGCAAATAATTGGTCGTGCATTGCCATATTATTACGCTGTTGAGTATGCAAGGTCAACTGTCCAAGGTTTCATCAACCAAATATTTACCATGCCTTTTCCTTTCATGTTCTTCTATTTGATCGCAGGCTATCTGATTTACAAATATTTCGAGCGTGCGTATATTAAAAAGAAAGGAACATATGGCTGGTAATTTTTTTATTAAAGGTATCAGGAAGGTATTCGCAGAGTTTGAAAGAGGTGTAACAATATATGTAAGATACAAGGTATGGCTCATCAGCGATATACTAGCAACACCATTTTGGGTCCTTCTCTTGCTTTATGGCATTTTGCTATATGCTGTGAACTACGTTAATAACTCTTCGGTGATTACATCTCTTACTTGGGGAATTTTTCTTTTCGTTTTCGTCTCCAACTTTCTAGGTATCGCATCATCACTTGTCTTATCAATCCAACAAGGAATACTTGAGAATGTTATAATGACGAATTCAAGTATAGTATCTCACTTAGTTGGAAGAGTCGCTATAAGTTTAATAGACACAGCAGTAATAGGTTCACTTGTATTACTTCTCAATACGCTATTGTTCAGCGCAAACATCTTTATTGCAGACCCATTGTTCTTCGTGATTTATTTGTTCTTAGCTATTCTCTTCTTTCTCTTCTTCGCGGGTACATATAGCTTTTTAATAATAAATGTTAGATCACCTTGGGTGGCGAATCAGGCGCTTCAATTCATAATACCTTTCTTCAGTGGAGCAATACCTATACAGCTATTCAGTAAAGGTTTCGCAAGCGTAATAGTATATTCTCCTTTTTATTATGTAATAGGGCCAATAATAGCTGCTGCTACGGGATATTATCCTATCGACAGAGTCCTTTTCTTACTTCTTGATATCTTAGCTGTCCTTATTATGGGGATTATCTCATATAGAGTCCAAAAAATTATTCTTAGAAACGCATTGAAGAAAGGGAAGTTTTCGCTATTTTAATATTTGGACAAATCTAGATTACCACATGGCATATCAAAATCTATTCAGAGGGACGCTGATAAGCACTTTTGCAGCGCTGTTAATCTTTTTCGTCCTCCTTTACTTAGTTTTCAATGGAATATCTTCAGTAACCAATTTAATACCGCTATCTTTAATGTATATCTTGTTTATCTTGGCTATCTGGGCCTACATCGAATATAGGAAGTTACCCATGCCTCATAAGAGAATATTCAACTTAGCCATCCCTTCAGGTCTTGCTATAGTATTCGCTGGGTTGATTTTACTTTCATTAAATCGTTTCGAAGGTGCGTATTTGATTGTAATAGGCTATTTATCGGAACCAATTGGCGGCATTGCACCTTTCAGTTATTACATGATGTTTGATAGGAAATTAGGTGCCTTTACTTATACTTTGGGCGCAATTTATGTCTTAGCTCTTCCTTTGTTCATCATAAACTTAGGCTTAATATCTTTGGTTGCGGATGGACTTAAGCTCATTGGTTTTGTGCAGCTATACAGGGTAGTTAGCAATAGCAAGTTTGATATAGAGGGATTGAGGATAAAAACACAGAATCGTTAGAATGGATTCCAATACATATAAAAAGAAATTAGATTTCGGTTATGTATACGATATTAAGGAATTTGGTAGTGAAGCAGAGAAACTTCCGTTTTCTTTGAAAGTCCTTCTAGAGAATGTGCTCAGAAATTTGGATGGTGAAATGGTGACTGAGGCTGATATCGAAAAAATCTTGAACAGGAAGATCGGAGAAGAAATCCCATATCTTCCTACAAGGGTTATTCTCCAAGATTACACAGGCATACCTTTGATCGTAGATTTGGCAGCAATGCGTAGCAAGTTAAAAGAAAATCCAGAACTGATAAATCCTAAGATACCTGTTGACCTAGTGATAGATCATTCAATTCAAGTAGAGTATTTTGGTACTATTTATGCTTTCAGCTTGAATCTAAAAACGGAATTTGAGAGAAACAGGGAAAGATACGCTTTTCTGAAATGGGCGCAAAAAGCTTTTGAAAACTTTAGGATAGTCCCGCCGGGCAAAGGAATTATTCATCAGGTAAATCTAGAATACTTAGCTAAGGTTGTAGAAAATAGAAACGGCGTAGCCTTTCCTGATACGCTACTTGGAACTGATTCTCATACAACGATGATTAATGGTATTGGTGTTCTAGGATGGGGTGTTGGAGGTATCGAGGCTGAGGCTGTTATGCTTGGCCAGCCATATTACATGCCAGTTCCTGAAGTTGTTGGCGTTAAACTTTTAGGAGAGCTTAGAGAAGGGGTTACACCAACTGATCTGGTATTGCATATTACAGAACTACTCAGGAAGCAAGATGTGGTTAACAAGTTTGTTGAATTCTTCGGTCCAAGTCTTGAATCCCTATCTGCCCAAGATAGGGCAACAATAGGTAATATGGCTCCAGAATATGGTGCTACAATTGGTTTCTTCCCTGTGGATAAATTAACATTGGATTATCTCAGGGGTACAGGAAGAGATGAAAGTCATGTGAAATTCGTTGAAAATTACTGTAGATATCAAGGAATGTTTTATGAAGGACAAGAGCCAAGATATGACAAAGTAATTGTTGTTGACCTAGGGGATGTAGAGCCTAGCATTGCAGGACCCAAGAATCCTGAGGACAGGATCCCTCTAGCAAAGGCTAAGGATTTCCTTGAGATGCTAATGAAGGAATACAAAATTAAAAACAGCCCTAAAATACCACATGGCAGTGTTGTCATAGCGTCTATAACTAGCTGCACAAATACTTCTAATCCAACTGTAATGATTGGTGCAGGTCTCTTAGCTAAAAAAGCTGTCGAACGTGGGCTCAGCGTTAAAGAATACGTAAAGACGAGCTTAGCACCAGGCTCAAGGGTAGTAACGGAATATTTGAAGAATGCAGGTTTAATGAGCTATCTTGAAGCACTCAGGTTCCATATAGTTGGTTACGGCTGTACAACATGCATAGGTAACAGCGGTTCGCTTCCAAAATGGGTTGCCGATGAAATAATAAATAACGATGTATTCGCAGTAGGTGTTATAAGCGGTAACAGGAACTTTGAAGGAAGAATAAACCCGCTTTTAAAGGCAACTTTCTTAGCTTCTCCTATGCTCGTTGTAGCATATGCTTTAGCTGGAAGGATAGATATAGACCTCTTCAATGAACCTTTAGGTTACGATCCTAATGGGAACCCTGTTTATTTAAAAGATGTATGGCCGTCATCAAAGGAAATAAATGAATGCATGAGTTATGCAATGAATCCTGAATTATATAGGAAGCTTTACGCAGATATATTCGAAGGAGATGAGAACTGGGATTCGCTCAAGGTCACAAGTTCAAGAATATATGACTGGCCAGAGTCAACGTATATCAAAGAACCACCTTGGCTTGATGTAACACAAACCTTAGATGATATATTAGGTGCAAGAGTTTTGTTGTTATTGGGCGATAGAATTACAACTGATCATATATCTCCTGCAGGCCCTATTTCCAGAGATAGCGTTGCAGGTAAATATTTGCTTTCTTTGGGCGAGAAAGATTTGAGCACATTCGGTGCTAGAAGAGGTAACCATGAAGTAATGCTCAGAGGCGGATTTAGTAATCCTAAATTGAGGAACTTTTTAGTCGATATTCAAGGGGGGTATACGTTGCACATACCAACAAATCAATTAATGAGCGTTTACGATGCTGCAATGAAATACAAGAGCGAAGGCATTCCATTAATAATTTTGGCAGGCAAGCAGTATGGAGCAGGAAGCTCTAGAGATTGGGCAGCTAAAGTTACTGCGCTTCTTGGCGTTAGGGCTGTAATTGCTGAGAGCTTTGAAAGAATACATAGATCCAATCTCGTAGCTATGGGAGTATTGCCATTGCAAATTGATAAATCATGGAAAGAATTGGGATTAACAGGCAAAGAAATCTTTTATATTGAAGGCCTTAGGGATTTGGAACCGAAGCAGATAATAGAGGTAAGAGCTATTGATGGTTCCAAAGAGATAAGATTCAAGGCATTGGCAAGGGTGGATACGAAAATAGAATTGAATTATCTTAAACAAGGAGGAATATTACCTTATGTTTTCAATAAAATAAAGTCAGCTAGTCACTGAGTATTTTTCTTTTTATTTTTTTATATCTCAATATTAGGAAGAGTGATAATGTTATGAGCAAAATCGCTGAAATCAAAATTGTAATTTGGTTAGCGAGTGTACTAACGAATTGCTTGAGTTGATTATAATTTATCTTGAAGTTGGTAAACCCGTAATTATTAAAGGTTAGATAAATCGAACTATTCATGGTAGACATCTTATATGGGCTGCTTAAGCTAAGCGATACGTAACCGTCATTATAAAAGATTAGCTCATGGGGCTGATTACTGACAACCGGTCTTTGAACCTTAAGTGCAAGCAATAAGGATGAATTCTTGATGTATCTATTGTAATTTGAAAGGTATGCCGATATATCTATTTCATAACCCTTCATTTTTTGGTCACTGGTTAAATTTGCAATCGTTGTTGAGGATGGATAAATTGTGAAGACGATCTCTAATGAGGCCTTCCCCTCTAAGCCAAATTTATACGTTACATCCAATTCCGTAACTAATCCCATGGGGGAACGTATAATTTCATCACTTCTCGTATGGTTCAACGTATTCAAGTTAATTACATACATTTTTTCACCGTTATCAGGGATACCGTTGGCATTGGAATCCACAAACTCAAGAAGCACCAAGTCTTGTACCGAAAATGTTAAAGAATTATCCTCTTTATGGCCTTGGTAATAATAATCAAGAGTAAATGCAGAAGATTCATTAAAATCTATACCAAAACCTTCGTTTTTTGTTCCTAGACATTCAACATATAGATTAGCGCCCTCATGTTCAGCTTTGAAATTCAAGTCTAAAGCTTTTGCTTCGAAATCTAGGATTCTATTGTTTGAGAGGTTTATCTTAAAAACGTAGTAATTCTTGTTGTCTGAGATGCCCAGTAATTCCACATTTCCTAACGTATAGGTCTTAGTTATTTCATAATTGGCACTTCCAAATCTTTGAATTAAGTAATTTATGGCGATATCGGAGGGGTTTTCAGCTTTGCTAACACTAAAATTTAGCATAATTAAAATTAAGATAAATATGAAGGAAAAAACCTTCATACGATAGATAATTTAAGTACGAATTTAAGGGTTTCCATTTCTAGTGATTTAGAAAGCTAAGAATGCGACTACAGATGCGAAATATAAAACCAAAGCAGAAATGAGTGCTTGTTGTAGGCTTAGGTTTTTCATAATTTGCATTGCCCTTATAATTTGTAAAAAGCTCCATGCTTGGAAAAGCACAAATACAAATCTCGTAAAATTTTGGTTGAATGAACTGATAAAACCCCATAAATAAATGAAGAATAATAAAGGAAATAAAGAAATGGGAATCATGAAGAATAAAGATAATTCATTTCCTTTTGTTTTCAAAAATATTAATGAAGTAATTTCTAAAATAATATATATTATAATCCAGTTAATAATAAAATTTAATAAAACATCTGTTAGAGTAGTTATTCTTACATCGATAAGGAAAAGAAGTTTATAATTCAATTCATTGTTATATAATCCTAGTACGTTTAATATTGCGATGAGTGAGCCCATGAAGAACGTAATTCTTGAATGGCTTGATAGAAAAACAGGAAATAAAGCCCCAGTAAACATATTTTTAATTTTTGTAAGTTTACTTTTGTTTTCATTGCTAACTTGAAATTTATTTTCTTTGATTAGTCTATAAAGTCTTTTACCGTCTTGGTTTAATACGTATTTCCTTTTTTCATTTTGAACTATGAAATCAGAGAGCATGGATAAATGGTGGTAAATACTGCCTGTGCTTATCCCTAATTCTTCCTTTAATTCTGAAAAGCCCATTTCTCCTTTCTCTGCTAACAATTCAACTATCTTAATTCTAATAGGATGGGATATTGCCTCGAATACAAGATTACTGTTCTTCTTTTTGTTCACATCTTTAAACAGTTAAAGTTTTTAAAATCTTTAAAAAAATTCAATCAAATATAAGCTTCCTAGTTTCAGGTGCTAGAAAGTATATAAGTATTGCTGCGATAGCTGCGATAGCAGAAGTTACTACAAGAGGCATCGTAACGCCATTTGTAATCGCGTATATAAACCCAAATACTATGGGTCCTAATACTGAGACAACCTTGCCTATTCCTTCTGCAAGACCAAATGCTTTGCCTCTAAGCTTTGTAGGGAATAGTTCGCTGGTGAAAGGATAGACTGCACCCCAAGCTCCGAGGTTAAAGAAACTTACTGCTAAAAGAGAAATTCCGAATAATAAAGCACTATTTGTAAATATCCCCATGCTTATCCCTGTAATTCCGCTCATGAATAAAAATACATACAACGTGCCTTTTCTTCCAATTCTCTCTACGAGATACATAGCTGTCAAATATCCTGGTATTTGGAATATGAATGCAAGTGCTAGGAATAACCATATGTTTCCAAATAGGTTCACTACGTTTAATACATCAGGAAGCCATAAGAACAGTCCATAATATGTATAGTTCAAAGCACACCATGCAATGAGCATTACTAATACCCGTAATCCATAATTTCTGAATAATTCGTAGTAACTGCCTTCCTCTTCTATGGCAAATTCAATCGCTTTTGCATCGACTTCTTTATTCGTCACTTTAAAAAGCGTCTTAGCTGCCTCATCCAATTTTCCACTTTTAGCTAAGTAGAAAGGAGATTCTGGGACATAAAATCTGAATAGTGCTATGGTAAATGCAGGGAATGCTATTGCCAAGAACAGTGCTCGCCAGTTGTCATTTAGGATTACTAAAAAGATATATGCCATCAATAAAGCTAATAAACTTCCAAAGGGCCATGAAAGATCTAAGCTGACCATAAGGTTCCCTCTTTTTCTCCTTGGTAGGAACTCGCTTAGTAGTGCAGGGTCAACGACGAGCATACCTCCAAGTCCTATACCAGCAAGAATTCTAAAGGTAACTAGACTTTCGAAGTTAAATGATAATGCGGTCAAAGCTGTGAAGATGCTATACCATAAGAGGGAAATCTGAAACAACAATCTTCTTCCAAGTACGTCAGCGAATCTTCCAAAGATGATTGCACCTATTGTATCTCCAATAAGGACTGCTGAGGCTAGGAATGCTAGCTGGATCTTGTCAAGACTAAAGATGTTTGCAAATAATTGCAGGGTAAAGGATATGATTATTATTTCCATCGCCACAAAGCTCCAAGATAATCTTGCAATCCATAATATCTTACTCTGATTAGGCGTTATTTTTTCAGTATCGAGAATTTCCTCTATTCTCATTATTATGACCCATTAAGGTTCTGGCTTAAATCTTTTGTTATAATAGTATTATTATGCCTAAAGTTGCAATCATCATGGGGAGTAAAAATGACTGGGAATATATGAAGGAGGCTTATGAGCTTATTAAGTCATTCAACGTTGAAGTTGAAGCTCGTGTAGTTTCCGCTCATAGAACGCCTGAATATATGTATGAATATGCCAAAAGCGCTAGAGATAGAGGTATCGAAGTTATAATAGCAGGAGCTGGAGGAGCTGCGCATCTGCCAGGCATGGTGGCATCTTTGACAACCCTTCCAGTTATAGGAGTCCCAATTCCATCCAAGAATCTTAATGGGCTTGATTCATTGCTTTCAATAGTTCAGATGCCCTATGGTGTTCCTGTTGCAACTGTAGCCATTGGTAATGCCAAAAATGCTGCCTTGCTTGCGCTTAGAATCCTTGCCATTAAAGATCATGAGTTAAACAAAAAATTGGAGGAGTTTAAGATTAAGATTAGAGATGAGGTCCTCTCTTCAAGACTCGAAACTTAAAATAGGTATTTTGGGCGGAGGCCAATTGGGATGGATGATGATATTGGAGGGAAGGAAATTCCCATTCCAGTTTTATGTACTCGAAGAAAATCCCAATGCACCTGCATGTAAGATTGCTGATAAGTATTTTAGACCTGACGAATACAAGCAATTCGTTGATTCATGTGACATAGTAACATATGAATTTGAATATGTATACGGAAAAGCCCTTGAATATGCTAGCGAGAAGGACAAATTAATTCCGAATATAGAAAACATAAAGCTCAAGCGTGCAAGGCATGAAGAAAAGCTCTATTATGCTAAGCATGGTTTTCCTACGGCTAGATTCAAAATCGCAGAAAACGGTACAGAAGCCTTAAGGATAGCAGAGGAAGAATTCAATAGCAGAGCAGTGATCAAGCAGTCATATGGGGGTTATGATGGAAAAAATCAGTACTTCGTTAATGGTAAAGTATACGAATTTTTATTTTTAACAGAAGTAAAAGAAAAGTTCGTAGTAGAGGAATTTGTGAATTTCGATTACGAAGCATCTACTATAGTTGTTAGAGATGGTAAGAAGACTATCGCTTATCCGCCAACATATAATCTCAATTTAAAGGGCATCCTTGTGCATAACTATGGCCCTATAGAAAATGATAGAATAATAGAAATTGCAAAAAGGCTAGCTGATAGTCTCGATTATGTTGGAGCGATGGGTGTCGAATTTATGGTTAAAGGTGAAGATATATTCATAAACGAGTTTGCTCCTAGAGTACACAACACTGGACATTACACTTTGGATGCAGCATTCGTATCTCAATTCGAAAATCATATCAGAGCCATCACAGGTCTTGAGTTAGGATCGACAGAGCTGTTTTGCCATGGCGGCATGCTTAATATACTTGGTGAGGGAGATGTAAGCTTAGAAGTCCTAAAGTATGGTAAGCTGTATTGGTATGGTAAAGATGAAGTGAGGAAGAGAAGGAAAATGGGTCATATAAATGTCGTTGGCAAAAGTCTTGAAGAAGTAAAGCAGAAAATTAACGAGCTTTGGAGGATCGTTTATAGTAATGGTTTAATGCTTTAATAAAAATTTGAAACTTTGGATTTATGAGTAGCGTTAGGTGCTTCATTGGGAAAATATATACACGCTTTATGCCGATTCTCAAAGTAGAGGCTCTTTTAGTTCATGGAGATAAGGTTATGTATGCAGGCAGCGCGTATAGAGCCGAGAAGATTTGTGAAGAGTTAGGAGGAGATAAAGTAAAAGTTCAAGGTGTAATCTTTCCATCATTTATAGATTCCCATGTCCACTTAGATTGGATCGGCGAGACTCTAAATCAACTTGATTTAAGGAATGTAGGTAGTATTGAAGAATTAAAGCTTAAACTCAAAGATTATGCCAAAAGAGCTAAGAGCTATTGGATATACGGTAGAGGTTGGGATCAAGAACTGTTCAGCGAAAAAAGATATCCAACTAGCAAAGATTTGGATGAAGTTGTTAATGATAGGCCAGTTTTTCTCTCAAGAGTTTGCGGCCATGCAGCTGTCTTGAATACTAAAGCAATGGAGATTGCCAAGCTTACAGAAGAAATAGATGAAGATGTGATTAGGGATTCTAAAGGTGTCTTTACTGGTCTTATAAAAGAGAGAGCGATGAGTAAGGTAATAGAAGCTTATAGAAAATCATTAAGCGACGAGGAAATTGAGAAATTCTTAATAGATGCGATGAATTATTCTGCTTCTTTAGGTGTAACAACAGTAGGGATAGCCGGACTTAGCATGAGAACACTTGGCATTCTTATAAAGTTAAATTCAGAAAAGAAACTGAAGATCAGAATTAGGGCATATGTTAGATTGGACGGAAATAAGGAGCCTCTGAGGCTTTTTAAAAACATGGGAATAAGAAGCGGCTTTGGTGACGTGATGTTAAAAGTGATGGGTTTTAAAATCATTCTTGACGGAGCATTAGGTGTTCGATCAGCTTATCTATCTGAACCTTATAGCGATGATGAAAATAATAGAGGTCAGCTGAATCTAGATGAAAAAACGTTCTATGAAATCGTTGAAGAAGCTGATTCTGCAGGGCTTCAAATGGCGGTACATGCAATAGGCGATGCTTGCGCAGATTTGGTAATCGATGCATATAGCAAAGTTAAAAATCGAGATTCGCTTAGACATAGACTTGAGCATGGTTCAGTTCTTAGAGTTGACCAAATTGAAAAGCTTACTAAGCTAAATATACCAATAGCAGTGCAGCCTCACTTTATCATAACTGACTGGTGGGCTAAGAAAAGGCTTGGTGCAAAGCGTATAAAGTGGCTTTATGCCTTTAAATCAATGCTTAACAAAGGTGTAAAGGTGAGCTTATCAACTGATAGTCCTGTTGAACCTCTTAATCCTTGGGAAACAATATACGCAAGTGTTACTCGTGGAAGATTTGAGAATATAGAATATTATGAAGATACAAAAGAAGAATCTCTTTCGCTTGAAGAAGCCTTGTATGCATATACTTTGGGATCTGCTTACATAATGAGAGAAGAAGATAATTTAGGTAGCTTGGAAGTAGGCAAGTTTGCAGACTTCATAATTTTGGACAGGGATCCTTTTGAGGTAGAAGAACACGATCTGAAAAAGATAAAAGTGCTCGAGACTCATATAGGAGGTCAATTTATTTATAAAAATAACTGAATGAAATAATTTTGTATTGATTTGTATAATATTCAAATATATGAAAGTTCATAATCACATTAATATGTATTCAAGGCTAAAAATGATAAAGAGAAATGCAGCGTCTCTCTCCTGTATTGGAACTTCCAAATAAGAAATATTTCCTTCTATTGATAGGTTGCTCTTTTAAAACCTCTTCTATAGAGTATAGGGAAAAGTTGGCAATGCTTTTAAACAGAGCGGAGATTAGAAAACAACTGAACTCAATCTTTCATTCAAAGGAATCGACTTTCATTTCAACATGCAATAGATGCGAACTCGTCTTGGTCACAGATAATCCTGATAGATCATTTCATGATTTCATTTCCTTTTTAGATTTGAATCATCTTCCTATCAATGGTATTTATCGTTATCAAGATTTCGAAGTTATCAAGCATCTATTGCTAGTATCATGCGGTCTTGATTCCGCAGCACTCTTCGAAGAGCAAATTCAAGAACAGTTGAGAAGAATTAATATTCAGGAGCGAGTAATTAACAATTCTAGGGCTATTCTCTCTCAACTTTTTGATTTTTGTTATAATGCGGCTAAAAGGATCAGGAAAAGTGTCAATTTGCCGAACGGAGTTTCGCTTGCCTTAGCCTCCGTAGAATATCTACATAAATTAGGATATAAACCTAAGAAAGTTTTGTTAATCGGGTCAGGAAAGATGATACAATTATTCCTTAAGCATTTCGATCTAAAAAATGTTGAAACATTATTCATCTATACAAGGAGGGACAATTTACCGAAAGTTTTCTCAAAGCTGCAAAGAGTTAGCCCAGACTTGCTGCCAACAGTGGCGAATGTATGTGATCTTATCATCTCCTCTACGAATAATGAAGGTTATATTATAACTAAGAATATGCTTCAGGATAGCGATAAGATTATCATAGACCTAGGCTTTCCTAGGAACATTGATCCAGAAATCCGTTCGATGGGGAGAGTAAAATTGATTGATTTAGATGAATTAGCAAGATTTTCGGATCATGATTTATCTGGCTTTAAATATATTATTGAGCAGATCGATTCAGAGGCCAAAAGGTTTTATAATAATCTTTATACTGCGAAACTGAATAAGATTATTCCTTCAATTTACATATGGGCTGAAGAGATTAGAAAGTATGAGCTTGGAAGAGCTTTGAAAGAGCTCAAGAGTGAAAACATTGAGGATATCTTGGAAGCTATGAGCAAAAGTATTGTGAACAAGTTGTTATCTCCTATTAATAAATTTGCAAAAGAAGATCCAGCTAACATTGAAATTCTTTATGATATTTTTAAGGAGAACTTAGAATTGTATGAAGAATAGAATTTTGGTAGCTACAAGACCTAGTAAGCTAGCATTAAAGCAAACAGAGATTGTAGTAGATATGCTAAAGAAGAAATTTCCAGAATTAGAGGTTGAGATTGTCAAGGTTTCTACAAAAGGTGATTTAGGACATCAAAATTTGTCATTAAATCTAAAATCCGCTTTCACTTATGATATAGAAACATTGTTGATAGATGGGAAAGTAGATGTAGCAATACATAGCCTAAAAGATTTGCCCAGCAATTTAGATGATAGATTAACTATCATAGCTACACCTTCCAGAGAAGATCCAAGAGACGTTTTGGTATCTAAGGATGGTAAAAAGCTAGAAGATCTTCCTTTAGGTTCTAGACTAGGTACTAGTAGCTTGAGGAGGAAGGTTCAGCTTAGGTATTTGAGGAAAGATATAGAAATTATGGATATACACGGTAACGTCGATACAAGGATTTCGAAGTTCGAAAAACTCAATCTTGATGGCGTAATTCTCGCAGCGGCAGGTTTGATAAGATTGGGTATGCATGAAAAAATTTCACAATTTTTTAAGATAGAAGATATCGTTCCTGCGCCAGGGCAAGGGATCATAGCGGTTGAAATCTTGAAGAGAAGAAAAGATCTTTCTGAGCTTTTCGGCGAGATAAACGATAATGATATTTTTAGAGCTGCGCTTTGTGAAAGGTCCTTTATGGACAAAATAGGAGGCGGCTGTGATGTACCAACGGGGATTTATGCAGAAGTAAAAAAAGAAGAGATACGTGCTATAGCTTTTTTAGCGAGTAGCGATGGAAGCAGAATGGTTAAGAGAACTTACTTCGGAAGAGCTGAAGAGCCGATGAAATTTGGTGCAATGATCGCGGATGAAATACGAAAAGAATTGAAAAATGCTTAAAGTAGCGATCACAAGATCTCATGAAGGCAACATTGAATTGGCAAACATGTTGCTTAAAAAAAATGTCATGCCCATAGTAATAGATACAATAACTTACTCAGAACCCGATTGGTCCAAAGTTGATAGATTTCTGGAAAAAATCGAAGAATACGATTGGCTCGTTTTTACTTCCGCTACAGCAGTAAGATATTTTTACCGAAGAGTCAAGGAACTCCGAATTCCCTTAGCAAATCTCAAAGCCAGATTTGCAGCAGTTGGTAATAAGACTGCTGAGGCATTGAAGGAGATAGGTATCGAAAAATCTTTTATACCCTCGAAAAATACAACAGAAGGTCTTGCTAGCGAGCTCCCCAAAGAGGGTAAGCGAGTGTTGCTATTAAGATCGAATCTTGCAAATGAGGAACTTTATAATATATTAAAAGATAGAGGCTTTGAAGTAGACACTGTATCAATCTATAACGTATCTTTTATCCAGGAGAAAGTAAGAATTACAAGTGAGTTAGATGCTATAATATTTGGCAGTGCCTCTGAGGTTAGAGGTTTTATTAACAGAGTGAAGAATATAGAAGAGATGAAGGAAATTCCTGTTTTTTGCATAGGGCCTGTTACTGCTGATTTTGCTCAAAAAAAGGGCTTTAAAAAAATCATAATATCCGAAGAGCAGACGTTCGAAGGTGTTGTGAAGGAGTTGATTAGAAGATTAAGATATGATTGAGGAAATAGAAAGGATAAGATTGAGAAGATTAAGGAAATCACAAAAAATCAGGGATTTAGTTTCTGAGACTTCTCTTAATGTCTCATCTTTAATTCAGCCTATTTTCGTCGTCGATGGGGAGAAAATCATCGAAGATATAGACTCAATGCCCGGTATAAAGCGTTATTCTCTGGATATGCTAGATGACTATATCCAAGAACTTGTTGAAAATGGTATAATTGCAGTTTTGATATTTGGAATTCCTAAAATTAAAGATGAAATCGGTAGCGAAGCATATTCTAAAAGCGGTATAATTCCCAGAACTATAAGACGATTGAAGGAAAGCTTTCCTGAGCTGGTGGTCGCAGCAGATGTATGCTTATGCGAATATACAACTCATGGTCATTGCGGGATTGTAGAAAATGGAATAATCTCCAATGATAAGACATTACCTCTTCTGTCCAGAGCAGCTCTAACATATGCTGAGTCGGGCGCAGATATCGTAGCTCCTAGTGCTATGATGGATCATCAAGTATTGTCAATAAGAAATGCATTGGATTCAGAAGGTTTTCGTGATACAATAATAATGAGTTATTCAGCAAAGTATGCATCATCTCTATATTCCCCCTTTAGGGAAGCTGCTTTTTCTTCTCCTAAGTTCGGTAATAGGAAAGAGTATCAAATGGATATTAGGAATTCAAAAGAGGCACTTAGGGAGATAGAGATGGATATAAAAGAAGGTGCAGATATCGTGATGGTCAAGCCTGCACTACCTAATTTAGATATAATATCACAGGCGAGCTCATTGTATAACGTTCCAATAGCTGCATATAGCGTTAGCGGCGAATATTCTATGATCAAATTTGCATCTATGAGCGGTTATCTAAATGAGAAGGATGCAGTTCTCGAGATAACTACTTCCATCAAAAGAGCAGGCGCTTCAATCATCATAACTTATTATGCACTTCAAATAGCAAAGTGGCTTAAAGGATGAGCTCTTTGAAAAGGTTTAAATCTGACTTGCTATACGAAAGGGCTTCTAAAGTCATGGTAGGAGGAGTAAATAGTCCTGTGAGATCTTTCAAATACGTAGGAGGTAGACCTATCTTCATAGCAAAGGGAAAAGGAAGCAAAATAATCGACGTCGACGGCAATCAATATATCGACTACGTAATGTCTTATGGAGCATTGATCCATGGCCATGCTAATGATAAAGTTTTAGAAAAAACAATAGATATAATAGAACAAGGTACAACCTTTGGTGCGCCCACTGAACCAGAATTATTGCTTTGTGAAGAAATAACAAAAGCATTTCCTTCAATAGAAAAGATCAGACTTGTAAATTCAGGAACTGAAGCTACGATGTCAGCTATAAGGCTCGCAAAAGCGTACACCAAAAGGAAGTACATATTGAAGTTTGAGGGATGTTATCATGGCCATGTAGATCAACTGCTTGTCAGAGCAGGTTCAGGTATGGCTACATTTGGGGTACCTTTATCCGAGGGCGTAGATGAAGAAATTGCTTCCAAAACGATTCTTTGTAACTATAATGATATTGAGCAGCTCTATAAAGTTTTTTCAACCTATGGCAAGGAGATTGCAGCTATAATCGTTGAACCCATAGCTGGAAATATGGGCGTAGTTATTCCTGAGAAAGAATTCATATTCACAATGCGAGAACTTTGTGATAAATATGGTTCCTTGCTCATATTTGATGAAGTTATAACAGGATTTAGGGTAGCTAGAGGCGGTGCCCAAGAGTTATACAATGTTGAAGCTGATTTGACTTGTCTAGGGAAAATAATCGGAGGAGGTTTTCCTATAGGAGCTTATGGAGGGAAGAGAGAAATAATGAAGATGATATCCCCTGAAGGGCCTGTATATCAAGCAGGCACATTATCTGGAAATCCTGTTGCTTGTGCTGCAGGCCTTGCAACGATTTCGTTTTTGGATCAAAAATCATATGAATATCTTGAACGTATATCTTCATTTTTAGAAAAAGAAATATACAAGATTGCCAATGAATACTCTGTCGACGTTAAGGTTAATAGGGTTGGATCCATGTTTTCAATCTTTTTTACAAATAGAGAGGTTAAGGATTTTCAGGATGTATTATCTACGAATAGAGATTTGTTTGCAGTTTTCCATAGCATGATGCTTAGAAGCGGTATATACTTGCCTCCATCTCCCTATGAAGCGATGTTCCTATCCACTTCTCATAGAGTAGAGGATATTCAAGATACGTCTTTAGCCTTGCAAGAGACGTTCAAGTCTTTAAAATGAATACAACATTTCTTGATGCGTGCTTTAAAAAAGAGACTGAATACACGCCGATATGGTTTATGAGACAAGCTGGAAGATACTTACCACTTTATAGGAAGATAAAAGGTAATAGAACTGTAGAAGAGCTATCGAAGGATACTGAAGCAGTATCAGAAATCGTAAGCAAATCTGCTTTCTTTTTAGGTGTCGATGCAGCGATCATTTATACTGATATAATCTTCATTGCAGGACCTATGGGGGTAAAATATAAGATTGAGGAAAATTGGGGGCCGGTTGTTCAAAACCCCATAACTAGCTTAGAAAGTGTAGATGATTTAAGAACTTTCAATCCAGAAGAAGATCTATATTTCATCTTTGAAGGTATAGATAAAACGCTCTCTAAACTTAACGATGAGATACCTCTCATAGGATTTTCAGGAGCTCCCTTTACATTGGCTTCTTATTTGATAGAAAGCAAGGCAAGTAGAAGCTTGAATAAAACAAAAGTATTCATGCTTTCAGAAAGTACTGGATGGAATCTACTCATGGAAAAATTGACAAATGTTATAATTAGATATTTAGAAGCACAGATAAAGCATGGCGTAAAGGCAATCCAACTTTTCGATAGTTGGGCTGGTGTTTTGTCTGAGAATGAATATAGGAAATATGTCCAAAAATATACCAAAAAGATTTTTGAATCCCTACCTAGCAACGTACCTAAAATTCACTATTGTGAAAATTCCTATCATTTATTAACTTCTATTGCAGAGACAGGCCCTCATGTAATAAGCGTGGATTGGAGAGTACCAATTAATCATGTGTGGGAGAGATTAAATGAAAGGACTGCTGTGCAAGGTAATCTCGATCCTTCTTTTGTAGTAGTAGGTGGTGATGAAATGTTATATAAAGCTGAAGAAATACTTAGGTTAGCTTCGAAATATAAAGGGCATATTTTTAATTTAGGCCATGGTATTCTTCCTGAAACGCCTCCAGAGAATCTTCGTATGCTTGTTTCATATGTTCACGAGAAAACTAGGAGAGAAAGATGAGCAAGGCTGTTCTTTTAATGGCCTATGGATCTCCTACTTCCATTGACGAGATTGAAGCTTATTATACGCATATCAGGGGCGGAAAGAGGCCAAGCGATGAAGAACTTAATGATCTTAAAAGGAGATATCTAGCTATAGGAGGAGGTTCGCCCCTAAAAATCATATCTGAAGCTCAGAGAGCTAAGTTAGAGTCAAAATTAGCCTCGGAAGATTTAGATTACAAAGTATATCTCGCAATGCGTCATTCAAAGCCCTTCATAGAGGATGTAATTATGGAAGCATATAAGGATGGCATAAGAAATTTATTATGTATTGTTCTAGCCCCTCATTATTCTAAGATGAGTGTAGGAGGATATTTCGATAGAGTAAACAAGATAATTTCTCAGCTAGAAGGAATGAAAGTTGAATTCGTTTCATCATGGGGTAATCATCCTTTATTTATTAGGCTTTGGAGCAAAAATATTCTTGAAACATTATATGGAGTTGGTAAAGATGCATGGGTTATATTTTCTGCACACAGTCTTCCTGAAAGGTTAATCTATGAGGGTGATCCATACAAAGAGCAAATATTGGAATCCTGTATGCTTATAGCTAAGGAAGCTAAGATTGAGAAGTGGAGTCAAGCATTTCAAAGTGCTGGGCATACGAAGGAAAAGTGGATGGGGCCAGACATTATCGAGCATTTGGATTCTTTACATGAGAAGGGTGAAAGGAAGTTTTTGATAGCACCAATAGGCTTTGTCGCAGATAATTTAGAAATACTCTATGATATCGATATAGAGTGTCGTGAGTGGGCAAATAGGAAATCTGCACAACTTGTGAGATGCAAACTTCCCAATGATGACCCCTTGTTGATTGAATGCTTGTATTCTATAATTAAGGAGAAACTATTAAAATGATAAGGATTTAAAGGATCGATTCATATCTATTCGATGAAAGCTGCTTTTATTGAAGAACTTAAAAAACCTTTAGTTGTGAAGGAAATCCCTGATATTCCAGAGCTCGGGCCAAATGAGGTTTTGATAAAACAAGAATTGACAGGTGTATGCTACAGGGATATCCTTACTGCCGAGGGATTCTTTCCTAGAATAAAGTTGCCCTTGATTCCTGGCCATGAGATAGCGGGCACGATCGTTAAGACTGGTAGTTCTGTTAAGGATTTCAAGGAAGGTGATTACGTAGCCTCTTTAATATACATTCCCTGTGGCCAATGCAAGTACTGCAAAGCTGGGATGGAAAACATCTGTAGAAATAAGCGAACTTATGGTGAGGATGTTCAAGGTTCTTATGCAGGTTTTGTTAAAGCCCATGAGAATAGTCTTGTGAAGATTCCAAAGGATGTTCCAATAGAAGATGCTGTGATCTCTGCTTGCGTAACAGGAATGCTAGTACATGCTATAAAGGATAGGGCCGATCTTAAAAAAGAAGAGAACGTTTTTGTAACTGGAGCAGGAGGCGGTGTGGGAATACATGCAGTTCAGATTTCAAAGGCTTTTGGCGCAAAAGTCATTGCCCTTACAAGCTCTGATTGGAAGGCTAAAAAAATAAAGGAATATGGTGCAGATGAAGTCATCGTTGCCAGTGGTAATGTTGCTGATAAAGTCAAGGCCTTAACTAATGGTGAAGGTGCAGATTTGGTCATCGATACTGTAGGGGAGCCTACATTTGAGCAAAGCGTTCGCAGTGTTAGATGGGGAGGAAGAATAATTGTCATAGGAAATGTAAATGTTAAGCCTGTATCATTGAATCTAGGTTTGATAATCTTAAGAGAGGTATCTATCCTTGGAAATCTTAGCTCAACGAAGCGAAATATACTTGAAGCCATCGAACTAACTAGAAAGGGTAAGATAAAGGCAGTGATACATTCTATTTATGATTTGGATCGAGTTAATGAAGTTCATGATATGATGAAGAATAAATCTTCCTTGGGAAGGGTTCTTTTGAAAGTCTCATGAAAAGGGCTGAATTAGTTTCAATTGGACTAGCATTGGTTCTACTTATCTCGTTCATAGCGAGCTTTTTTCTAAGCGCTGATTCGAACACAAAATTCTGGGCCCTTGCTACGAACATAGGCGATGAGAGATTTTATATTTTTTTAGCAGTCGTTGCCTTCTTTTTTTATCCCACTATAGGTATTCTCGTCTTAGCTACTATATTGTTCAATGGTATGATTAATTTCTTCATAAAGTGGTATTTCAACATACCAAGGCCTCCAAATCCAAAGATACTTGAAACAGGGCCTTCATTTCCCAGCAATCATGCTCAAAGCTCAGGAGCTTTCTGGACAGTTTTAAATTTCAAGTATAGATCCAGATATCTAATCTTGCTGGGAACTATTTATACAGTCTTCATTTGTTACTCAAGGCTGGCACTCAATGTGCATTACCCTATGGACGTAATAGCCGGTTCAATAATTGGGCTATTGGTGGCAATGGCCTTATTTTCGGTGAGTTCAAAAATGAGGAATTCTGTTTTGTTGTATGAGTCCATTCTTCTCATAACCTTCACTTTATCTTTGATAGGCTATTTCATTTATTCAGATACAGACTTCGCTAGGACTTCATTCTTCGCATTGGGCTTTGGGATTTTCTACCCGTTGATCAAAGACAACCAAAAAAATCTCAAAATTACGGCGATTGCATTCATTGTTTGGCTAATTGTGGCCTTGCCTTTATTGGCCTTAAATACTTTGAGTTTGTATATTCAATACCTATTGCTGGGATTATCTGCGCCGCTAGTAAAATATGTAGTTTATCGTCTTTCCAAATAGTTCTTAAGATGTACAGAAAATCTTTTTCTTAGCTCTTGGTCGTCATTAATAAATTTATAGAGTTCATGAATCCTGTTCAATGTTTCCTCGCTTATCACGTGCTCGATGCCTTCAGCTTCAAGGTTTGCAACCTTCTCATCTATGCCCAAAAACATTAGGAAATCGATGATCTTTTTGTGCTTTCCTATAATATCCTTTGCTACGCGCTTACCTTCATCTGTTAAAGAAACGCCTCCGTATCTTTCGTAGTTTATTAAATTCTTTTCAGCGAGGCGTTGAAGCATTTTGGTCACGCTCGGTGCCCTTACATTTAGTATCCTCGAGATATCTCTCGGCTTTGCGAATCCTTTGGAATTTACAAGCTCGTAAATCACTTCGAGATAATCTTCTTCTTTTGAGCTTGCAATCTTCTTACTCTTTATTTTGTGAATCCTTTCAAGAATCTCTATTTTACTCAATTCAAGAATAGTTAGAACCGTAAGCCTTAAAAATATGATTCCATTATTGCTGGCTTTTGCTATTTGGTAGACAATAGCCTTCGACTGCTATCTGACCTCCTCTCGTCCTAAAGGGGGTTCTGCTGAGGTATCTAATTTCGTGAGTCGGATATGTTTGCAAGTGTCTATTCGTTAAAACAGGGCATGGGTTTTCCTTTGCAAATTATTTTCTAGATTATTCCCTTTTTAAAAGATATACGAACAGTAGAAAAGGAACTATAGTAAGCATCAATCCGCCTATGGTTAGTAGAAGAGCATTAACTCCGTAGTCTGAAGGAAAGGCATAATACATACCGAAGCTGGTTGTGAATTCAAAGTTGTTCATATATGGGCCGAATATATCTGGAAATCCTAGAGGATTGAAAATCGTGAGGATTGAAAAGAGTGTAGTTGAATCAGTAATTCTTAGAATCATGGCTATTAAATTAATGATATATGTCCAGAACTCTCCAAATATAAACCAAAAAGATATAGTAGCCATTAGAAAGCTGCCCGTGGATGAGGTCAATGATGCTAATACCATGCATATTCCCAAGAATGATATTATCATAACGATGAGTCCAATACTGCTTATGTACCAAAAATCGAAATCTATTGTCAAGATTGAAAAAGCATAAAGCAAAATACTCGTGAACGCAATTGCTATTGAGGTACCTAAATAAATTGAAAGTGTCATAGCGAAAAATCTAGAAAGACCGATCCTCAACTTGGTAACGGGTAATGAATATATGAATTCAAAGATTCCATCTATCCTTGGTCTTGCATAGAAGTTCAGAGCTTCTACTATAACGAAAATAGGAATCAAAAAGCTCACTTGGTTGAAAACATAATCATAAACTAATTGTTTTAAAGTAAAATCGCGATTATTTATTAAATCCGTAAAACAATTACAACTAACAGTTATAAAATCTTTGTTATTTATATAAATTTTAATATCAGAGATAAAAACTTTTTTTGGTAATGCGAATAACTGATGATAATTATCTAAAATTCCTAAAAATATTAAATTTTCTGATAGGGGTTCATTAATATCGCTGCTAAAAGTTGCGTAAACACCATAATTATTGGGTCTAGTCCCGTTTGGGCCTATGAAGAACACCATCAAATTTTCCATTATTGAGTTGTTTGGTACATAAACCAAATCTATTTGCCTATCTATGTATACGTAAGATGTATCATTAATTATAGAAGGCGTGAGTGAGAACACTGTCGTGAAATGATTATTTATCCATATGCTTCCATTCATTTGCTTCAAAGGCACGTCGAATATTACATATCCACTGGAATTTGATATCTTCTCATCTTCAAACATTATAATTTCAGAACTTGGATTAATTTGTATTACTTTAAAATCTATTTTAACGTTGCTCTTAGGATTTCCATAAGAGTCATATGTAAAAAATAAAATTTCAAAGTAAGGACCTTTTCTGTATATGGCATAGTCATATCTGTAATTTGGCGGTATATATGGGTGGCCATGACTTACAATTATTATTTCATAAAGATATGGCAAGGATATGAATAGGGTTAATAAGATGGTCATAGCTACCATTGATTTACTCTTTAATATTTTTTTTAATTCATATACAAATGTATTTGTCGAAGATTTCTTCTTCATATCTCCTCATTATTAAATTATTTGGTAATGATTTATAGCCATAAATTGTGGTATCTATGCACCAAGTCCAATGAGTTCTCATCATTTTGTGTATCATTAGAATATCGAAAGAAAAATTAATTGTCATGTATTGATTGGCTTTCTACAGGCTGGACTTCAATTAGCATTAATCTCTTATCCTTGTAACCAGTGCAAAAATTATTACTGGTATGATGATCCAACCTGCTATGTAAGAATAGTAGGTTATATTTTGGTCTTCGCCCGCGTAATAAAAAGTGTATATACCAAAAGGGGAAAAATAAGCTGGCCAAATATCCGTGTCACTTACGTGGAATAAGCCAAGCAATATTGCAGGGTAAATAAAAATAAAATAGATATAAGCTAGTACAAGCGAAATTGTGAGTATTGCTTCAGATCTTATCAGAGAGCTGAGAATCATTCCTATGCTATAATATACAGCATAAAGGAATAGTTCAAGGAAGTATATTGCGTTTAACCAGCGTGAAAACGGGATTGATGGAACAATATATGAGAAAGCTAAAGCGATAGCTAACTTCGTTAAAACAACTGTAGATATGAACATAGTTAATCCAGATAGGTATCGAGATAGTCCTAGTGAAACTCTTGAAACAGGTAAAGACAGAATGAAGTCTAGTTCACCTTTTATCTTGGGTCTTGCGTAGATATTGAAGGCCACAAATAGCGATAAAAAAGAAATTCCAATAGAAGGAAAAAAAGAATAGAAAGGTTCCAAATCCTCTTCTGTAAGTGTTCCGTAACTTGCGAACTGTCTAGCGACTAAAACGTTTGATAGAAAAAATACAATTGCCAAGCCTATGATCAGCTTACTCCTGAGATTGTATCTGATATCGTGAAGAAACAATCTCAAAGTCTCCTTTATGTGCTTTTTTAAAAGTGTAGATTTGTTAGGTATACCGATGTAGTTAACTTCCTTGTTCATTTTTGTTTTGTATTTTAAGGCCATAGAATATTGCTAGGATTTGTACCTTTAAAAGATACAGTAACCTTTAACGCCTGATATCTTTGTTCTGTGCTATTCATATAACCTGCCACATGAACGGTGGGATTTGGGGATATCGAAACTGGTGGGCTTGGCTGGGCTTTTGCCAAATTTGGTGCAATAGTTAGCAGAATTACTAAAAATAATGAATAAAACAGAATTTTTCATATCGAACTACAATAAAATGGGGATTTAAAAACTTAGTGCTATGAATAGTAAATTGAACGCAGTTATAATCAAAGTAGCGGTGTAAGAAACCAAAGACACAGACATGCTATTCTTAAACCCCTGCATGATCCTTTTATTGTTGGTCATGTAAACGAGGGTGAAGAGAATAACGGGCAAAATTATCGAGAGCGCGGCTTGGCTGTATATCAGTATATCGATGGCCCTTATTCCAAGCGAAAGTGCAAAGGCTAGAGGTACAATGTTTATTAGCCTGACTACAGCTCTAGTATGCCAGGCTTTGAACTTTCTCCTAAAAGCTGTTTCGAAAATTTTTTGGCCAGCCATAACACTTACCATCGAAGAAGATATCCCAGATGCGAGCAAAGCAATTGCGAAAATTAGCGCTGCACTTACTCCATAAAGCGGTATGAGCGTGTAGTATGCGATATTCATGTCTACGTTTTCTACTTTACCGTAGTAAGAATAGTAGGCCAACACTTGTATTGCTACATTAATCAACGCTGCAATGGTCAAGTTAGTAATTGTCTCAACTCTGTGTCTATGAATACTCATACCATTATCCTCTTTCGTTAAGTATGAATGAAGAATAATTGCATGTGGCATGATTGTCGCTCCTATTATACTTATTGCGACAAGTGCATCGTTGTATCCGCTCAAGCTAGGTATGAAGCTTTTGTATAGTACTTCGGCAACGTTTGCCTTTACGATATATAACTCGAGTAAATAGCTTAAACCCACTATCGCTACAAGGCTACCTATAACGAGCTCAAATATCTCTTTTCTATCGGATGCAAACATGAGTACGAAAACATCTATGATCCCAATGGGTATAGAAAGCTCTATTGGAATACCAAAGAGGAAGCTTAGGCCAAGTACTATTCCTAGAAATTCAGCCATATCAGTGGCGAAGACGAGCATTATATTAGGTATGAAATATGCAATCCTAGCAATACCTTTCAACCTTTGATCAGCAAGTTCGAGAAGAGACTTCTTTGTAGCTATCCCTAACTTACCTGCTAGATATTGGAAGAGCATGGCCATAAAGCTTGAAAGCCATACAACCCAGAGCAATGATAAGCCAAAGCTTGCGCCCGCTTCGATATTGCTACCGAAATTCCCTGGGTCAATATACGCTACGCTAACTATCGTAGCAGGTCCTAGCATTATGAATTTTTTCCAGGCACTCTCTTTTTTAGACATATCTAACTTTTTTAGCCAAATATAATTCTCCAAAGACAAAATATAAATCTTTGCGGGAAATAATGCTATGTTTGTTTTGGAGTATTTAGTAGAGCCCATAGAAGATATTAAGTTCGAGAGCTTTCCGGGTTATTATCTTAGAGGTCTCTTCTTTAATACACTTAAAAAATATGATGAAAAACTAGCACTGCGAATTCATGAGTCTCAAAGTATAGCGCCATATTCTATCAAGATTTTCCAAAAAGTCGATACAGGAGAATTATTGCGTAATCATATTAAAGCAAGGCAACAAGTGAAATTCTCTTTTACAATTCTCGATGAAAATCTTTTTGACCTACTTAAGGAGCCGCTTATGGTAAATTCTTCCTTTCGCATTGCCGGCAAGTTAATGAATGTTCGTGAGGTGAATGTACAGAAAAAAAGCTTCTCTGATATCCTTTCAAATTCAAAGCCTTTGAAAGAAAAATTTGCGATTGATTTCTTAACGCCTACGAGTTTCAGACTTCCTTTGACTACTTGTTGCAAACATTGTCATGTTTACAAGCGTTTAAAAGCTAGGATACAAACTAAAGATAAGGAAACGGCTGAGCTCTTAGCGATGATCAATAATCGCAGGGGTATAATCTATCCTTTACCGGACATAAAGCTAGCTTTCTACAATATAGTTCGTCTCATAAAAAGATTCGAAGTGCTATCCTTTAACTCAGATGAATTCAATTCTTGGTTAGATGTTGAAAGTGTAGTAATTTCGGGTTTTGAAAACGGAATAAAAACACTTCGCTATTACGAGCACAAAACTTCTAATAAGTTTTTCATTGGATTTATCGGCAAAGTCAATTACTATGTAAGAAACAATACTGAGGATAAATCTAGGATTGCAAATGCACTACTGAGCTATGCTGAATTAACAAATGTAGGCCCTAACAGGACTGCAGGATTTGGTAGTATAAGATTGCTAAACTAGCTTAACTACTCTTTTCCCAGCCTTACTCGGCAATATTTTTATTTTTGCGTTGGAAAATTCTGCATTTAATTCCTTCCCATCGAAAACTTTATCCAAGAAAACAGCAAGCGCTGCTATTTCTGAGTGCGGCTGGTTTGTTATTGCTATGTTGAAGTCGCTTAAGAAATAGATCTCTTTCGGTACTTTTGTTGAACCTACTATTACGAGTATTTTATCAAAACTTTTGATCTTTTCAATCTCTTCCAAAATAGGTATGCCGTACATCGTTAAGTGAACTTTTTTACCCTGAAAATTTTCGATTATTTCCCTCCACCCATTAACATATTCAATTGAGAAATCTCCTCCAAAGCGCTCATTGACTCCTTTTATCTTTATCTCTAAATTTTCGTCTTTTTCTCCAGAATAGTACATCTTTTTAGCAAGAAATGCTCTTGCAACAAGAGCACAGTGCGTAGTTACCCTTTTATCTCTATTTCTCCTATGGCCAAGCCTGAGAACATATATTTCGGGCATCATTTTGAGAATATTTCATTAGTTAAGCTTTTATTTGAGATTCTGAATAAAGAAGAATAGAGTTGAGGCTCACATATCAGCTTAAGAAAACGATAGAAAATAGCTCAATAAAAGAGGTTATTTACGCAGATGCAAGCTTATAATAGACTCACTGAATTGAGGGATAGGCTTCTAAATCTATTTGTTCAAAAAGAACAAGAGGTCACTGCAGCGCTTGCTACACTTTTATCTGGAGAACCATGCATATTTGTAGGCCCGCCTGGAACGGCTAAGACTATGATGATTGAAACGCTTGCTAAATCGATCTCAGCTTCCTACTTTTATTATCTTCTAACCCGTTTTACAGAACCAGATGAGATCATAGGCCCGCTAGATATAAGCAAGCTTAGAGAAGGTGTTTATGAGAGGATTATAAAAAACAAACTTCCAGATAGCGATATTGTATTCCTAGATGAAATATTTAAGGCGAGTTCAGCGATAAGAAACATTCTTTTGGATATCATATTAATAAGCGTTTTTACACAGGTTCAGAATACAGGCCAATTAAACTCATGGCTTTCTATTGTGCTTCCAACGAGATAAGCACGGATAGCGAAGATCAAGCGATATATGATAGGATGGTAATAAGATGCTTTACTCGCTATATAAGCGATGATGCAATACCTGATCTCCTCCAAACTGGTATTAAATTTGAAATAAATAGAGAGATTACACCTGTTCTTGACAAACAAGATCTTATGAACTTTCAAAAGGAAGTTATGAGTAGGCTTGAATCCATAAACAATAATCAGAAGCTAATGAACAAGTATCTCGAAGCAATAATGGAGCTCAAGATGAACAACATCGTGATTTCAGATAGGAGAAAGGTGAAGATCTTGAAGGTCATCGCAGCACTATCAATAATCTACAATGAGCTTGAGCCTACGCTAGATACGCTTGCTGACTCTTTGCGTTTGACATGTGTGCACGAAGAAGGAGATGTGCGCAGGGTGGAGCAGATAATACAGAAGCTTCAGCTCAGCAGCTATTATTCACACATAAACAAGATCCTAACTTTGAGGGCTGAGCTTCAGAATAGGCTTGAAGAAATGAAGAGGACAGGAAATTACAGTATAGAAAACCTTCGAATTCTTAGCGCACTTTACAAGAGAACGTATTTCGAAGTATCATCGATGCCCAAAAATCCTAGGCTTGCACCGTATCTAAGGGATCTTCTTAATGTCATGCATGAGGCTAAGGAATTGATAAGGAAAAAGAAGGCTGACATATTCGGCGGTGATGAAGAACTGTGATGAAGAATAATCTCAAGAACGTAAAATCTACGGATGCGATATATCCGATAAAGCAAGCTCAAATCGAAGATTTGCTAGATAGCGAGCTTAGATCTATGTTGCGTTCATCTCATTATCTCAGTATTATATGTACAGACAACTATTTTCTTCATTATTCGTTGTATCCAATACTTGCAGACAGTAATGAAGATTTTATTCTCAACAAGGTTCTTGAGTATCAGAAGAAGTACATAAAAAAAGAAGAGTATTCTAAAGTCAAGTCGTTAACTACTCTCGATGATACGCTTAGCATGGCTTATACATACTACTTCACGAAAGGGTTGCTAAGTGAATTGAAACAAGAACTTCAAAAAGAAATGCAGGATTCTTCGCAAAATGACATGGAAAGCATCTTAAATCAAATAATTCTCAGATTCTTTTCTCAAGATTCTAATAGACAGAGAATAGAAATGATGCAGCGAGAGGCAGCAGATAGCACCAAAAAAATTAACGAAATAAGGGACTTCCTTTCAGATCTAAGCGCAGGTAA
>JAJPJK010000018.1 GCA_021324265.1 Thermoproteota archaeon | reverse complement strand
TTGATACAGGATACAAGGAAAATACTCGAAGTGATATCCGAAGAGACTAGATATGAAATTATCAAACTACTTTCTTCCTCTACAAGGTTTTTGACCATAAATGAAATTTCGGAAAGGCTGAACAAAGATAAGAAAACTATAGATAAGCATATGAGAATACTTCTCGAAAACGGATTAGTAGAAAGGAGGTATATAGAGGATGAACGGTCTTATGGCTATAGCCTAACAAGATTTTGTTCTAATTTGATGATGGCAATCGATAAAGCTATTACTATGCAAGGATCCTTTGAATTGGATATACAAGCCAACACAAAAAAAGAAGTACAAGTAAGGAAGAATAGAAAAACGAGGAACTTCATACTCCCCATTATTTTTTTTGGGCTAGCTATTATTACAGGCTACGGTGACAAGATTGGATTGTACGCATCAAGTAGTGATGCAAGCACTGTCATAGCTAAGACGCTTGGCTTCATCGTATTTATAATTCTTGCATTATTTTTCTTATACATAATGATCAGAGGTAAGATGAGATAATGGATAAAAAACAAATCAAGCAGATTGTTTTGCTAGCATTGATAGTAATAGGCATTTATCTTTTCTTCACGTATGGCTTAAGATTAATACTTGGAACTGATACACCACTTGCTGTCGTAGAAAGCGGTAGTATGGAGCCAACGCTTAATATTGGCGATATACTGATTTCTAAGGGCGTAAATGTTGCCAATCTCAAGGTAGGCGATATAATAATATATCAGATGCCAAATAGCAATACGCTCATTGTACACAGAATCGTGGAGATAATAAAAAGTGGAAATCAAACATTGATTAGAACCAAAGGTGACAACAATCCTGTAGAGGACCCATGGGTTGTATATCCTTCGCAGGTTAAAGGTCTAGTTATATTCAAAATACCTTACTTGGGTTATGTATCATTAGTTTTTGAAAAAACTCCTCAGCTTTATTTTGCTTTGGTTTTATTATTGATCATTCTCATTTTCATCCCACAAAGCAAAAAAACTAATAGTGCATTTTATATATGTGTGAAATAATTTTATAAATTGAACTTCTATGGTCGCATTTAGGGGAAAATACAAGTACGAGATACAAAATGTAGTGGCCTCGATATCTTTTGGCCACAGTATAAATCTACAACAAGTTGCTACAGCTATGGAAGATATGGTTGAATACAGACCTGAACAGTTTCCGGGATTGGTTTTCAGGTTGAACAAGCCAAAAACGGCAACGCTCATATTCAGCTCAGGTAAGATGGTTTGCACAGGCGCTAGATCTGAGAAAGAAGTATACAAAGCCGTTGAGACTATAATAAACAAACTCAAGGCTAGAGGAATTCACTTAGCACCAAATCCAAGAATACAAATTCAGAACATCGTTGCGTCAGCTCAGCTGAATGCTGAAGTAAATCTCGAGAAGGCCGCTGCACTTTTTGAAAATACTATGTATGAGCCAGAACAATTCCCTGGTCTAATCTTCAGACTTCAAAATCCACGTGTAGTTATGCTTATTTTCAGCTCAGGTAATATGGTATGCACAGGTGCAAAGAAAGAAGAAGATGTGAAGAATGCAGTCGAAACTGTCTATAAAATGCTTAAGCAACAAGAGGTATTATTCGAGCGTGCCTAAACTATAGTTTGATATTGGCCAAGGAGCTAAAAGCAACCATATAGCCAAGAAGAAGAGACCGTACATTTTTCTTTTTTTGTCCAAGCCGTTTACGGTATTTAGTGGTTCTATATTAAAGAACATAAGAAAAAGTGCTAGGAAAGCCATTGCAATGAATTGCGTATATACTAATATAGCGAAAGAAGCAAGAGCTAAAATATATCTAGCAACGTAGTTGCTACCTATCAAGGAATTTATTACATGACCTCCATCAAGCTGAGAAATCGGTGTCATGTTGAGAAAAGTCACTAAGAGACCCAAAAAAGCAGCGAAAGCTAGAGGATGAAGAAGAAGAGTGGCACCTTGCGGTATATATACTGAGAATATCAATTGCATGAGGAATGGGACAAATGTTATAGCTCCTTGGTTGGATGTACTAGTAGAGAAAGTAGAGAAATTCATGCCTACCAATAGGAATACAACTGAAGGAACTAGACCTAGGAGAGGGCCTGCAATACCTACATCAAAAGCTTGAAGCCTATCCGAGAAAGGTTCTCTTAACCTTATTATCGCGCCAAAAGTACCAAACGGAAAGCCGGGAATGAAAAAGGGTAATGATACCTTCAAACCATAGAATTTAGCCATGAAGTAATGGCCCAACTCATGGATTCCAAGAACACAAAGTACTGCAAATGTATATATTATGGAATAAACTAACACAGAAGGAAATAGTATGAAATACCCTGATAGAAAAATAGTAACGCCCGTAGCGAAAAACAAAGCCAAAGGCAACTTCCTAGAGGTTGAAGTAGATATGTTGAATTTGAAGATCTCAAAATAATACCCGCTTTTAGCTGCAGTAGGCTTTGCAAGAATTAGATAGCCCCTATTTTGAATTTCATATCTCAATTTTCTGAAATTTTCAGGTTGTAGAATCTCCTCGCCGATCTGAACTACAATCCTATCTCTCTCCGTTTCGTAGAGTAGCACCGGCACATACTTGTTAACGATCTCTATAATTTCTTTTAGTTCTTGATTGTCAACCATGCCAACACATATATACTATTGTTGAATGTGTATTAAATTGGAGTGGAAAACGAAACAATATTTGTAAGAGAAGTAAAGAGAGAAGACATTCCTACTGTAGTAGAAATTAACAGGAGAGCCCTGCCAGAAAACTATTCAATTGATTATTTTTATTACCATCTAGAGGAATTTCCAGATCTCTTCCTTGTAGGAATAGTTAAAAGGGACGATCTAGAATACATAGCAGGCTATAGTATGAGTAGAATAGAATTTGGCTTTTCAAATTTTGGGCTTTCATTGGTCAAGAAAGGCCACTTAATTTCAATAGCTGTATTAGATCAATTTAGAAGGAAAGGCATCGCTTCCTCACTTATCAAGACCACTATAGAAAGATTGACTAAGAAAAAAGTAAATGAATTTTATTTAGAGGTTAGAGTCACTAATTATCCCGCAATAAGTTTATATAAAAAATTCAATTTCGTAGTGACCAATAAAATACCCTCTTATTACAGCGATGGCGAAGATGCATATGTAATGACCGTTAAGCTAAGATAACCTTTAGGAATTCTGTTACCAAGGCAAGGAATAAAGCCCCTATCACCATTCTCCTACCCTTCAGCGGTTGAAGATGAGAAAGCCATAATATGGCTCCTATTATGCCAACGGAGATATAAACAATTCTAGAAATGAAAAGCAGTAATTCTACAATCTTGATCAATAAATAACTGCCTAAATTCTCTACGGATGTTATACCTTTATCGAAAATGCTTTTTAACCACTCAAAAGGATCATTTGTGCTATTTGAATCAATGGCCATTGCAGCCTTGCTGATTATTAATATTAACATCAAAATGCTCAACCAAGACTTTTCGAACATCGACTAATACTTTGAAATCGGTATTTAACCACGCAATCCCAGGATTATTTCCTAAAATAATTAACTAGTGAAAGTACGAAAGGGATAGCTGTTATTAATATAAGAAAATATAGTAGATCTTGTGATAAAGTATAATCTACTATACTAGCTATAATGTCGTATATTATAAACAATACTAAAAATATTGTTGTTATATAGACTGTATATTTCTTAATTTCGCGCTCGTCTTCGGCCACACTAGATTATGGCTAGAAAAATTTAAATAACTAATGTTCCCAAATAAGTAATTGATATGGCGCAGGCTTCTGGACAAACTGTTCCTTTCTTAATACTCAAGGAGGGGACAAAGAGGACATTAGGTAAGGAAGCTTATGATGTGAATATCGCTGCAGCAAAAGTACTTTCAGAAGTTCTGAAAACATCCTTAGGACCAAGAGGATTAGATAAAATGCTAGTAGACAGCCTAGGAGATGTTACTATAACTGGAGATGGAGCTACAATTTTAAAGGAAATGGAGATAAACCATCCGGCAGCGAAAATGCTCGTAGAAGTAGCAAAGGCTCAAGATTCTGAAGTAGGTGATGGAACAACCACAGTGGTCGTATTGGCAGGCGAACTTTTGAAGAAGGCTGAAGAACTTCTTTTGCAGAACGTACACCCAACTACTATTATAGATGGATACAGGAAAGCATTAGAATTCGTAATCAAAGAAATGGACGAAATGGCGATCAAGCTTGGCGAGAAAGATTACGAAACACTTAAGAAGGTTATTATGACATCTATGTATAGCAAGGCGATAAGTGAATACAAAGAAAGACTCGCTGATCTAGCATTGCAGGCATGCCTTCAAGTAGCTGAACAAGTAAATGGTGAAACAAGGATTAATATAGATTATATTAAGCTTGAGAAAAGGAAAGGAAAATCTCTCGATGAAACTGAACTTATTAAAGGTTTAGTGATAGACAAAGAAGTAGTTCACCCAGGAATGCCAAAGCTTGTGAGAAATGCTAAAATTGCAGTGTTGAATGCGCCTTTAGAAATTGAAAAACCAGAAATCTCATCTAAGATCAGCATAACCTCACCTGAACAAATGAAGAGTTTCTTAGATGAGGAAACTAAGATACTAGCGAAAATGGTTGATAAACTAGCTTCAGTAGGCGCTAATGTGTTAATATGCCAAAAAGGCATCGATGATACAGCCCAGTTCTTATTGAAGAAGAAAAACATCCTTGCTGTGAGAAGAGTGAAGGAAAGTGATATGGAAAAAATAGCAAGGGCTACAGGTGCAAGAATAATAACAGATATTGAGGATATAAAGCCAGAAGATCTAGGTTTTGCAGAACTCGTCGAGGAAAGGAAGGTTGGAGAAGAAAAGATGCTCTTTATTGAAGGTTGCAAGAATCCCAAGGCTGTTACCATATTGATTAGAGGAGGTTCTGAACTCATAGTGGATGAAGCTGAAAGAGCATTAAAGGATGCTTTACATGTATGTAAAAATGCATTGGAAAAGAGAAAATTATTCCCTGGTGGAGGTGCAATAGAGGCTTCACTCGCTTTAAAAGTAAGGGATTTCGCAAAAGGATTGCCTAGCAAAGAACAATTGGCTGCAATGAAATTTGCTGAGGCCTTGGAAGTGATACCTTCTATCCTTGCAGAAACTGCTGGAATGGATCCAATAGATTCTATAGTTAAACTGAGAGCAATGCATTCAGAAGGAAAGTACTACTACGGTATAAACGTGCTGGATGGTTCAATAGAAGACATGGCCAAGTTAGGAATATTAGATCCTGCAAACGTTAAATTGCAAGCTATAAGGGCAGCAACCGAAGCTGCTATAATGATTCTAAGGATAGATGATATAATATCTGCAGCACCTTCAAAACCTGAGAAAGGTAAACGTGAAGGAGGCGAAGAAACACCCCCGCCGGGTGAATTCTAAGAAAAAAACACGTGAGAAATTAGAATTGCCTACTTTATTTGATATACCTTACAAGGATATAAGATACGAAAGAGCTAGGCTCATAGGGATAAGAGCGATGCAGCTTTTACAAGGTGCAGAGCCTTTAATCAAAGTACCGGAGAACTTAACAGACCCAATAAAAATAGCGGCCTTAGAACTTGAAGCAGGCAAGCTACCTTTTCTGGTAAAAAGAGGATCAGATACAGGTAAAGAATATCTAGCAGAAATTTCCTAACTTTTTCTAAAGCTTATTTCTTTATTATCAGAGAATTTTATAGTAACTTCATCTCCTATATCTGGCTTATTTTCAAGTTTTTCCCATTCGTCTTCTCTCAAGATCAGAATCAATCTAGGCATTAAAGAAGCTTGAGGAATTATGTTCCTCATAACTTGTTGCATAATGGGTATAATGCCTTGTAATGCAGGATCCATCGAAGGATTTGAAATAGTAGGAGGCGTCCCTTTTTCCTGCGAAAATTCAAGTCTTACATACCATTCGTTATTATCCCTAAACATTGTCTTCGAAATAAGAAGTGCGCTAAATACTACTTCCATTGGCCGATAGGTTTAATTAATTTTCAAGCTTCTTAAATTTTATGCCTAGAACATCCAAAAAGGCTCAGTTTTTGAGAAACAACCCAAATACACTAAGAGAAATCATGAATCTTTTAGAAGAATTCACTAAAAGAGGAACAAAGGAAGGAAAGAAATTGATTTATCTTGCTGGAGGATGGCCTCAGGATCCGCCTCCTTCTTTACTAAAGGAGGCAATGTTAGAAGTAATAAGTAACGAGGAAAAATTTTCAAGGGCTGTTCAATATGGACCTACGAGAGGTTTGACAGAAACATTAACGGCAATCGTAGACTATGAGAAGGGGATTTATGGTAGGGATATTAATGAAAGTGAAATTTTGATCTCAAACGGGAGTACTGAAATAGCCCTCACAGTATTGGAAGCTATATTAGATGAAGGCGATGAAGTAATCCTCACCAAACCTCATTATTTGAACTTTTCAAGACAATCCTATTTTGTAGGAAATCTGAACGTTAAAATTAAATATTGGAATTTACTGAGAGATGACTACACCTATGGGCCAAACATTGAACAATTGAAGGAACTCGTTAATGATAAAACAAAAGCAATAATATTGGCAAGCCCAGGTAATCCTGACGGACAAATTATTAGCGATCGTCTCTTCAACGAGATCTCTGAGATTGCTAAAGAAAAAGGGGTCTTCTTGATAACAGACTTAGCTTATAGAGGATTCTGCTACACCGAGAAACCAAGTTATTTCAGTAATGCTGTGGAGCCACATGAAATATTCATATGTACATTTTCGAAAGAATTGAGAATACCAGGTTTAAGGCTTGCATATGTTATAGCTTCAAAAGAAATGATAAGAAACTTCGAACTTGTAGAACAACTTAAAACTTTATGCCCAAACGGTTTTATACAAAAAGTATTCGCTGAGATGATCTCAAAAGAGGATAACATAAAGAGCTTAAAAGAATTCATTGAAAGAGGGAATGAGACCTACCAAGGAATAGCACTTATGAGCTATAGATATCTAAGGGACAAAATTCCTGAGTTTTACCTCAATGAACCAAAAGGTGCATTCTACCTTTTCTTTAATCACTCTTCTGTAAATCCGAATTCTAGGGAATTTTGCACACACTTACTTGAGAAAGTTAGAGTAGCTTTAGCGCCTGGCATCGACTTTGGAATGGACGGATGGACAAGATTATCCATATCTCCAGGAGTGCTTAATCCTGAGTTAATCAAAGAAGGGATCGAAAGAATAAGAGAGTTCATAGACTCAAACCAAAGAAGCTAAACATTTATAAGTAACCTCTATCTTAATTTTCTATTAACGAGTGAGAAACATGTCAGCTGAAGAATCTAGATCCGAAGGCGTTCCGGTTGTTGGTGAACAGGAAAAGAGGAGAACAGCGATCCCCGAAAATACTGTGTTAATAGGCAAAAAGCCTATAATGGGTTATGTCGTAGCTACACTGATGCAGTTCCAAAGAGGATCCAGCAAAGCTGTTTTGAAGGCTAGAGGCTCCAACATTTCGAGGGCCGTCGATGTTGTGGAAATATTAAAGAACAAATTCCTACCAGGCGCTGTTGCAGTATCCAAGATTGAAATTGGTACAGAACGAGTCGGAGAAGGCGAAAAAGCAAGAGACGTATCAATTATCGAAATACATCTAGAAAAAGTAAAGTAGAAGAAAAATTTTTTAATTTTTTATGTTTAAGAAAATTTCTAATTTTAAGAAAGGGATTATAGGAACTATCTTATTAATAATATTAATACCACTCATAAATTATTTTATCATCTATTTACCTTTCCAAAATAATTTTATTAGCGCAGTAGCGCCTCTTTTTTTCTTAATCTTTTTGGTAACTCCTTACGCTACGAAATACTCTTCTCTTCTGGGCGGTTTCATAGGATATTTTGCTTATTCCTATATCATCAAAATGCCAGTCCAACTTTCTATTTTATTTTCCATTGCGACTGCAATGGTATTGCTTTTCCATAATGTGTTATTTAAGGAAGAACCTGAGAAGAAAACACATATCGTTGTAAATGTGTTAGCATGCCTTATATCAGCCTCGTTTTATGCATGGATATCATCCTTAGCTAATTCCATAACTTTCCGAACGAGTTTTAATGTAGCCTTCCAAGCCTACTTTTATTTCGGTATCATAAGCACCATCATCATTGTTCCAGCGCTAACTTATTTTTTCGGAGTAAAACTGAATAGCAAAACAGAAATACTGAGGAGATAATAGTGAACTACTCCGCCCCCTTTAACCCCCCATTAAGGTTAAAAAGATAAAGAAATAAGGCTGAACAGTCATTCTAAAGTAATGTCCGAAATAAGACCGCTGTATTCTATAAGGGTGGCTTCAATATCAGATATTGCGAGATTCGCAGCTCTTATGATAAGTCTAGGACAACCCGCTTATGTGATTCATTTCAAGTATGAACAAGAAAATTATTACGGGTTGCTTGCTATATTTCATGATTACTTCAACTTGAATGGCGTACCTATATTCTATTATTGCACTGACAAAGAAGAAGGTAAATACATCCTCGTGAAAGTGGATGAAACTGGTGAGAGCATAACTTTTGCGGATAAGACTAAAGCAGGTTACATATCGATACCAATAATTACATTATTCAAAAAACCAGATTTCATTCAGTTATAATTTAAGGAGAACTAAATTACCAGTTTTTAACTTATAGAGATTTTCTAGTCCCTCCTTTACCTTTCCTATATTCTCAAATTCATCAACGCTTTTATCTGTATAAATTATGATTGCGCTATTAAGCGAGTCAAAAGCCACATCGCCTACTTCATGGATGGTCTTTTTCTTCGCTACACCATAGTTGGCTGTTACCTTCAGCAGTATTCTGTCCTTAAGGACTAAAATAAAGGAAGATAAAGGTAGCACACGAACAATCCTTTCAATAAGGATGGGATTTAAATGCCTTATTAACTCTATTTTTGACAAGATCTTATCATTCTCTACGACGCTTACCACGTATTTCTCAAGTTGTTCTGAATTCATATGCACCAGTTTCAAAGAAAGCCTCTACTACTACTATTTTACCCATGCAGCTTAAAAACTTGTATAGCTCCTTTCTGGCTTTTTTTACTACATATGCTGAATCTTCGAATACTTTGCCTCGTGAAGTTTCAATTAAAGTAATGGCTTGCTTCTCATTAAGGCCATAGACCAAGTAGAGAACGCTTTCGACATTCTCTTCAGTTAAATTGATGCCATAAAATTTTGGTATCGCCTCCAACAATAATAACGCTTCAACAACTAGTCTGCTCAGTTTTTCATTTTCGGTCATCTCTCTACATAGTCTTTATAAATTGATATTTAAGCTCCCTAACTTTTGAGGAATAGTATCAACCTCTGACTTTATCAAATCACCATTTCCAATATCAAAAGAATACCATTTGCTCTGGTATCTTGAAGCACGAAGTTTTCTTATACGCAACTGCTTAACTAATGATCCATACTGCATAGCTACGGGATCATATCTCAAATCTATGATGCCGTCTACATGATACTCGAGTATTTGCTCAAACTCTTCGAATGTCTTTATCCCGAAATGGGAGCTAGCAAAGATTGGATGATTCCTTTTCTTACAAATCTCAAATCTTAATGCCTTCATTAAATCGAGAACAGAATTAACATCTAACTTATTCAACAACTCTGTAAGAGAATCTATTATCACTAATGCCTTCCCATATCTTGATTCTAAAAGCGTTACATAAGATACAACCGTATTGAGCAAGCTCTGCCAATTGATGGGATAATTTACTACAAGAGAATTTTTCAAGAAATCGAATTCTTCATTCTGCAAATTCAACTTATATGTGAACAGATCGATGAACTGAAAGATTCCTTTCTTCAAGTATTTCTTTAACTTGAATCCATGTAAGCACATGTTCTGATAAACAGATAAAGGATGCTCGTCGACGCAAAGATATATGCATGGAAATCGACTTTCTATAAATTTGTTGGCCAAACATTGAAGTATCGTAGACTTGGCAATTCCGCCTTCACCAGAAATCAGTATAAAAGAGTTAGATGGAAAACCTTCATAAGCGATCTCATCAAGAAGGCTTAACTGAAACTTTAAGCGCTCAGGAGTGCGTTTTTTTGTGCGTATTCTAGTTTTTTGTGATGAAAAAGCCATTCTAAAGTTAGCTCTCTTCATAAGAAGATAATACTTTTATCAGACCCAAGATAGTAATACCGAGGTAATATGAAGATAATCTCAATAAAGTTACCGGAGGCTTATCTGGAGCGAATAGATAAACTAATTCAACAAGGTAGATTCACTAGTAGAAGTGAATTGATAAGATTTGCATTGCTTGATCTATTTAGGAAAGAAGAGGAAACAAAGAAGTTAGATGAAAGACTGAAGATCATGTTAGGTCCCTAAAAATTTCAATCTCGATATCGCCTTTTACTTCGCCCAGATTCATAGTTACTTTTCTAAAATTTATTTTTAGTAACGAGATCATTTCCTTATTGGCATTTAATGTGAAAATACCATCGCAGTCTATATTTCTTAAATTTGCTGAAATTAGTTCATTGAGCGATGCTCTTCCTTCTACGTAACCGTAACAGATTAGACCCATTCCATGCTTTCTAATGAACTTGCTTATTTCTGCATCAGGTAGTGTTATCAAAGCGTCGAAACCTAGATTAGAAATAAAGGTGAATAGCTCTTCTTCTATAAAGCCAGATATTATAGGAAAATCCAATACAGATTTCACGTTTAATCTATAACAGTCTGAAAGGAAGTTGGACAAGAATTCGCCGTATTTTAACATAACACTTATTCCAAGGATAACTCCTGAATAATACGGCGATTGTAACAAATTCAAAATATTCATGAAGACAGATTTTCTGCTCACCTTTTTTATAAATAACAATCTCATCTTTGATTCAGACGTTTTTTGCAAAAAATCTGAAAAGCTCATTTAAGTTATTTACCTACTCAAGACTTATCTTATTATGGAGAAGGATGATCTAAAAAAATTGCTATCTAATAGACCAGATATTTTAGGTGGAATTAATAGAGATTATGAGCTTGAGATAGTTAGAAGGATAGTCAGTATCGATAAGAAACTAGATTTGTTATTAAAAAAGGTAGAGGAAATAGAGAAGAAATTGAGTGGATGAGTAAGATAAGAGTCGCTAAATGCCCTAATTGCGGTGAGATTCAAGCGTTTTATGCTCACTACAAAACTAGGATGTGCAGCAGATGTGGGAAGAAATTCAATGTAGCGAATAGTGTTCAATATGGAATCTTCGATAACGCATATATCGCTAGCGAATTAGTTAAAAAACTGAAAATGAAGGAGAAATATGGATAGCATTAAGGAAAATGACTACGTGCTACTTTACCTAGATGAAAAAAGAAAATATCTTGTAAAAGCAGAGAAGGGTAATAAATTCCACACACATAAGGGTTTCATTTTAATCGATGAGATAATAGGAAAAAGATATGGCTCAAGTGTCAAAAGCAGTAGCGGATGGGATTTCCTTCTTTTGAAGCCAACGATTAGAGATTTCATAATAAAACTCGCAAGGAAAACGCAGATAATTTACCCAAAGGATGCTGGATACATAGCACTGATATCAGGAATAACTAGCGGATCAAAGGTTGTAGAAATCGGAACAGGTAGTGGTGCCTTAACTTGTGTCTTAGCCTCGTTAGTTAGACCAGAAGGACATGTATACTCCTATGAGATGAGAGAAGAATTCTTTAACCTAGCTAAATTGAACATTGAAAAGTTGGGGCTAAGCAATTACGTTACATTGAAGCTAAAGAATGCTAAGGAAGGCATAGATGAAGAAAATGTAGATTCTATAGTAATTGATATCGCTGACCCTTGGGAAGTTTTAGAAAACGCCTATAGATCACTTAGAGATTCAGGAATAATCGTAGTTTTTTCTCCTACAGTAAATCAAATAGAAAAAACTGTTAGAGCACTAAGAGAAAAAAATTTCGTTGACATTCATGTCACAGAAATAATCGAAAGGGAATATCAAGCTGAACCTGAAAAGCTCAGACCTAAAACATCCATGATAGCCCATACAGGTTACATAACATGGGCAAGGAAAAGCGTCGAATGATCATCGTTTTTTAAGTTTGCGCTTAATAAAATAGATAGATGGAAGAAGAAAGTTTGATCGAGAGATTCGACAAGATACTCACATCAGCTAAGATTTATGAGTATGGCAAGTATCCCGTAAAAGGTTGTGGGATATGGTTACCTTATGGTTTTGAAATTAGGCAACGTGTAATAGAGATAATCAGAGAAGTACTCTATAAGACAGGGCATAAAGAAGTTCTTCTGCCGATGCTCATACCTAAAGACATGCTTGAAAAAGAGGCAAAGCACATTGCAGGATTTCTTGAACAGGTATACTGGGTAACGAAGGGAGGGACTACAAAACTTGATATAGAGTTGGCTTTGAGGCCAACAAGTGAAACTGCTATGACATATGTATTCAAGGATAGAATTTCTTCGTATAGAGATCTACCTTTGAAAGTCTTTCAAATAGTAAGCATCTTTAGATATGAAACTGAAGCTACAAGACCTATGATAAGAGTGAGAGAAGTCACCACATTCAAGGAAGCATTTACTTTTCACGAATCAAGGGAAGATGCATTACTGCAATTCGAAGAAGCTTACAACGCTTATAAAGAGATTTTCGACAGACTAGGAATACCTTATATAACGCCAGAAAGACCTGCTTGGGATAGATTTCCAGGCGCCGAGATCACTGTCACATTTGATACGATTTTGCCCGATGGGAAAACACTCCAGATAGGTTCTGTGCATTACTTAGGGCAGAGCTTCTCTAAAGTATTTGATGCTAAATTCATGAAGAAAAATGGAGAATACGACTGGTTATATATGCTTAGTTATGGGATCTCCGAAAGAGCTGTAGCCTCACTGATTATCCATTATGCAGATGATACAGGAGCGATATTGCTGCCAAGCATCGCACCTATTCAAATCGTCATCGTGCCCATATATTATGAATATAACAAAGCTGAAATCTCAAAATACGCGAATGAAATCAAGGAAATCCTTGAAATTGCGGGATATAAAGTAATTTTAGATGACGATCCCGATAAAACGCCTGGAGAGAAATTTTATGAATGGGAGAGAGCAGGCATACCTATTAGAATTGAAGTGGGACCTAAGGAATTAAAGGAAAGAAAGGTAACCATAGCGACGAGACTTAGAAATAAAAGTGTTATTGAGCTTGATGCGCTTTTCAAGAGTTTAAAAAGCGCTCTCATAGAAATGGAAACTAAGTTGAGGGAAAAAATAAGAAATGAAATGTTTAGTAGGATTGAAAGGGTCAAGAAAGTATCAGATCTTGAGAATATTATAAACAGTGGAAAGGTAGCAATGTTCAACATATGCTCAAATGAAGAATGCGGAATGCATGTTGAAGAAAGCGTCAAAGGTACAAGATTCATAGGCTACGATGCTAAGCAAAGGATTAAGGGTTTCTGTATTGTATGTTCAAAGGAGACTGAGAAAATAGGATATCTAGCAAAAAAATATTAGTAGGCTAGGAAAGATTATTAATCTACAAAACTAAGATTGTATGGTGAGTTATATTGCCGAAGAAGAGGAAGAGCAGAGGAAGAGCTAAGGGAGCTAAAGGAAGGGATTCATTGTTATCCTGTGATGGATGCGGCAGGCTTATTCCCAGAGGAAAAGCGATAAAAGTTACTAAGGACCAATCCTTCTTAGATCCACAACTTGCAGCGGAATTGGAGAAAAAAGGGGCTAGGATAATCAAGGCACCCGTTACAGTGGTATATTGTGTATCCTGTGCAGTATTCAGAGGAATTAGGAAGGTTAGATCTGAAGAAGAAAGAGAAAAGGAGAAAAGGTATTTCTAATGGTCAAGAACTGGCTTGAACGATTTGTAGACGAGGTACTAAAGGATAACAAGGATCGCTATGTTGTCAGTGGAGGAATGGCTGTATCGGGCCCTATTCATATAGGTAAGCTAAGAGGAGAGGTAATTTACCCCTCAATGATAGCAAGAATGCTTAGGAGACAAGGAAAGGAAGTAGATCATATCGTGGTGATCTATACACAAGATCCTTTGAAAGCCAAGGAACCCTTAGTCACGAAACAGTTCATTGAAGAATGGAAGGGCGTTAGAATATTAAACGTAGAAGATCCAAAAGGCTGCCATAAAAACTGGGTTGAGCATTTTTACGAACCTTACAAAACAACCTACGAAGCATATGGTATAACAGCGAGGCCAGTTTTTACTCATGAAATCTACGAAAACCATCCTAGGATGAAAGAGGCTATAAAAATATTCATAGACAACAGGGAAAAAGCTAGGAAAGTTCTGAACAAGTATAAAGGAGAAAAATTGGCCCCGAATTGGGTCCCATTAAAACCACTTTGCGAAAAATGCCATAATATATTGACTACTAGGGTCAATTCGATAAACGGTGAAGAAGTTGAATACAGCTGCCAGAAGTGTAGCCATGTAGGGAAAACTAGGATAAATTATGGAAAGCTTGAATGGCGTGCAGAATGGGTTAGCCTTTGGTATACTTTCCTAGTTGATATAGAATTTTATGGAAAAGATCATGCGGCTGCTGGAGGTAGTAGAGATAGTTGTAATGAGCTATACAAGGAAGTATTTGGTTTAGAATATCCAAAAGGGTTAGCTTATGAATGGGTGAGCTTAATAAAGGAAGGAAAAAGAGAGCCAATGGGTAGTTCAGAAGGTGTTTCATTTGATGTTGATGAGTGGTTACGAGTAGGAAGGCCAGAGGTCTTAAAATATTGGTATGTCATATCAAAGGAAAAAACTCACCTTGATTTCAATCCTTCAACAACTGTCCCACAGATCCATGAAGAATATGATAAAGCAGAAAGGATATACTTCGGATTAGAAGAACCTCCCGTAAAAGACCTGATCTACGATATCAAGTTTAGCTATGAGGCAGCAAATGATTTCAATGCGCCCAAGAAGATTGGGATCCAAGTACCATATACAATCTTAGCCATCCTAGTTCAAATTCTTCCCAAGGAAAATAGGAAAGAAGAACTACTAAGAAAGCTCGAAAGAATAGGATACGTAAAGAAAGAAGTGAGCAGCGAAGATTTAGATTTCTTAGATAAATATTCTGCAAAAGTATCTTACTGGGTTGAAAAATATGCTCCCGAAAATATGAGAATCAGAATTCAAGATAAGGTACAAGAGGGATTTAAAGCTAAGCTTAATGAAAAAGAAAGAAAGCTGTTGGAACAAATCTATGCAATAATAGAGAGTTGGGATGGTAAAGACGTTACTTTGCTAGAAACGAAACTTTATAATACGATCAGAACCAATGACGTTCAGCCAAAAGAAGGCTTTAGATTACTCTACAACATTATACTTGGCAAGGATAGTGGACCAAAGTTAGTATCACTAATTCAGGCTGCGGAAAAGGATAGAATTCTTAAGCTGATAAAAAGCAGCATATCTTAATGCTGGGTTATTTAAGGAAAAGAATAGAAGAGTTACTTTCTTCGATTGCGGCATATTTAATAAGAATAAACGTAGAGCCAAACATGCTTACGCTTGCAGGGTTTTTATTATCCTTAATTTCAGCAGTCTTCTTCTATTTTAGAAACCCCATATTGGGTGCGATATTTCTTGCCTTCACAGGTATTATGGATGTGCTAGACGGTATAGTAGCAAGAAAAGGAGGTAAGGAAACTAAACTGGGTAATGTTCTCGATTCAGTCCTAGACAGATATTCAGATTTCGTTCCTTTAGCTGCAATAGGACTAGCTAAACTCGCTGACTGGCTTTTCATCGTACTTGCAATATTTGGAAGCATGATACCATCCTATGTTAGAGCTAAGCTTGAGCTAAACATTGAACAATCCAAAGTAAAGGCTAAAACGATAATAGGCGAGAGAGCAGATAGAATCATTTTACTTATACTAGGCGCTTTATTCTATCCCATTTACGTTAGATCAATTGACATCGTTTTACTTATCATATTCCTTTTTGGAAATACGGCAGCTATTCTCAGATTGATTTTCAATTTGGATAATCTTCGATAAAAATATCTTTATCTCTACGATTATTCCAGTAATGGAAGATTTACTAGAGCTTGCTGTTCAAGAAGGACTTAAAAATGGTGCAAAGTACGCTGAGGCAAAATATCAAAACGCCAAGTTGGTTCATCTCGAATTATTAAATGGCAAAATAAGAAGTTCAAGTCTGAATGCATACAGAGGCATAGGTGTTCGAGTATTAGTAGATAAATCCTTTGGCTTTGCATCTACAAACGTTCTAACTAAAGAGAGCGTAATTGAATGCGCCCAAAAGGCTGTTAAGATGGCTAGAGCCAATTCTAAAGGAGGAGTAAATACAATTGAAAGAACAAGGGCCTATAAAGATACAATAGTTGTCAAGCCTAAGATCGACCCGGTCAACACAGATGTCGATGACATAATAAAAGATCTGAAAGAACTTGACAAAAGAATTCTAGAAACTGAACAAAGGACATCGATGAGAGTATTGGGCTATACAGGAGCAGTACAAGAAAGAGGATATGTTAATAGTGATGGGTCAAAGATAACGCATATAATTCCCTATGTAACTGTTTACAGATTCTTTACTACAATAGATCCACAAAAAGGTGTATTGCAAAGGATGCAATCTGAGGGGGGATCTTCAGGCCTAGAATACTTAAAGGAATTGGAGATCGAGAAAAAAGCTATAGAGGATGCTAAAGTTTTGGGGAAAATCCTAGATCAAGGTGAAAAGCTCAAAGAAGCTGGCTATTATGATGTAATCATCGATGGTGAAATTACAGGCCTAATTTCCCACGAATCTTGTGGTCATCCCTTCGAAGCAGATAGAATACTCGGAAGAGAAGCTGCACAGGGAGGAGAATCATATTTAAAGGTTGATATGCTCAAAAAGGAAAAGATAGGTAGCGACGTGTTGTCAATATGTGATGACCCGCTCATAGAAAAATCCTTGGGTTTCTATGTGTACGATGAAGAAGGGGTACCAGCAAGAAAGCGGTATTTAATTAAGAATGGCGTTGTAGAAGAATTCCTATTAAATAAAGAATATGCAGCTAAATTATCGCTGAAAAGTAATGGTTCAGCTAGATCTACTGCATATTTCAATGAACCTTTGATAAGAATGGCTAATACATATATTGAGCCGGGCGATTATAGCTTCGAAGAATTAATCGAAGATGTTAAGAAAGGTGTTTACTTTAAGTCGTATATGGAATGGAATATCGATGACAGAAGATGGAATCAGAAATATGGCGGATTGGAAGCATACTTGATTGAAAATGGAGAAATAAAGGGGCTATTGAGGGGGCCAGTTTTAGAAGTAACTACTGGTCAACTTTATAAAAGTATCGATGCAGTTGGCAAAGATTTAAAATTTGAAGCAGGTAACTGTGGTAAAGGTGAGCCAATGCAGGGCGTGCCCGTTTGGTTTGGCGGACCTACTGTAAGAGCAAGAAATTTGTGGATAAAATGAGCGTAGAAAATAAAATAGAAACCTTAGTTAAGAATTTACAGGAGAAAGGTGTAGAGGATGTCATCGCAACCTTAAGAAACACCCATACCGTTCTAATGAGATATGCTAATAACGAGATAATGATACCTATCATCAATAAAGATTCTTTAATTTCCATTAGCATAGGACAAAACAAAAGGAGGCTTATAACTCAAATCAACGATCTTTACTTCGAACCTTCCCAACTTGCTGAAAATTTAACTAAGATGCTTAGACAACTAGAAGAACAAGAAGTTTACGTAAGCCTTCCAAAAGAAAAGTTCAATTATCCGAAAATTTTGGAACCTGAGGAGCAAATAAAAAAAGCTGAAGAAAATTCTTTGAGTTATGTTGAAGGGATTATAAATGAGAGCTTAAGCCTTGGTGTTAAAAGAGTGGCCGGAACATTACAGATCAATTATCTAGAAGTAAAATACTGGAACTCAAATGGGCTTTATCTGGAGGACAAAAGATCAGGCGCAATGTTAAATCATAGATGTTTCCTAGACTCAACTTCTACAGGTCAATGGTCATATACTTCAAGGAATCTAAGCGATCTCAATTGGAAACTTGTTGTAAATAAGGCTAGTGAAATATGCAAAATAAACGTAAATCATAAGAAAGCAAATCCTGGTAAATATACAGTTGTTTTTGCACCTATGATATTTGCTAGCTTAGCGGAGCACATCGCATTCGCAACTTCAGCGTATGGCGTGGAGGCGGGATATTCATATTTTGCAGGAAAACTCAACAAACAGGTTGGGAGTGAAAATATAACATTAATAGATGATCCTTTAAACGAAAAATCTGCAGGCTATACAAGGTTCGATGAAGAAGGAATACCAACTAAAAGGAAGGAAATTATTTCAAAAGGCGTGCTCTCAACATATCTGCACAATTTGACTACAGCAAAGAAATTCAATACCCAAACTACAGGAAATGCCGGCTTAATAACACCTCATCCTTGGTCTATACATGTAGAAGCGGGTGACTTTGGAGAAGAGGAGATCCTCAAAGAAGTTAAACGTGGCTTGTTCATTGTAAACAATTGGTATTTGAGATTCCAGAATTACCAGTTAGGGGATTTTTCTACTATACTCAGGGATGGAATATTCTTGGTTGAAAACGGAGAAATTAAACAGCCTTTATTGGGAGCAAGGCTTACCGACAATTTCCTAAACATTTTGAACAACATTAAAGGATTAACTAAAAGTGTATATCCAATCCAGTGGTGGGAGGTAAACACACCAACATATGTTCCTTATGCACTTGTTGAAAATATAAATATAACTACAGCTGAATAATTATTTTTTTATACTTCTTAAATAGTAATATACAAATAAAGTTAGTATCATAGATATTATAAATTGTGGATAAATAAACAAAGCATAAGCCGGGCTATAAGAGAGCCATAATAGGTATTGAGCTATGGAGGGAAAGACATAACCTATTGCTTTAATGATCGTTTTCGAATAGAAAACTGGTAGATAGTAAAAAAGCGTGATGGGGATCGTGAATAAAAGATGAAATATGAGGTAGTGTTTGTTTTTAGCTCTCTTTGTTAAAACAACATTATCTAAAAAAATTGTAGAAGAAATCAAAAGTAATACAAGCGAACCTATAGATGCAATTAGAAAGGTTATAAAGGGACTTGTTTGAAGAACGAATATAGCATAGGCAGTTGTAATGCCATGCATTATGACGAAGTATGCTATAACAGTTGATTTTAAAGGATGCATATTACTAGGGAGCCTTTATACTTTAAAAAAATTTACTTTATCGTGGACTTAAGAGAGATCCTGATCTTTTACAACCTTACGATAACGATGATTGCTTTTGGGATTGCTACATTCAAGGATATTAAAAAACGCGAGGTAGAAGACAGATTATGGATAATCCTTGCGATTCTAACTTTACCTTCTTCTTTTTACATGCTAGGTTTAATGAAACTAATCATCAACTTCCTTCCATGTTTTTTGTTTGGAATCCTTTTATATTATGTTTTCAAATTCGGAGGAGCTGATGCTAAGGCAATCTGGACGTTATCTATAGCTATTCCATACTCGCCATTTGAAACAATATTACCCGTTATGCCAGTTTTCCCCATTTCAATCGTTTTCAACTCTGTGATAATATCTGCATTCTACATATTCGTAAATGTCTTTCACAACGTTAACAAGTACATCAAAGAAAAAAAGCTCTTCAATAAAAAAACTCCGATATCAAGGAAAGTCATGCTATTCATATTTTCCCAAAAGTTGAGTGAAGAAGAGTATTATAAGAGTAAGTTTTACGTGCCAGCACTTAAGAATGGCAAACTAAATTTAGGATCGGATATTAGAGAATTCGATTTCGAAAAGAAAGAATATGTGTGTGAATGGTATGAGAAAGCGCAACCTTTTTTGGTTTACATTGCAATCTCTATACCTTTCACAATAGTTTTTGGAGATCTCAGTTTAGGCTTCGTGAGTTTTCTTCTAAAACAATAAATTAAAATACAACAAGCCTCATGAATTCTCATGGCCGCTAAGAAAATCATAGCTGTAATAGCGGAATGGGAAGCTTCATCTAAATATGTTAAGAAAATAGTGGAGGAGATCTCAAAAGAGATGAATATCGAAATCGAAATAAAGGAAGAAGATTGGGAATTCTTGGTTAACTATGGAGTCAAGGATGAATTCGGAGGAGTTGAGGTTCCGCAAGTTTTTTTACAAGACGATAGCGGAAAAATCAAGTTCTTAATGGGTAGAGTACCATTAGACAGCGAAGGGAAGCCAGACCTGGAAAAAGCTAAACAGATAATAAAGGATGCAATTAAGGCTACATAAACTTACCTAGCGAACTAGTACCTAGTATTTCTTCAAAATCGATACCAGAGGGTTCCAATAACTGCTCAAGACTGCTCCTCATCATCTCTATGTATTTATTGACATCTATTTCGTCTAACCTAGCTAACTGCACAGGCTTAACACCTTCTGCAGTCCTAACCTTTACATATGCAATATTTTGACCAGCCTTGACCTCGATTCCGAAATTCTTCAATAATAAAGCAGCTTTTACATGTTGAGGAGTGGTTTTATTGTAGTCTTCTATGTTTTTATTCATCATAACCTTGATTGCAAGATCTGAAAGGGAAATCCTCCCAGATTTAAGCAGAGAATATTGAGAATAAGTTAGTTTCTTGATCTTTTCTTTTGCTGGTTCGAAATCTTCTACACGTTCTATTTCCTTTAGGATATCAATGATCTCATAAAAAGTCTTTTTAACGAACTCCGGTATGTGCTTCTTTTTACCTAACAGGCCTTTGATATCAGCATTTCCTTCCTTTGTTATTCCGAAATAGTTCTTTTTTCTTTGTGAAAACACTACATATTTGTAGGTCTTATCTATGTCTAAATCAACTTTCAATACATGCTCAACTTCTTCTATGAATTCCTTTAGCGTATTCGGTGGAGGATTCTTTATGAAAAGAGAATCCGTATCGCCATAAATAATTTCTAAATTCATACTTTTTGCAATTTCTATAGTTTTATCTATGTTATATCGACCAATCGCAGTCACGCTCTCAGCAGCTGCAGGTGAATAAAGATCAGACGATTCAGCACCGAGGACACCGTATGCAGCATTGAGTATGACTTTTATTGAAGCTTGGATTACCTCATATTGTGACTTTGTGGTTTTGTCCAAATCAGGCCTCTTAGATAGAGGTTTATACCATGCTACTCTAAGGTCTCTAAGACTACCAATAAGTGTACTGAAAACACCTCTTCTTTTCTTACATGCCCAATGCGATATTCCAGGCAATCTTTCTATTTTGCATTCTTCGTGGACACAATCAACTGTTTCATAGGAAATGTTCCATATTTTGATTATAGAAGGATAAAGCGAAGCGAAGTCAACGACAACAACGTTGAAATGTATCCCAGGTACAGGATCTATGACCTTAGCTCCGAGATATTTCTTACCTTTTATGATAGCAGTGGTAGCGAGCTTTCCTTTAGCTTCCTCGATTTCATCCTTATTAGATATTAGAATCTTTGAGCCTCTCAATGAGAAGGATATCATGCTTTTTATCCAGTTAGATATACCTATCCTTGTCACATCTTCGATGGGAAGCTTGGTTATTCGCATAAGTATTACGAAGAGCTTCAGAACCAAGCGATCATTGAAATTGACCAACGAATATGTGAGCCAAGCATCTCTATAGCAGTACGCAGCGAGCTCATACAAAGGAAGAGAATTAATGAAGTCCTTTAGAACAATTTTCTCAACGCCTAGCAAGGCCTTACTTATTGAATTCAAATCGACCTCATCATATTTCTTACTGAAGGCATAAACTTGAATTGCCTTATTATGGAAGAATTTATAAAGATCTACATGAACACCAGGAGTTATTAGCGCAATCTCTTTGCCAAGAGCTATAGGTATACGCTCTCTTGGGATTCCTAGCTTTTGAGCCCTATGAAATAGGTAGGTTAAATCGAAGTTATCACCGTTGAAAGTGATCAAAAGAGGATAACTTGCGATTATCTTAAAGACCTTAGAAAGGAGTTCAACTTCATTATCGATTAATTCTATATCTACTCCATCGAGATCGCTAGGCTTAGTCCCCATTTCTATGTTTCGCTTCAGAAGGAATACTTTTTTCAGACCATCACTTCCTACACAAGAAACTGCAATCACCCTATTTTCTGCTTTTTTAGGAGAGGGCATCAAGGTAGGAGTTTCCATTTCTACCTCTATATCTAGCGCTACATGCTTGATCAATGGGACTGGTTGATTTAAAATTCTCAACCATTCCTTCAGCGCTAAAAAGTATTCCTTTTCTTCATCCTTAAATTGCTCTTCCAACTCACTGTGAGAAATTTCCTCAAAATCAGGTATCAAATCACCATCTACAATTTTGTAAGGTGCGCCAGGGATAAGACCGCGGTCATAGATGTAGCTTGAGTGATACTTGATATTTGCCTCCCAAACTCTCCCGTTAGTTTTTGCGGGTATTATTTCTCTCAAAGAATTTTGAGAACCGCCTACTGCAAGAGGATCTTTTGTGATTATTTTAGTGAGCTCTACAACCTTATCATGTAGCGCATCATAAAGCTTAACTTTCTCGAATCCTAGAAGACCTCTATGTAATGCAACAGCAGTTACAGTCCTTAATCTTTCCTCAGGAACGTCGGTGTAAAAATAAGGTTTATGGCCAGTATTATCATACCAATAGTATATCTTCCCTTCATTAGGTTCATATAGCTTAACAAGTGCACACCTTTTTTTACCGCTATAAGTTACTGATATAATATAACTACGCCCTAGATTGAGAGGAGATTCTGCCTCATAAATTGTTGCCTCTTCTCTAAGCTCTTCTTGCTCAGCCTCATACTCCTCTTCTTCCTCGTAATCAACTTTAGACTGCATCTGTTTCTAAATAATCTACTAGTCTTCTTATACCTTCCTCTATTCTATCAAGATCTTCTGAAACAAAAGTTAAACGGAAACTCCCTTTACCCATTTTTCCAAAATAAGAACCAGGGATTATTACAAGCTTTTTCCGCTTGAAGAGATCAAACATAACATCTTCATCGTTTTCGAATTTATTGCCCAGCCATGGCCTTAAATCCAAGAATACATAAAATCCACCTTCAGGAGTGCTAACATTCGAATCAGGGAGATATTTTCTAATCATTTTAAGCATGAAGTCACGCCTTGCTCTGTAAGTGGGTATCACGACTTCTTTCAAATATCTCCGTTTTATTTCGCTCGCTAAATAATTCATCAACACTTTTTGTCCAACCATATTAGAGCAAAGTGTCACGAATTGTTTTATCTTCTCAAGATTTGTGATAACCTCTTCGTTTGCACAAACATAACCTAACCTGAAACCTGGAGAAGAGGCTTCTTTTGAAAATGAACATACTGATATGACATTTTCCTTATCGATTTTTTGAAGATAAGTATTTTCCTTTTCGTATACAATGTGTTTGTAGGCTTCATCTACTATTACGAATATACCTTTATCTTTCGCTATCTCAACGATCCCTCTGGCTACGTCACTGGAAAGTATTCTTCCTGTAGGATTTTCGGGAGTATTTATTAGGATGGCCTTAGTCTTACTGTTGATCTTTTCTTCAAGCTCTTCGAGTGATGGTTGATAACCATGCTCCTTCAGTTGCTTTATTCTAACTTCTTTCGCTTTGAACATCGAGATTATTTCAGAATATCCCAAATATGTCGGATCTGTCAAAATTATTTCGTCTCCCTCTTCTAAGAGTGAAGCCAGAACTAAAAAGATACCTTCTGTAGACCCTTCAGTTACTATAATCTCTTTCGCTGGGTCATAATCGACACCGCTGTATTCCTTAACATCTTGAGCTATTTTCTCCCTAAAAGCTAGAGCGCCACGAGTACTTGTATATTTGAAATAATCTGCTGGATTGCTTTCAAGATCTTCAATAAATGTTTCGATAAGTTCTTTGGGAGGTAGAAGACTAGGAGCACCACCTCCAAAAGAAATTATATCTTGTTTGCTTGCAGCTTCATCCAACATCGCTGCAACTTTTCTTATGGGCGAAAGACGGAGCTTGCTGAGTTGTTTTGAGAAAAGCCTTGATAAGGATGCTTTATCCATATCCTAAATAAGCATTGCATTCTAAAAAGCATTCAAGTAATCATTCATAAAGCATTCTTTTCAATTTGCCCTTAACATAATTGATAACGATTGCATCTTTCACCAACCAACTAGGTAGTAACTTAAAAATTCTTTCGCTACAATACCTACCATCTGCAAGGATTACGTTCAGATTTGATCCTTCTCTTCTCATTGCACGTCCTATTGATTGGATCACTTTTCTTATGGCTGGCAAAATATATGCATACTCCAAGCCTTTCCCAGGGAAAATCTTCTCATAATAATCTATCTTTTCTTTGATCAGAGGCGAAGGTTCTTCAAAGGGAATACCTATAATGATAACAGTTTTTATGGAATCACGTGAAAAATCCTCTCCTTCAGAAATTCTGCCGCCTTGTATAGCCAATAAAGCCTTTGAATCCGGTTTCTCATTAAAGTTTTCAACCAATTTAACTATCCCTTCGTAATCCAGCTTTGGATCTTCAATCAAAAGATCCCTGTTTATCAGATTTCCCAAACCTGCATATAATATTCCTTTCATTACCTCACTTGAAGCCACAAAAATAGCTAGACCACCCTTGGTGGCTATGGAAGCTTCTGAAATTAATTCAGCAAAGGATGCATAAAGCTCTGTATTTCTCTCTACATATCTAGTTGTTAAATTTCTTATTACAATAGATCTCAACGCAAGATCCACTTCGGTGATATCAAAGAAATCAAATTCCTTATTTTGCATCTTAATTTTGCTAAGTAAAGGTTCTATGGGACGCAATGTTGCAGAGGAAAAAATTATGGCATCAAACATGGAAAGAATATCATTTATAGCTTTTTCACCTTCGAATGAATAAAAGCCAAGAATTAAAGAACTGCCTTTCTTAAGAACGTAAAAATTACCTAAACTCTCAGCTTTCAACATATTGATCAATAAATTGTAAAGCTGTATTGTGGTATCATACCAACGACTAGTTTGCTGCCTGACTAGCATGTCATAGAGATCATTTACGTTTAAACCGAACTTAGAGACGAATTTTTTATAAAACTCATAGCTAGATATCTTTTTGAAATTTGATGACCCAGATTCATTTTCAATAAGATTAATCAATGAAAAAATGAAAGGATATAGTGATTTATTATCTTTAATATCTTCAATCAATGAAGTTAAATTAATTTCAATATTGCTATAATTTACAGATAAATCCAAGAGGTTGTGTGCTTCATCTAAAATCAAAATCTTTTTTTCATACTTACTCATGAGCTCAGAAATTTGTGCGCGAAGCCATTGATTCATTAGAGAAGTATATGTAAGCAAAATAACATTCGAACTATATAGTAGCGCAGAGTTAAGCTCATAGGGGCAAATGTTTAAATTCACGCCTAACGCAAATACATCTTCAAAGCTAAATCCTCTTTTTTCCTTCAGGAAATCATGAATCTTAATGGCCTTCTTTTTGAAATTTTCGAAATAAAAGCATTGGCCGCTTCTTATCGCGTAAGCGCAAAGATGATTGAAAGTTTCAGCGCTTTTCGTAATATCCTTAATATTACTATTTATGCAAAATTCGCGCTTTGCCCTGATTTCAGCAAATTTTACATTCTTAAGATTAGGGATTTTACGAATCTCTTCAACAATACGATCGAGTTCTCTATAAGTCCTTGCTACAAAGATCAATATCGCGTTATTTAGATCTACGAATGGAAATGCACCTGTAAGTAAAGAAATTGTCTTTCCAAAACCGCTTGGAGCCTCTAGAAATAGGATTTTCGATTTGAGTATTGCTTCGAAAACTTTTTCTATCAATTCTTTTTGCTTTTTCTTGAATTCACCGTAAGGGAAGTATAAGAAGGGATTCAACTCAAATATAAGTCTAAAGTCGCTATAAGGTTCTGTGGGCATAAATAATCTCAAAGATTATCTTGAATATGAGAATCGAAGAGGTGAATTAGTAAAAATTAAGACAAAGGTCAGAAGAGAATACGAAACTTCAGCTATCTTGCAAAGAATGGAAGATAAAATCGTTCTTTTTGAAGAAGTGGAGGGCAAGGAAATGAAGATTGTTGGCAATGTTTGTGGAGAAAGAAAGAGATTATTATCTTCATTCAGCGCTGATGAGGAGAACTACCATGATATCATTTACAACGCTACTGAAAATCCAATGGTATGTGAAATAACTAAAGGCCCTGCTTTTAAGCCCGATACAACCTTGAAGGTATCAGATCTTCCTATAACTAAACACTATGAAAGCGAAAAAAGCTATTACATAACTTCTGGCATTGTAATCGCTAAAGATGAAGATGAAAATTTCCAAAATGCTTCAATCCACAGGTTAATGCAGATAGATGATGAAACCTTCGCTATAAGAATAGTACCTAGACATCTATTCGCTATGCTTCAGGAAGCAAAAAAGAGAAAAAAAGTATTAAACATAGCGATTTGTATTGGAGCTCATCCTGCAGTTTATTTATCCTCTGGCCTAAGCCCAAGATATAAAGTGGATCACATCCATGTTGCGAATAAATTGCTTAACGGAAGTCTCCATCAATTTAGATGTGAAAACGGTGTATTAGCTTTGGCAGAAAGCGAAATAATAATGGAGGGTTATATAGACCCTCTTGAAGAAGTGGAAGAAGGCCCTTTCACTGATCTTACCGGTACGGCAGATGTCGTGAGAAAACAGCCTGTAGTCCATATCAATAAGATATATGCGGCCAAAGATTCGATATATCAAGATATACTGCCTGCTAGCAGCGAACACTTTTTACTTATGGGTCTTGGGAGAGAGGTGATGATAAGGAAATACGTTGAAAGGGTTGTGCCATATGTGAGAAAAGTGAGGTTAATTAAAGGCGGTTGTGGCTGGCTAATAGCAGTAGCATCGATAAGAAAATTGAGAGAAGGAGATGCTAAAAATGTAATCGCAGCCTGCTTCGCAGCTCATTCTTCTTTAAAGATAGCAATTGTTGTGGATGATGACATAGATCCTGATGATCCAGATCAAGTCAATTGGGCCTTAGCTACACGTTTAAATCCTGCAAAAGGCATCTTGATAATTCCAGATGCAACAGTCTCTACTTTAGATCCTTCATCCGAACAAGATATAGGGCTGGGCAGTAAGCTTGGAATAGATGCAACGATGAGTTACAGAAAACCCTTAGAAAAATTCAAAAAGTCAAAGATACCTGTAGGAGAAGAAAGAATTTCTGAAATACTTAGGGATTCAGGATTGATCAAATAGATAATCTATTAAAGACTTTTTGACATGCAAGTGATACGCGGTCGCGCTTATCCTTATCCGTATACACTCTAAGTATATTCAGATAACCTTTAAGTGTTTCAATCCAAGGTGAAATCTCTGAGAATTTACTAACTTTGCCAGTTTTGCTATCGAAAACAGGTATCTCAAAAGGATCTTTGATATATGAATTATGATAAGGGACAGAAGGTAGTATAGAAAGATCCAGATATATCATATCTTCATTCATATCTGTTAACTTAGCAATCTCGGATTTAGCCTCTGAAAGAATCTTCATCATCTCATCTTTCTTGCTTTTCATTATGAATTTTTTTTCAAAGGCACTCTTCAGCAGGTCACGCTTTGCAAGCCTTTCAAGGAAATGGCTTCCTTCCTTGCTTCTACTTACTTCGACCCATGTAGTGTAGTCATCCAATGCTAAGTAGCTATCAACATCAAACTTTTCCATAAATCCAAATTCCTTGAAAGCTTCCTCAATACCCCTCAATAGAAGCAACTGAGCACTCCTTATCGTCTTATGATAATATATAGCCTCGAAGCTCTTTATTCTTCCCATGATGAAAAGCTCAAAAGTAAAGATCGCAGTTGAATTTATCGCGAGCTCTTCATTATATACTTCCATCGTAGTTACTAACCTATCGGTATCTATCCCTCCATAACCAGCACCGCTATGAAAATTATCCCTTTTAATGAAGTCTAACTTATCTGCATCTATACCACTATTCGTTATTTGATGTAAGAATTTTCTCAAAAAGACTTTGTTGCCAGTTATAATGTAGCCTATCTTTGAAGGATCTACAGAAAAATCCTTCAGTATATCTGCTATACTACTTTCTTCAATGATGCGCATGCCTATTTCTTCGTGATTCATCTTGAGCTTATTGATTGTAAAATATTCAAAGAGATGGGAAAAAGGTCCATGACCTATGTCATGCAATAATGAAGCAAACTTTATCAATCTAGCTTCTTCCTCGCCTATTTCTAACGGCAAATTTTCCATGATCATTGAGGCTAGGTGCATGACGCCAAGTGAATGTTCAAACCTACTGTGCACCGCACCGGGATAAACGTAATCCGCTAAAGGCAACTGCTTTATCCTATGCAACCTTTGGAATTCAAGAGTATCTATTAAGCGTTTATCTTCTTCGGATATAGAGATATAGCCATGAATAGGATCTTTGATGAACCCCCATGTCTTAAACTTTTTCCTGAGCATAACCCACCTCTTCTAAAAAATATTTCATAACTTTCTTAATATCCTCCTGAATTTCATTCAAGGGTCTGTCGGTAGGAATTACGATAAAACCTTCATCAGAAGCAAGTTCAAGGAATTTCCTTCTAACCTTTTCTAGAAATTCTTTTCTTTCATAGCTTTCCTTCTCAGCTTGCTTTCTATTCAATGAAATTGAAGGATCGATGTCTAACAGGAATACCAGATCAGGTTTGAGGAAATTTTTGTTAAGTCTTCTTATCAATTCTTCTTTTGCCCCATGTGCTGACTGATAAGCTATGGTAGAGAACAAATACCTATCACATACTACAAAGATACCATCCCTGATTTTGGGAATTACTTCATTTTCCATATGCTCCTTTCTATCAGCAGTGAAGAGAAGCGTCAGGAGAAAGGGATCTGCTCCACTTTTTAGCAATTTTCTAATGTATAGCCCTATCGTTCCCTGCGTAGGCTCCTTAGTATACCAAGCCCTTATACCTATGCTATTTAACCAATCTACTAGAAACTTGCTATTTGTAGTTAAACCAGCGCCATCTATACCTTCGAAAACGATGAAGTGACCCTTCATTACTATGATCCTTTTAGTTTAGAGAGCTTTTCATAAGCATCTAGCAAAGATATCATGAGATCGACCTTATTCTTCAACCTAACCTCGTCATATTCATTTGCTATAGCCGATTCTATCTCAACCAATTTCCCAGTAACTGTTGATATCAATTTTTCTATGACTTGATATCTATTCACGCTCTCTTCTTCGCCATGCTTTACGTATATTGCAACCCTATTACATGAAGGACAAATTATCTTACCATCCTTCATCTTGAAGAGAGGAACTTTGCAATCAGGGCATGATTCAGCTAGCATTGTATTTCCAGCCTTAAGCAATTCAGCCATTTTTTTGTATATTTCCTCACGCGGACTTTGCGACATGCTACATAGCCATAATGCACTTCAAGACATATTTTTTTATATTCATGTGAGGATAAGAAGAAAGTAAAATGCAGAGTAATGAGGACAGAATAAGGATGGTGGTGGATTTGCTCAATAACTTAGTTAAAGATCCTGCCTTACCTAGAAATTTGAAAGAAGCATGTAAAGAAACTATTGACAAACTTCAGGATAAAAAAATCACCTCATATTCAGTTAAATCAGCTAGTAGTATTTCTAGGCTTGAAGAAGTTGCACAGGATCCTACATTGCCCGTTTATGCTAGGACTGCAATCTGGAGGGCAATAAGTGTTCTTGAACAAGTAAAAGACTGATGCCTAAGAATGTCTATATTCAAGGAATATATAGTACAGCGATTTCAAGGCTTTTCTTAGATAAAGGTTTCGAATTAGCTTTTCCTTCGAAGACGATAGCAAAGCGCTTAGGATTAGAAAAATTCTCTTCCCAGTGGTCTGCTGCGCTGATATCAAATCCTACACCTTTCGGTCTTAAACTCTTCGGGGATAGCATAGTAGTTAAGGAAATATTACAGATAATAAAGGAAGAACTCGATCCTGTAGTCATTAGGAAAAGCAAGATCAACTTAGGGCTTACAGCATTGGCTGAGGTGATAGAAGAAAGCGATAAAAGATCTAAGGTGGACATCGGTACTATTCAAGGATATATATGGGGCAGGTTTCCTGTCGGAAGTAAACTCTTGGTCTCTGTAAGGGAACCGATTTTTGAAGATGATATAGTTTTTTCTCCTGGCGTATGTGCAAGCGGGAAATATTCTATGTTAGTCCAAAATGGAGATGTGGTCATACCAAAGCATATATTGAATAACTGGAAAGGAAAGAAACTGTTATCCTTAGCGAAAGAAACATTGCTTCCTGGATGGGGTGCCGTCTTCTTCGAAACATGCATAAATAGTGATGAAAAAGAGATTAAGGATGAATTGGAGCAATTGTTAGCGAAATGCAAAACTCTCTTAGAGAATAAGACTGAATCGAAGGGGGTCCTTCATGAAGGAATTGAATATTGCGAAATATATCTGAGCTACGAATCAAAGAGTAAACTTGATGAAATAAGAAATAAGGTTATTCCAACAGTTAAGGGCCATCATTATCTTAGGAGCTGGGGTGAAGGGATGAATACATTAATACATTTTGCAGAGAATCTGCTTAGCCATGGTATTGATAAGATAGAGGAAAACCTATACGAGAGTATATTCACTGAGGTTTTTAAAGTTGGAAAGTTAATGAACATTTTCCATTTTAAACCGAATGGAAGATTGATTAAGCTATCACCGGGTAAAATAATCGCTTCAGATCCAAAAGATAAAAGCGTGACTTTGATGAGAAATCTAAAAGGTACAGGAGTTTATGATGGCTTGGAAGCAAAGAAAGAAATCGGGGATTATGCTGTAGCTACGTACAAGCTTGGCTCCATGGTTACTAGGACACATTATTATAGAAAGGGGGGTGAGCTAATTGGCATTTATTCGAATTTTTCTACGCCTATTGAAATCTATCCTAATGCAATAAGTTACATAGATCTTGAAGTCGACATGGTGAAAAAAAGTAGCGGCGAAATAAAAATTCTCGATAGAGATAAACTGGAAGATATCGTGGTCAAAGAAATAATCTCTGAGAAATTGTATTGGAGATTACTGGAACTAATAGAAAACGAAAAAAAGGAACTAGCGAATATTTAGATGGAACTCACCAGTTTTGTCTATTCTTTGAAAACCGTGATCTCCGAAATGATCTCTCAAGGCTTGTGTTATATTGGCAGGTAAAATAGGAGAGAAAAAGTAGATGAAATAGTTCAAAGAAGAAGAGAACACTAATGCTGGAAGTGCACATGCATTCATTTCAGAAACAACTTTTAGGAAATCGCTATAATGGGTTTGTAGCGTATTGAGGACATAGCCCCAACTTAAAGGGTCATCACTTTTTTCCAACATAAACCTTTCGATTAAAAGGCTCCTTATGATACTTCCTCCTTGCCAAACATGCATAATATCCTTTAAATTAAAACTGTACTCATTTGCATTCCTCATAATATCAAAACCTTGAACATATGCTGCGATATTAGATAGTAAGAGAGCATTGTAAATTTCATGCTCCTCTACGTTAGGCTTTTTCTTACGTATTTCTAAAGTCTTTGAAAGTAAGAGTCTTCTTTCCTTGAAGCTTGAAATTGTTCTTGAAATTACTGCTGAGCATATAGATGGAGCTGGGATACCAAGTTCCAAGGATATCTCAGATGCCCATCTTCCAGTACCCTTCTGCTCTGCTTTATCCAATATAAGATCGACGAGGAAATTTCCATCCTCCCTTAACTTCAAAACCTCAGAAGCTGCTGAAAGAAGATAAGATTTTAGCTCTCGCTTTGACCAATCATCGAAGATGCCTGATATTTCTTCATTGCCTTTTCCAATACTTTTCAAGAGGAAATAAGTTTCTGCGATATTCTCTATTAGAGCATATTCGATACCATTATGAATAATTTTTACAAAATGTCCAGCACCTCCCTTTCCAAAATATCCATGCGCAGGCCTAGAATTATATCTACTAGATATGGAATCGAAAATTGGAGCTAGAGTTTCATAGGCAAGCCTATCGCCTCCTACCATTATGCTAAGACCCTTTCTAGCTCCTTCAACTCCTCCGCTTATTCCAGCGCCTAAGTATTTAATGCCCTTTTTATCAAACTCTGAGAATCGCCTTTCCGTATCCTTGAAATGTGAATTGCCACAATCAACGATAATATCTCCTTTTTCAAGGAAAGGAGAAAGAGAAATAAGCATATTATCTACAGCTTCACCTGCTTTGATCAATAGGAAAATTTTTCTTGGTCTTTCAATAGAGTTTACGAAAGATTTGAGATCGTAATTAGCTATTATATTAAGCCCAGCATTCCTTGAAACGAAATCCTTGAGCTTTTCTGCTGTTCGATTATACAATGAAACCCTAAAACCTTTATTGGAAAGTTGAATTATCAGATTCTCAGCCATTGAACCAAGACCTATGATTCCTAAATCAGCATTCATAGAAACCTTATACATGATATAGTTTTATTTCTATTTCTAAGCCCCGGGCGGGATTTGAACCCGCGACCTTCCGCTTACAAGGCGGATGCTATGCCAGCTTAGCTACCGGGGCTAAATTATAATTTAGAAAAGCAAATTAAAAAATATCTGCTATTCATTTTGTGATAATTGATTCGAGATTAATAGATCTAACGATTACGCTTGCGATTGCTTTCTCATTAGGCTTATTGTTCAGGAAATTAACGCAACCTACTATTACAGCTTACTTGATAACAGGCATCCTAGCCAGCATGTATACCTTCTCCTCACTAAATTTCAAGTTGATTAATAACGGACAAGCAATAGCTATAGCCTATACAATTGCAAGTTTATTCCTATTTCTTTGCCTAGGCATTAAATTTCCGCTTGCTAGGATATGGCGCTATGCTAATATAGTGTTTGTCACAACGCTCATAGAGGTCTTCTTTTCTGTAAGCGCGATATACTTAGTTTGCTTATATCTCCTTGGTTTTTCCTCGATTGAAGCTGCACTGATGGCAGCTTCTTTAGTGCCGTGCAGCATCTCGATGACGCTCCGTACCATTCAAGAAGAAAAACTGTCGAAGCAAATGTTTGCTTCCATAGCAACTGGGATATGCTTAGTAGAAAATGTAATGTTTGCGATAGTTTTATCTATACTCGGGATCCTCATAAGCATACACGTTGATTACATATCACTTTCAACTCAACTTAGCCTTGTTACATTATTCACTGGATTATTGCTGATAGGAGGGAGCTATGCTTTCCCTAAAATTTTCGAGATTATAGCGAGTGTTGATGAAAACTTAGCTATGCTATTAACGATAGCTTTAGCCTTTGCCATCGCTTACCTAGGTACTTACATTCTAATCACGCCTATAACAGCGATATTGCTCATGAGTGTAACTTTATCGACTCTGAAATTGAGAGAAAAATTAGAGGAGAATTTCAAATTTTTAGAAGAAATCGTAGCGGGAATATTCTTTCTTTATGCAGGATTCTTTATGAATATTTGGAACTTTTCCAACTTCGAACCTATAATTTTACTATATGTAATACTCATAGTTTCTAAATTTCTGCCCGCTTATACAATGCTCTGGTTAAATGGTTATGGTAAGGAAGTAGCTTCTAAGGTTGCTATTTCAATTAGTGTTCCTGGAGAAATTTCCTTCCTAATAGCCAATTTCGCTGTATTAAGTTATGGACTTAACCAGAACATATTGCAATACACGCTTATGCTCATGCTCATAAACTTCATAGCATATCCCCAAATCATCAGAAGAATAAAATAGTTAGGAAATCGGCTCATAGATGTAATTTACTCCTAGAGCTCTAGCGAGATTTTCATTTAAGGTCGCCAAATCTTCCTTTGCTAGCTCGTTCAAATCGTACTTGCCAAGTGCAGATGTTAGCATTTGAGCTTCGATTCTAACGCTCTCAATGAAGTTTTCCACGAAATTGACTGAGCTTTTATTTGGTCTAAAGAAATGATCAATTAAAAAGCCTATAAACGGATTTTTGTAAAGTTCCTTAGATATCACAAAAGAAGAAAACCTATAAGCATATGCTGAAAGCAAGAACGGCCTTCCCATAGCAATTCCATTTGCCCCTAACGCTAATGCCTTCACTAAGTGAGAGCCATTATACAATCTGCCAGATACTACAACAGGAAGATTGAAACCTTTTTGCCTAGCTTTACGAATTATAATGAAGCATGCAATTAAAGGCAAACCTAGATCTTTTAGTGCTACAGTAGGACTCATGCCTGTTCCTCCTTCCTTACCGTCTATGACTAAGCAGTCAGCTCCAGCTTTGCTACAAATTTCGAATACTTTTTCAAGATCCCTAAAGGGGCCAGTCTTTACCCATACCTTAACCCTTGGATAATCGTTTTTAAGCTTCCTTATTCGATATTCAAGAATTTCCTCTGTGAAGATATCAGGAGAAGAGTGACGTTCATAATAGCTTGATTCAATCTTCTCGGGATCTGGATATATGTAGTATTTTTGCTTTAAAGCTAGTGCTTGATTTCTATCTACGATCTTCTCCCCTCCAAGACCGGGCTTTGCACCTTGTCCAGCTTTGATCTCAAATCCTATTCTTCCATCTTGAATATATCGATCAAATCTTTTATCCGAATATATCTTGTTCCAAAGTTCATCGAAGGCTTCTTCCTCGTTCTGCTGTATAACAAGACCTCCACATTTTGAATTTTCCAAAAATGCTAAAGCTCTTTCCATGAAACATGGTTGATCTGCTTTTTTCCTCTTATCGTAGCCCCAAGTACTGGATACATTTTCTCCTATACCGCATATTATTCCTGCTTTAGCACATGCAATAGCTGCATAGACAGCTACTCTATTCCAGTCATCTTGGCTCCCCATTGAAGATTGAACGATAGGTAAATCGACTTCAAATCCTCCGATCATGGATTTAGTATTAACATCAAAGAATACAGGTTCTCTTGTAGCGAGTTCAATAGCTTTCTTTAATCGTCTTGGCGTAAATTGAGGGGGGACTAAGATGATGTCATCAAGATCATGGAACCTTTTATTCTCGGTGAAAATGTTTAATCCATGAATAGAGAAGCGACCATATTTGAGAATCAAAGGATATATTGCTCTCCTTCCAAGCCTAGCTCTCCTTATGATTTCTTCTACTGGATAATCGCTATACTTCAAGGAGAATAAACTCCTGGTATTTTAGGTGTTGGTATGCTCAAATATATGCTTGGAAGACCACAAATATAACGGACAAGTCTTTCCAGTCCTATCCCGAAGCCAGCAGTAGGAGCTGAATACTTCTTCAAGAAATCCAAATACCATGCATATTTTTCAAGCTTTTCACCAGTCTCCTTCATGCGCTGAACTACTTTAGACAACTCGTACTCCCTCGCAGCACCCGAAGCTGCCTCACCATAGCCCTCTGGATAAAGTAAATCGAAATCCATCAACAGACCAAGCTTGTCTGGATATTCCCTATCATAGAAACCTCTTGACCCTCTTGGATAATCATGAATAAAGAAAGGCTCTGAATGCAAGTATGACATTAACCATTCATATTCCCAAGGGATCTCTGAAGAATAGCTCAACTCCTTTGGTTTATAACCGAAGAGCTTCTTCATTTCATCCAATATCTCTTTATGCGAAGACAAATAATCTGCTAAGAAATCAACAGCTTCCTTATGCGTATATCTTTTGAAGGGAGGATTGAATTCTTTCAACGATTTGCGACTCTTAAGCCCTCTCGATAAACGATAAGGTTCAAAATAGTTCCAGATTTCTTTGAGTTCCTCTCTACTTTTCACCCGCTCAATAACATAGCTCAGAAGACGCTCGGCAACATTCATGGCTTCATGATGATCAGCACCAAATATTTCCAAATCGACTTGTATGAATTCTGCGAGATGTCTATCTGTACTAGCAGTTTCCAAAGGTTCAAGTCTTATGTTATCTGCAAAGAAGTAGATTTTTCCACTTCCACCTGCACTCTTATTCGCAATCGATAAAAGTTGTTTATATAATATTGCGCTGCTCATTATTTTGTATTCTCTACCGTAGTAGTCTATCGATACTTGTTTTGCACCTCTTATGCCCGGATCAGTTACAGGACCAATTATTACTGCCTTGTATTCTTGAAAGCCTTCCTTGTTTAGAAACTCACGAATGTAGCTACTTACGAGATCATATATTTTGTAGATTTTTTGCATTAAAGGATTACTCACTATCTTGAAGATGTCATCAGCATAATCCTTTGGCTCTGGAAACTTGAATTGCTGCTCAACCTTTGAGTACATAATACAATCATCATTGGGAGTTAATAAAAAATTTTCCGAAAAAATTTCGTAATTTTTACAAAAAATACAGATTTAAATGGGGAAAAATCGTAAAAATTACGTGAATATTGACAAGCTAGACAGGCTGATCCTAAGAGAATTGGAAGAAGATAGCCGAAGACCAGTAAAGGAAATTGCTAAGAAGATAGGCATTCCTGCTACTACATTATATTCAAGGTTGAAAAAACTGGAAAGTTCAGGAATAATAAAGAACTATACTGTGATAATTGATCATGCCAAACTTGGTATGCCAGTCACCGCATTCATTTTCGCTTCATTCTCCAAAACAGAAGGCGTTTCCCAGAGGGAAATTGTTAGACAAATAAGTAAAATACCAAACATTCAGGAAGTCCATATTATAACCGGAGACTGGGATATCCTCATAAAAGCTAAGCATAAAGATGTAGAAAGCATTGGTCGATTCGTTGTAGATGAATTGAGGGGGATGAAGGGAATAGAAAAAACGCTTACATGCTTAGTACTGCATACAGCTAAGGAAGAAGCTAATGTTCAAGTTTGAGCACTAATTAAAGAGTACTAAAAGTTAAATAGGAGTATTAAGTTGTAGACAAAAAAATGCTAAATATAGAAGAACTGGAAGAAATAGAAAACCAATGGAGGGAAGAGAGATGGAAAGGAATTGTTAGGCCCTATAATCCAGAGGATGTCCTAAAGCTAAGAGGGTCGTTAAAGATTGAATACACGGTTTCCAAAGTATGTTCTATTAAACTATGGAGATATTTAACGAGCATGCCCTATGTGACCGCTTTGGGCGCCCTCACTGGTAGCCAAGCTGTTCAGATGGCTGAAGCTGGACTCAAGGCCATCTATGTTAGTGGATGGCAAGTTGCTGCAGATAATAATGAATCAGGAAATATGTATCCTGATCTAGGGCTTTATCCATCCAACAGCGCACCAATCCTTATCAGGAAAATAGTAAAGGCGCTTCAAAGAAGAGATCAGATACAAATGCTTGAAGGAAGAAATGCTATAGATTATTACATCCCCATTGTTGCCGATGGAGAAGCTGGCTTCGGAGGACCTTTACATGCTTTCGAACTCATGAAAGCAATGATTGAAGCCGGTGCAGCGGGTGTTCACTTTGAAGACCAATCTACTAGCGAAAGAAGGTGCGGTCATCTAGGAGGTAAGGTACTTGTGCCAACAAGTAGATTCATACGCATGCTTATAGCTGCAAGATTAGCAGCAGATGTATGCGGTGTTCCTTCGATAATCATTGCTAGAACTGATGCAATAGGCGCACAATTCATAACTAGCGATATAGATGAAAGAGATGCAAAGTTCATCACGGGCACGAGTAGAACTGAGGAAGGATTTTATGAAGTAGAAGGTGGATTGGAGATGGCCATAGAAAGAGCATTAGCATATGCGCCGTATAGCGATATGCTTTGGTTTGAAACATCCAAGCCAGATCTTGAGGAAGCGAGGAAATTTGCAGATGCAATACATAGCAAGTTTCCTGGAAAAATACTAATGTACAACCTTTCGCCCTCTTTCAATTGGCTAAAGAACCTTGATGCTGATACGATAGCAACATTCCAGAACAAGCTTGGAGAGATGGGATATAAGTTCCAATTCATTACACTCGCAGGATTCCATTCACTCAATGCTTCTATGTTCGAGCTAGCAAAAGCAATTTTAAAGGAAGGAATGTTGGCATATGCTAAATTCCAGCAAAAAGAGTTTGAGCTTGAAAAAGAAGGATTTAGAGCTGTGAAGCATCAAAGCTACGTCGGAGTTAATTATTACGATGAAGTTTCAGATGTAATTCATGAAAAGAAATCTGTCCTTAAGGCATTGACGAAGTCAACTGAAAAACACCAATTTTAGTCTTTATAATCATATACGTAATCATATATTTGTAATATCTCAGTTTCAAGCTCTCCGCGCTCAACCTTCTTCAATACTTCTTCTCTAGAATAGTTCAAGATGACATCGAGAAGCAACCGCTGCTTTGTAGGCTCTGTGCTCGCTATTGCAAACAAGAATCTGGAGTTATGCTGTAAGTAGCTCTTCGAAAGCAAGAGCTTGTAAAGCACATCCATTATTACATCAGCCTTAGATCTATCAAATCTAGGTGCATTTTGAATTATGATCTCTTCTACATTTTTTTGCTCAACCCCTAAAAGCTCGCTAATATCTTTTGCCGCTGCTTCAGAGGAATAATTAAGGAATGGACCTGCAGCGTATGCCTTAGAGATGGAAGCCAAGATTTCATCCATTAAGCTTTCGTTACTCAGGTTTAATTTAAAGTACTCGATTAAGCGTTTAGCAACGATTCTGTCATAATCTTCATAGAACATCTTTGTCCATTCGTAGTGCTGTTCCCAGACTTTTTTGAAAAGTTCTTCATCGAAAATTGTACCTTTGGATATTTCAATGAGGTTTTTTGCTAGAATTACACCATTTTCTGTCCTCTGCGGTCCTTTCAAATAGCCATTTCTTGTTATCCTAGCTTTGTGTTTGAGCAAAGTCCAGAGCCAAGTAACGAAGATTCTATATGTAGCTAAATCATTCATGAATCTCTGATTAAGTTCGTAATCATCGATGGCAGCAGCAAGGTTGCCGTTGAGGATCTGGAAGCCATAGTTTGCGATCATGTAAAATGCATGCTGAATGTGTTCGATGGTAATATCGCCATAGGCACGCTATATAGGGCTTCCCACAGATCCTTGCCATTCCATAACTCTTTAGAGTAGAGTTGCTCAGGCTCCGTAATTGAATATCTATGTATCACCCAAGGAGTTATCTTGCCTTCTTTGTTGAGCAAACCCAAGTTGATGAAGCGAGCCTTTTCCTCAGGAGTCAAACCACTGGCTACGGTTGGGAATTTATTACCGCCAACTTCTACGTATTCTACCCTTCTATCTATGATTGCTTGGAGATCCTCCAGTTTAGCTCTCAGCGGCTCATTGCCGGCCTCAACATATGATTCTTCTTTCGTAGCAACCCAACTTTGTCTGAACATGTCATAGAGTTTTCCTTTAAACTTACCTTGAAGTATGTCCTCAAGCGTTACAGGCGCATCTATTTTCTCTTCAGAAACGAATATCAAGCCTATCAGCCTTTCCCTTAGCTTATCCAGCTTTATATCTCTTAACGCCTTTTGATTGAATCTATATCTTGCATAGGGATCTGTCTTAGGATAAAGCATCACTGCTGCCATCCCACCTACAGGTGCAGCATCTGGTTCTCCGTTTTTCATGCCAGCCATGAGCAACATGAGCGCGTTGTATCTCTGATAGGCCATCATATTAGGAGAAGTCATAGTAATATTCTGGGGATCTGGAAAGACCGCTTCATCCTTCCACATTTCTATGAGGCTCGCTAGATAATCCCATCTTCCATTGCTGGATTTTATCAATCTCTCTCTGAGGATCCAAAGGATTACTGGGAAATATAGCCCGGCTATACCTTCTTCGTACAAAATGGCAACCTTCAAAGTACCTTTTTTCACCCCTATCTTCCCTTCAATCCTTCTAAACATTTTCTCAACAATAAGGGCCTCCTGAGGGAATTGAATTTTGGGAAGATAAAAGTTAACTCCCTTACCTAATTTAGCCAAATTATCATAGTTATTGAGCACGTATATTACAAGAGAAGTGATGATCGCAGGCACAGGCTTTCCATTAACTTTTACAGTTTCATCTAAGAGATGAATGCTCGGAAGCCTATGGAATATTGCGGGCCATTTGTTCCTTGGTTTTAAAAGCCTGTACTCCTTACCCTTTTCATAGTAAATCTCAGGAATGCTTCCCTCGATTACTCTTTTAACATTCCTTCTGGCCTCCCAAACAGAGGGATATTTTTCGTTCGAACCATACGGTACATACCATGCTGGCGAAGCGTCTTCTTCATCTTCGAAAGCTACAGCTACATCCGCATTCAACTGATTAAAAGCTCTGCTCAAGGGATGCCAAGGACCCGTTATCTCAAGCCCAGGATTTTTCAAGGGATGACTTTCGCTTGGTATTGGGACATGTTCGTTCAAACACCAGCGCAGAGTGGTATTTTTACCATGGAAATTATCGATAAGACCTTGAACGATCTCCTTGAAAGTCAAGATATTTCCATCTGCATCTTCGAACTTGCTATCCCAAGCTGGTAAGGAACCTTTTCTTCTTACACTTTCCTTTAAATCGAGCCAAGCCCTTCTATTGCACAAAGCATGCTTTATCTTTGGTTCAAACTCAGCGAATAACTCATAAATGGTTTCTTTAACATCGATCTTTGCACCATTTACCATCTTCTCTCCTAGGAGATCATCATACTCCTTCTCAACGCTTATCTCAACGCTATATCTTTGCACGATAAAATTTAGTATCAGAAATTATAAGCAATACAGGGTTACACCAAGCATTTTTCCTTGCTATAGTCTTCCATATTTCCAATCATTTCAATGAACTACAGAATGAGAATTGTGATCGACCTAAAGAAAAACAAACAATCAAAATTAATAGCATGTTCTTTTTGCTTGGTACAGGCTTTTAGGATTTCGCATCTCCCATTTTTGCAATAGATATATGGTTGATGTGCTTTGTGATTTAAGGATTGATTTCATTAGCTATCGCTCACCTAAAAGGGAAGAATGTGCAATATCCAAAAATTCAGACCTTAGAATTCGGAAGAACCATTCAATTAATAATAGGCGCGAATTTCTGCATTGTATAAGCCCCTCTCTTCTGGATTCAGGCCCAGCTACTTGGTTATTTGAGATTTGATGTATGGTTTTCTACATTCTTTACTTTCTCTATTTATAGATTGTACTTAAAATTCAGGAATATAGTTAGAATAAAGCTTTTAGAAAAAGAAGATTTTTGTTATTTATAATTCTACATGGCTTTTCATTGAAGGAACAATAAATACGCCTCTCAATACTACGACAAAATAGATATACTTTGACTTTTTCTAAAGTTCATTATGGGTACAAATTTTGTCTATACTGGAATAAGGGTAAAAAATCTAGATATATCAATATACTTCTATACAGAACTGCTTGGGATGGAATTAATTCACAGAACTAAAATAGCAGAGACAGGCGGTGAAATCGCAGTACTAAAGTCGTCCAAAGGAAATAACATACTCGAATTAAATTTCTATCCAGAAAACAGTAAATTTTATAAGTCTTATACCGCTGGAGAAGAGTTAGATCATCTAGGCTTCGAGGTAGATAATATAGAAAAAACCCTCGAAACTCTTGGCAAGCATGGCATAAAACCCATTCTGGAAGTAAAAAGTGATACTGCTAGATGGATATACATACAGGATCCTAACGGAATATGGATCGAACTTTATGAATAAGCGAAAATCCTATGACTATGAAACTCAAAAGTAATCTTAAAATACTAAATTGAGATCATGAATGAACCAACTTGTTTCGGTGCATTGCTCTGAACTGCTTAAGCGCAGATGTCCATGCATTTTCAAAATATTTCATGGCTTCCTCCCATTTACCTTCCCTCCAACCTGTATGGATCGAATGCAATTCCGTTCTATTAGAGGATAACTCGAAAATAGAACCGAGAGCTGTGTATCGAATTCTTTTATTCATTATATTTGGTGGGGCCATCTTCAATAATAACACAACATGGCTTACTTGGATTATTATCCATTGATTCAGTACAGAAGATCTTCAAAGCCCGAATGCTGTTCAAACTAGCCACCATCGCCTTCTCAATTCTTTGAAGCCTACTCTTGAATAAGCTCTAATAGCTGGGAGGTTATCCTCTCTAACATGGAGAAGTGGCAAGGCTCCATTTCTTCTAGCTTCCCAGGCCAGCGCCTTCACAACTTCACCAGCATAGCCCATACCTCTGTATTCTGGAAGGGTGAACACTCCGCCAATGATCCAAACCTCAGGCAAGTTCACCGATATCTGGCCAATGGAAACAATTTTTTCTTTCACCTTAACTCCAAAGACAGGTTTTTTAAGGATTTTCTTTACCCTTTCGATTGAACCAGATCCTGTGGACAATTTCTTTATGAAAACGAGCTGATCAATGTCCTTTTCATCAAGCCTCACTGCAACATCGCTAGTGCTAGGCGAATCACATATCATGTCGATATATTTTATCGCTTTCATATGGGGGAATTTTTTCTCTAGAAGGTCAAGCCTCTTAACATTAAAGGTTTGAATATTATGTATATCTATATTGGGGATGAGTTCTACTCCATTTCCGTAAAGCAGAATGTCATTCCTTCCAAGCCCGCTATAGATAAGAACCATTGAATCATCATTCAAAGCCAGTGCAGTATCCTTTGACTCTTCTGGAGTGATTAAGTCGTAATATAGATAAACGTAAGTTAAAGGATCGCTGGAATACAGTTCTTTTATCTTTTCCCTCAGATCTTCGGGAACTTTGTTTAAGGTTTCAAAATACATAAGCAGGAAAATAATCACATTGACATTTTAATCTACCGCATCATCCTTACTAAAAAGAATACAAGAAAATGCGGGGGGTGGGATTTGAACCCACGCAGCGCTTACCGCACAAGCGCCTCAGGCTTGCCCCTTTGACCTGGCTCGGGTACCCCCGCTTATTTTTTATTATTGAAGATCGATTATAAAACTTCTCAATGGTTTAAATAAGAAAGAGATTTAAGTCCTTCATCTAGTTCTATCTCAAAATTTCTCAGTGGCTTAAATAGCGATTTAAAAAAGAATTTCGATGAAGAAGTTAAAAACTTGGATTTTCATTTTGGTGATCCTATTATATATCATACCATCAAATGTTCATAGTTTAAGTGCTGATACAACTAGCATTATGCTTAAAATAGGCGTTTATTCAATGACTGGAAACAATATTGTCTTGCTAACAGGTTCAGGCTTCGGAGTTTATATAGACAACCAGTTTCATCAAAGTGGCGATATAATAGCATACCCCTATGGGAAGCATAGAATAACTGCCATTTTCCCTTCTGGATACATTTTCAATTCATGGGGTGCTTCATATGATATTGAAATCGCAAATCCTTTATCAGCAAATACTACAGCCACGTTCACGGGCAACCTTTATGTAATACAAGTCATCGGAGGAAAAGCTTATGCTAGCCTTTATTTCATTGTTTCTAAAATAGGTTCAAGCTATAGTAGCATAAATATTACCATCGAGGATGCGATCAACAATGAAGCTGGAAAGGTTTTTCTACCGCTGGAGAAGATAAAAATTGAGGCTAAACTTACTATAAATTTCCCTAGTACGAGCTATCTAGGCAAAGGAAATCTAACAATTAATACATTGGTGAAAACCAGCAGCCTAATACTCAAAAGGCTTGGAAGTGAAGTTTCATCTGTAGATACCATTGAATTGAATAAAACAATACAGTTTACACCCTCGAAATCGCTAATTGTCAATATAACGATTCCTGAAGGAAATTATGAACTGGGGCTGCCCAATTCGACTGGTTATATATACCTCAGTATCTTCAGTAATGTTAAGATCACTATAAGAACAACCTTTTCAACCCAAAATTACACATATTCAGCTTTTAACTCGACTGAAGTAAAAGTCATGGGTGTATTACCGAAGGTTGTAAATATATACGATACTAGCGATGCTTATATCGTAAAATTTGCTCTTCAATGGGCCGATAATTCAGGAATGGTGATCGGCAAGGAGAACGTAATAAGCCTAAACTTAAGGGGGCTTTCCATGTCTTCACCTGCATGCGATAAGAATGGCTATTTGAATTTCACACTCAACAAAGGGATTATAGTGAATAAACTTAGAGCTTTGTATGGAATCTTGAACTTCTATCCTCAGTACTATGATGGAGGGCTTATTCCTAATAGCTATGCAGCAAACCTAGCATGGGATACTGTTGCAAGCATAGTATTGACTCATGATAAAAATTTCGTGACCATAAAGTTAATTAGATTAAGTGACTTCAGTCCCATTCCAAATTCTACCGTCATCTTGCTAGCAGACAACGTCCCGATATCCTATTCATTGACAGACAATCAAGGTTATGCAAGATTGGCGATACAAGCAAACTTCCAATATAATATGCTAGAAATAAAAGTTGTGCTAAATAGTACAAATGAGATCCTCATAACAGGTGATTATTCAAACATAATCCTATACTACAACAGCTGGCCATGAACATATCATTAACACTCATTAAGATCTTAAGCGTAGTTTCAATACTGATCATATCTTCCTTCATGATCTTAAGTTTCCTTAATGCACACCAATATGATTACTCGAGTAGGGTTGCAAGCATAGATCCTGAAACAGCTTCGAAAATGCTGAAGGAAACATTGAATGATATTTATTTTACGAATGAACAGAATTACATCAAGATTCTGAATCTTGGAGGATTGAGTATAAACATCCAGAAAACTGCTTTTAATTTCTCTATAGGCTTGCCCAACGAAACGCTTAGTTGGATCTTGAACTTGTATATGCTTTGTCTCTCCAATATATGTGAATACAGCCAAAATGATCTCTATTCTATAAATTCCCAGCCCATTAGGGAAATAAACACAACTATCATTGCTACATTGAATATAGAAGTAAACAAAACTGGGCTAGAAAACATAACAATCTATAATTTCTATGTATCTATACTCAATTTCAATTTTACAGGAAAAATAACAGGTGAAAATTCGATCAGAATAGAATCACAAAAGAATGCTGTTACGCTTACGAGGATATTTCAACTAGGATTCATGCTGAGCTTCTATATCAATGGATCTACAATTTATTCCTTGAAAATAAATGATAGATCGATAATCAACTTCTATTTAATAGGTATTAAGGTGAACTTGATCCAGCAGGCTGTATAATGGATAGAGCTATAATCGAGATCCTCAATACTGTTGCTTTGCTTTGCATTTCAGCATTGCTGATTTCTTTATCTTCGAATATTTACTTCTTCTATTATTATAGTGATCATAGTCTTGAATTTAATTTAATATATTATAAAATAAAAAACATATTGCAAAAAATATATTATGATGGACAGAAATATAATAAAAATGAGAACATAACATTAATTTTAAATAAATATGTTTATCTTAGAGGCAATGGGACTAATATCCTTATTATATCTTATTACGGAATCAATGAAACAATGCCTTCACCTTTGAACGTTTATGGAACTGTGAGTTCAAACATAGTAGTTTTCCAATACGTAAATGGAATTGTCTACATAACAAAACCATCACCTCTTTATATACCCCCTAATATAGTGAGATGAGGAAACTAATTAAGAACAAGAGAGGAGATATCTCTGCACCGATAATAACAATACTTCTAGTAATAGCATCGATAAGCATAGCTGCACTGGTAATTTCTTGGCTTTACGGATTAGGTATTTCTACGAGTAAGCAAGCAAATATTATCGTTGTAGGAACACCTACCTTGCAAGTACAAGGTAGCAATGTTGTTTTGTACATTACATTAAAGAATGTAGGTAATCTACAAGCTAACATAACAGGAATATATATTCAGACTATAACAGGAAGTACCACAAGTACTGCATCGTCTAATAATTGTTCTGTAAGTTTTGTAACAACCACAACAAATGCTGGGACAACTACTACTACAACAACAACTAAACAATGCTCCAGTATAAACCCAGGTGAAACTCAAACCATTACCGCTACCTTTAATAATGTTTCCATTGGATCGCTAACGCAAGTCAATGGCGTAATACAAACAACAGCAGGCACTATACCTTTCATAGCAGTAGTTCAAAGGTGAATATGTTTACAAATTCTTTTTTCTCAAATTATTCACTTTTCAAAATCAATCGTGTATCACTCTCTAATGAAACGATTATTGATGAATATAGAATTGGTTTATCTCATATTTTCATAACAGCTAATGGAAAATACTTGGTTGAGGACCCTCCCATAAGTGATGCAGAACTTAATTCTTTAAGAGAAACACTTGAATATTTGCTCTTTAAAGTACGCGCTGTAAACATCAACGACGATTCCAACTTCGAAAAAGAGCTTAGAAGACTTGGTATTAAAAATGAAAGATCAATCTATTTCCTTAAAAGAGAAATTTTTGGATTTGGAGCTCTTGATCCATTGGTTAAAGACCCTAAGGTTGAAGATGTACAAGTTCCTAGCCCAGATGTACCTGCAAGAGTGGTGCACTCGGATTATGATAAACTAGTAACGAATGTTGTTTTGGATGAAAAAGAAATTAACCTCTATGCAGAGAAGTTCGCATATAGGAGTGGCAAAAGTATAAGCGCTTTTAAACCTTTGTTATCGATAAGGACCTCTGATACGACAAGGGTCACGCTTACATACAAAAAGGAAGTTGGTCATAAAGGTTCAAGCATAACGATAAGAAAGTTTCCAGAAAGACCTTGGAGTATGACTAGATTACTGGTGAATAATACAATAGACCCTTGGATCGCTGCATGGTCGATGCTACTCATAGAACACAAGAAAGCAATTTTAGTATATGGAGGCATGGGATGCGGGAAGACCAGTTTGATCAATGCACTGGCAAACTGTATAAACGAGAGAGCAACTATCATAACAGTAGAAGATACTCCAGAAATTAGGCTAGCTCATCCTTACTGGATCCCCTTGATAACGAGAGAGAGTTTGACTATTGATGAAAAGGGCAATATAGACATGTTCATGCTTGTAAAGCATGCATTAAGAATGAGTGGTGATTATCTAGTAGTAGGAGAAGTAAGGGGTGAAGAAGGAAAAATATGGGCTCAGGCAATAATGACTGGACATGGTGGCTTAACGACCTTCCATGCAGAATCTCACACAACAGCGATAGAGAGGTTATTATCAGAGCCTATAAAAGTTGATATAGGAAGCCTTTCAGCCCTACACGCGCTAGTTGGTGTGAAAAAATATGTCATGATAAAAGAAGATGAAAGAGGTGTTCCAAGAAAGGTATTCCTAAGAAGGGTCTCCGATTTCTTCGACTTTGAAATATCATTGGAGAGAAAAAGAGCTAGATTTCATAGCGTAGCTAAGTTCAATAGTCAAGATGATAGCTTCAAAAGAATAGACGAAGAAGGATTGCTTAAACTACCTACAAGTAAAATAATAATGGAGGAAAGAGGATGGGATGAAAAGAAATTACTAACAGAGATTGAATTGAGGTATAAATTCTTCTCTAGGTTGAAAAAAGAAGCTGAAACGAACGAAGACCTCCTAGATTATAGAACAGTAACACAGCTTATATGGAAATTTTACGAAAATCCTAAGTCCTTTGAAACAGGCAATGAGGAACATCAAGAGGGGCTAACTGAAAGACTGGGAGAAGAAGAAGTAGGCATAGAAATTGGTGAAATAAATGAGTGAGGAGATCGTTTTAATTGAAGAAGAGAACAAAAAGGGTAAAATTTTGAAGCTTATTCTTAAAAAAGAAAGGCTTGGTATAAAATTTGTTATAAAGCTTCCAGTTGTTATTTATTCTTTATTTATTTTTATATTTTCATCAAATTTATTTGTATTATTGTATGGGATATTTTCATACTTACTTATTACAATCTTATCGAACTTATTTACTCTCTTTTTCTTTACCAAAATATATAAAAAGGAGAACGATAAAAATTATGGCCGGCTTTATTACACGGAGCTAGGATACACTCCGGCGGAATATAACGAGCTGATATTGAGCGTGCTATTCACTTCGATAATGACCTTTATATTGAATTTCGTATTGTTTTCCATATTTTTGAACGATATCGGAAGCAATTTAGCAAATCTACTCATTTTATTGATCATATCCATCATCCCTTTCCTTTTACTGGGCTACTTATTGATACTACCTGCGATAAAGGAAGGAGAGTTCACTTCTAAAATAAGCAGAGAATTGCCTGTAGCGAGTATGTTCATCACTGCTTTTTCTGCAGCGAACATACATCCTTATTCAGCTATAAACACGCTTGGAAAGTTGAGATTGTTCCCTAGCTTCAACAGGATCTATAGGCAAATTGAGAGACTTAAGACTTTCCTAGCTATAGGTCCCATAGATGCAATATCGCTTTATGCAAAAATTGTAAGAGATGAATCCGTCAAAAAATTACTTCAGGCAATTTCTGCGATAAGCTTAGGCTCAGGGATCTATACGATTATGAAAGAATACATGAAGGAAACCTTCAAAGTTTTTGAAAAAAAGATCGAGGAGTTCATAGATAGATTCAATGTGCTTTTGGCAGCTCAACTCATCGTCTTCATTTTGCTCCCCATCGCTTCAATGATGACACTTCTCTTCATGCAAGGCAATACTTTTTCCATGCTTTTCGCAACGCTATTTTTAATTCCATCGGTTTTCTTCATTCTCTTCTTTTTTATGATACAAGGTTACGCATTGCCCTTTCTGAGGATGGGATTGAAGCATGATAGTAGAGTATACTTGCTTTTACTTCCTCCAATTGTTTTTTTCATACTCAATTTCATGGGCTTTCTTAATCTTAGCATGACTTTCTTTTCAAGCGCAATGTTTTTGCTTATAGGATACTATTTATTGCATAGAAAAAGCTCAATTGAGAATGAAAGATTATTGAATGAGCTACCGAATATAGTGAGAGACTTAGCTGAAGAAGTTAAAAAAGGCAATAGTCTTTACCAAGCCATTGATAAGATACATGAGAGATATGAATATGCAGGAGACTTCCTAAGGAAAATTAGCTTACTTAGAATGCTGGGCATATCAGTGGAGGAAATACTGGAAAAAGAAAAGCTACCAAGTTTCTTTAAACAGGTATTCATAGCATTAGAGGAATGCGATAAGGTTGCCCTAGATTCTGCTACAATGGAAGAATTTGCTGATTTTGTGTACAGGCTTGATAGCATAAGAAAGATTTACAAGATGAGGACGAAATTCTTCAGATTTTCTAGCTATATGATTACAGCTCTACTGGGCTTTTCATTGGGAATTTCGCTAGCTGTGCTGGGTAGCCTCGTATCAACGTTTAATATTATCGCTCAAGCAAGCACAATGGTTTATTCTTTTAATTTATTGAATCTCAACATCCCATTTTCAAGCATAAAAGAACTTGTTTCGGTTGCAGGATATCTCAACTCTATTTTTTTAGGGTTTCTAGGAGGATATGCTGAAGGAAATAGTGTAGAAGGTGCGAAGAACGCAATCCTATGCGGTATGATCTGCTTTATCTCGCTCAGCATAACTAACATGATGAGTATTTTCCAAGTTCCATAATGGAGAGCTCGATAGAAACTATCCTTGGTATAGCATTGTTTTTATTGGTGCTTAGCTGGTCATTATTCAGCATCAACATCTATCTTTCAGCAAACGATGAAGATAAGATTGGATCTATCTTGTTGGAATATGCAATTGCGATAAGAGATAACATAATTTCAACGAAGCACCTAAATGATAGCGTAGCAACACCTTCATTCTACAAAATAAATGCCAAGATATTCATAATGATAAGATACTGGATATATATCTACGAACAAAGTGTGTATTTGTTGAAGAACGGTACTTATCCTAAAAATTCAAGCTTGCCTAGCTTCATAGGCGAAGCAAAGGCTTTGGGAGCATTCATGAATTCCAGCTACACCCTCGTAGTAATAGAGGTAAATGTATATGGCCAGCCATAGAGCAATCTCAAGAGTTATTGAAGCGCTACTAGCTTGTTTGCTTTTAACTATGACGATGTTCTTCATAAACCCATATCTCGCAAGTAATGCAATGATTAGAAGCAAAACGGAAAAAAAGGATCTTGCTGAAAAGACTCTAGCTTATTTGCTCTATACGGGAATTCTTAGAGAAGTATTCAAAGGCAACTATTTCTTGATAGTTAACGCAACCGAAGCTATCATCCCTGTAGAATATGGTTTTAGAATCTCTCTTTATAACTCGAGCTGGTATTTGATGTGGAGTTATCAAAGAAGTTATTTCGATGACGCAGATTCAGAGTCCTCTTATATAGCAGTGAACGGAAACAGTCCTTCAAACATTTTAATCATTGTCTTAGCGATTAGTTGAAATGAGAGGCCAAGCACTTATATTAACTTCTTTCGTGATATCGTTAATAATTATAGCGCTCGCTTTCACCAACTTAAGGCTACAAGTATATGTCATAGATGATGAGGAGGAAACGAAAACTTCAACGATATTCTCATTTTATACCTCTGCGCTATCATATGCAACGAATAAAACATTTCATGATCTCTTAAATGGTAATATAGACTGCGCTTTGGCTTCCCAGAAAGCTACCAATGATGCCAAAACATACTGGAACCAAGCAACGAGCAATCTAAAAGTCATATTCAAAAATAGCAGTTTCGGGACAATGCCAAACCTTGATTTCGAAATAACGTCTAATTGCCTAAAGGGAAAAGGCGCTTCGTTCAGAGCTAAAGTTCAAGAAAACAACACAATTCTTGCAAACATAACTAGCTATGTCTTCGATGCAAGCCTAAGGGCTTCAAATACAAGTATAGGGGTTTACTACTACATTACAATCTTTATCTCAAGTGTTTATATCATAAGCGAAGATTTGAAAATTAAGGATTCCAGCTATAATATAACTGCCTATTCACAAGGAAGCGTTGTAGATTTTGTTGCCCAAAGAAGCGGAGATTTCTTTACCCTGATCTTTGATGGTACATACAAAGATAAGTTACTTATTGAAATTAAGAATCAAGAGAACATAGTTCTTTGGCTCTTTGCATAATGGCAGCCAATTTTTCTGATTACCTTGTCATATTCACGCTCTTAGCAATCATTTCGTTAGCGTTCATAAACAGCCTCCCACTTATATACTTAGACAAAAACTATTTCGAAGATCAAGCGTTGCTAAGGGCTGTTCAAGAAATAAATAATGCAATTCAATTCGTATACAGTCAGCCTCTGAGCTCGCTTACAATAAAGATTTATTTGCCTCAAGGCGCCTGGATTTACATCACAAAAAATTATATTGGGTTAAGCAAGAAGATCTTCCTAGAGCTCAATGACCCTAATCATATTATAAAAAATTTTAATGGAAGTTATATCTTTTATAATTTTAACTTTTCTAATACACTAATTATTAATAATAATATAAATTATATTAGAATTCTCTGTATTTCTCTTGGAGTAATATCCGTAGCAGAGCTCTAGTTGCTTTTATACCTTTTTTCAAGTATCATACGATGGATACTATTTACTTTAAAGCTATGCTTTACAAATCACTGCTGGAGCTTGGAAAGGCTACCGCTGAGGATATCACCGCTTATCTATTAGCTAAAGGCATAGAAACTACTCCTCAGAAAGTTAGCCAGCATCTAATCAAAATGCCAGGAGTAAAGTACAAGAAGCTCTCATACAGAACGATATATTTCATCAAGGAATGAGCGCTTGTGAAGAATGTGGAGGAAAGCTAGTAAAAGCTGACCAATCAGAATTCTTAGTATGCTCAGAATGTGGACTGCTAAGCGAAATAAGGATATATTCCTTCTCTGAGTCAAGAAGCGAAGCAAAGAAGAGAAAGATGAAAAAAGAAATAACATATACAAAAATCCTAAAGAAGGCTAAGCTGCCTAAGAAGTATAGCAAGAAATTAACAGATGGAATGCTTGCAAGGTTAAAACTAACAGCTATGGAACAGAATAATAGCAAGGAGCTGAGGATGAGAATTTATGAGATGATCAGAACTCAACACAAAGAATTGATGAATGACGAATTCTTGAGGATTGGCAAAGCATATAAGAATGTAGCAAAGGTCTTCTTGAACGGTAACGGAGCAGAGCCAATTTTCGAAGCGATTGCCCTTATGTATTACCTTAGAAAAAACAACATAAACATGAGTTTTGATAAAGTAGCGAAGATGTTTAACCTTGCAAAAAACAATCTTTTCAGAAGATATAAAGAATTCGAAGAAAGAATCAAGATTTATGAGAGGCAAGGATTGAAGAGGCTTGTTGTCATGAAAATGCTTGGCCAAGCAAGACTTAAGTATTTAACACTGAAGGAAATTGCCTTAATTGCTGGAGTTAGACATGATAGCGCAAGAGTTGTTCAGATGAAAATAAAGAGGATGAACATTGTTGATGAAAAAGGCTTGATGCGCATTCTAGTAGGTCCATAAAAAGGGTTTCTTTGAGGTTTTCATGCAGGGGGTGGGATTTGAACCCACGATGGCCTTTAGCCACGGGATCTTGAGTCCCGCCCCTTGGACCTAGCTCGGGCACCCCTGCACTATTTATAGTATATTAAGGTTCCAATATTTTCATTTTTAATAGCTCTAATAATATTTTCAACATTGAGCCCATTGAAAACACGAACAGGTATTTTAGACCTCTTCATTATATCCAAAGCATGCTGATCGAAAAGTTTATACTGCCCAGCCCTCATGTCTTGAGTATCTCTTAATACTTTGATAAGGTCTTCGATTTCTATTTCTTTGAAAAGTTTTGCATCCGCATGTTTCTTGGGATCTTTGTCATAAACTCCTTCTACATCTGTGGCATACAATAACATTGCATTTGTAGCCTCGGCCATCAAACACGCTACAGTTGTGGTAGAAATTGAAGGGAGAAGACCGCCTGAAATTAAAGCGTAATCAGAACCAGCAAGCTCTATGAATTCCTCCCAGCTTGTAACGAACTTAACTCGATGATTCCTTATAAGATAAGAGTAAATCAAAAAGGCATTCACATGACTTATCATGATTCCTAGCTGATCGAGATATGCTTCACTGAGATTCAATTCTCTTCCCAATTTAATGTAATCCCTAGCCTTCTGACCGCCACCGACTACAATGAAAAGGTTTTTGAAATCTGCAAGCACTTTATCAAGCACTATTACATAATCTTTGAAGGAATCAGGCTTTGAAAAAAGCAAATGACCTCCCAATTTCAGCACAATTTTCCTCATGTTTGCCTAAGAATCCCTACAATGCCTCCGAATGTTTTAGCTAAAGAATAGCTCTCATTCAATGATTTACTAATGTATATGACCTCGCCCCCGCTTTCAAACACTTTTTCTATTATATTATCTGTCTCATCACTCTCAGCTACTATCTTAATGTTTTGAGAGCCACATCTGCTACATTTCAATGATTGCTTAAACGAAAACATGTCCTCCGTTGCTTCAGTAACCGTTTCGCTATTTCCACAGTTCGTGCAGGTATAACTAACAGTCAGAATTGTAACATCTTCAAGCATGAGCAATTTTTCCAACGACCCTTTAGCCACTGCCCCCATGACTTCTTTTATGCCTATAACAAGACCCTTTGGATTATCTTTAAGAAGATTTAGGAAATTGTTGAATTCCTCTTTTTGCTTTATGTATTCGACTTTTTGCAAGAGTTCCTTGCTGCGCTCTAAGAGCTCATATATACCCTCTTCTCCTGAATAACCCAAATCTAATACCCCAAGGATCTTCTTCTTCAAATCAGCAGGAATATAGTCCTTGTCGAGGAAGTCATACTTAGTAGGCCCAGGGCCTCCTACAACAATCCCATCGATTTTTCTTTCAGCCATATAGTACTTTACCATCCTTTCACCGATTCGCTTAAAAAACTCATGCACCATGATATCGATAATTCGCTCAAATCTCCTAGCAGATTGACCTCCTGCCCTATGCTTCCCTGGAACACCTGAAGTTATTGTTTCCAAGATATCCAATTGAGATCCCTCAAGAATGGCGAATGATGATTCCTCTCTATCTATGGTCACAAGTCCATAAGCATTACCTACCTTAATCATTTCTTCAAGTATCTCTGTATGAAAACGAGAATCGCACCTGTAAAGATATGTAGATATTGGCTTTGGAGGTTCTAGAAGATAGATCTCCATCTTCTCATCGCCCAAAACTTCACCTGCTACATAACCAGCGAAGACGATCAAACCTTTATCAGGTGCCTTATTGAATAGCTTCAGCCGTTGCATAATGCTCGTTAGCGCCTCCTGAACATGATGCCTTGTATTGCGATCCTTGATATTACCGGCTTGAGAATATTCTTCTCTGAGCAAATTTGCTACTTCGCCGATTTGTCTTCCTGCTGGTATATATAACGATATCAATTCAGTACCCCTTCCCTCTTTGCTTTTCAGAATCCTAACTAGCCTTCTCAATCGAATGAGCTCTTTTTCGCTGATATTATCAGACACAATACTGAGACTATTTTTCTACAAGCTTTATATGCGTTATGGACCGGGAGGGATTTGAACCCTCGACCTTCCGCATGCGAAACGGACATTCTACCGCTGAACTACCGGCCCAAGGCCCGGAATGGGATTTGAACCCATGCAATAGGCTCCACAGGCCTACGAGCTACCAGGCTACTCAATCCGGGCCATGAACTAAATTAATTATGTAGCGTACTGATTAAAAAATTAGTGAAGAAAAATAGTTAGGAAAAAGAAATTAATAGAGAAGGATATCGCAAGGCAAAGGATTAGGATATTGATAAAGAGATCACTGGAAAGCTTTGATAAAGATCCTGAATTCTCAAGGAATTGTTTGAAGATCGCATTAGCGTTAAAAAGGAAATATAACTTGAATTTCCCTTCGTGGTTTAAAAACATGTATTGTAAGAATTGTTTATCATTACTAATACCTTCAAGAGGAGCAAAGATCAGAATTGTTGGGAAAGGAAAAAACATAAAGCTCATTACTACTTGCTTGAAATGCGGTAGAAAAATAAGAAAGGAGCTTGTTAAACCGATAAGATTTAAATTAGCGCAAGAAGATTGAATCACTAGCAACTCTTATGGTTGACCCCAGATTGGTTCCAGCAGATTCGTTGATAAATGAGTTAGCTGAATATATAAAAGAAAATTTTAAAGAAATCTCTCCCCCACCTTGGTCTATATTCGTAAAAACTTCACCTTCGAGGGAAAGGCTTCCAATTCAGGATAATTGGTGGTATATACGTGCTGCAGCAATGCTGAGAAAATTATATATTAAACAACCTTTGAGCGTAGAGAGTTTTCGTACGATCTATGGTGGAAGGAAAAAGTTTAAGAAAAGGATGGAACATCATCACAAAGCTAGTGGAGCGATAACTAGGAAAATATTACAACAGCTTGAGGTCGCAGGACTGGTGAAAAAGACAGAGAAAGGTAGGGTTTTGACAGAGAAAGGACAATCATTGGTGAGTAAAGTCTCATCTAAGGTTTTCAAGGAAATATTGGAAACGAATCCCGAGTTGACAAAATATTTGCCGGGTGGTAAAGATGGAAGAGGATAAAGAGCTAGAAGAACTAAGAAGAAGGAAGTTAGAGGAATATCAGAGGAGAATTGCTGAAGCTTATGAAAAGGAAAAAGAAAGGAAAGAAATAGAAGAACGAAAGCAAGCGATTTTAAGGAGAATATTGACGCCAGATGCAAGAAGTAGACTGGAAAATATAAGATTGGTCAAGCCTGAACTCGCGGATCAACTGGAGCTCTATTTAATTCAGCTCGCAAGTGCTGGAAGAATAAAGGGCATGCTAGACGAAGAAGATATAAAGAAAATACTTAAATCTATAACATCTACACAAGAAACTAAGATAAGGATATTGAGGAAGGAATAAAATGGCAAGGAATAAGACACTAGTAAGAAAGAAGAAGTTGGCTAGAGAAGGTAAGCTAAGTAAACCAGTTCCTGTATGGGTTACGGCTAAAACAAGAATAGGAGGAAAAAGACTGAGGAGACATAACAGGAGAAGGACTTGGAAGACATCTAGGATAAAGCCTTAAAAATGAGCGAGGAAACAACGCAGCAAATCGAGGAGGTAAAAGAAGAAGAGAAAAAGGTAGAAGAAGTAAAAGAGGAAGAGGTAAAGGATGAAATCTTAAAGAAGGTTAGAGAGGAACTCTTATTTGAAGATGAGAACATAAAGGAGGAAAGGATTCTAATATTAAATCTTAGAGATTCTAAGAAGGCACCAATATTAAAGAGAGGAAAGAAAGCAGTAAATTTAGTTAGAGAATTAACTAAAAAGTATACAAAGCAAAAAGAAGTTTGGATAGATAGTAAGCTAAACGAAAAAATATGGGAAAAAGGTGTTAAGAAGCCACCTAGCAAAGTTAAGTTAAGAGTATTCTTAACCACTAAGGATAGGGCGCTGGTCTTCTTAAGTAGCTGATGGTAGGTACTTCGAGAAATTTTATTTTTAACTCCGAGCTCATAGGAGCTTTTTCGTTCGCCAACAATAAATACTGCTTTATTTGTAAGGGTGCAGAACAAAAATACAAAAGGATATTTGAAGAAACGCTTGAAATAGAGGTAAAAGAGATAACGATATCAGAAAGTAGTCTTGTAGGAATCTTCATTGCAGCAAACTCAAGGGCTGCGCTTTTGCCATGGAGTGCTACAGAAGAGGAGATAGACGTTTTGAAATCATACTTTGATGAAGTCGCTGTACTAAGGACTAAATTCAATGCACTCGGTAACTTAATAAGTGCAAATTCTAAAGGCGCTGTGCTTCATGCAGACTTCACTGAAGATGAGGTAAATTTCATCAAGGACGTTCTTAAGGTCAAAAGCATAGCTATTTTGCCAGCTGAAAATAGAAAGCTTGCTTCCTTTCTAGTTGTCAACGATAAGGGTTTTTTAGCTTCGCCACTTTTCGATGAAAGCGCATTGAAATTATTCAGAGAAATATTCGATACTGAAGGAGATATAGGTACTATAAACAGGGGTAGTTCTGCAATTAAGCTTGGGCTTGTGATAAATGAAAAGGGAGCCGTTGTTGGAGGACTAACAACAGGTGCTGAGATTGCCAAAATAGAGCAGGTATTCGGTCTCGCAAAGAAGTAAATATATAGAGAGAGGAGATTAGAAATAAGGACGATGAGCAATAAGGAAGTTGAGCTCAATAAGAAGGTTCTAGAATATGAATACTACAGAGAGCTTTTGAATAGCTATAGAGGTAATCTCGAAACAGCTCGAGTATTGCTCAACGATGTAGAAAACGCTATCAATAGTTTTGAAGCGATTAGAAGCGAGAATCAAGAAAAAGTTGAGTTATATGCTCCTATAGGAAGCGGTTCCTTTGTAAAATTCAACTATGATAAGAACGAAAAAATTTTGGTTAATATAGGTGCAAAGGTTTACGTTGAATATACTTTAGAGCAGGCCTTGGATTTTTTAAATAGGAAAAAGGCAAAGATAAATGAGGCTATAAACAATACGAGCAAAGTTATTGAAGAATTGAGCTTAATTATTGCAAGGTTGGAAAACGAAATCAATGAATTAAGCGAAAAGAAGTAATGTTTGAGGGATTAAAGAAGGCCTTTTCTAATTTAAAAGAGGCTATTTCTACTAAAGAAATAAGCGAGAAAGATTTGGAAGCTACCCTATGGGATTTTGAACTAAAGCTTATCGAGAATAACGTAACTGCTGACGTCGCTAGGAAAATATCTGAAGAATTTAGAAAGGAATTGCTTGGAAAGAAAATTGGCAGATTTGATAAGATCGAGGATGTTATAGAGGATTTGTTTAAAAACAAGTTGCAAGAATTGCTTGAAAACATAGGAAGTTATGATCTTTTCAGAAAGATTGAAGAGAAGAAAGAAAAGCCTTTCGTGATAGTTTTTTTAGGTATAAACGGTACAGGCAAAACAACTGCGATAGCAAAGCTGGCATATTTGCTTAAGAAAAAAAATTATTCGCTGATTATTGCATGTGGAGATACATTCAGGGCTGGCGCAATTGAACAACTAGAGCTTCATTCAAAGAAACTAGGCATTGAGATCGTTAAACACAAATACGGTGCCTCACCTACAGCCGTAGCATATGATGCAGTACAGCTAGCTACAAAAAAAAGTATTGATGTAGTTTTAATTGATACCGCTGGGAGAATGCAAACTGATCGTGACTTACTGGAAGAAATGAAGAAACTTGTAAGAGTTATTCAACCTGATGCTGTTTTTTTAGTCGTTGATAGCCTTACTGGCAACGACTCCTATAGACAGGCAGAAATATTCGCTAAAGAAGTTGGCTACGATGGATTCATATTAACGAAAGTTGATGCAGATGATAAAGGAGGCGTTGCACTTTCCATAACTTATGAAACGAAAAAACCCATTGTATTCATTAGCAACGGTACCGAATATGAAGACTTCATGATAGCTAAAAGAGAGTGGATAGTAAATAAGATATTGGGGAATGGAAACAATTAAAGGCCTAAGAGGAAGAGATCTGATATCTATAACAGATTTAAGTAAACAGGAAATCCTAGATCTTCTAGAGTTAACAGCATATTTGAAAAAGCTTAGCAAAATTGGTGTAAAAAATCTCAACTATTTAGCTGATAAGAAAATTGCACTGATGTTCCAAAAGCATTCAACGAGGACGAGATCATCATTTTCTGTTGCAATTCATGAGCTAGGCAGCATTCCATATTACTTTAGCTGGAATGAAATGCAGATAGCCAGAGGAGAAACTGTCGAAGATACTGCAAAGGTTCTTGATAGGTATTTTGATGGACTTATATTGAGAGTCTACGGGCACGAAATTCTATATAGCTTTGCAAAAGAGTTTAGAGGACCTGTGATCAATGCATTGAGCGACGAAGAACATCCATGTCAAATAATTGCAGATCTCTTTACGGCATATGAAAAATTTGGAAAGCTAGATGGGCTCAAACTCGGTTTCATCGGAGATACAGCGAATAATGTTGCTACGAGCTTAGCATATGCCTGTGCCATCTTAGGCTTGGAGATAAGGCTTATTGGACCTAACAAATATCAGCCTAAGAAAAGTGTTCTTGAAAGAGCGTTAAGCATAGCTAACAAGACAAATGCGAAGATAAAAATTACAGAAGACATAAACGCAGTAAAGGATTTGGATATCATCTATACTGATGTTTTCGTATCGATGGGAATGGAGAATGAGAGGGAGGAAAGGCTTAGAGTACTCGCCAAATATCAAGTCAATGCCAAACTTATGGACGTTGCAGAGAATGCATACTTTATGCATTGCGGCCCATGGCATTTGGGAGAAGAAATCACTGCAGATGTGGTATATAGTAACAGATCACTAGCATTTGACCAAGCAGAAAACAGGCTGCATACGAGTAAAGCTATATTAGTAGCTTTGTTCTAGATTTATTGTTTATGTCAGAGAGAGTAAGAGAGTTAATTCGATCGATAAGAAATATTTTCAATTTGGCCAGCAAACCTACTAGAGATGAATTTAGATTAATGATGAAGATAACACTGCTGGGCATCTTTGCTGTTGGCCTTTATGCTTTCATGATAAATTTAGTCGCCGTGGGACTTGAGTCATTTCAAAATATTTCGATAGTCCCACAGATTGCCTTATTTGCGATAACTATAATAGTTGGTATTACTTTGGTGGTTTATTATTATGGAAGCAGAAAAGGAAGGTGGTAGTGAAACAAAAAGGAAGTTATACGCAGTAAAGGTTACTGCAGGTTACGAAAACTTGATTGGAATGATCGCTGCAGAAAAAGCTAAGAATTTAGGTCCTAACTCTGGGATTTATTCCATCTTAACTCTAGATGAAATGAAATCTTTCGTACTTGTAGAAGCCAAAAGCAAAACGGATGTAATATCGCTGTTTTATGGGCTGAAGCATGTAAGAGGACACGTAAGAGGAGCAATAGAAATCAAGGAAATTGAGCACTTCCTAGTTCCTAAGGAAATGATGGGTGAGATAAGGGAAGGTACAGAGGTTGAGATAGTATGGGGACCTTTCAAAGGAAGCACAGCAGAAGTTGTTCGCGTTGAACAAAACAAGAAAGAAGTAACTGTTGTTCTTAAAGATTCTGTGACACCAATACCTATAAATCTACCTGTAGACTACATTAAAATAATCAAAAAATAAAGGGATAAGTTATGCCGCAATTCAAGACCTTCAATTTTGAGATAGAAGGAGGGAAAGCTACGGGAGGCCCGCCTATTGGGCCAGCATTGAATCCGCTTGGCGTAAACGTTATGGATATAGTTAAAAAGATTAACGATCTTACAAAGGACTTCGCAGGTATGAGGGTACCAGTAATTGTCAATGTAGATCCAACAACGAAAGAATATGAAGTAGAAATTGGAGTCCCATCAACAGCGGCGCTTCTTCTCAATGAGCTCAAAGTGGAGAAAGGTTCTGGTTCACCTGCAAAGCAAAAAGTAGGAAATTTGTCAATTCAACAAATCGTAAAAATAGCTAAAATAAAGAGGAAAGATTTGCTTGCCAAAAGCTTAAAAAGTGCAGCTAAAGAGATACTTGGAACATGCGTTAGCTTTGGTATAACTGTTGAGGGTAAAGATCCTAGGGAAGTTCAGAAGGAAATAGATAAAGGACTCTATGATGAATTATTCAAAGAGTAAACATGGCTCAAGCTGAAGAAATCATCGGGAATTTTGAAGATGCAATCAAAAAATTAGAACAATCAAAGAAACGAAGGTTTAAACAAACCTATGAAATAATAGTTTCGTTCGAAGGTATTGACCCCAAAAAAGATGCCGATAAATTTTCAGGAATCATTAAATTGCCAAATCCAATAGCTGGTTTGAATAATAAAATATGTGTCATAGCAGAAAGGGATATCGCAAATGAAGCACAGAAAGCAGGCGCTGATCTCGTGCTGAGGAGAAACGATCTAGAAAAATTGCAGGGAAATAAGCGTGAATTGAAGAAATTAGCTAGGAACTATAAGTATTTCCTTGCACAGCCAGATCTTATGCCACTTGTAGGTAAACTTTTAGGACCTTATTTAGGAAGTAGAGGCAAACTGCCCCAAGTACTCGCTCCAAATGTTTCTGTTCAAAGATTGATTGAAGATCTCAAGCAGAGTATCAGGATTAGGATGAAAGGCCAACCAGTAATAGCTTGTGCTATAGGGAAAGAGGGGATGGAAATAAAAGCCCTAAAGGAAAATGCATTGAGCGTAATCGAGGAAGTTAATAAGAGGGCTGCAGGAAAGGGAAGGATTGCAAGTATTTATATTAAAAAGACAATGAGTGAACCTATAAGGATCAAATAATGTCGCTAAGATATAGGGCTGTAAAGAAAGTTACGAGAGAAGTAAAATCCAGAACACTTGCTCAGCTGGAAGAATATCTCAAAAATTACAAGTACATGGTAATAGCAGAGCTTGTCAAGGTAGGTAGTGCTGAACTGCAAACTATGAGGAAATTACTAAGAAGTGTTGCAGTGCTTAAAGTTGCTAGAAATAGGCTTGTTCAGAAAGCAATAGAAAGAGTTCATGGAACAAAGTTTGATCTCACAGGCCAGAACTTGTTCATATTCACTAACAAGAATCCATTTGAACTTTATCTCTTTTTACAAAGAAATAAAATCGCAACTGAAGCACAAGCTGGTATGATTGCTCCTAAAGACATCGTAGTACCCGAGGGGAATACAGGCTTAGCGCCCGGTCCAGTATTGAGCAAATTCAGCAAGCTCAAAGTCCCGACAAAAATTGTTGAGGGCTCAATATGGATAGCCAAAGATACAGTTGTGGCTAAACAAGGAGAAGTTATAAGCAAAGACGTTGTTGAACTGCTAAATCTTTTGGGCATAAAGCCTATCGAGACAACCCTTAACCTTAGATTAGCTTATGATGGCAAGGAAATAATCAAGGACATAAGGCTTGACCTAGATGAAATGATGAAAGAGATCAAAAACGCACAGGGCAATGCACTTAAGCTTGCATTGAATGCCAGCTTGCCTGTAGTAGAGGTGATGCCAATGCTTATACAGCGTGCATATCAAGAATATTTGAAAATAGCGGAAAATCTTGTAGTACCAGAAAAGGATATTCTTCCTAAAAACATAAGTAAGGCAAAGATAATAGCAGAGACCTTATACCAAAGGCTCAAGGACAAGCTTTAAACTTTAATATTACCTAATTGATAAAAGAGATTTATGGAATACGTTTACGCTGGATTACTATTGCACTATGCGAAAAAGGATATAACAGAGGAAAACATGGAGAAAATCTTCCAAGCTACAGGGATAAATTATGATTCAAATAGGGTTAAGATGTTTGTTGCTGCCTTTAAGGAGATAAATGTGGAAGAGGTATTAAAGCAGGCAACACCCGTTGTAACTGCTCCAGTTGCTGCGCCAGCTCAAGCTGAAGCAAAAGCTGAAGAGAAGAAGGAGGAAAAGAAAGAGGAAAAGAAGGAGGAAGTATCAGAGGAAACGCTATCTGCAGGACTTTCAGCACTCTTCGGTTAAGTTGATTTGTCGATTGATAGAGAAAAAGAGTATCAATTAGATTTTTTCAAGAAAAATGGTTTTATAAGGAAGCAGTGTAAGAAATGCAAGAGGTTTTTCTGGACGCTTAATAAAGAGCTGGAAACATGTCAAGATGCGCCTTGTGATGATTATTCATTCATAGGAAAGCATAATGCTCAACTCACCATAGATGATGTAAGAAGTAGTTTCATTGAATTCTTCGAGAAAAGGAACCACACTTATATAGAACCAAGGCCCGTTGTAGCGAGATGGAGAGAAGATATATACTTGACAATAGCTAGCATAGCAGTATTCCAGCCTTTTGTAACTAGTGGAGAAGTTGATCCGCCTGCAAATCCGCTGGTAATGTCGCAACCATGCATAAGGTTGAAAGACTTAGATCTTGTAGGGTTAACATCGGGAAGGCATCTAACTATTTTCGAAATGGCAGCACATCATGCCTTCAACACAAAAGAGAAAGTTATTTATTGGAAAGATGAAACAGCAAGATTCTGCCATGAAATGAACACAAATATATTCAAGATAGATCCCTACAGTGTAACATATATAGAGGAGTTTTGGGAGGGGGGAGGTAATGCAGGACCTTGCTTGGAAGTAGCTTCGAAAGGTCTTGAGATAGCTACATTAGTGTTTATGAAATACAAGATCGTTGATGGAAATTACGTAGATATCCCAATTTTCATCGTAGATACTGGATATGGAATGGAAAGATATACTTGGTATCTCACAGGAAAACCTACTGTATTCCATGCATTATATGACGATATTCTCAGAGAACTACTAACAGAGATTGGGCTTAAGGAAAATGATGAATTGATAATGGAGCATGCAAGGCAATCAGTGTTGTATAGTGAAGGTGGACTTGCTAAAAGACAAGAAGTGATTAAAAGAATTAAGGAAAGTCTAGGAACGAAAGAAAATATCGAAGATCTCATATCCAAGCTAGAAGCTGCATATGCCATCCTAGATCATACAAAATGCATATTATTCATGCTTGCAGATGGCTTAGTCCCTTCAAATAGCGGCGAAGGTTATTTGGGGAGATTGCTTATAAGGAAGACACTAAAGAATTTGCGCTCTATAAATATCGATACATCTCTCATCGATATAATAAACAAGCAAATAAGACTATGGAGTAAATTCAAAAATATCCATGGTTCCAAGGAAAGGATTAAGGAGATTCTCGAAATCGAAGAAGAAAAGTACAATAATCTAATGAACAGAGCTGCGATTGAAGTTTCGAATCTCATAAAGGAAAAAAAGAATAAGAAGGAAAACACTATCAGCGCTAGCGAACTCATTGAGTTATATGATTCTCAAGGCATTCATCCTGATTTCGTAATAAAGGAGGCTGAAAAAGAGGGAATAAGTGTATCGATGCCTGCAGACTTCTTTTCAAAGGTCGTAGAGAAACATGAAAAGCCAACCAAACAGGAACAAAAAGAAGAAATTCCTGAGGTAAAAGATGTCCCTGCAACCTATCAGTTATATTATGATGATCCTTACATGAGCGAATTCGAAGCAAAAGTCTTGAAGGTGATAATGCCAAGATGGGTAATACTGGATAGAACTGCTTTTTATCCAGAAGGTGGTGGCCAGATTTTCGATACAGGCTCCATTTTAGTTAATGATAAGGTTCTGAAGGTTAAGGCTGTATACAAAAAAGGCGGTGTGATATACCATGAAGTAGATAGGCTAGATTCTGATATATCAGGATTAGCGGTTAAGGGCGTTATAGATAAAGAAAGGAGACTTAAAATTATGCGTCATCATACTGCAACACATATCTTGCTTTATGCCGCAAGGAAGGTGCTGGGAGATCATATCTGGCAAGCTGGTGCTAGGAAGGAAGAGGATAAAGCTAGATTGGATGTAACACATTACAAGAAAATTTCAAGAGAAGAACTTGAACAGATAGAAAACATAGCTAACGAAGTTGTGCTTTCAAGGCTTCCTGTAAAAGCAAGGTTCATGGATAGAAAGGAGGCTGAGGAAAGATATGGCTTCAAGCTTTACCAAGGAGGAGTCATGGGAGGAAGAACAATAAGAGTAGTTAGTATCGACAATATAGATCACCAAGCATGTGGAGGAACACATCTCGAGAATACTTCTGAAGTGGGTATGATCAAGGTAATTAAGACTGAAAGAATTCAAGACGGTATAGAGAGATTCATATTCACTGCGGGCTCATTATCGCTTGATAAATTTAGGGAATACGATAGTATGCTCGAATCAATTTCCAACGCATTACAAGTACCAAGAGAAAAATTGCTTGAAGGAATCTTGAGGATGCAAAAGGATCTGAAGAAAGAAAGGAAAGAGAAAGAGAATTTAATATCGCTCATTTCAAAACTAGCTACAGAAGAGATTAAAAGAACTGAAACAGAATACGCAAACATCTACAAGCTTAAGACAGAGGAGATAAGCAGTGAAGTGCTTGCGAAAATAGGAGAAGAGATAGTTAAGCATGATTCAAGGGCAATTGTTTTATTGGCATCTGTAGGTGAAAGAGTGATCGTTATAATTATGCTAGGCAAAACTCTTATTGAGCAAGGTTATAGAGCTGATTTGATGATTAAGAAGGTTGCCGAACTTATTAAAGGCGGAGGTGGTGGTAGGGCAGAATATGCTCAAGCAGGAGGTGTTTCGAAAGAAGGACTTGATAAGGTTTTAAAAGAATTCGAGAATATAATCAATTATCAATGAATGTCTTTCGAGAAATTGAAACCAAATGGCAGAAAAAATGGGATGAAGCTAAACTATTTGAAGCAGAAGTAGATAGATCGCGCCCTAAGGTTTTCATAACGTTCTGTTTTCCTTATGTAAATGGGAATTTGCATGTAGGCCATGCTTTTACTTCATTGAGGAATGATATTTACGCAAGATTCAAAAGAGCCCAAGGCTACAATGTTTTATTTCCTTGGGCTTGGCATTGGACTGGAGAACCAATAGCAGGAATGGCGAAGCGTATAAAAGCTGGAGATGAGGTGATGATTAACCTTCTGAAGCGGATAGAAAAAGTTTCTGATGAAGAAATCGTTAAATTCACAGATCCTCTCTATATAGCTACCTATTTCACAAATGAATCTAGGAAAGCCATAAAGGGCTTGGGATATTCCATTGATTGGAGAAGGGAATTCAATACAACTTCCCATAATAGAGGATTCAGCGCTTATGTTACTTGGCAATATCTCAAGCTAAAAGAAATGGGATATGTAACGAAGGGCACGCATCCCGTAGTTTGGTGTCCTAAAGATCTATCACCTACAGGAGATCATGACAGACTTCAAGGAGAAGGTGTAAGCCCTGAAGAAATTACTTTGATTAAGTTCGAATTAGAGGATGTTTACTTGGTTGCGGCTACGCTTAGACCTGAGACCCTGTTCGGAATAACTAACATATGGATAGATCCGAACGCTATCATGGTGAAGGCAATTGTTAACGGAGAAAAATGGATTGTAAACAAAGAAACTGTTGAAAAACTCAGGGCACAAGATTTCAGCGTAGAGATCTTGGAAAGCTTCAAAGGAGAAGAACTTATCGGTAAATATGCCAAGGCACCAATAGTAGAAAAGAAGGTAATCATCCTCCCAGCCTTCTTCATAGACCCGCATATAGGAACAGGAGTTGTTTATAGTGTTCCTTCTCATGCGCCCTATGATTATGCTGGATTGAAGTTTCTGAAGAAAAATAGAGAAATCTTGAGGAAATATGGAATAAGCGAAGATATTATAGAGAAAATAGAACCCATAAACATTATCAAAACTAAGGGTTTAGGCGAACATCCTGCAGCATCGATAATTGAAAATATGAAAATTGAAGGTGTAGATGACCCCAAGCTTGAAGAAGCTACCCAAAAGATCTATCTTGAAGAATTCAACAAAGGCATCATGGACAAAGGAACACAAGAGTTTGAAGGAATGAAAGTCAGCGAAGCTAGGTTTAAAATTTTCGAAAAGCTTAAAGCAAGAGGGCTTGCTACAAAGATCTATGACCTACTTACACCTGTAGTTTGTAGATGCGGGACTAGATGTATTGTATCCATTCTTAAAGACCAATGGTTCTTGAAGTATTCAGATCCTGAATGGAAAGAAAGAGTTAGGCAAGCATTGTACTCAATGAAAATCTTTCCAGAAGATGCAAGGAACTGGTTCCTCAACACAGTAAATTGGCTTGAAGACAAAGCATGCGCAAGGAAATCAGGTCTAGGTACTCCATTGCCATGGGACAAAGAGTGGATCGTTGAGACATTGAGCGATTCAACAATCTACATGCCCTATTACGTAATAGCTAAATATGTTAATGCTGGTATTATTAAGCCTGAAAATCTAACAGAAGAATTCTTTGATTATGTGCTGCTAGGTAAGAGAGATCAAAGAGAAGTGAGCGAGAAATGTGGTGTAAGCATTTCATTACTAGATAAGATCAGAGAAGAATTCCTTTACTGGTACCCAGTAGATTTGAGGACCTCTGCAAAAGAACTTATTCCTAATCACCTCACATTTTACATTTTCCATCATACTGCTCTATTCCCTAAGGAGCTATGGCCAAAAATGATTGCAGTGAATGGCATGATAAATATAGAAGGGAAAAAACTTTCCAAATCTAAGGGCATAGTGATAGCAATAAAGGAGGCATTGGAAGAATTCGGAGCAGATCCTTTGAGACTTTATCTTTCAAGTTTGGCTGAAGGAATGGAGGACGCTGACTGGACAAATAAAGGCATTCAAGAAACAATAAGCAATTTACAAGCATTTTACAATTTCGCCTTGAAAATCATCGAAATGGAAGACAAAGATGAAAAGACTGCAATGGATAGCTGGATTAGGAGTAGTTTTAACAAAAGGCTAAAAGCTACTACAGATTATTTAGAAGATCTTAGGCTAAGAAGCGCTGTGGTGCAAGCATTCTACGGAGTTTGGAACGATATAAAGTGGTATTTAAGAAGGAGTGAGAATCCAAATCCTAGATTGCTCAAAGAAATATTGAAGAATTGGCTTATTTTGCTCATGCCTTTCATACCGCATATATGCGAAGAAATTTGGGAAAGAATGGGAAATAAAGGCTTCATATCTGCTCAAGCTTGGCCTACATATAATGAAGCTTCAATCGATCTTTTAGCGGAAGCAAGGGAGATTTTACTGACTAGGATGTATGAAGACATTTCCAACATAAAGAGAACGAAACAAAACATCGCTAAGGTCTTTGTTTATCTGCCCTCAAGAAAAAAATATGAAGTTCTTAAGAAAATAAACGAACTCGCGAACTCAAAGGTTCAAAGAAAGGAAATAATGAAGAAGATCATGGAAGAACTTAAAGATACGTATGACGAAAAAACTGCTGTAAAGCTATCCAATGATATTTACGAGCACTATTTCAAGCTTGAGGAAACGCTAAGAAAAACGATCAACGATGCGAATAAAATCGATGCTGAAGTAGCAAATGAGCTAAAAAGATTGATGAGCAAAGACAGCATAGAATGCCAGATATATGAGGAGGAAAATGTAAAATATGATCCACTAAGCAAGGCCAATAAAGCGCTACCTTTCAAATTAGGATTTTATCTTGAATAAAATTTTAAGAAGAGATTTAAGAAATATTCTATGTGCCCCAGTAGCTTAGCTTGGACATAGCGCTGGCCTTCTAAGCCAGAGGTCACGGGTTCAATTCCCGTCTGGGGCGTAACGAGAACTTAAAAATTATATATTTCCTACCTTCTATCATAGAGTAGATTGCCCTGGTAGTTTAGCCCGGAAGAATGTGAGGCTGTCACCCTTGAGGCCCGGGTTCAAATCCCGGCCAGGGCGTTGAGAAATTAGGTTTCAGCCTATGGAGAATAAACTTCTATACCAACTGCTTGGCAAGCCTCTCTTGCTTCATCATCTATAAAGGGAGTTACGAATATGAGCCTTTGCACATTTTTCCCAACTTTTTTCCCATAGAGTTCAACTTTTTTTCTGAAGATGTATACGTCGCTTTTCTTGATATGAGATGAAACCTCTAATGCAATGATTTTATCGTCGCTTATTACAATATCTAGTTCAACATTGCTCGGATATCCATACACATAACCTGACTCATCATAAGTATTCCATGCCGTTATACTATAACCCATTTCTTTCCCAAAAACGCCTTTCAATGCCTCCCTAAGAGCTTTTTCGCTCATTATACCCCACCTAGCACCTAATGCCGTTATTAAGCGCTCAAACCTCTTGAAGCCTTCTTGCATATCGATTCTTAGATTCTTAATCTCTTCTTCTACCTTCAGTAATCTTTCTTCTACTTTCAAAAGTCTCTCTTCTACGTTGGCCAATCTCTCTTCTACTTTCAAGAGCCTTTCTTCGTGATTAGCTAGTCTCTCTTCTACCTTTAATAATCTCTCTTCTACCTTCAAGAGCCTTTCGTTAAGGTCTGCTATTCTTTCTTCTACCTTTAATAATCTTTCCTCTATTGGCTAATCTCTCTTCTACTTTCAAGAGCCTTTCTTCGTGATTAGCCAATCTTTCTTCTACTTTCAGTAATCTTTCTTCTACATTGGCTAATCTCTCTTCTACTTTCAAAAGTCTTTCATTAAGGTCTGCTATTCTTTCTTCTACCTTTAATAATCTTTCTTCTACATTGGCTAATCTCTCCAATATCTCTTTGTATCCTATTAAGCCTGCTACTGTGTACCTAAATTCTTTATCCTGTTCAAGTAAATCGATTAGTGCTTTCCTAAGCCTTTCCCTTTGCACAAATTGAAATAAATCTCGATATTTATAAGCCATTTCAAATTTTTCTAATCTCAAGTTTATCTAATGCAGCTATCATATAGCAGATTGCTTCACAAAATCCATCTTCATTCTTCTTTAATTTCAATAGAAACAACGCCACTAAAACTCATAAATAACAAATCAGCATACTTATTCTTTATGAAAGCTGCTATTTTCAAGGGCAAAGGTTCAATAGTGATTGCTGAAAGACCTTATCCTACCTTAAAGGAATCGAAAGACGCGATCGTAAAAGTTGTAATGACCACTGTATGCGGCTCAGACCTCTGGTATTACCGTGGAATATCACCTTATCCGCAGGATTACCCAATAGGCCATGAATTCATAGGAATTGTTGAAAAAGTTGGAAAAGATGTGAAAAATGTAGTTGAAGGAGATCTGGTTATCGCTCCTTTCTTTTTCAGCGATAATACATGCCCTCATTGCAAAGCAGGCGTAACCTCTGCATGTGAAAACGGAGGCGTTTGGGGCATTGATACTGATGGCGCACAAGGTGAAGCAGTAAGGGTTCCTTTTGCAGATGGAACACTGGTTAGAATTCCAAAGCAGGATTATCCAGAAGAAAAGCTCGCGGCGCTACTAACTCTAACAGATGTAATGTGTACAGGTCATTATGCTGCAAAATGCGCAAACGTTAGGCCCGGCGATACTGTTGCAATTGTTGGAGATGGAGCCGTTGGAATGTGCGCAATAATCGCTTCGAAAAGATTGGGAGCAAATAGAATAATACTAGTAGGCAGCAGGAATCCTGCAAGGCAGAAATTAGCAAGAGAATTGGGGGCTACCGATATTATTAGCGATAGAGGAGAAGAAGCTGTCAAAAAAGTCATGGATCTAACAAACAATGTAGGCGTAGATGCCTCGCTGGAATGTGTTGGGACGAATGAAGCAATGCACATGGCTTTAGCAATAGCTAG
>JAJPJK010000011.1 GCA_021324265.1 Thermoproteota archaeon | reverse complement strand
TGTTCATCTTCATTTTCTTGTCATTATTCGTTACCTCTAAAAAGCAATACCCAGATAGACTTATCGAGTTTATTGGGCTGATTCTGGCATCATTCATCTTTTCCAGCTACTATCATCCACCGCAGTTAGAACTGATGTTTTTACCTTTTTTACTTATGTTTCAAATAATTCCATTTGCATTAGTCTATTCATTTGATTTATTGAATGCTCTAGTCATACTCACATGGTTTAGATATAAGGAACTTGGGCTAGCGCTTTTCGGCTACTATCCATCTGATGAAATAGGTGGCGTGTTGAGTTATCTATCATTACCTACTATGCTCGCCATTGCCAGAGATTTCATGGTTTTAGCATGTCTAGCTTATTTATTTTGGAAAAGTAGCTCGGGTGGGATTCGAACCCACGTCTTTGGGTCCAGAGCCCAACAGGATTGACCGCTACCCCACCGAGCTAAAAATATTATTCTAGTTACCTTCTTATAGGTTTTAACCTTTTCCTATTTGCAAATATGACCAAAACTAAAATTACTCCTGTTAAAGCGATGAGGTAGTAAAGGTTTCTTTGTGAGACATCTATACTGTGTTGATTTATTGCCTTGGTTAAAAGTGCATAGATGACACTTGCAGTGTAGCTCAGCATTATTGAAATGAACTTTGTATAATTTTCATCTCTTTGTTCCTTTGAAATGGCCGTCTTGTTCAATATGCTCGCTAGATTTACTGCCTTTATACCTATACTGGCCAAAGCGGTAGGAACATCGCTAACTGTAATATTCTTGTATATAGAAATGTCATTTATATCCGAATCAACGATCATGGCCTCGAAGGATTGTGCGAGGGTTGAATTTTTCATGTCAGTTGTTCTAAAGGGGTTTGATAGATAAACCGAATATCCCACAAGTCTACCAAATGCTACTGCTGCACTTTTTATATCACTCTTATTCAATTGGGCTACCATATCGTTATATGCTAATTGTGCATCATAGATCAACGGGCCTGAAGCATTCTTCGGTGTATAATAAAGCGTGACGTTTATATCTGAAGCAGATGCTATGCCTGAGTTTATACTTGTTTCATAGCCGCTAAAACTGAAATACCACTCATTAGGTAGTTGTTTAATTATAAGGGATGCAAGCTCACTATCGAAACTCACAGAGTAGGCTTTGGCTTCATGAATTTGGCTTCCTATAATCAATCCAATCAGGAGAAGAGAAAATATTATGAATCGACCCATTTTAGCTCTCATACTATGCATAGCCTTTTAAGTTTTTCTATTTATAAACCTTTTTAAATATGCAAATTTTTCATGGATAAAATTGATGGTGGACCAAAAAATTTATATATTAGATGGAGTAGAAATGGAGGTGCTAAGCTATGTCTGAAACATCTGCTAAAAAAGACATAGAGATTGTTTCTGCTGAACCTGAGGTATGCCCATATTGCGGAAGTAAGAGGCTCTTTTTCAGTTATGATAGAGGAGAGATAGCATGTGTAGACTGCGGCTCAGTTGTTTCAGTGAATAGGCTTGATAGAGGGCCCGATTGGAGAGCGTTTACTGCTGAAGAAAAGGAAAGGAGAAGCAGAACTGGACCTCCCGTCAAACCTTCACTTGTTACTCCATCAGCAACCTCTGCTACAATAGACTGGAGTGGTAAGGATGCTTTTGGAAGAAAGTTAAGCACGAAGCAAAGATTTGATATGATAAGGCTCAGGAAGTGGCATAAGGTGAGTATAAGCTCTAGTGTAGAGAGAAACTTAGTTCAAGCTGTTGAAGAGTTGGACAGATTGGCGAGCAAAATAGGCTTACCTCAAAATGTAAGAGATGAGGCATTCCTCATATACAAGACTGCTATAAATAAAGGGCTTGTAAAGGGGAGGTCTATAAATAGTGTAGTTGCTGCAGCTTTATATGCTGCCTGTAGGAGACTTAAGATACCTATCACACTTGATGAGTTCGCTAAGTATACGGAAGTTAGCGATAGGAAGGATATTGCGAGATGTTATAGATTTCTAATCAAAGATGCAAATATTAGGGTCGATATCGCAGATCCAGTAGATTTCATTGAGAGGCTAATTCATATGCTCAATATCAAACCTACAGTTTATCCTATGGCCAAAGATATTATCATGAAGGCAAAGGATCGCGGGTTAACTGCCGGCAAGGATCCCGCAGGTTTAGCTGCGGCAGCAGTTTACATAGCTGCTACGCTTCAAGGTGAGAAGATTACTCAAAAGGATGTGGCCAAGGCAGCGAATGTTACCGAAGTAACTGTTAGGAATAGGTTTAAGGAGTTGATGTCAAAGCTGAACATAACAGGGTTACCAGAAGAGTGATATGCAAAGATTAACTACCAAAGAGAAAGCCATCATTCTTGCCAAAGAACTTACTAAAGGAATAGAGAAGCTTCAGCTTCCCTATTCTACTTTGAACGAGGCTCTTACAATGGCTCAAGAAATTATAGGAAAGAAATTGGGTAGGAAATTTTCACCAAAAGCGTTTGCGGCTTCTATCCTTTATCTTGCCTGCAAAGAGCAAGGATATCCGATTCTTTTAAAGGAGATATGCTATGCCATGGGGTTAAATAAAAAAGAGATGAAGAGAGCGCTCTTGATTTATTCGACGATTACTCAGAAGATTAGGAAAATTTCTAAGCCTTCAGTTAACAAATATGTAGAAAGGCTCGTAGACCTCCTTGGGTTAGGTGAGAAAGTTAAGGAAAGAGCAATACAGATCGTAGAAGACGCTAAAGAAAAGGGATTGGTGGCCGGTAGGAATCCAGTAAGTATTGCTGCTGCAGCCGTATATTATGCTTGTAAAAAGTTAAGGATCGCCATTACTCAGAAGGAAATTGCTGCAAAAGCTTTCATAACTGAAGCCACGCTCAGAAATAGATATAAAGAGATCAAGGAGCTGCTAGGTGATAACGAGGTTCATAGATCTAGGATTAAAGGAAGCAATCTTTTACTTGAAAGAGCCTAATTAGTTTTAATTTATCTTTTTTATATATATCAATGGATCCAGATAGGGCACTATATATAGGAAGATTTCAACCTTTCCATAATGGGCACTATCAGGCGCTTAGATGGATACTGAGTCAGTTTGAACAGGTAGTTTTGGCTATAGGCTCAGCACAATATAGCCATACAAAGGAAAATCCTCTCACTGTAGGCGAAAGAATTGAATGTATCTGGAGCCAACTAAGATTGGATGGACTTTTAGATCGAGTAATAGTTGTCGCTGTTCCTGATGTTGGACTTCATAGTCAATGGGTTTCGGTCGTCAAACAATATTGTCCAAACTTTAAAGTTGTCTTTTCAAATGATAATCTTACGAGGCTCCTTTTCAAAGAGGCAGGTTATGAGATTAGGAACATTCCTTTCTTTGATAGAGAAATATACGAAGCTACTAAAATAAGGGAAGCGATATCCAAAGGACAAGAATGGGAAAAACTTGTTCCTATGAAGGTTGCTGAATATATAAAATCCAAGCGAATAGATGAAAGGATTCGTTCAATATTTAATTCATGAAACTAGCTTTAGGATTTCATTTTTTATGAAAGCAAAGAAATCTTCTAAAGAGATTTTATCGAAATGTACGATAATTCCATTTCTAGTAAGACCTACTGTTTTACCAGTTATCTTGGATACATAAACAAGATACCATATTTTGCCCTGCTTGAGGTATTCATGATAAAGTTCAGTATCTGCAAGTTTTTCACCGTATAGCGATAGCTTCTCTATACTTGGAATTTTTATGTCATCGAAAAAAATTACCTTTGTATTTTCTCTATTTTCCTCGTGATGTTTTTGCATTATTTGTGGATCGATTCGAATTTCAGTTATCTTGCCTGACTTTATAAAAAGAATTTTACTTAATTCATTGGCAATGTAGTTAGCGAGTCTTTTCTTTTCAAATATGACTAAAAAAAGCTTACTACCTTTTATGAATCTAAATTGTGCATCATATGTTTTTATAATAGGATTGAGGAGACCATGTTGATTCACATAGATGACAAAGTCATTTGAGTATAGTCCAGAAAGGACATCGTCTTTTAAAAAAATATCCTCAATCTTCGTTTCAAGTTTTATTGGCTTGCCTTCATGTTCCTCAATTCTTTCAGTTCTATAATCTTTTAGTTTCTTTCTTATCTCTTCCAAACTCATTTCTTGTTCAACCAAAAAGACTTTAGCTGAAAGTACCATCGGTAAATTTTATTTGGATAAACTAATATCTTTACTAGGTTTGAGCACGTATATAAAAGAAATCATATTAGAAAATTTTCTTTCTCATAAATATTCGAGAATACCTTTGAAGAAAGGAGTCAATTTAATAACAGGTCCCAATGGAAGCGGGAAGTCTAGCATCTTAATAGGCATCTCAGTAGCACTGGGGCAGAGTTATACCGAACGATCAAGAAAACTTTCAGATTTGATTACTTATGGAGAAGAAGCTGCTCGTGTTTCTTTAATTATGGATAATAGCCCTATCAAAGGCAAAAGACCCTTTCCAAGCTCAAGTTTAGACCAAGTGATGATTACCAGGGTAATTAGGAAGGACGGAAATTACTGGTTCGAATTCAATCAAGAAGTTATAGAGAAGTTTCAGCTTCAAAGAATGCTTAAGAGATTGGGTATCAATCCTGATAACGAACTCATAATAATGCACCAGAACATGATTGAAGAATTCATAACCAAGGATCCTATAGAGAGGCTTAGGCTTTTTGAGGAGGCAGTAGGTATAGGAGATTATAGAAGGCATGTTTTAAACTCGATAGGCAAGCTTAGCGACATTGAAAAGGGGTCTCAAGGGGTTTATCAATCTTTGAAGAATATTGAAATCAACTTAAAATATTGGAAAAATTTATATCAGAAATATGAGAGAAAAATAAAATTAATCGAAACAATTTCTTCATTAAAAAATGAATTGTTTTGGGCTAATTATAATGAGTTAAAAAAGAAAGTTGAAAAGTTAAGAGAAGAAATAAATTATATTTATGATAAGAGAAATAAAGTTAATTCTGAGATATCATATTTGAAAAATAAGGTTAACGAATTGAAAGATATGATACTGGATGAGCTTAAGAAAGCTTTTGTTTTCAATGAAATCATTAAAAAGATTGAAGAATATTCTGACTTCAAGGCGAGTTTGGCTGTCAATTCATACATCCTAGAAATTCTGAATTCCGAACTGAAAAATAAGTTAAGTTTGTTAGAGGAAGCAGAAGAAGATTTTAAAAAGCTTGAACAGAAGAAGAAGGTCGAAAAAGTGGAAGTCAGAAGGACAATTCAAGAAATCGAATCTGAACTGAGGGACTTACAAGCGGAGCTGAAAAGCCTTGGCGAGATCAATGAAGAGATTCCCATTAATTATAACAATTATCTAAAGCAATATGAAGAATTAAAGGCTAAGATAAAAGAAATAGAGGAGAATAAAGAAAAAACTAAAGAAGAACTGAAACAGAGGATGCAGTTATGGACTAACATTATAGTTGATGCTGTAACTAAAGTTGATGAAATTTTTCGATCAGTCATTTCAAAAATTGACGGTATAGGTTTTGTGGCCCTTAAAAATGCTGACGACATTGAAAAAGCATCATTAGAAATAAGTGTGGGATTTAGAGGTACTTCGCCTGTACTTCTCAATTCTTTCTCACAAAGTGGCGGAGAAAGAACCGCAACGATCATCGCATTTTTACTTGCATGTCAACAATACATGAAATCATCCATTAGAGCCGTGGATGAATTTGATGTGCATATGGACCCTATAAACAAGGAGCGCGTATCAATCCTGCTATCCAGTTTGCCGAAGGATAATCCTGATATTCAATACATCTTCATAACGCCTGATCCAATGATTCAATATTTCAAAGATAGCAATATCATAATAGTTGCAAAGCAAGGAGGAATTAGTGGTGTTGGAAGTATTTAGTTTTGGAATGATCTCATGATATCCTTAAATTTTCTCATACGCTCTAAGTAATTTTCCAAATTAACAGCTCCGAAGTATGCAATTAGATGGTCTACTCCTAGCTCATTATATTTTTCAAGGTCTTCAGCAATGGCTCTGAGTGATCCGCTAAGGTAATAATTATAGTCGCTCTTCTTTGTTTTGTATGCATTCTCTATATCCGGTAGGCATCCTATTCTCAGGAAAATTAACTTCCTGTAATTATTGCTCATCTTCCTCATAAAAGCAATCTTTTTTGATAAGATCTTGGGAGAAATACCTACTGGATTCCAACCATCTCCTAACTTACATGCTCTTATTATCGCCTTTTTAGAATTTCCTCCTATTATTATTTTTGGGCCTCCTTTTTGTAAAGGCTTTGGTTCAAACATCATTTCTTTTCCTTCCCAAACTATTCTTTCGCTGCTCCATAATCTCTTTATTGTCATTATCCATTCGTCCATGATTTTTCCTCTATTAATGAACTCTTTACCTAAAAATTCGAATTCTTCTTTCAACCATCCTGAGCCAAAACCCACAATCAACCTACCTTGGCTCAGTAAATCTAAGCTTGCAAGCTGTTTTGCTAAAATAACAGGGTCTCTTATAGGAAGTACTATGACTGAACTTCCTAGTATGACATTTTCTGTAAGAGATGCCAAGTATGAGAGTGTTACAATTGATTCGTAGATATAACCATAACTTTTCCCATAGCTTGTCGGTGTAATTATGTGGTCTGAGACCCATATGGAATTGAACTCCAATCTTTCAGCTTGCTCAGCTGTCTTTTCTATAGCTTCTTTGGAGGCCCATTGACCAGTATGAAGAATCGAGACGCCGAATTTCACAAGATAAGATTTGTTATCTTTGCGTAATAATTTTTAAGAGAAGATTTTTAAGTGTCTAGAATTAAGATTTCAAGATGAGACGAGTTTGCCCAAGCTGTAGAAGAAGGCTGAAAGCAAGTTATTACCAAATACATGTAGCAGCCTGTAGGACCCCTCCTCCTGTTCATATAATGATTAGTAGTAAGGGTCCAAGAACCTTCATATGTAGGAAGTGCGGTGCAAGGATTCAAGGTAGAAAGAATTATAGAAGGCATATGAAAGAGGCACATTAGTAATTCTTCTTTTCATTTACGAAGTGTAATAGCACCAGTGAACAAATCAAGTAACCTGAGAGAATGAAATATATTATATTATTTGCTCCGAGAAGATCGAGTAGATAACCACCTAACGAAGGACCAGCAAAGAAACTAAAATCTACAAATGTTCTGTAAACTCCTAATGAAATTGGGAGTTCTTCTCTCTTGGATAGATCTATGATTATTGCACTCATTGGTCCAGAGATGCCTGTAGAAACTGCTAAACACATTAGAACTACGATAAGCTGTATTAAATCTCTCGTGAAGTACATTGCAAAAAGCGCTGCCGAAGATCCGCTCAAACATAGGGATAAAGTGAATTTTCTTCCAATTCTATCGCCTAGCTTTCCACCAATAATGTTGGGTATTGTTGTTATGAACCAGAATGAAGATATTATTGTTCCTATTATAGATTCCTTTAATCCGTAGTTATTGTAAAGAATCAGAGGCATAATGACGTTCATTAACGCAATTCTAACTATGAAAAAGCTAGAGATAACATAACTTGCTAGTAAGATATCCTTATTCTTTAGACTCTCGCGGATATTGCGTGTTGAGTACTGAGGATAAGAGTTTGAATATTTTACAGTTTTCCCTGTAAAATAGAGAATTGAAGAAGTCAATCCAGCCATACATGCATACGTAAAAAATACATTCCTTTCACCGAAATGCTCTGCGATGAAACCTCCAATTAGCGGGCCTGCTGCAGAGCCAAGCAAAAGAGATGCGGTATATATCCCCATTGTACCACCTCTTTCTTCTATCGGTGAATATTCTGCCAGTAATCTTAGCGCTGATATGACGTATAGAATTATACCTAGACCCTCAATTACCTTTCCAATTGCAACCTGTATTGGGCTTAAGGATGTTCCCATGATTAGCGCAGCTAATACAACTAAAACTAGACCTGAAAAAGCCGATTTGAATGGGTTTTTCTTTGCAAGCATAAAGCTAAGGGGTATATTAAGAGGTGCCCTTACTAAACCGTAAAGTGAAATCACGAATCCTATAAGAATTTCTCCTGCTCCAAGGTATGAAAGGAAAATAGGCATTATGGGGGTTGTCATCGAACTTCCTATCATAAGCAAGAAGATTACAGCAGATAGTATGTAAATGACCCTTTGTATCACCGATTCAATCTTTACTTTAGGCCTATTTATAAGTTTATAGAATGGCTCTAGAACTTCTCAATGTATATAAGCCCGCGAATAAACCTAGACCTAAAAGAAGTGCGCTATAATATAATGCATAAAGAACAATAAGGTCTAAGCCAACGTCAGGTTGAAGATAATATTGTAATATTATGCTTGCTAAGACAAGCGCGAATAAGATTATAGAAACGATGGTATTGACTGTTCCCATTAGGTTCAGATTTGCTTGTATCTTTTCTTTTGCATTCTCAGTTATATTTCTATAAACGTTTCTAAGCATTATACCCAAGAAAGCTCCTAGTACCAGTGCACCTATTCCTAATGGGCTAAGATCGCCCCCTATGATTGATGAAGCTCCATAAAAAAGCATTGCTACACAAAAGAAGGAATTGAGTATGAAAGAGATTACTAAGCTTCTATTTAATTCTTTTTGTCCTTCTTCCATACTAACTTTTTAAGTTTTATGTTTATAAGATTAAGGATGAAGCTTTTTGAAGATTACAAGAGGAAAACACCTACTTCTAAGGAGATGTTTGAAAGAGCTAAGAATATTTTCGTCAATGGCGTAAACCATGATATCAGATTTTATGAGCCATATCCATTGTTTCTCAAACGAGGGAAGGCCAACAAAGTATGGGATGTTGATGAAAATGAGTATACTGATTACTGGCAAGGTCATGCTAGCCTTATTTTAGGTCATTCTCCGGATTTCATTATGAATGAGATAAGTGAACAAGTCAAACATGGTACCATTCTAGGCGCACCAAATCCCTATGCCTTGGAGCTTGCTGAATTAATAAAAAAGGTTGTTCCAAATGCTGAGAAAATCAGATTCTGTAATTCAGGTTCAGAAGCTACTATGTATGCTACAAGGCTTGCAAGGGCATATACGAAGAGGAGATATATTATGAAAGTTTCTGGAGGCTGGCATGGATATAATTCAAATCTCATCAAAAATGTTTGGAATAAAGAAACAAGCGGCATTCTTGAAGAGGAAACAAAGTATATTTCTACCTTCAAATTTAACGACATAAGCTCTTTTGAGCAGACATTCAAAGGAATAAAAAATGATCTAGCCTGTGTGATCATAGAGCCTGTCATGGGGGCAGGCGGCGGATTGCCTGCAGATAAAGAATTCCTTAGAATCATAAGAGAAGACACGGAAAAGAATGGATCTTTGCTTGTATTTGATGAAGTCATCACAGGCTTTAGACTCGGGCTTGGAGGGGCTCAGCAATATTACGGTATAGAAGCCGATCTCCTTACTATGGGCAAAATAATTGGCGGAGGATTTCCCGTAGGAGCTGTTGCAGGGAAATCTGAAATAATGGAAATGGCAAACCCTCAAAGAAAGGATTCAACTAGAATAGGTGGTGGAACATTTTCTGCAAATCCCATTTCGATGAAAGCTGGATACTTAACTGTTAAGTACCTCATTGAGAATGCTGAGTCGATTTACTCTAAGATAAATAGTTTGGGAGAAATTGCGAGAAAAGGCATTGACAAAGTTTTCGCCGAAGCTGGAATTGATACCCAAACTACTGGAATAGGTTCAATATTGCTTACGCATTTTCTCACGAGCGAGGTTGATGTTATTAAAAGTGTTGAAGATGAAAGGCTCTGCGATAAGAAAACTCAACATTTCTATTATCTTTATCTCATGACCTATCATAATATATTCTTTCTTCCAACTCATTTAGGCGCAATATCTTATGCACACAGCGATTCAGATATACAGAAACTAATCTCAGCAACGCTAGAGTTTTCGCTTAATATAAAAGCACTTACTCAATAATTTCCTATGGATATTGATAGCGTGCTTGATTTTGGTCTAAAACTAGGCGCTGATTTCGCTGAAATAAGGCATGTAAAATCTAGGGATACATCGATAACCTTTGTAGATGGAAATCTTCGATATTTTGCTTCTAACGAAGATGAAGGGTATTCGGTAAGAGTTTATATAAAAGGAGCATGGGGTTTTGCCTCTACATCTGTGGGCAGTTATGAACAATTGAAAGAAGCAATGAATAGAGCCTTTAAAATAGCCAAGTCAAGCTCTCATCTTATAAAAGAATCATATAATCTTAAAGATTTGAAAGCGTACAAGGCTAAGGTAAAAACATACATAAGAAAAGATTTTGAGGAGGTATCTATAGAGGAGAAGCTCAATTTGGTGAAAAGTCTAGATCAATCCATTAGGAATTATGATTCAAAGATAAAGAGCGAAACTGTGCGTTATAACGAAAATAGAGATATTGTCGAGATCTATAACTCAATTGGAACTTTTGTAGAGAAAGAGGAAATATACATAAGCGCTAATGCCTTAGCTATATCTTTTGAGAGTGGGAAACGTGGAAGAGGTTATAGTGCAATAGGGGGTACAGGGGGCTTTGAGATATTGGAAGATTTCGGTGTTTCAGAACTTGGAATTAAAAGTGCAAGGAAGGCTATTGAGCAATTAAGTGCAAAGAGTGTTAAAGCTGGGACATATACATGTATCATGGATCCTATTCTTGTAGGAGTTTTTGCACATGAAGGAATAGGTCATCCATCCGAAGCAGATGGAGTAGTAGAGAAAAACTCAGTTCTCGAGGGAAGATTGGGTGAGAAGATTGCCAATGATGTTGTTTCAATAGTTGATAACCCGCTATTGGAACGCTGTTATGGCTCATATGTCTATGATGATGAAGGTGTGGCTGCTAAACCTAGATATATAATTAAGAATGGGGTATTGAATGAATACTTGCACAACATTGAAACAAGTTCTATTCTAGGTTTTTCTAATAACGGCGCAGCAAGAGCGGATTCTTATTTAAATCCTCCTTTGGTTAGAATGAGCAATATATATTTCGAGAAAGGTGATGCTAGCTTCGATGAGCTTATAGAAGATATAGAACTGGGCATATATGCTAAAGGTTTTGAATATGGTTATGTTTTGCCTAATAATGGTCAGTTCACGTTCAAGTGTGAAAGCGGTTATTTGATAGAAAAAGGAGAAGTAACTGTACCTTTAAGGGATCTTTCCCTTAGTGGCGTGATTTTGGAAACTTTGAAAAACATTGATCTAGTAGGTAAGGATTTAGAGATAAAGAGTATAGGGAATTGCGGTAAAGATGGTCAATGGGTAAGAGTAGGCGATGGCGGGCCGCATCTCAGAGTTAAAGGTATTGTAGTTGGTGGAGTAGAATGAGTCTTGATATTTGTCTAAAAGCAGTAAGGCTTGCAGAGAAATTTGGAGCAATGCAAGCTGAGTGCTTCTTTTATTCAGAAGACTCCACTAGGGCAGCTATAAGAAAGAAGGAATTGAAGAGGTTCGAGAAAAGAAATGATAGTGGGATTGCCATAAGAGTTGTGTTAAATAAATCGTTGGGCTTTTATTATACGACTAATCTAAATAACATTGAAGATGCCGTTGAAAGAGCAATAAAACTTGCAAAAGCTGCCATTCCAGATCCTAACTTCATATCTTTTCCTTCTAAGAAACCATATAGAAAAGTTGAAGGAATTTATGATAAATCTTTTGAAAATTTGAACGAAGAATCTGTTTCAAACATCATAAAAGATGCATTGATGAGAGATTTTGATTCAAGAATTAAATCTATTAATGCTGATTTAGAGATCGCTGTATATGAGGAATCTATAGCCAATAGTTTAGGTGTTGAAGGAGATGAGATTTCAACGTTTGCTAGCTTTTCAGTTGAAATGGCTGCAGCTGAAGGTGATAAATACAGTGGTAGTTCTGATTTTACATCATCAAGAGTATTCAAAGAACTTAACATCAAGGAAGCAATGGATAACGCACACAATTTAACTTTAAAAGGGCTTGATAAGAAAAGGGTCCCTTCTGGATCTTATCCTGTGATTATAGACCCGGTTGCTTCACTTTATTTAATTTGTATAACTTTGAACTCTGCATTAAATGCTGATCTTGTTCAGAGGAAAAGAAGTTTTTTAAGTGAATCTTTGAACCAGAAAATAGCCAATGATAATATTACAGTAATTGATGACGGTACTTTTAGCGGAGGCCTAGGTAGCTCAAGTTTCGATGGCGAAGGCAGCCCTTCACAACGCAATGTATTGATCGAAAAAGGTATTTTGAAAGGATTTATGTATGATAGTTATACAGCGGCTAAGGAAGGAAAGGAAAGCACCGGTAATGCGGTTAGGAATAGTTTTAGGAGTTTGCCTACAATAAGCTCTAGAAATCTAATATTCGAACTTGGAAATAGGAAATCAGAAGATATCATCTCGCAAATCAAGACTGGTATTTATCTGAGATCAACATATGATACTCCGAACGTCATTACAGGAGAATTTTCAGGAATGATTAATGAAGGGTTCTATGTTGAAGACGGTAAAATTAAACATTCGTTATTGCAAGCAGGAATAGGGGTATCTTTAAGAACTCTATTGAGCAATATTAAAGAATTATCTTCAGACTACCGTTGGATTTTCAATTATAAACTCCCCTTCATCCTCGTTGAAAATGTAAGCATAGCAGGTCAGTAGTCAAGATAAAAACCTAAACTCGACAAACATATATTGAACAAGGATGGCTGCAATATACATAAATAATAGCAGGAATCCGTCCTTTGCATCGAGCTTTTTATCTACGAAAGTTAACATTGCGAGAGCTGTGATTATACCTGTTAAGGCAATTAGGGTAAAGGAGAGCGGATGCGATGGTATGACAGGATGTCCGTAAACTAAAGCGCCTGCGATGAAGAAAGTTACTAATAAAGTGTTATTAAGTATTTTAGAACCGAAAACGTTTCCAATAGAGATTTCTACGGATTTTCCTCCTTTTCTTGCAAGCATGAACATGGAGATTTTTTCTGGCATTTCTCCTCCTATGGGAGCGATAATTAGAGATAATATGACTGCAGGCACACCGATTTCTTGAGAAAAAGTTTCAAGATCTTCAGTGAAAGGTCCGGCTGAAAAGAAAATTCCTATAGCGCCAGCAATGATGTAGACAGAATATAGAACCACTTTTTTCAGACTTAAATTTTCATCAATTTCTTCATTTTCTCTTTCGTATATAGATTCTTTGTAGCTTTGATAAACGTAAGCGAAATACAATGCTGCAAATATAATTGCATCGAATATATCATAACCATTCATGAAAGTTATGACTGCTATAACTGCTGTTAGAAGCAAGTAATAGAAATCTAACTTAAAACTTCCTACGTTGAGGACTTTTGAGGGATTTAAACTCAACCTTGTTGTAGCGACCAACACCATCAGAGCTAAACCTAATGTTATCATTAATACGTTACTTCCAAAAGTTGCTCCAATGCCTACATCGAGAAATCCTTTAGCAGATGCTGCAAAAACGATCGCTATTTCCGGCATTGTCGTAGCGATCCCTAAAACAGTCCTTCCCATAAATCTTCTTCCAATTTTTGATCCTAGTCTATCAGCGCCTTCGGAAAGGAAATAGCTGGATATAATAATTATCGTTAACCAAAATAGCAAGCTGTAGGCCGAATCCATTTTATGATCTAGAGTGTATTTCTAGAATTAAAAAGGTTAGAAATAAAAATTACACACTTCTATAACACGTATGCAGAACTATTCGGCGTTGCCGATCATCTCGCTAATGCTTCTTACTCTTTGCATTCCTTTTTCGCTCGTGCTTTCTTCTAATCAATTAGTTCTTAAAGTTTTTACAGATAAGGGGCAATATCAGCTTGATGAGCAAGTAGTTATATCTATATATCTCTTCAACAACAACACTGAGAATATTAATTTAGCACTGAGTTCTAATACGATTTTTGGCTTTAAAATTACTGATATTAATGGAAACTTTTCATATAGCAATCTAAATTCTACTTCTATTATGACTATATACACACTGAATCTACCATCATATAACTATGTGAACAAAACATTTTATTGGGTAGCAACTAGGCCTGGGGATTACATCTTGATGGCATTCATCATAGGCCATCCAGAGATAAATGCCACTACAACCTTTAAAGTAATGCCGTTTAGGATTCAGTTGTGGTCTTCTAGCAAGATGTATTACCAAGATCAAATTGCTGTAGTATATGCCTCTATATACGGGGATTTTTTGAACGCAAAACAAACTGCAACAATTAATTTCACGTTACAAGGTCTTTTAACAAATTATAAATTCTTTAAGCTAGATAAATTATATATAAACTTTAGTTATTATAAGAATATATTTGAGTATAAATTAAGTGATCTTAAACCAGATTATTATCATTCACAAATTACTCTTGTTTATGGAAGTGATAAAATTACCAATAGTTATGATTTTATTGTTGATCAATCTACGGAAAGAAATCTTAAAGAATTAAATATTAGGGTTCTATCAAATTTTGATAACCAATATAATTATTCCTATATGTATATAATATTGAATAAACAGTTCAGCGTATACGATTTACTTTATGCACAAATTTCTACGATCTCGAGTTCATTTTATTTAGATATAGGTAACTATAAACCTCTTCTGTCAGTAAATCTTAGGCAGGGAGAGTATGTAATATTGGTCATGGCATTCAAATCGAACATTAGCAATGAGAAACCATCATCCTTTTATGACTTCCTTAACAAACCTATCTTTATTGTAGGTGCAGCATATAGTGAAATCTATCTTAATGGTAATGAAAGCATTACTTTATTTCTGAAATCTCCAAACGATGCTATAAAGAAGTCGCTTAAAAGCTTAGAAGTAAATGTAGAATACCAGGGCAGTAACGTTCAACCTACTCTACTCTATTTTGATATGTATTACAGATCAGGATTTCTGCTGAATGCTTCTAACTTCAAGATAACTGTGGCTAGCTCTCCAGCCATCATAGTTGCGTATTCTCATATAAACAACAATGATTCAAAAGTCTTGCTCGGTGCTGCTTTCTTAGATGTTAATGATACCGAATCTAAGATTAATCTTAGTGAAATATACGGTTATTTACCTCCTAGCGTTTATTCATATCAATTGCCAGAGTTGGAAGTATATACCGTGACCGAAACTAGCTATACTACCACCACTATACTATTGCCTCAGACCACTACATCGTTTATAAACACCTCTTTTGTTGCTTCAGAAAATGTTTATCCAATCCTTGTCGCATTAGCTATATCTTTGGCTGTAACAGTGATTGTAGCTGTAGTTTTGAATAGAAAGACATAATTTAACGGTAGATTGCTAGAAGCTTCATCAATCTTTCGATATCCAATTCCGCTTTTGCCCTCCATCCTAGTTTTACAATGTTATCTTTATCAATCTCGATGTAGCCCAGTCTTCTGAATTTCTCAACCATTCTTTTTGATTTTGTTTTCGAAATCTTCGTCTCTAACAACGTCTCAAGTTCATTTAAATTAGCTTTGTTCGATTTAGCAATTATAAACGTTAATGAAGCAGAAAGGCAAGCCAATTCTTCGATGTTGAACTGACCTTTTGAAATTGTAGTTAAGAGAGGCTCATTGGAAGTAATGTAGTATCTAGCTCTTAGATATTCATCTTCCGAAGGATTGCTCAAATCTTGAGTATCCTCGGGTAGCACTATCTTGATTTTTAGGCCAAAGGATTCTAACTCGCTGTTTAGTAGCTTAATTACATAAAGATATTTTCTTCCCGCGAATTTTTTCAGCTCGTATCCTGTTGCACCAGGTATGCTTTTTCTTTGTATAAGCAATAAGTGTAGCGCTTTTTTCATTTTCTCGAAAAGAGTCGCTTTTCGTTTACTTACTCTTTCGCCCATTTAGATGCCTCTATGATAATTGATCCTTTGTACGAACTTTTACCTCTATCTACGAAAATCTCATCATCGATTTCCTTTAAAATAAACGAACCATTTGATATTAGGTATGCCAGAAAATACAAAGTTTGTATTTTTTCTTCATAACTTTTTCCCGCTAGCATCTCTTTCAAGTTTATTGGCGTCTTAGATGTTATTTCTTTAGCGAGTTCTTCTATCTTGGCCAAAGATTCTTTCCCTATTATACCCAGTTCTTCTAAGTTTATACTTACTACATTAGGGCTTCTCTCTTCTTTTTGTTCCTTTTTCTTACTCATTGCATACCAATATTCAATGGCATTCAGTAAAGATTCCGTACTTAAATAGGAAGTTGATAATACAGGATTCAAGCAAAGAATAAGGATGTTTGCAAGTGTTATTGGATCCATTTTCTTGATCTTTTCAATCATTGCTTCGGGAGAGAGATACATGATTTCAGATCTATAGTTCAGCTCGTGCGTTTGCTCGTGTAGAATGTTGGCAATACCATGCATGGCTTCAACATCTTTGAGGTGTTCTTCGATATCTTTTAGCTTTGGAAATATCGCATCTATTTTTTCGAGTAGTTCTCTAACATTCAATTTAAGCGGATCTATTTTTCGTTCTAGAACGGCTTTAGATAGCTCTATAATTTGATTCAGCTCGTCAGAAGTGTCCACAAAGAAAATCAAGCGAACTATTTATAAGATTATTTCCTGTAAAGGCTATTCTTCTTAATGTACCAGATCGTTCCAAATCTTAGATCCTCGATTTCTATACCCATTCTCCTTAGATTTTCCCTTATTTTATCTGCGCTTTCATATTTTCCTTCTTTTCTTAGTTCATCTCTCTCCTTTATCATATGTTCGATGAACTCCTCGAATTCAGCTGTAGGCTCCAATCTAATTTCTCTTTTATAAAGATCTCCGAATATTATTTCTCCCATTTTATCCAATATGTAGATAATATTCTCAGCAATTTCGCTTGGAACGAAGCCATTACTTTCAACGAAAGTGATTATACTTCTTGAAATATCATCAAGATACTTGATCGCAGCAGTTGTATTTAGGTCATCATTTAAGGCATCTAGAAAGTTATTGAATTTTGCAATACAATAACTTAACAACTCTTGGGCATTCTTATTCTTAATCTCTTTTCTGAGAGATTTCAAAGTAATCTGTACTGCCTTTGTAAATCTATTGACTATCAAAGAAGCCTCTTCAATTCCTTTTTCCTCAAAATTGAGTTTCTTTCTGTAATGAGTTGATAACAAATATAATCTAAGATTCGTGGCTCCGTACTTTGCGATTGCATCCCTCAAATAAATCAATCTTTTATATGATTTAGACATCTTTTCGCCTCCCAGAAGCACATGTTTGGTGTGAAGCCAATATTTAACAAACTTTTTGCCTGTCGCAGCTTCGCTTTGTGCTATTTCATTTTCATGATGGGGGAAAATATTGTCCTCGCCACCAGTATGAATATCGAAACTCTCACCGAGATACTTCATAGACATGGCAGAGCATTCAATATGCCATCCTGGTCTTCCTTTTCCCCATGGCGAGTACCAATAGGGTTCTTTTTCCTTTGCAATCTTCCATAATGCGAAATCACCAACATAATCTTTGTCGTATTCGTCTTTTGATATTCTACCACTCGCTCCTGCTACTAGAGCTTCAGGCTTAATTCCTGAAAGCTTTCCATAGTTTTGAAATTTTCTAATGCTGAAATAAACGCCATCCTCAGCGATATATGCATATCCCTTCTTCAAGAGTATTTCTATTAATTCAATCATCTCCTGTACATGCTGAGTCGCTAGCGGGTGTACGTTAGCTCTCTCAATTCCCAGTGCTTCTCTATCCTCGAAATATGCCTTTGTATATTTCTCAATGAGTTGCTGAAAACTTATTTTCTCTTCTTCTAGCCTCTTTAGGATTTTCTCATCGATTGAGATGTCAGTGATATTTGAAACGTGAAAAACTTCATATCCCAAAAACCTAAGGTATCGAACGAGTACATCCCAAACTGTATATGTTCTTGCATGGCCGATATGCATGTAGTCATTAACTGTTAGACCACAGGAATAGATTCTAACTTTATTCTTTTCTATAGGTTCAAATCTCTCTATATCCTTGCTAAGAGTATTATAAACTCTAAAATTTTCTCTAACTTTTTCTATATCAACAGAAACGTCCACCTTCCATGAGCTACTAATTAGTTACAGTTTTATTAAATTTGCCAGTTCACCAACCTTCTTCGCTATGCTATCTGCCACTTCATATGTCTTTGCAGAACCTCCTAAATCATATGTCAAAGTCTTGCCTTCTTTTAAAACTTCGATTACGGCGTTATCTATCAAATTGGCAACACTATTTAGCTTGAACCATTCAAACATCATCTTCATAGAGAGAATCGTCGCAATAGGATTAACAACGTTCTTACCTGTATATTTAGGTGCTGACCCATGGACAGGCTCAAACATTGCGTAATTCTCTCCTATATTCGCAGCTGCTGCTAATCCAATGCCTCCAGCAACATGTGCCGCTTCATCTGATAGAATATCACCGAACATATTTTCTGCAACAACGACATCATATTCATGAGGCCTTTTAATGAGATTAGCTGTCATTATATCGATATGTGCGTCATCTACTTGAACTTCAGGGAAATCTTTTTTTGCTATTTCGTAAATCGTATTCTTAAATAGCCCGTCTGTAAGCCTTAATATATTGGCCTTATGGACAATGGTTAGATGCTTTTTCCTGTTTTTCGCCAATTCAAGAGCAATTCTTCCTATCCTTTCTGAACCTTTCTTAGTTATTACTCTCATAGCTACCGCTGCATCTGGCAACTTAAGCTCAATCCCTGCATAAAGCCCCTCAGTATTTTCTCTAACTATGACTAAGTCTATGTCTTCTCTAATTGGATTAGTCCTAGGATAAACTTTTGCGGGTCTTATGTTTGCATAAAGATCGAAGAGCTTCCTTATTTGAACAGCTACGCTAGGAGGTGCTCCTTCCTCTTCAGGAGTAGTCATAGGTCCCTTTAATACACAGTCAGTTTTCTTTAATACTTCGATCGTCTCTCTAGGAAGATTTGTACCATACTTTGCAATGCAGTAATATCCTGCATCCGCAAATTCATACTTTATTTCAAGACCTTTAACAGAATCTTGCACCGCATCGAGTACGCGAAGTGTTGCATCAACAACTTCAGGTCCTATTCCATCTCCTTTAAGTACTGCAAGTTTAATTGTTTTACTCATTGTGTGGATTGTATATACTGTTAATAATAAAACTTTCTGTAGTTTCTTATACCTTCGATAAGAAATACAATGCCTGCGCTGGCTAGGAAGATAGATGGCAAGGCTGAGAAAAAGTTTTCGCCTGAAACTAGAAAAATATAAATAAAGTAAATCGAAAGTGTAAGGTAAAAAGCAGCAAAAAGAAAGAGTCTAGGTATCAAGATCTCACCTATCTTTATTAAATCCCTCACAAATTCTGGCTTCACTTCCTTAATTAAAACATATCTACCAAACTGTTCTTTAGCAAGACCCATCTCTTCTAATTTTTTGAGGTGATACTCTGCAAGCGAAGGAGATTTTAAACCCAATGCTCGCTGAACTTCTCTTACACCTACCTCTTCTTTTCTGAGGAGGTAAAGATAAACTTGTAATGTCTTACCTCTTAGTTCCATTCAAGAATTCATTTTATTTATCATTAAAATGCTTTCTTTCAAACTTCAACAAATAAGCTGTTCAAGATATTTGAATGGTTGTAAAATGGTATATCTTTAAAACCTTATTATTTGATCATAGTTTTGTGAACAAAGTAGTCGTATCAGCAACCTCGGGATTTTTGATCGCATTGTTGATGATTGCGGTTTTTGAATTTTTCCTAATTCCTAGTCAGAATATTGCTAGCGTTAGCAATTTCAATTTCGTATTATCTATAACTGATCCTCCTATCACCATAGAGGGCGTGAATGCAATTTACTTACAGTACGGTAACGTTCTCCTACATAAAGTTGGAGGTGATAACTGGCTATCAATAAATAATTCAGGTAGCGTAGAGCTGATAGGGCTTGTGAATTCTGCACAAATACTAGCTGCGAACAATATCGAGAATGGTGACTATGATATGATCCGTTTTACAAATATTACTGCGACAGTGGCTTACTATGGCCAAAACTATACAGCTCTCACACCTTCTAATGAGCTGTTAGTTGACATAAATCCAGTTTTGAGTGTACGGAATGGTGTTGTATCTACTTTGCTCATAGATATGATTCCGCGTGTTGTTTTAAGTGAGGGGAATAACACTAGCTTTTTGTTAATACCGTTTGCTAAAGCTTTTGTTGCGAATGATCCTTCGAACTTTCTCGTTAATGTAAATAAGAATAAAATTCCTGATATAATGAAGAGTGGACTGAAGATCCAAATTAAATATGAGGCTATTCAAAATATCTCTTCCCTAAGAGGAGATCTTGTGATTTCAAACGCTTCAATAAATCCCCAGCGAATTTCAATAACGCTTACCAACAATGGGAGCAGTCAAATCGAACTTAAACTTCTTTTGATCTATTCAAATGTAGTTAATCCTTCATCGAAGGGTGTTATAGTAGGTGCTTTCATGTTTGAACCTAATGGTACCTTGGGCAGAATGTCTTCTATTGGAGTAGATGAATTGAAGCAGATCTATCATGAAGGTAATGGATATATTCTAGAGGCAGGAAAAAGTAAAACTTTTGTCTATCAAGGAAATTTAATTTTTTCGTTATACTTCAAGGATAATATGAACAGATTAAAAAAGGAGGGTATCAAGGGATTAAATCCCAACATGAGCTTCATCATTGTAATAATTGGAGAACCTTTAATTTTCTCTTCTACGAACATCTTTTCATAAGATAATTTCAAGCTCGGGGTCTTCCAAAATTATTTCTCCGTTTTTAAGCAAACTCATCTTCAATGCATGGATTTCAACCCCTTCTTTATAGGCCTTCCTTATTAGTTGAGCTAGAATAGGGTCCCCAGCATCAAAAGGTTTAAATGCTCTTGCAAAAGGATGTGCCGCAATGAAGACAAGTCCTGCGTTTTTACCCTTCTTTTTTACTTCAATTAAATCTTCTACGTGTCTTCTACCTCTAATAGAAGGGCAATCAGGATACATCGCATGATAACCGTCAAAAAGTACGGCTGATTTCACCTCAATGAAGAATTCTTTGCTATTATCTGTGAAGTAATAATCGATTAAAGATTTACCGAGTTTTATGTTTCTTTTTTTGAGTTTGTAATCTTGGAGCCAATCTATCATCTTTTTTTCCTGAGCAATTTCAAAACATTTCATTTGTAGCCTGGTATCTATAAGCGTAAATTTATTCTCATCAACTTTTGTTCCGACCAAAACGAATTTCAATTTCTTTGGGCTACTCAGCTTAATACATACTGCAGTATTTCCTTCGTAGATGATTTCTTTCAGCCTTCCAGTGTTTGTGAGCCAAGCTGCCTCTTCTCTTCCTTCAATATTTATTAAAACAGTGAACCTGTTTAATCTCCTTACAATGTTACAACTTATTAGCTCACCAATATTAGTTATCTTATTTCTCACTTCGATATCTTAAAATAAAGAATTTTTGTTATATCTTCATGGTTACGCGACACTTGGTAAAGGATTTTATGAGGCATGATATTCTTGTTACGGCTCATCCAAAGACATCAATAAACGAGGCAGCTAGGAAGATGGCTCAGTTCAATGTAGGTAGCATTGTGATCGTGGACGAAAACAATAAAATATTAGGAATCTTCACAGAAAGAGATTTAGTTAAAGCTGTAGCAAATTCAATAAATCTTAATACAGAGCTTGAGAAAGTAATGACCAAAAATCCAGTTAGAATAAGTTATGATGAATACATAGAAAAAGCATTGCTGGTGATGAGGGAAAATAATGTTCGCCACTTGCCTGTTGTGAATAAAGAAGATAAGTTTGTAGGAATGATATCTTTAAGAGATTTGACAAAGTTAATATCTGTAGAAGATTTTGAATGATCAATCCGGCTTAAGTACAACCTTAATACAAGTTCCCTTCTTCAAGAACTCAAAGGCCTTATCATACTCTAGGAGATTGAATCTATGAGTTATGAATTCTTCAAAGGGAAAACCATATTCGTTTATTAATTTTTCTAAAAGATACCAAGTTTCAAAAATTTTCCTACCAAATACACCTATTAATTTTATTTCTTTAAGTACAACATCATCAGCAATATTTAACTCAATGTCTCCACGTGGTATTCCTAAAAGTACTGCAGTTGAACCAGATTTTAGAAGCTTGATACCCTTTCTAAAACCATCCTTTGAGCCTGACATTTCAAATAAAATATCTATTCCTTCAGGTAGTTCTGAATATATAATTTCTTCGACATTTTCACTCTTGGAATTCACGACTTTATCAGCTCCGAACTTCTTTGCTAGCGAAAGACGATAATCTGAAATATCTACGCCAATCACTTTGCTTGCCCCCAATCTTTTCAAGAAATAAATTGTTGCAAGTCCAATAGGACCACAACCATAAACTAGGATATCTTTGTTCGCTGGATTCGTTTCAAAAATAGAATGTACTGCGTTTCCTAATGGCTCGAAAGTAGATGCATCTTCAGGATTAACCTTACTCCCTAGCTTCCATAAGGCTATTTCTTTAGTCTTACAATATTCAGCAAAGCATCCATCTATTGTTATTCCTAGCAGTTTGAGATTTTTGCATATATGCATTCTTCCTGTTCTGCAATAATAGCACGTTTGGCATGGAATGTGGGACTCACCAACAACGATATCTCCAATATCTAAGCTTCTTACATTTTTTCCTGTTTTTACAACTCTACCAACCATTTCATGACCTACAATCCTAGGTAGTTGCATCCTTCTTTGTGCCCATTCATCCCAATCATAAATATGCAAATCTGTGCCACAAATCGACGCGGAAATAACTTCTACTATGACTTCATCTTCTTCCTGAATTTTTGGTTCTTCGGATTCAATAAAAGTTAATCCTTGATAAGGATGAACTTTAGCTATAGCTTTCATTATGATAGCTTAATCTTATCTTAATATAAATGTTCAGGATATACTTTCTGTGGAAAGAGAGAAATTAAACTTTATGTATGAAGCGCTGAAACAGATGGAAAATGATTACTTGATATGGGAGGAATACATACTTGAGGGCCCTTCTGAAACATGGACAACTGTTAATGGCAAACGCGTACTTGTGCTTTGCTCAAATAATTATCTTGGCCTTGCGAACCATCCTAGGCTTAAAAAAGCAGCAATAGAGGCTATTGAAAAGTATGGTGCTGGTTCAGGGTCGGTAAGGCCTATTGCCGGAACTATGAAAATCCATCTGGAATTAGAAGCAGAAATGGCTAAATACAAAAACAAAGAAGCAAGCATTACTTTTCAATCAGGTTTTGCTACGAATATGGGCTCAATACCACAGCTTGCTGATCAAGGCGATCTCATAGTAAGCGATGAGCTCAATCATGGTAGTATCATAGATGGCATAAGGTTGAGTAAAGCTGAAAGGAGAATTTATGGTCATAGAGATGTTGCGAGCTTGGAGAAGATCCTTGAAAGCGAAGCAAAAAAATACAGACGTGTATTAGTGATTACTGACGGTGTTTTCAGCATGGATGGCGATATCGCTCCTCTGCCTGAAATAGCTAAGCTTTGTGATGAATATGGAGCCATGCTTTATGTAGATGACGCCCATGGAGATGGCGTTTTGGGAGAAAATGGAAGAGGTATAGCGAATCATTTCCATTTGGAGGATAAAGTAGATATCGAAATGGGGACTTTCTCTAAGGCATATGGCTGTGTTGGAGGTTATATAGTTGGTAAAAAGGTCTTATGCGATTATCTTCGAAATAAAGTAAGGCCGTATTTGCTCACAGGTTCACAACCGCCTCCTATAGCGGCTGCATGTCTTGAAGCAATCAAACTCGTTCAGGAAGATAATAGCTTATTCGTAAGATTATGGGATAATACGAGATATTTCAAAAAGGCTCTTAGACAAATGGGTTTCGATATAGGCCAAAGTGAAACACCTATTACACCAATAATCATTGGAGAAAATAAAACAACGAAGGAATTCAGTAGATTGTTATTCAAAGAGGGTATATTTGGAGTTCCTATTTATTATCCCATGGTGCCTAGAGGCAAAGCGAGGATAAGGACAATAGTTACTGCGGCGCATACGAAGGAAGATCTTGATCTTGCATTGAATGCCTTTGAAAGAGTAGGAAAGAGTCTCAAAATAATTTAGCTCCAATTTTTTAAATAAATATCGACATATAATTATATGCCAACTTTAAATATAGGTACAATAATAGCAGGCGCCTATGCTGACAAGGTAAGGAGGACACTTTTTGCCGTGACAAGACCTCTACAAACATCTGGTCAAATTAAAAGCGAGGAAGTCGCATATGCTGCTGCTCAACTAAATCAAACATTGTACAAGATCATTGTGGAAAAACTTAAGGTGGATAAGGGAGATGTTGTAAGAATCCTTGTTGATTTCGATGTAAAAGAAGGTAAAATAGAGTGGAAATTAGATACATTAAAAATTGAATGGTATGTCAAAAAAGATCAAAGTTTCGTGGATCAGGCAATAAAAGAAGTAGTTGGAACAGAGAAAAATTAAAAAAAGAAAAATTTTGTTATATTATTTCTTTAGTTTTCCTATTCTGAATACTGTACCGCCGCAATGAGGACAGGTGCCTTTAACGGCAGGCCTTCCGTTCTTTAGGGTCACTTCTACTGGATTCTTTATTTCTACTACTTTCTTGTCTTTCACGCAGTATGCGGTTACCATTTTCTTTGAGATATTTACGCTTAGATTAGTATATAAATCTATTGCTATTTTTTGCATAAATCAAGGTTAAGAACGTTGCTTTAAAAAACGAAAAATAAAACGATAAATTTAAATATTAAATGCTCAAGGACTTATTTAATGTTTGGCCTTCGATGTTCTTTTGAGTATTTGGTTGAGTCTATTTGTTTCTTCCTTAATTAATGAAAGATAGAAATCGTCATTATCCGTATCGAACTTAGTTGTTAATTCTTGAATTGATTTATAGCTTATGTTTGAGGCGGCTGCTATGAAAGCTATCTTGCCTTTTTTTGCGATGAGCTCTCCTATTTTTTCCCATTTTTTGTAAAGTCTGCGAACTTTAACATCTTTGCTATTTTTAATTATGTTATTTAGATACTTTATAACACTACTTGGTTCCATTCTAGAAACAGCTAATTTATTCGAGCCACAAAACGGGCATACCAACGTAGATATACTTGCGAAAGACTTAGCTTCCACATATTCCTTACAGTCCATGCAAAAGACCGTTAATATTCTGCTATATAAGCGAACCTTGTATGCTTCTAGAACAAACTTGCTAGGATCTTTGTTGGAAGGTATTCCAGCTTCAATGAGTACATATTTTAGTGCCTCTTTAGTAAGCTCGCTTATAGTAGCAGAGATCCTTATCTTAATTTCGTTTTTAGATATTTTCTTAATCAATTCTTTAAGCGTATCTATTTCTAAATCCTTGCTGAATAGTTCTTTGAGAGTTTCCTCATATATCGGTGAATCCTTATACTGCCTCGCAAGCTCTATGATGATTTTCTTATCTATTGTAGCCTCTTTTTTTATTATCCCAAATCTCTTAGCTACATGCGTAAATCTATATCTAAAAAGCGGATCAGTCTCATTAAATATTCGTGAAATCAAGTCATCTAAGTCATAGAACTGGAGTTTTTTCAAAATTTCAAGTACTTCTATTGGTTCTATCTCTTTTGATATGATATAGATCCTATAGGCATCGCTATGAACTCTGAAGTTTTTTCTCAATCTTTCGTTGATCACATAAGAAAGAACTTTGCTCAATGTTCTGTTCATTTTAGTCCCGTTACTAGAATTTATTACGATGACATTCTCGTCCTCTTCGATTAGAAGTTCGTGTGGATCAGGTATCTCTATGTCTTTCTTTTTCTCTGCTTTAAGTATTGAATTCACTATTTCGAAGTCTTCAATATCAAGTAATTCGAGATTTAGGTTAACTATGCCATCATAAAGTTCTTTTCTGATTTCAGCAGTTTTTTTAGCAATATCTCTTTCAACTGGTATCTCCTCTCCGACCCAAGTAGGAACTACTCCTAACCCAGTTTCAACCTTTTTGCATATTACTCTTTTGTTATCTTCCTCAATGAAAAGTATCTCCCAAGCTTCACCTTTTAGTATGAATCTTGTACCCTCTTCACCGAATTCTGCAATAAAATCCTCATCTAAAACGCCTATGAAATTCTTAGTATCGAAATCGATTACAGCATACTGAACCTGATCTGGAATCATACTAAGGTTCTCAAAATAATAGTAATATGAACCTAGGCTCTTTAAGATCAATTCTCCCTTTCTTATCAGTCCTTTTGGTTTGAGATTTTGAAGTAATTCAACTACCTTGTCTAGTTCATCAAGTCTAAGATCTCTATAAGGATAAGCTCTTTGTGCAAGTTTCAAGAAATCTTGAATACTAGTTTCTCCATATTCAAGTAAATAACCTACTAACTGATGGGCCAGCACATCAAGGGGCTTTTCTGGTATTACTATTCTTTCATATTCCCCTCTTAGAGCCTTTTCTGCGATGACATAAGATTCTAAAAAAGTATCCAAAGTTGTAGCTACAATGAGTCCTTCTGCGACACCTCCTAAGTAATGACTACTTCTACCGATTCTTTGAACAAGCCTAGTTGCCTGTCTAGGCGAGTTATATTGTATAACATAATCGATATTACCTATGTCAATTCCAAGTTCAAGTGATGAGGTGCATACTATACCTTTAATTTCACCGAGTTTCAGAGATGATTCTGCGCTTATTCTAGCTTCTTTTGAAAGTGAACTGTGGTGCACAAATATATCTACCCCCAGCATGCGCATCCTACTGGCGAGGATTTCTGATTCGCTTCTCGTGTTAGTAAAAATTAAAGTAGACTTTTTACCTCTCATTGCTTCTGTGATTTTTCTAACTCTGCTTGCTGCCTCGGGATAGGTGAGTATTTTCTCGCTAAGTAAGAAATCCTCCTTGCTTGGTCTAGGGTAGCATATTTTGAATCTCATCTTTCTTTCCTCATATGCCAGTATTATTTCGCATACTCTTTCATTACCGACAAGAAATTTTGCAAGCTTTTCAGGCTCTCCTACGGTAGCCGATAGGCCGATTATTTGAAAATCTCCACTGATTAGTCTCAATCTCTCTATGCCTAAAGCAAGTTGGGATCCTCTTTTGCTCTCTGCAAGCTCATGGATTTCATCAATTATTACGTGCTTTATAGTCTTCATATTCTCACGCATGTTCTTACTGACAAGCAATATTTGCAAAGTTTCTGGCGTCGTAATTAACAAATCAGGAGGTTGAAGCATCTGTTTTCTTCTCTCACTAGGAGGAGTATCGCCGTGTCTCACAGCTACCTTCAGATCTAATTTACTGCACCAGAGCGTTATTCTATCCATTAAATTCCTATTCAGAGATTTTAAGGGCGTAATATAGAGAACCTTTATTCCTTTTGACTTATCTTCCTTAATCATATCCAGAACAGGTAAGAGAGCAGCTTCTGTTTTACCTGTTCCTGTTGGAGATATGAGCAATACATTCTTTTTCTGTAGAATTATAGGTATCGCTTTCCTTTGCGGCTCTGTTTCTTCATCAAATCCCAATTCTCTAAGAATATTCTGTAGTTCTTTTGAAAGTAGCTTAAAGCTCACTTTCTTGAGTAATACAAACCGAGAAAACCAACAAAACCTCTCAATGCATTTATTACAGTCGCAAGAAGCACATATGGCGCTATATTGATCTGCAAAGTTAAACTAAGGTACTGAATTGTATACATTCCGAACTCACCGTAGATCGCTCTGCCTATGATAAAAATTATATAAAGTGTGATTAAAATTATCGATATTGCCTCAAGTACTAGTGCATATTTTTTAAATATCTTCAAAGCTTTAACAACTATGATCGGTATACCAAAAATCAAAAGATCTTTGAGCTGATAGAAAATGATGGCCTTTTGGGTTAAGATGCTAGAGAGAAATATGATGCCATAGTAAGGAATTATGATATAAAATATCGCTACTGTAATGCAATCCAAAACTATTCTGTATTTCTTTATGTTTAAAGAAGGAATGCCTCTTGCAACGAAGAAAAATGGTAATGCTATAAAGAATAGAAGTGGCACGAGAATTAATTCTTCTGGGACGTAAAATATAATAGTTGTATCTTTGTCCAAAGTCACATTCTGCGACTGAGAATAAATATCTGCTACAGAAACACGATAAATACCTTGGCTAAGAGACAGTGTAAGATTAGAGGATTGATAACTTTTGCCATTTATGTATATTGTCGCAGACTTTGGTTCGTTGAACCAGCCCATTACGATGATATTGAGCGTATAAACAGGTAAAGCATTGAAAGTTATTTCTGAATTACCTGTAATGTTCATTGATTCGCTACTGTTAAGAATTTCGAATCTCCTTCCTGCAATTGTCAAATTAGTAGGTAGTTGAATATTATATACGCCTTTTTTGAGGAGTAAATATTCGGAATAGTTATATGGCTGCGAATTAACGTAGACTACGGAGTTAGAAAGCTGAATAGTCGTGCCGTTAATATTGAGAAATATTTTTAAGAAGAAGAAGGACTCATATACGATTTCTATGTTTGTATCCTGTGTCAAATTGAGCGAAACGTTATTGGTATCGACCTTAACTCCGTTAATAAATAATGCGGATAGCTGGGCTATATGATCTGTAAGATTTAACTGAAATGGGAATTTTATCGAGTATGTCAATGAAGGTAAAAGAAGGCTAGCTGACGAATTCAACTCTATTCCATCTATGTTCAAAGGAAGAGATTGAGAAACACCATCTATCCTTGAATCTATTCTAAGCCAGTTTGCATGCGTTAAATTTTTTAGAGCTTGCCAAGCTAATTTGGGTGTTCCGTTGTAGGATATTAATCCGAAGTTGGCTTCGATATCACTTGCGTTTACTTGATCTTTATATTGATAGAAAATTACTTCCTTAACTCCTGCGAACAAAGCACCTTTTACGATATTTTGCAAAAATAAAGCTTGATTCTCTTCATTATGGATTTTGTTATAAGTTGAGTACCCGGTCTCTGAGACAATTATTTCTTTATTAAACTGCCTAGCTTCAAGAATATAATTATATATATCGAGACCCTTCGCAGGACTTCCTGCATCACTGGCATAGTCATCTAGGTAATTTGGGTAATAATCTAGGCCTATAACATCATAGTTTATGTCGTTTATACTTTTCAAGAATGAAAGCCAATTAGGATTATCTACAATAACATTTATCATGATTTTGTCTTGTGTATTCTCTCTTACGATTTGTGAAAGCTTAGACAATATGTTGTGTATTTCTTCATTTGACCAGTTCCCAGTTCTCCAACCAATCCATTTATAAAATCCAACATGATTTAGCTCGTTTTCGATCTGCCAAATCTCTACTTTTGAAGCGTAGCGCTTCACTACTGCGTTTGCATATTGAGATAGATAATTTATGTAGTTAGGATCGTCAACTCCATTGACCCAGCTAGGAAGCATGTCCTGTGTTCCCATACCAAGTATTGCGATTATTCTAAGACCTAAGGAATTGGCTTTGTTAACCAATTCGTCATAATATGTGAAATTGAAGGTATTTGGATATGGTTCAATGAGCTTCCAAATGAAGCTCGTCCTAATAATTTGGAACCCAGCATTCTTAATCTTTGTCAAATCATTGTCTAAGTTGCTTGATCCTGAGTAAAGATAGTGAATGCCTAAGCTGTAAACTTCGTTATTTTCTGCGTTAACATGCAATGGGACTATCAGGAAAGAATTAGCGAGTAATAGAATAAGGATTAAATAACTTTTTCTCATGGCATAATGAAAGTCTCTACTGCAATTGGAGTATCGAGCTTGAAAGGACTTAAAAGATACAATTCGCATCTCAGCACCATTCCATGATAAACATTAGAAAGTGTCATCTCCAAATCAATCTGATTATTTGTTAATCCTTTAATTATATAACTAAAATTTAAGCTTTTTAATATAATATTATTGGAATTATCAAATATCTTTAGTTGGGCTGTAATATTGAAGTCATAATTTATATAGTTATTCAAAGTAATAGTCGCTACTAAGTTTATATTATTTGAATTTAGGTAGTTAAACTCAAAATTATTTATAGATAGATTCAGAGGATGTTCCCATAAATAGTCTATAGAATCACTTATAAAAAATGCGCCTGATTCGATTTGATAAAAAATTTTTAGCTTTAGATCATTAAAAAGCAACTGTTTAACATTATTGTCTGGGATAAACATTTCGAGAAGTATAATGTTTTTGCCAGGAACTAATTTTGGAATTGAGGAATTGAAGGTAAAAACTTTTATATTGTTGTTTAGAGCATACCCAGATATTTGTGTTTGATTTAATGAAATTGTGCCGTTGTAATCTAGAGATGCAGCTAACTTAATTGTAAGATAATTATTGGAAGATTGTATGGATGTGATCCCCAAGGATTGATTCTCTGTAAAACTAAGTTTTATCCCTTCAATGGGTAAAGCAAAGGAAAACTTATTGCTATATATGGTATTGAAAACGAAGAGTCCGAAACCGTATCTGCCGCTTGCTGAAACTTCTAAATAAGCAGCTCTATCTTTCTTGAGTTCTTCAATTACATTGAGTTGAGTAAGTTGATTTAAATTGAACTTTACACTTATAGTACCCTCATAGCTAGAATGCGCCTTTATGGTGATTTCTTCGTGAGGAAAGCCTATTTGTGTGCTTGTTATTAAAATATGATTCAATGTATAAAGGGCAACACTTATAGATACGTCTTGTAAGTCGTAGAACCCATTATCCACAATGGAATAGCTAGCATTGGCTATCAGTGTGTCATTGACAAGCTCTATTTTAACGTTGTTAATTGAGGGGGGTTTAATGCTTAAAAATGAGGCTGAGATTGGAACGGAGACGATAAACAATGTAAAACCTATGAATACTAATAAGGATAACAATCTAAGTAGCAGAAGAAGATTTCTCTTCATTTAATCTTATCTCACTATTATTTTATATTAGTTGCTTAAATAATATTTGGAAATGGAACTAGAAGACTCGATAAGCTTCAGAATAAGAAGAAGGAGGGGTAATGAGGAGCTCACGCATCTAATCATAGCTTGGTTGAGTCTTGCATTCGTATTCTCTATAGGTTATTTTGTTCGAATCGGTCCAAGAGCTTTTGCTATCTTCTTTATCATAAGTATGATAGCTGTGGGCTCTGGTTTCATATTGCATGAGCTAGCCCATAAATATATGGCAAGACACTTTGGTCATTGGGCTGAGTTTAGATTATCTTATCAAGGGTTGATGTTTACGTTTCTGTTTGCTGCGCTATCTTTAGGTCAGTTTGTATTCGCTGCACCAGGGGCAACGGTGATTATTCCCGCAGGTGCTATATTCGGTTATGGTCTTTCGAGGAGGGAAAATGGTTTGATCTCTGCAGCAGGACCAATTACTAACCTTATTCTAGCCCTTATTTTCTTTGTCATTAGTAACTTCTCTTATCTTATACCCTCTGATTTTTATGGCTTTTACGTGCTACTGGCCTCGTATGGTATTTTCATTAACATATGGTTGGCCGCCTTTAATTTAATACCGTTTTGGGTTCTAGACGGTAAAAAGATCTTCGACTGGGATAAAATGGTTTGGGCCGCATTGGCAATTCCCTCATGGGCATTGTCTTTATTGATTCTGAGCGGTGTTCTTCCAATCATCTAACCTGATGAGGAACCTTTAAGTATAGAATACAATGATATGAAAGCGATTATCAACAGTAACAATACGGCTACGAAATGCTCCTGCCAAAGACCCAGCAGTGTTCCATCGCTGGATATGACGCTTCTAGATATTCTTCCTGCTATAAATAATGAAATGATCGAGGCCATTAAGTAACTAACCTTTTGAGAACTTGTGAAATATAGGATTATGGTTATTGCAAAAAGCACCGAGTAAACAAGATTTTCGAGAATAAGAAAGGTTGGAAGTGGTGCAATCATATCTACGAGAACAAATCCTAGCGCCGCCAGTGCATTGAGTACAGGAAATAATACAGTTCTCATATGTAATATTAGGTCTAAGAAATATTAGTGCAGCTTGAACTACTTTGATTAAGGCTTTGTTTGTATCTTGTCACCAAGAAGCTGTAGTAGAACAGGGTCAAGCTATTATAATTTATTGAAAAAATTGTTAGATAGGGGTTTTAGGAAAGAATTTTTAGAAACGGGTTTTAATATTATCGATAAATTATTTATCAATAGAATATTATTATATTATTCTATGTACGATGTTGCTCTTATCCATCCACCTAGTGTTTTTGATTTTAGAAAAATGAACTACACTTTCGCATCACCTATAAGTGATGTAGTTCCTTCCATGCCAGTGTTCGATATGTATCCTCTTGGATTTTTCTCTCTTGCAACTTATTTGGAAGAACGTGGTGTGAAGACAGGCATATTTAATCTGGCGGCCCTTATGCTTCTTGATGAAAATTTCGACGCAATTCAATACCTAAAGTCGATAAAAGCACAAGTATATGCAATAGATCTTCATTGGCTGGTGCATGCCCACGGCGCAATCGAGGTTGCGAGATTGATTAAAGAACTCCATGATGCCCCAGTGGTTCTGGGGGGACTTTCTACAACCTATTATTGGCATGAATTATTAGAGAAATATCCATGGATAGATTATTTGTTCTTGGGAGACTCAACTGAAAATGCCTTTTATCAATTCTACGAATTTATAACAAAAAACAGAAAGGTTTCTGAAATTCCAAATTTAGCTTACAGAAACCCCGAACCCAAAGCAAATACGATAATAGCGCCAGCCAAGTTAGATGAATATAGACCCAAATATGATATAATAACTAGGGTATTTGCACAAAGTGGAATTGAAAATGCTCTCCCTTGGGCAGAATTTCTGAAGGATCCGATCGTAGGTATTATCACATACAAAGGGTGTCTATTTAATTGTATAACCTGTGGCGGTAGCAATTTTGCTTATCAGCGTTTTAGGCGAACTTGTTTGGGATTTAAGAGTCCGAAGGCTGTCTTTGATGAATTCAAAGAGATCATCGAAAGATTAAAAGTTCCTGTGTTTTTCATTGGAGATCTTCAGGCTTTAGGTAGGCGATATATTGAAGAACTGATGATAAGTTTGCGAAACGAAAGAGCTGATGTACCATTGATTTTCGAGTTTTTCTACCCTCCAAATGAAGAATTATTAAGGCTATACAGGTCAGCAGGGGAAAGGGTATTGGTACAAATATCTCCTGAAGATCCAGACGAGACAACAAGGATTAAGTTCGGTAGACGTTATACCAACAGCATCTTATTAAAATTCGCGAAGAACGCATCGATCTTCGATAGGGTCGATTATTATTTCATGGTTGGGTTACCCGATCAAAGACCTAAGACTAATTTAGGATCTTTTTATATTGGATTGTACAAGGCTACTTCTAATAGAGCCAATGCCTTTGTCGCTCCTCTGGCTCCATTTATTGATCCGGGAAGCCTTGCTTTTGAAAACCCAAACAAGTATGGCTATAAGATTCTGGCAAGAACATTGGAGGAACATAGAGAATTACTTACTAAGAAACCTTGGTATATGATGTTAAATTATGAGACTGAATTTATGGACAGACGTGCGCTGGCTAAAGCAACTTATGATGCGGCTTACGATCTAGCCAAGGCCAAAGTCGAATTAGGACAACTCGATGAGAAATTTCTAGAAGAGTTGGAACTCTCATGTAAGAATCTTGAAGGGGGCGTCACGAGAAAAAGAGAATTATATCCTAGCACTAATGTGCCTATAAGACCAAAACTTTACGATGAACTGTTTGGCCATAATCTATAATTGGATCATCTGCTTAGAAAAATCTAGTCCAAAGATCTTCTAATTAATCTCAGAAATATTCTTAATAGGAAGATCGTTATCTTTTTGAATAACTATATCTTGACTGAACATTATGTGATGATAGCTTTTCTTTGAATATTTTTATATGATTCCTTAGAAAAGATTATTTCCCTTTTTCTCCGATTAACTCTTAATGAAGAAACGCCCACTGTCTGAGCAGTGATGAGGTTGTCCGCTACGGAAAATTTTTAAAATTCCTCTCTTTCAGTTTATTTTATGAAATTAATTATCGTTAACTTTAGATTGGGTGGTAAAAGAAGCTACCCGTCACAAGTGATTCTTCAACCTGAAGAGAAAGTCAACGATTCCTTGCTTGGAAAAATCGTTGAATATCGAGATAAACATGGAAACATCTACAAAGGTAGAATAATGAGAAAACATGGAAGGAATGGCTTTATTGCCGTGTTCAAACCCAATATACCGCCTTCTGCCTTAGGCGGAAGAGCCCTTCTCAAAGACTAATCCTTAATATTTTTATCACTTTTAGTAGTATCTTTGATAATGGCCAAATTATTCATTTGGGATTTTGATGGTGTCATCGCCAATACTCCTCATGAAGAGGCTTGGTCTATAGCGTGTAAGGTATATGGTATCACAGGATTCGATCATGATTTTTACGAGAATTTTGTGTCTGGGTTCACAAACTATGAAGGAAGTAAGAACATCCTTGAAAAATTGTTACATTTAAAAGACATAGCTAACAAAGAAAAAATAATATTAGACTTTTCCAACTTAAAATCAGAAATTTACTTTGACCTACTAAAGCAGGGAAAATATTCTCTTAATTACAGTGTTCTTCAATTTTTGAAAAAGTCGAGATATGCAGGAATCTTGCAAGCTTTGGCATCAGCTTCAGACCCATCACTTATTGATGCGTTGTTCCAAAGAGAAGGTCTCAAAGTTTCAGAGTTATTCGATATCAATGTAAGTGGTGCTGGCAAAACTAAGACGGAAATATTTAGTAAAGCGTTTGATATAGCAATACGTATGCATGGAAAAATTGAAACGGTCTTCGTATTTGAGGATGCACCAATTGGAGTTACTGCTGGTAAATCTCTAGGATATATTGTAATTGGTTGCTTTAACAGAAGTTTGAAGAAATATGGAGCTGATCTCATCGTGGAAGACTTTAGCAGCATCGATTTAGGAGATATTCTAATTCTAAAATGAAAGACCATTACGTTTTCGATCTTTCAAGACAAACCAATGAAGAAGTAATAGGGACCTTAGCTACACTTTCAAACGGTTATTTTGCAGTTAGAGGAGAACATGAACTTCTTAAATCTAATTATGGCACAATTGTAGCGGGGGTTTATAGTTACGTACCAATATTTTATAGAGAGATTGTTAATCTTCCTCGAATAACTCCAATTGAGCTTTTATTTGAAGGAGAGAAGTTAACCCTGTCGAAATCAACAAACATCCGGCGAATATTAAATGTATTTGAAGGTACTTTAAGTCATCGTTTGCGATGGAAAACTAAGCTAGGGACTCTTGAATATAGTTCTATAAGATTTGTACATAAGAAATACAAGAATTTGTTTGCTATGAAACTTAAGATAAAATCTATTGATGCCAATGGGAAATTGTTATTAAGATCCTTTATAGATACAAATATTTATAATAGATCTTTTAGGGAAGAGGTTTTAATCAAGTTATTTAGAATAACTCAAATAGAAAAAAATGAAGGTTCAATATCTGTTTCTTTAAAAACTAATGATAATAAATATATATTAAACTATGTTCTTAAAGATGAAATAAATAAAAAATGTATAGCGAAAGAGGATCTTATAGAAGATAATTTAGGTGAATCTTTTTACATAGATCTTCAAAGTGGTGAAGAAATAGAGCTTGTAAAGTACGTTCTAATAGGCTCAACGATGGAAAATTTAAATGGCATGGCAAATGCTTTATCCTTTTCAAATTTCTTCAGAATTTATGAAGAGCACGTCGAAGGCTGGAAGCGTGAATGGGATGAGATAGGTTTGGATATAGAAGGAGATGAGGATTTTGCAAGAGGAGTCATCTTCAATACATTTCACCTACTTCAACTTTACAATGAACAATCTCATGTCTTCATGTTGCCTGCTAGGGGGCTGCATGGCTTTGGCTATAGGGGTCATATCTTTTGGGATTCTGATATATATGCCTTTCCATTTTACCTTTTCTTCAAACCTGAAGCCGCTAAAGCCATATTGAACTTCAGATATGAAAAATTGGCTTCAGCAAAGGAAAATGCTAGAATGAATGGATACAAAGGAGCTCAGTATCCCTGGGAAAGTGCGGATGACGGTTATGAAGCTACGCCAAGAGAAGTCCCATTAGACTTGGCCGGGAGCAGAAAAGTTATTATACAGACCGGTGATTTAGAACACCATATTACTGCAGATGTAGCTTACGCTGTAGAACTTTATTATCGTTTTTCTCGAGATGAAGATTTCATGTTTAAACAGGGCCTAGATATAATTTTTGAAACATCGAAATTTTGGGCAAGTAGAGTGGAATACGATGTAAACAGAGATGTTTATATAATCAAAAATGTTATTGGGCCTGACGAATATCATGTTAAAGTTAATAATAGTTTCTACACAAATCTATTAGCGAAGTTTAATCTAGAACTTGGTGTGAAGTACTATAGATGGCTGTTGGAAAAACATAAAGATGCAAGCACCATCGATAATATCTCGTTCTATGACGTCGATAAATGGGAAAAAATCAAAAACAGTATATATTTGCCCCTGAATGACAGGGGGGTCTATGAGGAATTTGAGGGTTATGATTTCCTGGAGGATTGCATAGTTCCAGATGGTGTAATAGGTGAGGCTTTATTGGACGAATCGATAAAGAATAAAATAGGTATTAACAAACTCATTAAGCAAGCTGACGTTGTATTAGGAATGTTTTTACTTAGAGAAAAATTCAATAAGGCTGAAATGGAAAAAAATTATGCGTATTATTTTCCCAGAACAACACATGCTTCTTCGCTCTCTTTGCCGTCTTACGCTGCGGTTGCTGCTTTTTTGGGGAAGGTAAATGAAGCTTATAAAATGCTAAGAACTGTTGCTAATGCTGATTTGGAAAATGTTTATGGAAATACACAAGAAGGCTTTCATATTGCTTCAGCAGGAGGTCTGTGGATGGCATTATTATTTGGTCTATTGAAAATCAACGTGGATGATAAGGGTGAGGTTAGAATGGATCCCCAGCTGCCTCAAGAAATAAAGAGAATGAAACTCAACTTGAAAATAGGAGGAAAGAATTACGGTATTGATATAAGAAATGACTCTTTTACGGTGACTGAAATCGATAAATAAGCTCACTTTCAATAATCATTTAATGATAAATTCATCTAGAGAGGAACTTGTTGAGTACATCAAATCTCTTGGTTTAACAACATATGAAGCTAGGGCTTATGCTTCACTCTTGCTTTATGGAACACTAACAAGTACAGAAATAGCGAGTAAAAGTGAGATTCCGCAACCGAGGGTATATGATGTAATAAAAGGCTTGATGGAAAAGGGCCTTGTTGCAGTGATCGAGGGTAGGCCGAAGAGATTTGTGACATTAAACCCTGAGTACGCATTGAAAAATTACATCGAGAAACGATTCTTGTTAGAAAATAATATTTATAACAAAATTATCGATAGTATAAAAAACAAAATTACGATTAAAGAAGAAGGGGTTTGGCTAACTTCAAGTAATTCGGGAATTATGACCTTAATTGAACAGTCTATAAAAGATGCTGACTACGAATTACTCATTGCAGCCAGCTCGGATATTATCAATCAAGTAAGTAACAAATTCAACAAAAAAGATGTTTCCATATGTGTGGTCATGTATGATGAAGATCAACAGTTTTTTGAAAAATTTAAAGACAATGTGGATGAACTAAGACTAAGACCCACTAAAGGTCCATTCCTTTTCATCCCTGATATGAAATATGCACTGGTAGTTGTTAGATTGGGCACACCATTTCCTATCGCGTATAAAGTTTTAGATGAGCATCTCAAGGCTCTTTTCATCGAGTATTTTTTGGGTTATGTAAGACAGAACTCATTGTTACTCTCATCAAAATTTAAAGAAAAAAGAGAGGGCGTCTATGTTAATCTTGTTAGAGCAATTGATCATCTTAAAGTCTTAATGGCTTCGAATTGTAAATTGAAATTGATTGTTGAGGGTAAAACAGTTAAAAAAAGGGAAGAAGTGAAAATAGAGGGTACTCCAATATCTTTCGAAGAAAATCATATAAAGAGCATAGCTTCTCTGCATCTCATTACCAATGAAGGAGTTAAAATTAGTGTAGGAGGTCTTAATGCATATATCGAGGATGTAGAAGCCTATAAGATCACAATAAAATGCCAAGATTAATGCTTGTTAACCCAAACCATATTTTCAAAAACTTCATCTAATTCTGTCCTAAATATACCGATAGCGTAATCAGAAATACCTCCTATCCAGAATATCTCGTTATTTCTTTGAACTAATCCACAGCCAAATATTACAAATGGCCTATCGCCGTAAATTTCATTTATCCCGTTAGGTTCAAGTAAATAATTAGTGATAGCTTTAAGGGTACCGTTTTCATCCAAGAGCGCTAAGCCGTTTCTGTAAACCATATCTAATCCTAAACCATGCCAGCCTATCAAATACTCATTTGATGAAATCTTTAATGTATTCGTAGACCAACCTACCTTCAATTCAAAATCTTCTTTACAAAGAACAGGCAAGAAGCTTGATATCTCGACTTCCCCATTTTCAAGATCGGCTAAGCATGTCCAGCAAATCTCAATAGTTTCGAAGCTAGGTCTGGTTAAGAGTATGCAATTGTGTTTATCTAAAAACCTTAAAATAGCTGAATCTTTCCAAGAATGCGGTGTGATATAGCTATTTTTCTGCCTTATTTTCAAATAAGTTTTTCTAATCGTTTTGTAATTTTCATCTAAAATTGCTATTGCTTGAAGTGGGTTGATTCTATCATTAACGAGCTGAACAGCTGTATAAAGTATATAATATTTTCCTGAAAATAAAACCCTAGGATCCTCGACTCCTCTGATTTCCCACACTTCTTTAGGAAAAAGTAAAATCTCAGCATCAATTTTTTCTTTATTTAAATGTTGCAATTGGTTAATGTTTATTTGGAATCTCCCAATACTAGAAACGTACCAATAATATTCGAATATGAATCTAGGATAGATCTCTAACTTATCATTTCTAAGTATGGCTCCTGGGTTGAAAGCTGATAAAGGTTTTTTTCTGTTGTAATTGTTTATGACAAAGGAAGTAGGTTTAATGTATGCCAATCTTTCGAATACGTTATTACAATAATTTTTCCTAATACCTTTCTTTGCTCTTCGAAGCTTATTTTTAATCGTCTCCATACGCGTATTATTAGTATTAATTACTACTTTAAGTAGTAATCTTTATATATTTTTATAAGGTTAATTTCATATGAGAACTTCTGCTATAAGTAGGCTTGCTTTGGTTCTTGTCGTTGTAGTAATAGTAGTAATAATAGCAGCGGGTGCAGTTGCGCTATATATGCAGTATAGACCTACTTCTCCCTCGAATGTAGTAGTCATTAGCTTCGCAGGATGGAGCGCAGGCCCTACGGAAATGGCTAATTACCAAAAAATTATAAATGACTTTGAGGCTGCGAATCCTAACATTAAAATTGATTATGAGGTTATATCGCAGATGTTCTTTGAGAATTTGTTAGCTAGTTTCGCAGCAGGTAAGGCACCGGATGTATTCTATCTCGACTCTTCATGGGCACCTGTATTTATTAGCCAAGGGCTTATTTATCCTATCGGAGACAAACTCCCATCAGATTTCATAAACCAATTCTATCCTTTTCTACTTCAACCTTTTAAGGGTTCAGATGGCAAGATATATGGCATACCGAAGGATTGGTCCGTTCTAAGTCTATTCTATAATAAGGATCTTTTCTCCCAAGCCAATGTACCTACACCAACGAGTAGTTGGACATGGAGTGATCTGTTTAACTATGCTAAAATTATTCACGATAGAACTGGCGTTGCTGGTTTGGTGGTACAACCTGACTTTAACAGATGGGTTCCGTATATAATGTCTAATGGTGGACCAAGTCCATCATTTAATAGTGCCAGTGATGCATCTTACTTTGACAATTCTCAAGTAAGGAATGCGATTAGTGATTTTATATCCAAAGTCCAGCAAGGTATGAATGCTAGTTACGTTGTTCTCCCAGCTGACGTTGGAGCTGGATGGAATGGAGAGGCATTTGGAAAGCAAAAGGCGGCAATGGCGATTGAAGGGAGTTGGACGATTCCATATTTGAACGGTACATTTCCGAACTTCAAATATGGTGTCGATTGGGATATTGCACCTATGCCTCAAGGCTCCAGTGGTAGAGTTACAATGGCATACACTGTAGCTCTTGCTGTAAATGCTCATACCCAACATTTAGATGAAGCTTTGAAATTCATAGAATATGTTGAAGGAGTTACGGGTCAGAAGACGCTTGTTGTTGGGATGGGTCAAACTCTTCCATCAATAGAGTCATTATCCAATGACCCTAACTTATGGCCTAGTCATGCAAAGGAGCTGAGTATGGTTAATAGCTATAGTGCTGTTCAAGTCTTTTCCTTCGGTTCCAAGACTGGAGATTTGGATTCTAAATTTGGTCAAATCTTTTTGTCTGCATTCCAAGGCAAATTGACTACAGATCAAGTATTTACTGAGCTCAAAAACGCTGTCTCTAGCGAATTCAGTTCGAGTTAATGATTAATATTATTTTTTTTGAAATTTATTATGGCTATTTTAGCCTCTAAAAAGAACATTGAACGCCTAACTTTTATACTTCTCATCATTTATCCCTTCACCTTGAACGCCTTCTTCGGTTATTTCTCAGCCGTCTTTTCTTTTTGGTTAAGCTTCTACAGCTGGGATATCCTTTCACCAATGAAATTTGTTGGGCTTAGTAACTACTATGCTCTTTTTCAAGAATTATGGAGGGGATTGAACTTATTATTCAGCGATCCTAACTTGTTGCAATTCAGGGCGCCTTTCTTTAATGGCCTCAAGAACATTCTTGTTTATACTGCCATTGTTGTGCCTACACAAACATTTTTGGCTCTAATGCTTGCATTAATGGGCAATCAAAAGATACGCGGCTCTCAATTTTTCAAAGTTGCATACTTTTTACCTGCCACTACATGCTCTGTTATAATCTCTCTAATCTTCATGTGGTTGTTTGAAAAAGATGGCTTCATTAATTTTTTCATAATTCCTTTCACTGGAGGTTATCGCATAAATTGGTTGAATGACCCAACATATTTGCTAACTGCAATATCGTTAGTAGCGATATGGGGTACAAGTGGCAATTTTTCCGTAACGTTTCTATCTGGTCTTCAGACATTACCTAAGGAGGTTTATGAAGCAGCTAAGATAGATGGTGCAAGTTCGCTTAATAGGTTGATTCATATCACTATTCCATTGCTTAAGCCAATTATAGCATATGTTGTCATCATGGGCCTCATAGGTGCTTTGCAGATGTTCGATCTTTCTTATGTGATGGCAGGTAGCAGCGGAGGTGTAGGAGGTGCTGGTTATACAATTACCTTGGATATCTATAACACAGCCTTTTTGCAGCTAAGATATGGCTACGCAGCTGCGAAGTCTGTGATTCTCTTCCTATTGATATTTTCTTTAAGTTACTATGTTCAGAACAAATTGAGGTATTACAGACATGAATAGAAAATTGTTTAATATTTTAAAGATATCTGGCATTTATCTAGTCTTAATATTCTTTGCTCTTGTTTATCTTATGCCTTTCATAAGGTCTTTGTTCGGTTCTTTTATGACATGGGAACAAGCTTCATATTTTCCTCCACAATGGATTCCTAATCCAATGACGTTTACCAATTACCTAAAGCTTGTAGAAATATCCTTGTTCCCTACTTGGATCATTAACACCGCAATTTATAGCGGAATAATTGTGCTGGTAAACATTCTCACAGCTAGTATGAGCGGCTATGCCTTTGCTAGTCTAAACTTTCCTAAAAAAGATCTCATATTTAATACACTCTTAGCTTTGCTGATGATTCCTCCTTTCGTTACCTTAATTCCAAATTTCATCATATACGTGAAGCTAGGGATCATAGATAATTTATTTGGTCTTGCAATATTGAGCACTGCCAATATATCAAGTATTTTTTTGATGAGACAGTATTATTTTTCGTTAGGTAAGGAACTCTTTGAAGCGGCTAGAATAGATGGTGCAAATCCGTTAAAAGCTTTTTTCTACATAGCATTGCCGCTTGGAAGGCCTGCCTTAGGAGCAATCTCTATCTACAATTTTTTAGCAGCATGGAACGCTTTCTTAGGGCCTTTAGTTTTTTTGAGATCACCAGAAAACTATACTCTACCTGTGGGTCTATCATTTGCTTTTAGTAGAAGTATATGGAGTGATTATGGTCCTATAATTGCAGGTAGCTTGATTGCATCAGCGCCTACAATATTGCTTTTTGTGGTTTTGAATAAATATCTCATAAGAGGCATTGTAATAAGAGCGTCGAAGGGTTAAAAAATGAGCGTTGAACTTAAGAACATAACAAAAGCCTTTGGAAGTACAGAAGTACTTAAGGATGTCAACATAAGAATAGAAAAGGGTGAATTCTTCGTTTTATTAGGCCCATCAGGATCAGGAAAATCTACATTGCTCAGGATTATAGCAGGGCTTGAGGAACCTGATCGCGGTGAGATATTGATAAATGGACAAAGAGTAAATGAACTCGATCCTAGCAAAAGGAATATAGCAATGGTCTTTCAGAACTATGCATTATATCCGCATATGAATGTCTTCAATAACATATCTTTTCCCCTTAAGATGAGGGGTGTTAAAAAAGAAGAAATCATATCAAAAGTGCGAGAAGTAGCAAATTTGTTGAACATAACGCACCTTCTAGACAAATATCCTTATCAGTTGAGCGGCGGTGAACAACAAAGAGTTGCATTAGCAAGAGCCTTGGTTAGAGACCCTGAGGTCTTTCTTTTGGACGAACCATTGAGCAATCTCGATGCAAAGCTTAGAGTTAAATTGAGATTTGAGTTGAGAAAGCTACTTCATGACCAACTTGGTATTACTACGATTTATGTAACACATGATCAAATCGAGGCTATGACGATGGCGGATAGGATTGCAGTGATAAATAAGGGGGCTCTTATGCAGATTGGCACACCTACTGAGCTCTATGAAAAGCCTAAAAATACCTTTATTGCGACTTTCATAGGTACTCCTTCGATGAATCTCATCATGGCAAGGGTTGAAGACAATGCCATAAAAGTATTTGGAAGACGCATAATAGTGAGAGATAAAACAAGATTGCCTGAAGGCGATATAATCCTAGGCATACGCCCACAGGATATAAAAGTAGGTGAACCCTCTATTGCACGACTAAAGCTTGCTGGAGAGGAGAAACTCGGAAGTGGCTATATTTTGCATTTGAACTTTGAAAATAGCGAACTCCTATTATACCTTGAAAGAGAAACTGCTGCAGTAAAAGGTGAATTCATACCAGTGTTATTCGATGGCCCACTTTACTTGTTCGATAGTTCTACCGAGGAACTCGTAACGAAAATTGATAACTACGAAGTTTAAGATTGATTCGTTATTTTTCACTAAAAATGGCTATATAGAAATATTTTGTTGATTTCAAGATGGATTTTTATGTACTGTTGAGCAATGGCCATACGGCGGCCCTCGAAAGAAAGGCCAGCATAGATTGGTTTCCGTGTCCTAGATTTGACTCTTCTTCGGTGTTTTCAAGAATTTTAGATGAAGAAAAGGGAGGTTACTTTGAGCTAACGCCCCTCGAAAACTTTGAGCTTAAGTCTTCTTACATAGGCAATACAACTGCGATCGAACATGAATTTGTTACGAATAAAGGAAAATTAAAGGTTATAGACTTTTTACCGTTAGGGTTGCCTGCAATTATAAGGATTTTTGACTCAGAAATTCCTTTCCAAGTAACGATAAAACCCTTGTTTGAAACGGGGTTGATAAATCCTGGTGTGGAGATGAAAGACAAAGGAATGGTATTTAGAAATTTTAATAGCAAAGAAGGGCTGGAGCTACTAATAAATGGCGATTTCGTGATTGAGTCACAATCTAGAATTTTCATGAATAAAGGTAAAGGTTATCTCTTTTTGCTTTATACGAGGGATCTACGCTATGGTTTATTCAGTAACAAATCTTTTGTCTATGCAGATCCATATGAGGCCTTTCAGGTCTTTGTGAATTTCTGGGAGGATAGGTTGTCAGACGTCAAAAAAATAGATGGGATATTCGATGACATATTCCAGAGGTCACTGGTAACACTTCTATCATTAATTTACAGGTCTTCTGGAGGAATAATTGCAGCTCCTACTACTTCATTACCAGAAATCATTGGCCAAAACAGAAATTGGGACTATCGATACGTATGGGTTAGGGATGCAACGTATGCTGCTGAAGCGTTAATAAGATCTGGTTTGACTATAGATGGGAGAAGAATATTGGATTTCCTCTTTAGTGTAATAGATCCGTCCTCTAAGCCTTTTGATCACCCCTTATATCCTGTAGATGGAACAGAACCTATTGCAGAGGAAGAGCTAGGATGGCTTAGCGGATACAAGAATTCTAGGCCTGTAAGGATAGGAAATGCAGCATATCTACAAATTCAGATGGACATCGAAGGTAGTTTCATGAATTCTCTATACGAATATTACATGCTTACAGAAGACAAACTTTATATCCAACGCAACTGGTGGGCAATAGAGGCAATCGTTAATTGGGTAAAAGAGTCTTGGAGAAAGAAAAGCACAAGCCTTTGGGAAGAACGAGGCAAAACCGAGCATTTCGTACATACGAAAGTAATGAATTGGGTAGCCTTAGACAGAGCTTCTAGTATGGCAATTAAACTTGGCTACAAGGATATAGCTCAGGAATGGAAAGCAATTGCTAAAGAAATACATAAAGACGTTTTAGAGAACGGTTATTCGCTAGAAACTAGATCCTTTGTTAAGTACTATGGTTCAAAAGAAGTCGATTCTTCTCTTCTTACATTGCCACTTTTCGGTTTCATCGAAGCAAATGATGTTCGTTTCTTATCTACATTGAAGAGAATAGAAAACGAGTTGCAGGTCGCACCAGGTTTGCTGCTTAGATATAAGGATGACTTTTTGGGCAAGGTTAGATATCCTTTTCTGCTCTGCTCCTGTTGGCTTGCAAGGGTTTATGTTAGGTTGGATGAACTTAAACAAGCAGAAAATGTCCTAAAGAAAATTAAGCAATGCGCAACTAATATGTTACTTTTAGGGGAACATGTGGATCATTTAAGTCTAGAACCGAGGGGCAATTTCCCCCATATTTTCTCTCATGCTGGCTTAGTTTTAGCTTTATTGGATTACTACGAAAAGAAGCAAGATTTTAAGCAGCGACCAAAACCTTTATAGTTCTAAGCTTTTGATGATTTAACAAATGTTTTGAAGATGGGAATTTGTTTTGTATAGAGCTGAAATGATAGAAGCCAAAACTAACAAATTTGACAACGTAATCCATCTTGTCAGGCCTTTTGCCAAAAATCGTTATAGGCTAATTCAACAAATTTTCTTGGATTCATTATTTGTCTTTCGTCAATAATCCTCTTAATTTTGTACATAATCTCAAGTACCTCTTCACCATTACTGTATCTTATTTGTTCAACGAGTAGCTTAGCTTTTTGCTTACCAATGCCATGCTCGCCAGAAATTGAACCTCCCATTTCAATGGCCATTCTTGCAATTTTCTCAAATAATTCGAGTCTAGACTTTTCATCATCTACTATGATGCATGGATGCATGTTTCCATCGCCGATGTGCGAGATCAAATAGAATTTCGTATTGTATTTAGTTCTCATTTCCTCCAACTTCTTTATGGCCTCAGGGAGTTTCGAAATCGGTACAACGATATCTTCAGCAAAGCTCAAATTTTCATGTTCAGATTTTATAGCTTTTAAAGCCTGAGCTCTAAGCGAATATAATCTTATCGCTTCATCTTCATTTGCTATCATTATATCTTCACAATTATCTTTTAGAATTTTATTTACCGCTTCAAGATCGCTTTCATCGATCTGAAGGAGCAACATCCCTCCCTTAGTTTCCTTAAGGTTCGCATTCAAGTGTTTATTCATCGCCTTTATTACATCATAATCAAGATATTCCGATAATTCAGGCAGTATCTTGTTTTTTCTCAATCCAAGGATTATATTACCAACGGCTTCAAGATCTCTGGGAAAAGCAGCAATGGTCATAATACTGTTTTTGGGAATTGGAACTATTCTCAACCAAGCCTCCGTTATAATTCCTAATGTACCCTCACTACCAATGAAAAGATGCACGAGATCGTATCCCGCTCTATTCTTTCTCAACGGTTCTCCTATTTTAACTATTTTCCCATTTGGTAATACTATTTTAAGCGCTAATACCCATTCTCTAAAGGAACCATATTTCACACCTTTCATTCCACCTGAACTTTCAGCAATTGCTCCGCCGACTGTACACATGAAATAACTAGCAGGATCAGGTGGGAAGAAGAACCCTTTTTCCTTTACTTTTTCTTGCAAGTCTGCAAGTATTACGCCCGCCTGAGCTCTTACATACCAATCTATTTCGTTTATTTCTATTATCTTGTTCATTTTGGATAAATCTATGACAATGTGATCTCTGCCTGATAAGGCCCCTGTTAGGCTGGTACCTGCACCCCAAGGAACAATTGGGATCCTTTTTTCATAGCATAACTTCACAATCCTCGCTACTTCATCATCGTTTCTAGGATAAAAAATTGTAATAGGACTTGATTTATTTCCGAAATAATCAAACCTTTCTTCAAAAGAATGCTCAATATCGCCAATTTCGTCTATTACCTCCATACCAATTATTTATTCTTTAGGAATAAAAATTTTTAATAAACGTTCTATATTTTTTCTTTTAATACTCTTATTTAAAATCTTTGATAATTTTAGATATGTTATCTAGAATATATTTAGCTTTATATCCTATTCTATTTTTTAACTCAGATATAGATTCTATCTCTTTAATTTCATTTTTGATATCTTCATAATTTAAAAATTTTTTCTCTAGCAATTTTGGAACTGTTGACCAAGCATTTATTCGAATCCCCATTTTTTTGTGAGATAAATATGCTTTAAATCTTTCTTTGTCTGCGGGAAGAAAGATACCTGCATCTACTAATTCAACGAATAATTTCCAAGATTTCCTACGTATAGTTCCAATTCTGCTTTTTAGTAATCTCCAAAAAGAATACCTGAGCTGAATTATATCATCTTTCTCGACAAAGCCTAATTCGATCATGCTTATTACGTTTGCCCAAGCTGAAAATTTTAGTTTGTCAGAATTCGCGTTTAGTGTTCTTTCGACACCTTTTATATTTAAGTATTTGAAAAGCTCCAAATTCCTCCATGCGTCTTCTCTAACCTCTCTATATTTATTCCATAACAATGATCGAATAAACATTTTATCTTTATTTGTTATTTTTTCCTTTGAAAATTTCACGATTAAGCTTAATGCCTTCCATGCATATTCTCTTTCTTTCTTATCTAAGCTTCTGAGCGAAGAGAGTATATCTCTCTTTTTTGATACTATAACCTCAATATTATTAGATTTGAGTAATTCCTCAATGCTCATTTGATTTATCTATATATCTTGAATATTGATTTTATAGTTATGGGAGATTGGGAAATTAAGGAAAGTGAAGAACAAATTAATAGAGATATAGAGAGAGCTGAAGAGTATCAGCAAATAACTGCACGTGCTACTGCCATTGGCGCGAATAAATATGAACTAAGTACAGGTTTGACGATTGCAGCTAGATATGCGGATAAGCTTAGAAGGGTAGCGATGGTATCTTTGGGAAAAGTTGTTCCGAGAGAAATCATAATCAGAGATGTAGCAGAACTGAATAGATTACTGTACGATGAACTTGTGAATAAAATGAAAGTCGATAAGCTCGATGTGATAAGGATCGTTGTAGATGTATATTATGATGAGCGTGAACGAAAACTTAAATTCGAAAATCTTCGAGTAAACCGGTATTATACAGAGGAAAGAGTCAAAGCAATTTTGGATGAAAACGAGGCTAAGATAAGAACCTTAGAAGAAGAGAATTCTAGACTAAAGCAAGAAATAAATTCGTTGCAAAATGAATTGAAAAGGATCAAAGAAACTTTGGGAAAAATTGCAGCTGAACTTGAAGCAATAAAATAGCTAGGATTCATAAAACTTTTGAACATCATCATAAGAAGGTATAATCTCATTATCGCCTCTTGTTGAAACTACTAGAGTAGCTGCTACTATTGAGTGCTCTAAAGCTATTCTTGTATCTACATTTTTAAGTTTTAAGGATATGAAAGTTCCTGCCATTGCATCGCCTGCGCCAGTTGGATCCTCAACAGTTACTTCATAACCTTTATGGTAAAACTTTCTATCTTCCTCATAGACAGTAGCCCCCTTTGGCCCCTCTTTGAATAGTAAAGTCTTGACACCTTGTTTCTTCAACTTTTTATACACTTTATCACCTTCAGTCTCTCCAACAAGGATTTTGGCGTCTGTATTATCTGTTACAAAATATTCAAAATCAAATTTTCTTAAAAGCCTCATAATAGTTTCTTTAGCTTTTTCAATGCTCCAGAGTTTCAATCTTATATTTGTATCGAAACTCCTAACTTTAGCTAGTTCATATGCCTTAAGTACAGCGTTTTTTGCAGTTTCACTTATAGCCAAAGTTATGCCTGTTGAATGAACCAAAGTTGCTTTCCGCAAGAGTTTTTCATCGATATCCTCTTCGCTTAGTTTGCTCCCAGCGCTGTCCTTTCTGTAGTATATGAGTTCACTTTTGTTTGGTATCGGAAATCCTCTTTGTACAAAATAAATTCCTGTCGGCGCATCGGCATACTTAATATAACTAACGTCTATGCCTTGCGATCTCGCATACTCAATTATATTTCTTCCAAATTCATCCTTACCAACTCTTGCTATTAGCGTTGCGTTTAAACCATTTCTAATCGCAGCAATACAAAAATTAAGTTCTGATCCTGCGATGTGCTTTTCAAAGTAATTTACAAATCTCAGTGGACCTTTTGTAAGCGAATTGAATTGGATCAAAGGTTCACCGATCGCAACAATTTTTATCATTGTTCCAAAATCTCCATTAATCTTTCCTTATAACGGCTCAATTTTGTGAATATCTCTTTTTTATTTTCTAATTCAAATATAGGTCCTCTTGGTATTCCTATATCGTAACCTTGAAAGAATTCTGTGAAAATGTAATTAGCTGAAAGACTACCCAATGACCTTGCATATTCTGCAATATCGCTAAGCAGAAATTGTAGCTTTATGGCTTTTTCTTTATCATTATTAAGTATGTACTGCTTTATTTTCACAGCGAGTTCTGGCAAGTAATTGGTGCTTGATGCAACGCTTCCATCCAAACCCGTAGACATCGATGTTAAGATTAGCATATCTGAGCCATTATATACTTTAATGCCTTCATTGAATCTTTTATAATCCAATGAGTGCGCTATACTTTCGTTGGTATCTTTGACGCCTTTTATACAGCCGATCTTTTGAACAATTTTAGCATCTACATCTTTACCAGTTGCAAGCGGATAATTGTAAAGATATAATGGATGGGGTGAATGATCATTCAGAATTTTAAAATACTTGATTATGTGTTCCTCAGGAATTCTTGGGTAATAAATAAGCGGATATGACGCGATCGCAATGATATCATAATCCTTACTTGCTTTGATCAATTCAATTGTTTCTTCAATATCCATTCCTCCCACTTGGAAAATGATTTTGTTTGTTACGTCGTAAATGATTTCCAGATTTTTCAGTTTTTCTTCCTTTCTCAATGAAGGGCCTAGCCCTGTTGTTCCGTTTACAAAAAGGGCATCAATCCCTTTTTCAATTAAATTCTTAGCATGCAACTTCAGCTTATCCTTTTCAATCTCGTTGTTGTGATTAAAAGGAGTTATGATAGGTGAAATTATCTCCGGCATTTCATTTAATATTCTTCCATGTACCTTTGACAACCCATACGGGCTCTTCGGAAACTGCTAGAGCAATTGGTTCAACATTTAGTTTTTCAATAAGTCCTTCATTCACCGATATTCCTAAGCCCGGTTTGTTTGGTACAACTGAATGGCCTGAATTTATCTGTGTCTCATTGAATATGAGATCCCTTTTCCATTGAGGAAACCAATCATAAAAGCTCTCAAGGAGATATAAATTCGGTATTACTGCGCTTAACTGCAATGATGCTGCATTTTGAATTGGGCCAAAGGCATTATGAAATGCTATTTCTATGTCATTGGCTTCAGCCATGCTCAATACTTTTTTGGCTATAGTAATACCGCCTATGTTTGTTATATCAGGTTGTAGGATGTCACAAAGGCCTTCATTTATATAGAAAGCCGCTTCTCTCAAGCTTATAAGTCTTTCTCCTAACGCTACCCTTAATTCAGATAATCTTCTGTATTTCCTCAAACCCAAAACATCCTCATGGTGAACAGGCTCCTCGACAAAACCAGGTTGAAATTGTTTGAGCATGTCTGCTATCATTATAGCCGAGTTGGCATTGAATCTGCCATGGTGTTCAATCAACAGCGTACCTTGTTCTCCAATTGCATTTTTAACAGCTTCTATTCTTGCTTTTGCTTCCTCTATGCCTTTTTTATCAATCCAGTTAAAATAGCTGCCAAAAGGATCAAATTTAAGGGCATTATAGCCGCGTTCTTTCACCATTTTTGCTTTTTCAAAAAATTCTTCCGGCGTTACGCAATCTTGATACCAACCATTGGCATATACAGGGATGTTTTTTCTAAATTCTTCTCCGAGCAATTTATAGATAGGTGCGCCAAAGTTTTTACCTATTATATCCCAGCAAGCAATGTCAATTGCGCTTACTGCAGTTGCTGATTCGAATGATCTAGCAAGGTAAAAGTCTTGTTTATACCATTCATAATAGTTTTTCTCCGTTTCTTCAACCTCTTTATTGAGATATGCCTTGGATACTTGTTTTATTGCATTATAAACAGATATTGCTCTTATCGTTGGAACCGCTTCGCCATAACCGACCAAACCATTTGAAGTGGTTACTCTTACAAGGATCATTATGGAAGCCCACGTTGCACTTCCTTTTTCCATCGAGCTTAAAAGAAAAGGTTCTATCTCTTTTATTTTCATAAGTTTAATACTATCAGTTAAAATTTAAGGCTGAATTTTAATCTCTAGAAATTTATATTTTGTCTAAAATATTCTCAACAAATGAAAGCTATCATTGTTTATCCTCCCAAAGCTGGAGTTTGGCTCAAGGAGATCGATTTTAAAGAAAAAGTAGGTTCAAATGGAGTCTTGGTTAGAACTCTTGAAAATGGAATGTGTGGAACCGATAGAGGAATAGTAAACGGCACTTTGACTTTTTCAAGGCCCCCAGATGGTTATGATTTTCTTGTACTCGGTCATGAGACATTGGGAATTGTAGAAGAGGTTGGTGATGCAGTTAACGAGTTCAAGAAAGGAGATATAGTAGTTCCTATCGTAAGGAGGGGCTGCAATTCTTGTTTCAATTGTATAATCGGAAGACAAGATTATTGCGAAACAGGCAAATTTAGGGAAATTGGTATCAGAGGACTTCACGGAACTATGCGTGAATATTTCACAGATAATGAAGAGAATCTTGTTAAGATCCCCAGTGGTTTGAGACATGTAGGTGTTTTACTCGAACCTCTTTCTAACATTATGAAAACTTTCGAAGAAATAGAGCTAATGCAGCGTAGGATGATATGGAATTGTAATGATTCTTCCTATGAATGCAGAAATGCTGCAATATTAGGAAGCGGACCAATTGGGCTTTTATTTGCATTGATGTCTGCAAGTAAAGGCTTTGAAGTGTTTGTTATGAACAAGCGAGAACCATTCGAAGCTGAATTAAAAGTTGTAGAAGCTATAGGCGCGAAATTCATAGACACCACTAAAGATGAGCTAGGTGAGATAGATCTTTTGATAGATACAACTGGTTATCCTTCAGCATTTATCCCTTTACTAAAGAAGATTAAGAATAATGGTGTCTTAGTTCTATTTGGTACTGCAAGTGGCGATCAGTATAACCTGAGTACAGAAGATGTGAATCATATCGTTGAGAGTAATATAGCAATAATTGGTGCTGTGAATGCATCGAAAAAAAACTTCATCGAAGGAGCTGAGTATCTAAATTCTTGGAATTCGAAATATCCTGGAGTGCTAGAGTCGATGATAACAAAGAAATTAAAACCTGAAGATTCTGTTGAATATCTTAAAAATAAGCCAAAAGGAGAGATAAAAACCATAATAACTTGGTAATTTTTCAAATGAAGTTATTATATCCATATCTCAAATAATAAGAGGCCCTTAACAATTCTGCATGGCTCCATGATAAAGGTGATACAGAGGGGTATCGCATATTTTTGGAGATTTGCTCAGGTATCAATCCTGTAGGCAATGATTTTTCTATAACCCACTTAATGCATTCTTTACCCTTCTCTAAATTCCCTTCAGCAATGTATTGCTGCGCCAGCCAGCATGTAGTAATGAACCAAGCATTGGGTATATTAAATTCTTTTAAATAAGAATCGCCTTCGTATCTAGCTATACCTCCAACATTGAGTCTTTCCTCAATGTATTTCCTGTTTTCTATTACTTTTTCATCGTTAGGTTCGTAAACAAGCAATGCACCTAAAATCGTGCTTGCGTCAGCAGTCAAATCAAGTTTATCATTAACCAAAGACCTCGCGAAATGACCATCACTAAAAAATAAAGACATGGAATCCTTTAATCTCGAGGCAGCTTTGCTGTATTTTTTAGCTAAATCATATTCACCAAAAAAACTAGCAAAATTTGAAGCGCTTTTCAATCCTGCATAGACAGTAGCTGCTGTGTAGAAATGAATGCCATATCTTTCTTCCCAGAGATCATAAGATGGCAATGGCAATCCTGTCTCTTGATCGGTAAACTCTATTAGAAAGTCAGCTATTGACTTTATAAACGGTCTATATAATTCCTTTATGTATTCTATATCCATGAATTTTTTGAAGTATATCCAAAGCGCATATAAAATTAAAGCAGTTTCATCTTCTTGAATAGGGATCTTTTTCATGAGCCAAGGATGCCATGTACTTCCCCAATGACCATCTACAGTGAACTTTTGAAATAGGAAACCGTTATGTAAAAGTGGTTTAGTAAAGGTAAATAACCGCCTAGGATATTCTTGATAATTTAGAAGAGAAAAAGCAATGGCACAGAATGCTGCATCTCTATGCCAAACATAATTATAGGTATCACGATTGAATCTTAAGATATCAGTGTCAAGAGAGGCTGGTATAGCGCCATTGTTCTGCCAGGAAGAAGCTAAAACTAATGCTGAACGCTTTGTAAATGAGTCGAAGTCACTTATTTTCGTTAACCATGCTTTCCAATAAGCGCTTGTTCTATCTAATATTTTATCAGGTCCACGTTTCTTTACGTATTCATTTCTCTTTTTCAAATCACTATAGCAATTGCCACACACAAGCCAGCAATAAAAGGTGGTATTACTGTTTATTTTTATACTCATAGCTGAATCTACCGAGCCTTGAGCAATGGGATTTCCTGATAGTTCTCCATCTTCACAATCTTTCCAAGTGCCAACATAACCCTCTTCTTCTTTGTAACCTGTTGCGTATTGAAATATTGGTAGATCGCAAGAAAAAAGAAACCATTTATCTCTTTTATAGTGAATTATGCCATTTTCATTAGGATCATATAAACAGGTATCTCCAATTGGGCTTTCATTAATATGGAAATCCCAAGTGAAGAATATTCTAGTTTCCGAATCTGTCTTAGCATTTACTTTTCTCACTAAAATCTCATAGGCTAAGTCAACGGTATCGTAGATTTCCAATTCCAAATTGTTAAATGAGACTCTTACTTTGCTTGTTAGTGTATCTTCAAGATATTCAATTGAGGGGTTGAGATCATGAATCCATCTGAATTCATTATTTTTGAAAAGACCAATCCTGCTAGAATCCAAGTGATTATGCGTACTTAATGGGTAGTATAATTCCCTGAATTTGTAAGTAGAATCTGCGAGAACCGTGAGAATTCCATTTCCCAATATTATATATCTCGTCATCCTATTCAAATATGAGTTTACCTTTATTAAGTTAATTTCTTATTCATTACAACATATTGATGTTTAGAAAAAATATAGAGATCATTATATTTAGAAGAACTATAAGTGTAATAATAAAATATGTAATATTTCTTTCTTTATAAAATTGTATTATCCCAACAATAACTCTTATAATTGGAGTAGATATGAGAATAATTATTCCAAAATATAGAATTGTTACTGCATTTATGGATATTTGAGATATTTTAAAATTTTTACTGTTAATGGTTGAATTTGGAGAAATGATGTTTTTAAAATCATCTCCGCTACTAAATCCTGTATAGTAAAGTAATATCATGCCGATGACGAGAAGAGTTATAGATAGGATCACTCCAATTCTTAATGTATATCCCACAATATCTTCAAATTCCATATCCCAAACCTCTTAGGATTAATTCAATTCCTAAATAAGCGAGAAGCGCTGCGAATACGTATCTAACTGTCTGATTTCTCAATCTTAAAAGTATCTTTGAACCTAACATGGAGCCCAGTAAAACACCTATCGCTGTAGCACCGGCTAAAAATGGCTGTATGAAGCCTAAAGACCAATATATTGCACTACCTGTTGTTGCGGTCACTCCTATCATGAAATTACTTGTTGTTGTACTAACCTTCATTGGTAAGTTCATCGCCCAATCGAGTGCTAACACTTTCAATGCGCCACCTCCTACACCTAGCAAACCGGAGAAAAAGCCAGCAATGAACATTATTATCGCTGATAACCACCAGCGCACACCATAATAGCTTACTTCTCTTTTCAAAGCATAGTCATAATATACACCCTTGAGTTGGAAAAATTTTGTTGTCCAATCAGCTCTCATTGGTTTAGGCAATTCTGAACTACCTCTTGAGATTTGAAAGAAGACTTGAGATAGTAAAAAAGAACCCAGAATTATTAGCAGTAAGAATTGCAAAGAATGTGAATATGCATATCCAGCTGCCAGTGCTCCAAGTATTGCTCCGAGCGTTGTTCCGATTTCAAGCCCCATGGCTATTCTTATATTTGTTATTCTATCTTTTACGTATGCGCTTGCAGAACCACTGGATGTTGCAATAGTTGCTACTAAGCTTGCACCAGTAGCATATTGAGCTGGGAACCCTAAAAATATTATATATATTGGTATAAGGAATGAAGCGCCTCCTAAGCCTGTTAAAGAACCTAGTAACCCTGAGATTATGCTTGATGCAATTAAGACAACTAGGAGAGTTATTGGATCAAGCATAAGCTATAATACTTATTCACACAATAAATTCTTTAAGTTAGTTTATGATAGACGAATTATAAAATCTTCAGTAAATTATCAATTTTTATCAATAATATTTATAGTTTTTATAGGGATTCTGCTTTTAAGCTTCGGATAACTTATTAATTTTTATTACATTAAGGTCTCTATCTTGAATACCATTAAAAATATTAATCACGAATACTAATTAAAAAACACACAATGATGAAAAATTAGCTTCCAAATTAATGAGGAGACGATGGTCTGCTGAGTGTTTTTAAGCGTGAGATAAATTAATTATTGATATGAAGCGCATACTGGTCAATTCGCAAACTCCTCCTATAAGATTTCTTAACCCTGTTACGGGAGTAAATGGAACACCTGTCTGAGCTATCACAGGTTGAGCAGCATATATGAAAGCGCTTCCGAAGCCTCCTACTATAATGTCAACTTTATCTTGATTGATTAATTTATTTGCTGCATCAATAGTTCCTTGCTGTGAACTTTGTTGATCTTCTATGTAAGGAATTAGAGTTAAGTTCTTATTATACTGTGCTACATAGACACCTCCTGCAGCGTTTATTTCTTCAACCGCCAAGGTGAAACCACGTTCTATATCTTGTCCTGTTGGAGATGAGGCTCCTGTCCTATGGGTTAATAATCCAATCTTTATTCCTGCTGGAACGTTTGTTTGTCCATCAGAACTGGGGTAATAGTATATAACATATGCCCCAACTCCTACTGCTGCAATTACAATTATTGCTATTATTATAGCCATACCTCTAGAAATAGCGCTTCCTTCTCTCATATGTGATATAGAATAATTTTTATTATATAAATTTTTTTATTAATATATAGTTTATATAATAATCATTCATATATAGATATTGATTAATGATTTGTATACATTTCCATTTTGGAATAGATATTCTTCATTAGCTCTATATTCTTATCTCTAGGTTTCAAGTTTAATATTTTGGAAAAATAAGAAAAAATATGCATGAGTTAAAACTAACTGTACGGTTATCTGAAACAGATGCATTAGGAATAGTTTATTATGCAAATTATTTAGTTTACTTCGATATTGCAAGGATAGAATTGTTGAAAGAAGCAAAAATTACATTCAAAGAATTGAAAAGGTTAGGATATCAGTTTCTTTGTGCAGAGGTAAACTGTAGATATTTGGCACCGATTAACTTGGATGAACATATTTCTATATTCACATGGATAGAGAAGATTGGTAGAACAAGCATCAATTATAGACATAAAATACTGAAAGAGGATGGAAGGATTGCCGCTCATGGTTATGTAAGAGATGTATTAGTAGATAATCATGGTAATCCTGTATTGATTCCAGAGGAGTGGAAAACTAGTCTGAGAAAATATATGAGTGAAAGTTGATTTACTGAACGATGCTCAGGATTTCGCTTATTCAACCTGATTCGCGAGGAAGTAAAGAAGAAGTTTTAAATAGAGCGTTAAAGTTAATCAAAGAAGCAGCTAGCTATGGAGTTGAATTGGCATGTTTACCCGAACATTGGATAATTTCTTATAACTTCTATCCTATTCTTGAAGAATTAAGGAAGGAGGCAAGGAGATCAGGGATAGGTATAATAACAGGCGGAAACTATATAGAGAATGGAGATAATATAGAAATAGGTAGCTTTCTAATAGATGAAAATGGAGAGATTATCGGCGAACAGAAAAAGGTCCATCTCTTTGGCGCAGAAAATGAGGTTGCAAAAGCTGGTAGCAGTTACGAAGTTTTTAGATTCAAGGATATAAAAATAGGGATTTCGATATGTCACGATCTCGTATATCCTGAAGTCATAAGAATATTGACATTAAAGGGAGCAGAAATTATCTTTGCGCCAGCTAGGATTAAAAAACAAGGCTTTGATCCGTGGAAGCTTTATGTTATGACTAGAGCACTTGAAAATCGTGTACATATAGCAAGTAGTTTGGCTTTGATACCCCCGAATTTTTTGGGTAATAGTTTTGTAGTAGATTTTCAGATTGAAGAGGATGTTGTTATTCCGTTTATAGCGAGTGCTGCAAAAGATGAGGAAGGTTTTGCGATTTATGATGTAGATCCAAAAGCTATTGAGGATCATAGAAAAGCTAGATTGGGTGCAAGACGGGTCTCTACATATGGCCCGTTACTAGGCTAGGTTACAATGAAAGCTTTGATATTTGGTGCAGGTGGAGCAGGCGATGTGATTTCTTGCGTGTTAGCTATGGAATATTATAGAAAATTGGGGTATGAGACGCTTATTGGATCAATTATTTGGGAAAGATATGTTATAGATCCTGTTCCAGGCCCAATCAATTTTGAAGAGTTAAGAAATGCAGTAAGGATCAATGATTGTGTTTTCCTTCTCAATACAGATACTTTCGCCAATAGGGCTGGAAACATAGTGACTCCCACGCTGGTGAAAGTTATCAGATCTTTAAATTTACAAAAAGGTTATGCGTTGAATAACAGATTAGGTCCTAGGCATTTAGCAAACTGTATAGAAGGGTTGGTCAGGAAAGAAGGTATAGATCTAGTCATTGGAGTCGATGCAGGCGGCGATATGATGACTAGAGGAGATGAAGAGACTATTATGAGCCCCTTAATAGATGCTATTTCTTTGGCCGCACTATACATATTAAGGCAAGTAGGAATCAATGCCATTCTGGGAGTTATAGGATGTGGAAGTGACGGAGAATTGGGGCATGATTATTTTCTAAAGCTTGTAAGCGAAATAGCAAGAGGAGGAGGCTTAATCGATATAAAAGGTTATGATCTCAATACAGCATCTAAAGTTAAGCTTATCCTAGAAGATGCTGAAAGTGAGGCATCCAGAATTCCGTTAGAGGCATTTTTTGGATTATATGGGGAGGTTAAAATTAGGAAAAATACCAGAAACGTATTCGTAACACCTGCTTCTGCGGTAATGTTCTTTCTTGATCCAGTAAAGGTATTTGAGATGAATAAACTAGCAGGATTAGTTTTAAATGCGAGCTCCTTGGATGAAGCGAATATGTTGCTAAACCGCAACTCAATTTATACTGAATATGATTTCGAAAAAGATATTTTCAAAGCATTTGGTTTGAATGCTAGAAATATTGATGGAGAAACTATAAGAAAAATAAGAACTGAGGGAAAAAGACGTCTCCTATTTTGATTATTTGCTTAAGTATCTCCAGGAAAGTATCATTCCAATTGCAGTAAACAATATACCGAAGGCACTAAGATACATGAAATCGAATGCAAGGCTTTTTATTCCTGTAGCTCCAAGCATCAATTGCCTCAAAATATCATTGGTATAGGTTATAGGGTTAATATAAGCTACAGGTTGAAGCCATGAAGGCATGGTGCTAATTGGATAAAAGGCATTGCTAGCAAACATTAGCGGCAGATTAAGCAAGTTCATCACTGCCATCTGAGATTCCCAACTCGTAGCCCTAATTGCAAGCATTATGAATAAAGAAGCTAACCCCATTGCCATTAAGAAAAGTGCTGCATACGAGAGCAACAAATCTAAGACTCCAAAACCAGCCTTGAATTGCATACCGAGGAGAGTAGCTACTATCAAAACTATTGTAGCCTGAGTCAGCGCTCTAAGGACAGAAGAGAGAGTTTTACTGAAAACAATTGTTGCTCTGGATATAGGTGTTGTTAATAGCTTATTTAAAAACCCCAATCTTCTATCCCATACTATTGTCATACCGCTACTCATCGCTGTAAAGAGCATGATAAATGCTACCATTCCAACTGCCAAATATGAAAAATAGTCCGTAGTTCCGAATCTCTCGAGCAATATCTGGTTTGCAATTTGATCGATTACTTGCTTTGGAATATTAAGGCCAGGAATATTGAATCCAGAACTTGAAAACATCGATCCAAGATTCATAGACTTTCCGAATAACAATAGCCAAGCTATAGGTTGAATCAATGAAATGATTAAAATGACGGGCGCTTTATACCATTTTTTGAGTTCTCTATTTGTTAGAGCCCATATCCCGTGTAAATATCCAAGATTTTGTTGTTCTTTCATCAAACGTTGATTACTTCCAACCTTCTTAATATCCTTTAGTGTTTTCACATCTTCAACAACTTTCCTTATTCTAGACTTCCACATATCGACATCGATATCGATATCGATACAGGTATTTAAATCTTTGCCTTATCTCAACGTGATTTTAGATATTTATTTGAAAAACCACTAACCATGATATGGGAAAAACAAGAATCTTTTTCGTCTCAGATATACACGGCTCTGATAAGCTATACCTCAAATTTCTTAATGCTGCGAAAGTATATGGCGCCCAAGTGTTAATTATAGGAGGGGATATTGCTGGTAAAGCTCTAGTGCCGGTTTTCAAAAAGGGGAATTCTTTTGAAGCGGAAGTTAAGGGAAATGTGATGAAGGCAGAAAATGAAGAAAAGTTGGTTGAGATAAAGAGAGCAATCCGTTCACAAGGGGATTATCCTATAATCATTGAAAAAGAGGAATGGCAAGAGCTATTAAGGGATAAAGATAAACTTGATCGAATCTTCCTAGAACTAATTAAAGAAAATATGATTGAATGGTGTAGGCTCGCTGAAGAAAGGCTGAAGCCTTTAGGTACAAAAATCATTATAAATACAGGCAATGATGACCCTAAAGTTTGTGAAGAAGTACTAAAGGAGTCTGATTTCGTGATTTATCCTAATGAGAAAATAATTTGGGTCGATGAATATCATGAAATGCTCAGCTTGGGTTACTCGAATCCAACACCTTGGAATCTCCCAGGTGATTTACCTGAAGAAATTCTCGAATCTAAAATTGATTCCTTAGTAAGTAGCGCAAGGGAAGCGAGAAGAATGATTTTCAATATTCATGTGCCTCCTTTCAATACTCACCTCGACATTGCACCGAAGCTTGATCAAGATTTAAGACCTGTACTAACTCCTGGCGGTGAACCTGAGTTCACTCATGTAGGAAGTATTGCTGTAAGGAAAGCGATTGAAAAATACCAGCCTTTTATTGGTTTGCATGGTCATATTCATGAATCTAAAGGTTATACAAAGATTAAACAAACGCATTGTTTTAATCCGGGTAGCGAATATGCAACAGGAATACTCAATGGTCTAATATTAATCATGTCTGCAGAAAAACTAGAAGGCTTTTTATTTACTTCTGGCTAGGTAGGAGGTAACTCTTTGCCTATTAGCTCCATTGGTACTCCTCTTCTTTTTTGTATGAAGTAGGATATTATGAAGATAAGCAAAGCAATAACGTATACCAATAGTATTGAGAGGATATAAACGGCATTTATCGGTGCGCCTGTGAAAGAGGGCAATATTGTTGAATAAGAAACCCAAAGTGATAATATTCCACCTATGATTCCTACAAGAGTTATAACGGGTATAGGTCCTAATTTTCTCTTAACGATTCTTGGCGAAGATTCAAAAATATCTTTCTTTAGGAATGGGAAGCTGGCGGCAGCGAACATCACAATTGCTACAGATAGCCACCAACCGAAGTTAGCATAGGAAAGATAGCTGAATACTTGTGTGTATACTGTAAGGTACAGAGAGACGTAAGCGATCACACCATATATTAGAACTGCAACCCATGGAATGCCATATCTATTAACTTCTGCGACTTTTGTAGGTATTATTCTATCGAAAGCGTATGCGAATATGTTTCTTGTAGGTACGAAGAAGTATATGAGCGCAAATCCAAAGAATGTCAGTACTAAGCCAAAAGGTACAACGGAAACGAAAAACGGATCATTTGATATGACCGCAACGAGATGTGCAGGTGATGGTGCGGCAGGCATGATCCAACCTTGGTCACCATTAAGTGAAAGTACTGATGATGCTACGAGGAAATCATGTCCAAATGTGTTGTAAATAACTGAATATAAAATGTAAATGATTACAGAGAATATTATAGGAGAACCAAATATCGCTAATCCTTGAGAAGAACGAGGGTCTCCCCTAACTTCTCCAGCAAAGTATGCGCTGTTAGCGTATCCTATATAGCTGAGCATGGTATAAACTATTCCTATAAAGGTACCTTCAGCAGTTATAGTCCAATCTACCTGATAATTGTTTTTTGCAAGATTCAATACTTGCTGGTACGCGTTTGCCCCAAATTTTTGGTTGAAGTCACTTACAAACGTGTCATGTGGAATCATGGCTAATTGTGCAACAAACCAGACATAGATGATTGCTTGTATTACGAAAAGCGCCGTGACAATTCTGAATATCCATTTTACAGGTAGAAAATTGAGAAGAATGACTAAAGTAACGATAACAAAGCCTATGATAAACTGAGCGAACTGAGTTGTGAGCCATTGTGCAACAGAAAGGTAATAGCTATTGCCTGTAACGAGGTAAAGGTTTGCAAACATCATCTGCATTCCTTGTGAAGCTATGAGTTGCGGAAAGAGACCTGCCCATGTTACCATTAACACAACAAACATTAAATTTTCCATAAATCCAACTGCAGGATGGAATATTCTGCTGACATATACATAATCTCCTCCTGTTCTAGGCATTGCTGTGGCAAGCATCCAGTATGCATAAGCTACCAATAAATTCAGTGCCATGCCTATGAAGACTGTGGAAGGAAGATCAGCATTGGGATAGAGCGCTGATGCATAGTATACCCAAAATATATTAACAAGTATACCCATGCCTATCAGATTGGCTATTAAGGCACTTCTTCCGGATATTGTCCTTATAAGACCAGAAGATTTTCTTACATAAATAGAACTAGAACTTTCTCCCATAATGCCTAAATAATTATATAATATAAAAACTTTTAGAATAATTTATTCTTATTACTATCTTACTACTTCTTCCACTTCCCTATACCAAGGTTTATTCACTCCGTCTTTTGATCTTTTTATCCAATTTTTTGATTTAGGCTTTTCTTCAATAATTTTTAGGAGTTTATCGATATTTTCGTTAGCTTTTTGAATATATGCAGAGTATTCGTTCTGAATTTCTCCTAAATTATTTGCAAAATTTTTCAATTTATTCAAATTATTAACTGCATCATACCAAAATCCCCAATCATCTGACAATATACTTGCAATGTATTCTGCATTTATTTCTTCGTGATTTTGTGTGTCTTTAGTTACTAAATCATGTGACGCAAAGATGAGAAGTAGATCTACCAAATCTTTTCTATTAATTTTATTAATTTGTATTTTCTCTAGAACGAGATCGGTTAAACTTATAGTTGGATAATCCAACGATAATCTTCCATTGCTTGGATCATTACCAAAAATTACGTCATGACTAAATTCAAGTTTATCGAAGAATACATCTACATGGAAATCGCCTTTTGGGTGATAAAAGATCATCCTTTTGTTTCCGAATAAAGTATTTATCATTCTATCAGGAAAATATCCAATTTGTTCAAAGAATTTCGATACATCTTTACGCTGTTTGCTGTATCCCATTAAATCAAGGTCTGTAAATAAGGTGTCTTTATCAACACGACCCAACTTTGAAAGCAATCCTAAGGCGGTAGGATTATCCCTAATATGTAAGTATACTGCCAGCGCTCCTAGTATCCTTAAATGAATATTTTTCTTGTTAGCTTCTTCAACAATGAATAATGCTTCTTTAAGAAAATCATTTATTCCTAATTTAACCCGTTCATTGGATGAACTCATATTATTTTAGAAATCAAATTATCTGTATTTAAATTTAGGAAAAATTACTTAACCTCCCCTTGCTCTTCTTAACGTTCTTCTAAGCGTGAACATATCTTCCCAGTCTACTTGTTCGTCTCTTAAGCTCTTTCCTGTGTATTCCAAGTATACTTCATCTAATGAAGGTTGTACAATTTCTATTCTTGTCACATTTATACCTTTTTGATAAAGCTCTTTTATTAATTCCGGCGCTAAAGCACTCGCATTCTTCGTTTTTATTCTTATAGTATTCTTTTCAGCTTTAACATCGGTTACTTCATTATGCACAGATATTATCTTCATTGCGTCTTCAGCGTTGCTGGCTATCTGTATAGTTATGATGTCTCCACCAAGCCCCTCTTTCAGCTCCTTAGGCGATCCGATCTTTAAGATTTTCCCTCTATCTATAATTGCAATTCTATCGCAATAAGCATCAGCTTCCTCGAGATAGTGTGTGGTCATGAATATAGTCATATTATATTCTTCTTTTAACTTCATTATGTAGGACCAGATTGCAGCTCTTGTTTGGACATCGAGCCCTAGCGTAGGTTCATCGAGAAATAAAATGCGAGGTCTGTTGATTAAGCCCATTGCAATTTCTAATCTCCTTCTCATACCGCCTGAATAAGTTTCAACCTTCCTATTTGCTGCATTTGTTAGCTCAACCATTTTTAGGAGTTCTTCGGTCCTTTCTTTAGCAACACTTTTGGGTATTCCATAAAGTGCTGCAGCAAGCATCATATTTTCGTATCCTGTAAGATCTTCATCTGCTGTATATTCCTGATGCACTACTCCAATTGTTTGCCTAACTTTACTTGCTTCTTTCACAATATTATAGCCGTTAACGATTGCTGTCCCTTCAGTAGGCCTTAGTACAGTAGTTAGCATATTTATTGTTGTAGATTTACCAGCACCATTAGGCCCTAAGAAACCGAATATTTCCCCAGTATAAACTTCGAAGTTTATATGATCTACAGCGATTAGATGTCCGAAAGCTTTTGTTAAGTTTACTGCTTTTATTATGACTTCAGACATTTCAGATCAACTTCTCGATCTTTGATTTTATTCTTTCAAGCCTTTCTCTATAACCTTCAAGTCTACTCTTACCCATGTCTTCAAGATAGTTGATGTACCCCTCTATTTCGTTTAGTATTTCCTCAATATTAAAGGCTTTTCTTGTGGGAAATACGAATTCCACCTCCTTTTTGCCTTTTTCAGATATTTCGTATTTTCCATCCTGCCTTCTTACAACTAACCCTTCACTCTCCATCCTAGCGAGGAGAGGATACACCGACCCAGGTGAAGGCCTCCACCATCCCCAACTTCTCCGTTCAATTTCATCCATAATCTCCGCTCCATTCCTTGGCCTTTCGCTTATTAACCAAAGTACAAGGTATTTCAAAGCTCCTTCTCTTCCAAATCTTCTTCTAAACATAATCATTGGTTCCCACATATCGACATCGATATCGATATCGATACAAATATTTAAATCTATGGGTTCTCTTCAAAATGTTTTAAGTAAGCTCTTACGACTTTTTTAAGAGCCCTTTTGAGCAATTCTTGAGCAGATGAAGGAGATATGTCCAATGTTTTTGCGAGCTCAGTTAAAGAAGTCTTCCTTTCTGCATCGAAGTATCCCTTCTTGTATGCAAGTATCAAAAGCTGTAACTGTCTTTCTGTTAACTCATCCTCAGACTTCCTATTAGGAGGGAAAAGCCTTTTTATTTCCAAGATCTTAGGTTGTAAACCAAGATCTCCCAATCCTTTTATTATCTGTCTTAAGTAACCAAGAGGGGGAACGAGCAATCTGTAGGACATCTCTGTTCTCGATATGGGTGCAGCACTTATTATGATTGCATCGCTACTTCCTAAGAAGGAGCATGCACTACAGCTTTGGGTTCTAACCCAAATCCCCTTCTCAGGTAGTTTTATTGTCCTTATGCCTGAAGATTTCAGTTTTTGCTCAAGTATTGGAGTGAGTTGGCCGTTGATGAGATGATCGGAAAATTTATCCCTAACTATGATCTTGGAAACTAAGACTTTTTCATCCCCAATTATTTCCATTACTTTACAATCATGTCTTGTTACTTGGATCTTAACTTCAGCTGGTCCATCCATCGTAATCCATATAAACGATAACCATTAAATAGCTGTTGAAATCCGCGAAAGCTTTATCACAACCTCTACTTCGAATATGCGAAAATGACAAACATCATTTTTCATGAGCTAGAACATTATGACAAAGCCTATAATGGATACTTAGTAAATTTGAGACATTTTGCAATATACCATGTATTAGATCTCTAAAGAATACCGAAAGATTTAAATATTGAAGAATATAAACTCATAGCAATGGGGAAAGAAAGGATAGGTTTGTTGGTTGCTTAACAGCGCTTATAACACCCTTTAGAGAAGATTTGGAAGTAGATTTTGAAGGACTTAGGGAGAACGTAAGATTTCAAATTGAAAATGGCGTACACGGTTTAGTAGTTTTAGGTACAACTGGTGAAGCACCAACGATAAAGGAAGAAGAAAAGATCCAAATTATTAAGACAGTAATCGAGGAAGTTAATGGAAAAATACCTGTAATTGTAGGTGCAGGAACCTATTCGACTGCAGAAACGATTAAGCAATCAAAGATTGCCAAAGACTTAGGGGCTGATGGGCTTTTAATCGTTGCACCATACTATAATAAGCCTACACAGGAAGGATTATACTTACATTTCAAGTCGGTTAGCGAGTCAGTTGACCTACCTATAATAATTTACAATATACCAGGCAGAACTGGTGTCAATATAGAAGTGCAAACGCTGGCTAGACTATCCAATTTGGACAATATTGTTGCAGTAAAAGAAGCTTCTGGAAGCATAGTTCAAGTTATGGATACTATTGAGATGCTCGGCAAAAGACTTACAGTTCTGAGTGGAGATGATAATCTTACATTACCTATAATGGCCTTAGGAGGCAAAGGTGTTATATCAGTAATAAGTAACCTTCTTCCAAGACCTGTTGTTGAACTCACTGAGAGTGCCTTAAAGGGAGACTTCAATAAGGCACAACAAATTCATTACAAGCTTCTCCCAATCTTCAAGGCTGCATTCATAGAGACTAATCCGATTCCTATTAAGACCATGATGAATCTTGTAGGCATGAAAGCTGGACCTTGCAGACTTCCTCTGTGCAATATGCAAAATCATAACCTTGAAAAAGTAAAGAAAGTTCTTGCGCTCTATGAGGATGAGCTGAAGTTAAGATGAAGATTTCCATCATAGGTTATGGAAAAATGGGCAGAACAATACATGAAGTTGCAAAGGAAATGGGCATAGATGTTTCATCAATTATAGATCCTACTGATCCAAATGCCACCCATAGCAGTATTACCAAAGAAGCGATGGAAAATGTTGATGTCGTAATTGATTTTTCAAGTCCTAAGGCTGTGCTTAGTAATGTTGAAAAGGTCGCAAGTTTTAAGAGAAACATTGTCATGGGTACAACGGGCTGGTACGAAAATTTAAACTATGTAAAAGAAGTTGTCCAAAAAAATGACATAGGCTTTATCTACAGTCCCAATTTCTCTATAGGTGTCAACATATTCTTCAACATCGTTGAGAGGGCCGCAGAGCTCGTTAACAATTATCAATGGTATGATGCCTATGTTTATGAGGCGCATCACAACCAAAAGTTAGATTCTCCTTCAGGAACTGCAAAGCAGCTCGGTCAAATAATTTTAAGTAAGATTCAAAGAAAGAAAAAGATGCTTTTTGGGTCAATAGACAGAAAAATTGAGCCCGATGAGTTGCATATAACTAGCGTAAGAGCTGGTTATATAACGGGCATTCATATAGTTGGATTCGATAGCGAGTTCGATAATATAGAGCTAAAGCATGAAGCAAAGAATAGAAAAGGTTTTGCAATAGGTGCGCTAATTGCAGCTAGATGGATAAAGGATAAGCGAGGCTTTTATAGCTTTAGTGAAATATTCAGAGATCTGCTATGATAGTATTAAAGTTTGGAGGAACCTCTGTTGGTAGCGCGGAGCGAATAAGGAATCTGTTTAATATAGTAAGTGCTATCATTGATCAAAGGCCCATTGTAGTTGTTTCTGCCTTCAATGGGGTAACAGATCATCTTATAGCTCTTGCCATGAACGCAATGCAGGGAAAGCTTGATCTGACTTGGATTAGGGAGCGACATTTCAAAGAGATCGAAAAATTGAATTTGGAAAGTGAACTCATTGAAAGTGAGCTCAATGAGCTTGAGACTGCTTTAAAGGGCATAATGTATCTAAAAGAGGTCAATCCCAAAATTCTGGATCTTGTTATGTCCTTTGGTGAGCGCATATCTGCAAAGATTGTCGCAGAATATTTCAATCAGCAAGGAATTAATGCTAAGGCCTTGAATGCATATGACATAGGTTTGCTTACAGATTCGAATTTTGGTAATGCAGAAGTGCTTGAAGAATCTTATAAGTTATTACAAGATTACTTCTATTCTTATTCAGATTTTATTCCAATAGTTACTGGTTTCATCGCTAAGGATGCGAAGGGTAACATAACGACGCTAGGAAGAGGAGGAAGCGACTATACAGCAACTATATTAGGTGCTGCCGTAGATGCTGAGGAAGTTCAAATTTGGACCGATGTAGATGGCGTGATGACAGCGGATCCAAAGATTTGTCCAACTGCAAGAACTGTCGAAGCACTCACTTATGAGGAGGCATATGAGCTAGCATACTTTGGTGCAAAAGTGCTACATCCCAAAACGATATTGCCCGTAAAGAAAAAGGGTATTCCAGTTAGAATATTGAATACCTTCAATCCCAAAGCAAAAGGTACACTGATAACTTCAAGGGTTGCTAGGCCGAACAAAGTAGCTGCTATTGCATGTAAGAAGAAAGTAAACATATTGAATATCCACACGCCTAAAATGTTCCTTGCTTATGGTTATTTGTATAGGATATTCGAGATATTCAACAGACATAAAATATCAGTGGATCTAATATCTACATCTGAAGTTAATGTTTCTTTAACTACCGAGGATAAATATGATATCGATGAACTTAAGAAGGATTTGAAAGAGATTGCAGAACTTGAGGTATTCAATTCAAGAGCAACTGTATCAATTGTTGGACAAGGGATAAACATGGAGCCTAACATAGCAGGGCGAACATTTTCAGTTTTGGGTAGAAAGGGAATAAACATCGAGATGATATCTGCAGGTTCTTCGAAGATAAATATAAGCTTCGCAGTAAAGCAAGAAGACGCTGATGAATGTGTTAGGGAATTACATAGAGAATTTTTCGAAAATGAATAAGATACCCGTAGCAATACTTGGTGCCACTGGCATAGTAGGCCAACGTTATGTAAAGCTATTATCAAATCATCCATGGTTCGAAATCAAAGAAGTCGCTGCTTCTGAAAAGTCGGCTGGAAAAACATATGGAGAAGTCATGAAAAGTAGATGGAAGCTAGGCGGTAATATACCTAAAGAGGTAAGCAATCTAGTTGTAAAGGAGTGTAGCCCCACTTTAGAGAGTAAGCTGGTATTTTCTGCCTTAGATGCTAGTATAGCTGGCGGTATTGAAGAGAACTTTGCAAAGGAGGGGTATATAGTAATAAGTAATGCGAGGAATCATAGGCTTGACGAAGATGTTCCGCTTTTAATACCTGAGGTAAATCCTGAAAGCTTAGCGCTAATCGATGTTCAACGAAGGAAGAGAGGATATAAGGGCTTCATTATAACACATCCAAATTGCTCAACGACAGAATTGTGCTTAGCACTTAAGCCGATAAACGATAAATTCAGGCTTAAGAAAATCCTTGTCACAACAATGCAATCTTTAAGCGGTGCTGGCTATCCAGGTGTTCCTTCACTCGACATCATCGATAACATCATACCTTTTATATCGCTTGAAGAGGAAAAGATTGAACAAGAGACGCTTAAGATATTTGGAAATCTTGAAAATGGAAAGATAAACCGTGCAAATATTCAAGTTAGTGCTACGTGTAATAGGGTATTTGTAAGCGAAGGCCATTTAGAGTCGGTTTCCATTGAAACAGGAGAGAAGCCAACAATTGATGAACTTATCGGATGTTTGGATGACTTCGATCCTTTAAGGAAGCTTAATTTACCTTCCTATGCAAAGCCTATCGTAGTAATGAAGGAAGAAGATAGACCCCAGCCAAGGCTAGATAGGAATTTAGGTAATGGTATGTCTGTAGCCGTAGGTAGAATTAGAAATTGCAATGTTCTAGATTATAAGTTCCTTGTCTTAGGGAATAATACTATAAGAGGCGGGGCTGGAGGTGCTATTTTGATCGCCGAACTACTTAAAGTCAAAGGTTATCTATGATCAAGCCTAGCGAGACGCTAAAGAAATTTTTAAATTATAGCTTTGCGGAAGTCGATAGAGCAAAACAGGAGGCAATTAAGAATGGTTATCAGATCATAGATCTAGGTGTAGGAGATCCCAGCGACCCAATGTATGATGGAATTATAGAAGGACTAAAGGTAGGAGCAGAGAAGCATGCTAGGACTGGTTATCCACCATATATAGGACATGAGGAGCTAAGAGTTGCGATAGCAGAATGGCTGAAGAGAAGATTTGGAATAGATGTCGATAGTAATAAGCAGATCGTTATCACTAGCGGCTCAAAGGAAGCAATATTCCATTTTCCAATGGCTTTCTTAAATCAAGAAGATAAAGTACTCATTCCTTCTATTGGATATCCGCCATACCGATCTGGTACGATGTTTGCGGGCGGGATACCTGTTTATTATAGCATTAAAGAATCGAATGGATTTTTGCCAAATTTAGAGGAGCTAGAGTTCCTCTTTCAAAAGTATAGACCAAAAATTATGTGGCTAAATTATCCTAATAATCCAACAACAGCAATAGCAGGTATTGACTTCTATCAAGAGTTAATAGCTCTGGCAAGGAAATACGATGTGATCCTTGCTTCAGATGAAGCTTACATTGATATATATTACGACGTGAAGCCGGTATCGATATTGCAGGCAAGTAACGATTGGAGCAATTTAATTGCGTTTCACTCGCTTTCGAAGAGAAATAATGCAACTGGACTAAGAGTGGGTTTCGTTGTGGGAGGTGAAGAAATAGTTAAATATTTTGCTGCGCTCAAGACACAAATGGATTCAGGTGTTGCAAACGTTCTGCAAGAGGGTGCACTTAGAGCGTTTAAGGATGATAACCATGCAGAGAAAATGAGACAGATATACGCAAAGCGTAGAGCCCTTCTAAAGGAAGCGTTAGAAAGCAAAGGAATTAGGTGCTATTCTTTCGCTACGATATATATCTGGGCTAAGACTGGTAATTCGGTAGCTTTTACCAAGAAACTTTTGAATTTGGATCCAAAAAATAGGATAGGCATTAACGTTACTCCTGGAAAACTTTTAGCACTCGATGAAGATGAAAATGATGCTGACCAATTCGTTAGATTTGCATTAGTTGCCAACGATGAGCATATTAAGCTGGCTTCTGAGATAATTAAAGAGAAACTATGAATTTGCAAATAACGAAGATGCATGCACTTGGTAATAGTTACATCATCATCGATGATCTCGAATCTACGCTTGAGGAAAAATACTTCGAGCTATCTGTATTACTATCCGATAAGAACTTCGGAATAGGCTCTGATGGCATTCTCGTTCTCAACAAAGGAAAGATGGCTAAATATAAGATGAGAATCTTTAATCCTGACGGTAGCGAATCAGAAATGTGCGGGAACGGAATAAGGATGTTTGCAAAGTATCTATTCGATAAGGGTCTAATAGACAAAGAAGCAGAGATCGAAGTAGGTAATAGAGTAGTTAGAACGATAATTGAAGATTCCATGGTAAGTGTGAACATGGGAAAGGTTGAAATACTTGGAGAAGCTGAAATCGAGGTCGGTTCCAAGAAATTTAAAGGAGTAAAGGCATCTATCGGGAATCCACACTTCATAATATTCACTGAAGAGAAAAACAGGCTCAAAGAATATGTGCTTGATTATGGCATGTTCATTGAGAATCACAAAGAATTTCCGAATAGAACGAATGTTGAATTCGCATATGTTGAGAATAAAGAAAAAATTAAGCTATATGTCTGGGAAAGAGGAGCGGGCATGACATATGCATGTGGCTCAGGTGCATGCTCAACTGCGTATGTAGCGAATCATTATGGTTTCGTAGATAAGAAGGTTGAAGTTAAGCTACCAGGCGGGAGCCTTTTTATCGAACTAAAAGATGAAGGAGTTATTATGAAGGGGCCTGTTACATATGTTCTAAGGGGAGAAGTCTACATATAATGTGGTGGGAAATAAAGGATCATCTTGAAGTAAAGAATGGGGAACTTTATATTGCTGGGCATTCTGCAATAAATTTAGCAGAAAAATTTGGCACGCCAATATATGTTTACAACGGAGTTAGAGTCAAGGAAAATTACCGTAGATTTTTGAATACGCTTAGAAAATTCAGCGATAGGGATGTGAGAATCCACTATTCTATGAAAGCAAACTCAAACCCGGGCATACTTAGGATTTTGAGAGAAGAAGACGCTTGGATAGATTCTGTTTCGCCAGAAGAAGTAAAACTTGCTATTAATTGTGGTTTCGATGAACAAAAGATTTTGTTCACAGGATCTAGCTTAAGCCATGAAGACTTAAACGAAATTCGAGATATTAAACTAAGGGTAAATGTAGATTCTTTCTCTTGTCTAAGTAAGCTCATAGAGTTGGGAATAAAAAAAGAGCTATCCTTTAGAATAGATCCAGGTATTCATGGTGTTGGACAAGGATGGAGAACCATTACTGCAGGTAGAGAAGCTCACGGCGTTCCTATAAAGTTCTCGATACCTAGTGATGAAGTCATTCATGCGATAAGATTTGCAATGGATAATGGCTATAGCATAAAGGGTCTACAGGAACATGTAGGTTCTAATTGGGTAAGAAAAGAGGAAGTGGATGAATTTTTAGAAGCTTCTAGATTACTTGTTAAAAAGGCAAAGGAAGTTGAAAAAGAGTTGAAGGTAAAGCTTGAATTTATTGATTTCGGCGGAGGGCCTGGCGTGAGATATAGTGAAGATCAAGATGATTTTCCCTTGGAATATTACGCATCAAATATCTTCAAAATAGCCAAAGATATTGAGACAGATGCTATTGCCTTTGAGCCAGGAAGGTACATTGTAGCTGATGCAGGTGTTTTACTCGTTAAGGTAACTGATGTAAAAATTAGATATGGTAGTATTATAATAGGCGTTAATAGCGGTTTCAATCATTTAATAAGGCCTGTGCTTTATGGTTCTTAACATGAAATCGTTAATTGCAATAGAATTGGTGGCGATGAGAATCAGGAGGCCACGGTTGTAGGAAATCTTTGCGAAACTGGCGACGTATTTGCAGTTAGAAGGAAGATTACTAAGATTAAGGAAGGCGATATCCTTGCGATACTAAATGCAGGTGCTTACGGTTACGTAATGGCATCCAGGTATAATTTAAGAAAATTACCCAAAGAAATTGTGATCATGGGAAGCGAATGTGAAGTTTTTGAGGATGAAGTTATTAAGAAAGAGAAACGATATAATCTTTAAAAATCATCGTAACATTTTATAATTTTTCCTACTATTTAGTGTTAATAATTATTAGATTTTGTTCTCCTAGTGTTCTTTATCTTAGTATAGGATTTTATTAAAAAAGCATTTTGGAGTTGAATAAGTCTTTGGTAGATTGCAAATTTATCTTAGTTGAATTGGAATATCCTGAATAATGATATTAGATGGTGTTTCTAGTGTTTGAAAATGAATTTAAATGAACATAAAACGATAGAAACATGTGAAAAAGATAGGGATAATAGCAGATGAAAGCAGCGAGACTAAAGCAAGGGTTTTACTGATTAAGGATATGGAGAATTTTATTAAGGCTGAAGATATTGTTCTCGTTCTCAACGGTTCAGAGGAAAAACCTGTATGCAAAATATTAGGCATCCTTAGAAAAGGACAAGGTAAGAATGAATTGTTGAATTCCTCCAGATACAGGCCAGAGGTAGCTTATGCTAAAATTGGTGGCGAACCTTCAAGTTCTAGAGAAATATTTTCCTTTGAGGTCATCCCCATAGGTTCCTTTCAGGGAAATGAAAAGCTAACATCTAACCGTCTAATAATCCAACCAAGATCGCCGGTTTATATATTCGATGAAGAAGAAAATCCTTTAGATCTTATAAAGAATTCATGTAAGCAGTTATCTTTCTTAGACGCATATCTAGAAGGGCATCCTAAATGGCAAATTCCTGCCGATGCTTTTTATATACCCTATCATGTAGGAGTCTTCGGTACAACTGGAACTGGGAAGTCTTGGTTCACTAGAAATGTTTTGATACCTTTCTATATCAAGAATGGTTATGATGTATTAGTACTTGACTGGAGCGGTAGAGATTACGTCCCTTTTTTCCCTAATAATACGATAGATATATCCCAAATTGCGAAGGAGGAAAATGCAATAATGGAGTATTTTTCCGAGCTTACGGATAATTTCTTTGGTCAAAACAATTTGAGATACGCATTTGAGGAATACGTTACAGGCTGGAAAAATAAGATATATGGAAAAAGCCCCGAACAGGTACATAATGAACTAAATCAACATCTTCAGAATTATATCAAGGAGAACGTTGAAAGGAGAGATGTACAGGCAGCTAATAGGAGAGCTGCTGAAAGGTCTATGAAGCGAATAACAACTGAACAGATAAGATATCTTATGGGCGATGTAGAAATTGAGGAAATCTTGAATTCTCTTCGAGAAAAGAAGATTGAAGTTTTGAACTTGGCTGGTTACTCTTCTAATCTAAAATTAAGTCTTTTTTTGACTCTTTCACGGAAACTTTCGGATCTTATGTATAAGGGACAAAACTTAAATCTTGCACTGGTCATTGATGAAGCGCCTCAGTATTGCCCTTACAAGCCAGAGGGAATTTTAGAAAGAGTGACAGAAGAAATAAAAAATCTAGCTGCATTGGGAAGGAAGCACAACTTAAATTTAACGCTTATTTCGCAGGGCATCGCTGGAGAAATTGGCATAAACGCTGCAGTGCGAAGAAATTTGAATACAAACTTTTATGGAAGATTGCATCCGCTCGATGCAGCAAGTGAAGGAGGTGCAAAGGATTGGCTACAGCCTTACGGGATTTCTGCAGATTATCTCTTGACCTTAGAAGATGGTCGTTTCTATTTCTCGGGAGTTATGAACCCATGTCCAGTACCCTTGTTAATAACCTACGAACCTAAAGATGGAGGAAATTAGCTGGTATCAACTACCCCTTGATTTACAGGCCCAGTTCTATAAGCGTGCTGAAGAAGATTCGGATAAGATATTGAACAGTTTGAAAGAAGTATCTAAGAAGTTAACTAGGCTAAAGAGCGACCTGAAAATAGAATTCAATCAATTTAATTTCTCTGATAAGGAACTCAAAATAGGAGCTGTTGATGGAAGTAAATCGATGAGCATGAGCAACAGACTTGGCTTGAAGATTGCAGTCCTTAGTTGTTGTTCCTTAATATTAAAGGGGAATGAAAGAATTGAGAATTTCAGGGTAGGATCCATAAAAGAGAGGCAAACATATTCAGATGAGTCGAGTATCAAAAGATTAGGGCTTCTTCTAAGCTATATAGAAAGGAAATCAGCCTTAGAGATATTGAACGAAGTTGATTACTTAATTGTAGATGGAAGCTTTTATGGTTTCATCTATCCTATTCTGAGGCTTAAAAAAGAGGGGGCATTGAGTGAAGAAATGAAGAAACTCCTAAATGAGGTCTATTATTTAACGAACAAACTAATAGACAGTAAAAAGGTCATAGCTGTAGTTAAAAGGTCTAGAACGCGTGTAATTGGAGCCCTCATGTTCTTGAAATATAAGGATGCAAGTTATGTCGATCTTTTGGATCGCTTAATTTTGACATACATATTGCCTGAACAGAGCATTTTCGATTATGCAACCGTAGCAAATATGCACGATGAGAATTTTGTCCAAATCTACAATCAAATTTCTTCCTTAATCTTAAAAAGACAAGTTAACGAAGAATTAATAGAAAGAGCAAAGGACAAAGCGTATGAACCTTTAAGGAGTTTGGGCTTATCAGAAGAGCATTTTAAAAAACTTTCAAGAATTCAAGTCAAAAGTTATACAGATACTGCAACATGCGAGATTGAACATCCTAAACTTGATATCAAAGAACTGACACAAATAGTATCTTCTAAGAATTTTTTCAATCCTGCTACAGGGCTACCTTTGATTTTAGATATGGTAGATAGTTTAACAAGCTTACCTTCTAATTTTACTGAGGACTATGCGCTTGAAGTACAGGCAAGGGCTATATATAAGGCTATGAAACACAATTTGCCTATAGATATTCTTAAAATGCTCTTTTTGAGTATGAATCCACAGAAAAAATGATCGTTTTAGGTGCGTAGTTGCTTGTTCAAAAGTTTTTCTGAAAGCGTCAAAAAATCTAGTATTAAATCGAATCGATAACATTGAAAGCTCATGAAGCGAGCAATTTCAATAGCTATTGCCGTAATAGTAATAGTAGCCATTTCAACGATTGCATATGTAGAATTGATGAACATGCAGGGGCCAACAAGCCCGAGCTCTACTAGTTCTCAAACAAGCGGTACAACTTCTCAAACGACTACAGCTACAGGCGGAGGTCAAGTTAGTTATAATTTTGCAGTATTCATGACGGATCCTCCAATTACTCCACCAAATGTTACTGCGATATACCTGAGTTACCAAAATATTCTCATTCATAAAGAAGAAGGAGATAACTGGATATCCTTGAATCAATCAGGTGAATTGGAACTAATGGGTCTTGTTAATTTCACACAAATGATAAGTCTAGCCAAATTACCAGAAGGAGATTACAATCTGTTAAGATTCATTAACGCCTCTGCTATCGTGACATATGAAAACAAGAACTATACTGCAAAGGTACCTTCGGGTGAAGTTTTGGTTAGGATCGAACCTCCGTTGAGCTTAAAAGCCAATGCTACTGCAGCGCTAGTTGTCGATCTCGCTCCAAGAATTGTATTTGCAGGAGGAAATGATACTAGTTTTATGTTGGTCCCATACGCAAAGGCAATCCAAGTTAGTAACGTTACGGAAATCATAGGAAATCAAAAGATTGAAGATGTCTTTAAAATGCATATAAAGATTTCACTAAGGAATACCACTATATTTCCTAAACTAATAACGCTAAGAGAATTCGAAAAAATTGAAATTTTGAATGTCACTATAAGCAGTAATGGTTTCAATGTAACAATAAAGAACATAAGTAATACTACTGTTGATCTTAAACTTTTAATTCTAGCTGCGAAGATTCCTTTAATCTCACCAACAGTAATTCAAAATGTTTTTCCAGATTTAATGTTTATGGCATTTAAGATAACGCAGAACGGATCTCTTGAACTACTTAGCAATGTGAATTCTACTATTCTGTTAAATATCTTAATAAACGGGACAGGTCTCAATCTTCAGCCTAATGAAACAGCGACCCTATCTTATCATGGCCAGATTCAATTTAACTTTGTGATTAAACATGAAGATGGAAAAGTGGAAACTCCGATTATGGAATTCCAAAGAGGAATTGTCTATGTCGTTACTATCCTAGGTGATCCAGAAGTATACGCAAGAGCAATCGTTCTAGTTAAGTAAATTTTTTTCATTATAATTGTTTATTTCTGATATAGCTTTCTTAAATTTCTCATGATCACTAGTTCCAATAAACAATCTTACCCCATTTTTCCACTTAAAGAAATGTAGTGGCGTAAGCAAGATCCCTTTTTCTTTCAATAAACCATTGCAATATCTAAGAGAATCTAGGCCCTTTCTTTCCAAAACCATTACAGGCATCATTTCCTTGTAGATCATATTGAATTTTTTAACATTCATTTTTCTTACCACATTGAGATTTTTACTGATTATTTCTCTATTCCTCTTCTTGAAGACATCAAAGTTTTTGTAAATTAGTTGTAGCAATCCTTTTTCGGAAATCGGTTCAGGAGAGATTAGGTCTCTAATTGCTGCTATCTTTTTGCTTAGCTCTTTTCCTGCGATTACCCATCCTACCTTTTTATTTTTGAAGTTAAAAAACTTGCTTGTACTCGAAATTAAAATAGTATTGTCTATAAATTCATCTTTTTCCGTAACAAAATACTTGAATATCTCGTCTACAATAACTATATTATTGTTACTCACTAGCTCTTCAATATTTATATACTCCCCTGTTGGGTTATTGGGATTCGACATAACTATGACCTTATTCTTAAGTGAATAGACATCATCAACGAAATTCACCTTTATACCTAACTCAAAGGCTTGCTCGAACATGGGAGGATATGCTGGAAGAGGAATGAATATTTCCTTTGGTTTCATTGCCATCAAGCTAAAGAAAAGGCCTTCTTGAGCGCCATGGACTATGACAACATTTTCTTTCTTCACATTGTAACGCTCTGCAAGTATATACAAAGGGTCTTCATCATCTTTTTCTAGGTGTTCAATATCAGTGAAGGGTTCTATGCCGCTTGTTGCGAGATTTATTTTACAATCTTTTTCTTGCCACTCAAATAGCTCGACCATGCTTTGAATATCTAATAATAGCAATTAAAATGATAAAGTTAGATAATATGCCTAAACCTAAAATGAAATGCAAAAAAACTATATAGGGGTTGTAAAAAGTATAAATGAACCCACCCAATATGATGTTTAATACTATTAATACTACGTTTCCAATTGCAATTCTTCTCCCTTGACCTTTAACAGAAGGCATCGCAATCAAGGAGATGATCAGCATTAATAGTGCAATAACTATGTGGGGTATGATAGAATAGTTTGAATAACCAAAAATTGTCATATAATTTCCGTATGCCACTTGAATAAAAGCTAGTGCGGTAGTCAATATCCAAAGATAATGATCCTGCATACAGAATTATACCTAAAGCCTTCTTATTTTTATAATGTAACAAATTTCACCTTCCTATAGATTAGGAATACTATTAAAGCAAGAGCTATTATAGCAACGATGAGTGGAATAAGAATAAGAGCATTTGTATTTTGAGAAAAATTGCCAATTATGACTGTTGGCTTAGTAATAACGAGTTTTAATTCTTGCTCGTTATTATACTCGCCATTGACAATCCATCCATTGAAATAGGAAAAACTATCTGGAGAATTCCTAAGGATAAGCGTCGCATTAGGATTCAAATAAATAATCTTGCTTTCCCCTCCTTTTACTGTTCCCGCTTCATTGCCCGACTGATAAGTTATAGAGCCTGGGCCATTAGCTACTATAGTAACAGATGGGTAAAAAATTGCTAACTCATTTATTGGTCCCTGTATATTGAGAATTGCCGTTCCTGTGCCATTATATGCACCTTTTCCATAACCTATCCATCCCATGAAATGCCATCCTTGATTTGGTAATGCAGATATTGTTATGTTTTTTCCCGCATCATACCAACCACTTTGCATAGATAGCATTCCAGCATCAGCAATATTCAAGTTTATTTCAACTAGATACTGATGCTTATATACGAGCCCTATTACTCCCGGTTCGTTTACAATGAGACTATCATTATATACAGCCCATCTCTCTCTGGAATCGGTTGAGTATAATATATTTGTAAAGTAAATCTTTGAACCTACATCGACCCATATTACTGAATCATTAGTAGCAGGCTTTTGAACACCGAATGAATAATAGAGTATTGATGGCACGTAAGGCAAGGAACTGCCATCGGAGGTATTATAATAAATTGTCACCCTGACCTGATGGAAGAAATGTACATTAATAGTCATACTCTCATTTATAAAATATGAACCAGATTCATTTGTGCTATAAATGTTGTCATCTTCCTGAAAATATGTGATTATCTGAACATTTGTATTTGCATCGACCCACTCAGTCATATTGAAATAGCCGATTTTTTGTTTGCCAAATGAAATGTAGTGTATAGGAATCTCTAATTGACCTCCACCTGTTATAGTGGCTAAAAAGTTTACCTTAAATTGATGATAATAGTGAATCACTAAATTTTCATAACTCATGTTAAATACTCCTGTGGTTTGATCCGTTGCGAAGCGTTCAACATAATTCAAAAAATTAAGAACATTATCTACGGTCCATGTAGAACCTCGAATAAATATCATCCCATATGGTGTTTGATTAATGTAGAAGCTCCATATTTTTTGATTCTGATTTACTGTCATCTTAGGAGATTGAAAACCACCTTCATAGCTTATATTCACCACAGATATTCCTTCAGAACCAGTTATGTATATAGCTTCTTTTGAACTCCTAATTGAAATGAATTGATCCATACCATTGGAATAAAGATTATAGAATATATCATGTAGCTCGAAATATACATGCTTGTTACTTGAAAAAAGCAATTGCTTATTTGAAACATTGAATTCATCGATCCATAGCCATACTTCGTTCATTAAGATGTTTTTAGATGTATAGAAAACAGGGATTAAATTATCATAATTTGGGTTCACATAGTATTTTTCCGTCATCAAGCCAGTAAAAAAGCCATTAGAATTAGCTATGAAGTAATTCCCATCCTTAAAACCTAAAAATTTGTAGCCATGGGCAATATATGATGCAGAAGCTAAAGCACCAGTATTATAATCAAAGGCAGTTAAATACACATATCCGTTTGAAAAATACAAGCTAAGTCTGATCGTATCGTTTGAATTAACGTTTGCGCTAAATGATGCGAGCCCTGCACCTTCTTGCGGAAAAACTGAAGAACCTGTTGAGTTAAAGACCTCATATATCATATAAAACCCTGGTGTATAACCGCCATTAGCATAGGGCCAATTATATGCTATCCCTACTTGATACCACCAACCTTGGTCAGTTAAGCCATTTAATAAATAAGCTAGCCCATATCCATATGAATCACTTTGGGCAATTGCTGTAACATTCCACTCAAGTTCAGTAGAGCTGAAATCAAAGGTGATTCCTATTTGTTCATCCCAATTTGGAATAGGTGCTTGCTGGGCACTAACTAAAGTTTTGTACGCTAAACGCGTGTTCGCAACAGGGAATCCGTAATCATTGCGTAGATCTTGCTTCGGATTACTTGTACTAACCTGAGCTTTAGCTATAGGAAAGAAAAATACTAAAGTTAGGATGAGAATAACGAACAAAAGAGCTGTTTTCACTCTTGCATTAACCAAAAAACATTTCCATCAGGATCCGAGAACATCGCATATATTCCAAACCCCTCATCTTTAGGTTCTTTTGTTATTTTTACACCTTTCTTTTTTAGCTCTTCTACTGTCTTAACGACATCTTCGCAAAGGAATAAAATCCCTGTATTACCTGGTTCCAAAGGAGGTCCTTGGCAAAGATGAAGAACAGTACCAGAGCCTTTTGGAGCCACAGTTATCCAATGTCCCATTTTTTCAACAACTTCGAAACCTAATTTTTCTTTATACCATTCAGCTGCTTTATTTGCATCTGATACTACTACAGCTACGGAGTAAAACCTATGTATCATATCTTAGAGAAAATTTTTAAGGATAAAAATATTGTGTACGTTTTCCAACATATTAAATTGATGTAGTTACTTTGAATCTATCTGCCAGGATAATAAATGAAAGTGATACCAAATCAACTAAGCCTAACCATAGATATGCACTAAGGATGTTATAAAATGAAGCAATAATCCCTACCATAGCTGGCCCAAGTGCTCCGCCTGCAGTAATACCAATACCCCACACGATACTATTAGCTGTACTTACGTAATCTTCAGGAATTAGATCCGATACGTATGAAAGTAGTAAGGTAAAAGCTTCAAAGGCGAATAATCCAAAAGAAAACAGAAGTATATATTCTGCTAAAATGAATTGGTATAAATAAACATACAAAATTACTGTTATACCTCCTAAAGCTGTACTAATCATCATTGTCTTCATCCTTCCTAAGCTATCTGAAAGTTTTCCAAGCAAGGGTTGCGAAATTACTGAACCGATTAATGCTAAGCTTGTAAGAAGACCTATGTCGAAACCATATTTTAAACCTGCCTCTTTGATCAGAAATGTTGGCAAAAATGTAATGAATCCTTGGGGTAAAGCGCCCTTTATGAGCGCTATTCCTACAAGTAAAGTCATTAACTTTAAAAGTTTCTTATCAAATTTTACTCTCCTTCGTTGCGAATTTGATTTGATATATGAAGTGTCCTTTACGAGCATAGGAAGCGCGAAAGCAATCGCGAAAGGAGGAAAAGAAAGTAAATACATCCCCGTTGCGAAATATGTCAAAGAAGGAAGCAATAGAGGATAAGTAGAACGGCCAAGAGCACCCATAGCCCCATTGATACCTAGTGCTGTGCCTTTATCAACATCGAAATTTCTAGAAATCAAAGCCGCGCCCAATGGATGATAAAAAGCGCTAGCTATACCACCTATTATAGCTGAAGTTATCAAAAAGAGAAAACCTAAATGAGAAAAATAAACTGAAAAAGCGAGTAGTAACATAGCGGCGCCCCAAAGTCCGATTCCCAAAGAGAGTAATTGTGAGATCCTACCAGATTTATCTGCCATTCTGCCTACAACTAAACTAGAAAGTGCAGAAAATGACAAATACGTAACAGAAACTACCGTTATATCTAGATAGCTAAAATTGTAATTGGTAACGAAATAAGGATATATAACTGCATATGAATAAGCGCTTCCATCATTTATGAAATGGGCTATTGAACTAAGAGCTAATATTCTTCCTTTCAACTTCAAAAATGAATGACGCATTATGTATATATTCTTGACTTGCATGCAATCCCCTAAATCCGGTATGAATTTTTGAGACTTCGAATTATCCTTTTGGCTTAAGTATCTATAACCAATTTTCCTACAGCTTCTATTCTCACTTAATTCTTTCAAAATGTTCTCCCTACTCATGTAAGGTGTTTCTTGACTACAAATTCGATGTCGTGTTCACTCAATACTTTTTGGAATTTCTCCACATGCAATTGCGTAGCTTTGATATTAATCCAAATAAAAAGGTAAAATAAGTTTAAAAAATCGATTTAAATAAATTCGTAAAGTAATTTTGTGAAAATCGCAGATCTCCATGAGGATATAGCATATGCAATCAAGACTGGAGGTTACCAAGCTGAAATCAACAAAAGGATGATACTTGATTTTGATAGAGATGTTGAAGGAAGGCATGGAGATTTACCAAAATACAGAAAAGCCGGCATCAAACTCATCTTCGGAGCGATATTCCCTTCGTATGAAGTATTCAGTGAAGCAGAGCTCACTAGGCTAAGAAAGCTCTACGGTGCTTGGCCAGAAATTATGATTCCTGTTTTAAGCGATATAAAAGAAGTGATCGAGCAAGTGTCAATATACATTTCTTTGGTGAGGAAATTTAGCAATGCCTTGAAATTAATCAGGAGCCACGAAGATTTAGAATACCTCGATCGAAGTGATAAAATAGGTATTTTAATGAGCTTAGAAGGATGTGATGCCCTTAATAAACCAGAAGATTTGGAAATTCTTCATATACTAGGTGTGAGAAGCGTAGCATTGACATGGAACTATGATAATCGATTTGCTGCTTCCTGTGTTTCCAACAAGGATTTTGGGTTAACCGAGCTAGGCGCAGAATTGATTGCCAAAGCTAATGAGCTTGGAATCATCATAGATCTATCACATTCAAGTAAGAAGACAGCACTCGAGGCAGCTGAGCTCTCAAAACTTCCTGTGATTTTCAGCCATTCCAACTATTCAAAATTGCAAAATCATCGAAGAAATGCAGATGATGAGATGATTGAAGCAATAAAGAAAACTGGCGGCGTATTGGGATTCACTTTTATAAAATCTACTATATCTAAGGAACCTAGCTTGGAATCTTTAGCAGAGCATATAATAGCTGTGCGAGATGAATTTGGAATAGAAGTACTAGCTATAGGTACAGACCTATTTGGTATTGAGAACACTCCCAAAGGATTGGAAAACGCTTCGAAGATACGTGATTTGGTTTCATACTTGGAAGAAAAAGGGCTAAGTAAAACTGATATAGAAATGCTATGTTGGAATAATGCTATGCGAGTAATAGAGAAACATAAATATAAATGGAAAATCGATTTGTAGTTCTTCTCTATGAAAGTAAGGATTGGCTGGCCTTGGAATTATTCTAAGCTCAGAGGCGATATATTCGTGGTGATAGATGTGCTTCGTTTTTCAACATTTGTTATTACAGCGATAAGCTCGGGGTTCAAGAAAATCTATGCATGCGAAGATTTTAACAAGGCGCTGGAGTATGCAAAGAAAAAAAGAATACCATTGGCTGCTAAGATCGGTGATGAAAAGCCCAAAGAAGCTGATCTCGATAACTCCCCGAGCGAAGTATCTAAGCGGGCTCCTGATTATCTCGAACGAGGAATAAGAGAGCTTGTTGTAATAACGAATTCAGGCTCTGTGATCACTTCTAGGTTGGCATTTAAAAAGAAGGATGTAATAATCGCATCTACGATAAATTCAAGCGCTGTTGCTGAATATATTATTAAGAAAAAGTATAAGAGAATCAATTTAATATGCGGAGGAGTGAAACTTAGAAAATTCGCAATCGAGGATTTCATTGGTGCAGGTGCTTTGATTGATTCTTTAATGAGTATTGAAGCTACGATTTTATTAGATGACGAATCTTTGGCCTCGGTAATTCTATTTAAATACAACAAGGAAAATTTGGCTAAAATTTTGATCTCTGGCGAAACAGGTAAAGAAGTAGTAAAAGTTGGGCATTATGATGATATAGAAATTGCGGCTAAATTAAATTCTGTTAACGTCATTCCTAAAGTAATATCTATTATTCATGATGGAATTGCAGTTATATCTTAAACATGATAATACTTGTAAAAAATAATCTTTTTTATCAAAGCGTCTTTTATAACACATAGTCAATCCTGATAGCCAGCCATTCAAATTCTTTTATATCTTAAAATAAAATTGAAAGTATGTACTTTGTTTGCTTAACTTTCGATTTCGATGCATTTTCGCCATGGATATACCGTAAAATGACAAACTACACCAATTTATCCAGAGGTGAATTCGCCGCGATAGGAGTCAAGAGAATACTCAAACTTCTCAAAAACAAAGGAATTCAAGCTACCTTTTTCATTCCAGGCCACACCGTTGAACACTTTCCTATAGAATGCGGCATGATAAAGGATGAAGGTCATGAAATTGCACATCACGGGTATTTACATGAACCCCCAGAAACGCTCGCTGGTCCTGATGAAGAAAGAGCTGTAATAGTAAAAGGGATTGATGTTATAAAAAAAGTTTTGAATATTATCCCTAAGGGTTACCGTTCACCTTCATGGGCTCTTACAAGGCATACACTCTCAATACTTCAAGAAGAAGGATTCGCTTATGACTCAAGCCTCATGTCAAGGGATTTTGAACCCTTCTTTCCCTATCTATATATTGATGTTGATAGTGAGGGTAAAATAGTTAAAGGGCCAATATCCAGTCTCATCGAAATACCGATCCATTGGAGTCTAGATGATTACCCACACTTCGAATTTGTGAGATATCCAACCTACGTTATACATGGGCTCTATTCAATTAATGATGTATTCGAAAACTGGGTTGCGAATTTTGAGTATATGATTAGGAACTTAAATGAAGGAGTTATAACATATACATTTCATCCAGAAGTAATAGGTAGAGGGCATACTATGACTCTTTTAGAAAAACTCATTAATTATATTAGAAATACTCAAATAGCTGAATTCTCTAACGTGTTAAATGTAGCTAACTTATTTAGAAGAAAATTAAGGGATAATCAGTAATATTTTATTCCAATAATACATTTAGGGTGTAGATCAATAAATCTTTTTATTTATTTTATAACATTACATAGACAATGGGGTATAACAAACTCCAGTTTAGAACTGACGTCTGTTTAAAGACGGCGGTGCTACTTATTCTACTTCTGGCAATTGCTACTTTAATACCAATTAATATAACGGCTGTCAATGCAAAGCAAATAAACCCAAGTTTTTCAAGGCCATTACATTTGAATTCAACTTTGGGCATGGGTTACCTAAGAACTAGCGCTTCCAATGATCCTCACTATTTTTCTATGGAATCCTACAGACCTTTACCTCCTAGTTCTAACCCTATTGTAGTAAATATAGCTAATAATGCATTATTTGCTAGTTCTGGAACCACGCCGCAAGAATTCAATGTATTTATTCCGGCCATTAGTGCAAGTACAATTCTTCTTAATGTAACTATAAGAGAGACAGGGGGGCCACAATACGATAGACCCTTTTATGTGTACGCAAATGGTGTACCATTACTTTGGGGGTCTACTCAGGAGATATTTAACTCTACAGCTCTCGTCGATGTTACTTATTATGAATATCTTCTACGTGGTACAGTTAGGTTTGATATAATACTTATAAACTATCTTGCACCACAAATAGGAATAACTGGGGTCTACTACGTGAATGCAACACTATACATTTATCCAGGAAAACCTCCTGTCGGTTTACCCAATGCTTTTATTCCATTATTCCCGAATCAAAATAGTCTATCTTTAGTTAGATTAAATCCTAGCACAAGTAGCGCATTGATGAACATAAATATACCCACTGGCACATATAGGATGGCAACCCTCTTATATACTGAAGGATTGGGCCTTGACGAATTCTGGTATGCTATTCTTCCCGCTATAAGAAATGTGCTTATCTACTATGATAACTTACTTGCTGGTGTTGTTCAACCATATGAAACAATATATACTGGCGGCATTTCTCCATTTTATTGGAGACCTATCACATCAGTCAACACTTTAGCTTTTCATTCCTCGTATATTATCGATTTAACACCGATGCTTGCTCTTGGACAAACCGGTACGCTTAACGTTACTGTTACGAACTTGAAGCTTGCTGCTCAACTTACTGGGCCTTCTTTAGGCTGGTATATTTCAGGAGTATTACTTCTATGGGTCAATCCCTCAAATCCACTTCAGAACGGAAGTCTATATTCTTATAATGCGAAATACTTTGATTCTGGTCCAGAGTTCTCTGGTGAGTCATATCTGATTTATGACGAAAGGGGAAATTATAGTATAACTGTAGCTTCAAACTTAAACTTCCTTTATGGACAAGAAAATGCAGTGTTTAGGCAAGTTGGAAGCTTCAGTACTCACCAATTGATTGGAGAAACTTTCCAAAATCTTACACTTACACAAACAACGATAATAAGCTCAGTAGAACAAGGATTCTATTCTGCAACACAATTTTATGAGATTTCATATCCTATAACTTTAGATTCTTCTTTTGTGATTACGCCTATCGACAATCCTAATCAGATACCATATAGGGCTTTATATACAGAGATCGATTTCGTAAATCCCAGCTTAAGCTATTATAGCGTAAGTACTTTTGGAAGTTATAGGGAATCTAAGTCTATATCAGAAAATGTGGCAGTAAATGGTGAATTTTCATTTTTGCTACTGATCATAAACCAATATGGAGGGGCTATTATTCTTGGTATAACATATAACTACGCGGATACAAAGAAGTTTTTGCAAGCAATTGATGCAAACAATTATGGAGGATGGGAGGAACTGTATTACGCCGAAGCATTAGTAAATAGCCCAACTCAAAGATACGGAAACCTAACTAATTTCATACTGATATATCTACAATTCTAGTATATTTTTAATAATCTAATTTTTTATCCAAAATTTTTTTCTCGCTTTCTTTTATCGCTATATTGCTCTCGATTCTTACTCCAAATTTTCCAAATAAATAGATGCCAGGCTCTATGGTGAATACTGATCCTTCAATTAGAGGCTTTTGATAGGCTTGGCTAATGTATGGCTCTTCGTGAACCTCCAATCCTAGGCCATGGCCTGTTCTATGGATGAAGTAATTTCCATAACCGCCATTGGTTATTACATTTCTAGCTGTTCTATCTATTTCCGAGCATAGTATATTGCTCCTCACGGCCTCAATAGCTTCATCATGTGCTTGTTTTACCAGTTCATATATTTTTTGAAATTCTTGAGTAGGCTTTCCAACAAAGAACGTTCTAGTTAGGTCACCATAATAATCGTTATACGTAGCACTGACATCTATAACTACTACATCTCCCTCATTAATTTTTTTCTTGCTATATGTCCAGTGTGGTATTGCAGAATTGGGTCCTGATTGAACTAGAATATCCTTGGCTTCAGCGCCTTGCTCAGCGATCAATTCGCGAATTTTGTTAGCAATTTCTATTTCACTAACACCAGCTTTAAGCTGATCTTTTATAGTTTGAATGGCATATTCTATTGCATTTACAGCGTTTTCTATGTTTTTTATTTCGGTGTCATCCTTAGTTATTCTCAATTCGCTAAGCAAACCGCCTATATCTACGTCTTCGAAGCTATTTATTATGGAGCGCAAAACTCTGTAATAACCAATAGGAGTTTTATTCTCAAATCCTATTCTTCTATATACATTTTCACCAATTACTTTTTTTAAAAATAATTTAGGATCCTCGCCATCCTCATAGACTATGTAATCAATGCCAGTTTGCATAGCCTTTCCCTCGTCTAATTTAGGAAGTAGTAAAGTACTGGTCCTTTCTTTAGCATTAATGATTAAAGCTCCAAATCTTTCAAAAGTTTCCATATACATTCCTACCAAGTATCTGAAATTCGCACCAGATGTTATTATTGCAAGATCTATGCCATTGCTCTCCATTAGTCCAATGAATTGATCAATTCTAGTCATTAATTCTAATTCTTCTACCTTATTAAAAATTTTCATTAAAAGTTTGCGCGTAATAGGTTTTACTTTGGTTCTATGATTTAGACAATACTTTCCTTCTAATGTTTCTAATTGAAAATTTGCGAAAAATTTTTAAATATGAAAGTCATTTCACAATAACTTAAATATATTGCTAATATCATCTTAGAATATTTTATTATGTTTGGAATATCGAAAGATTTAAATATATATATTTATTTTGAGTTCTATGGTAGAGAAATATACGCTACATGCTATAACACATAACGTATGGGATAACTCATTAGAACCGGTGCTGAAAATTAGGAGCGGCGACGAAGTAGAACTAGAGTCAAAAGAGGCCTCGAATGGTCAACTAAATCCAGCCAGTACTGCTTCAGATATTACTAAACTTGATTTTTCAAAGGTGAATCCACTAACAGGACCAATTGAAATAGAAGACGCAAGGCCAGGTGATATGATTGAGATTGAGTATCTAGATTTTAAACACGAGGGATGGGGGTGGACAGCTGTAATACCTGGTTTCGGTCTTCTTGCAAACGATCAAGGGAATGTTCCCAATGATCTATCAGGTCCGGCTTTAAAGATTTGGAAGGTAAAAGACAGTATTGCAAAAACAAAATTCGGTGATCTTGACGTAGAAGTGCCAATAAGGCCTTTCACAGGTGAAGTAGGTACTGCTCCATTATACAAGGGAAAGTGGAGTACAATACCTCCTAGGGAAAATGGAGGAAATCTAGATATAAAGTATCTTGGTGTTGGAGCTAAAGTTTACTTGCCCGTATTTGTAAAAGGCGGACTGTTATCCATGGGTGATACGCATCTAGCTCAGGGTGATGGTGAAGTATGCGGGACAGCTATTGAGGCCCCAATGAAAGTACATGTAAGAGTAAAATTGTTGAGAAATGTGGGTTTAAGTAAACCATTATTTAAGGCGAGTAACTTAAAGGAAACCACTTTCAAAGAATACATAGCCTATCCAGGTATCTCTTCGAACTTATGGGATGCGACCAAAGAAGCTACTAAGGGAATAATAAATATTTTGAGCAACTTCATGAGTCCGATAGAAGCATACATGCTTGCAAGTGTTGCAATGGATTTAAAGATTAGCGAAGTAGTTGATGCACCGAATTGGGTTGTTTCTGCTTTCTTCCCTTTAGATATAATCGCTGACGAAAGCGCTAGGGCAAAACTTAGAAATTACCCGGTGATGTGATATGAGTGAAGAAGTTACAAAATTTGGCTATAAGCAAGAACTAAAGCGTGAAATAAATTGGGTTGACGTACTCATATACAGCCTAGTGTTTATGGTGCCTATTGCTCCATGGGGTATCTATGGAATCGTTGCATCTGAAAGTGGTGGAATGCCATCTTTGGCCTATCTTTTAGGAATGCTAGGCATGATGCCTACAGCTTATGCCTATTTCCTCATGGTAAGAGAATTCCCGCTTGCTGGATCTGTTTATAACTATGCACAAAGAGCAGTACATCCTATTTTCGGGTTCATAGCCGGTGTGCTAATACTTTTGGATTACTTTCTTGTGCCTGGGCTTGTTTATGTTGTCGCAGCGCTTGCTATGAATAGCCTCATACCCGATATCCCATATTGGTTATGGATACTAATCTTCTTAATACCTATGACCACATTGAGTATGTTAGGTATAAAACCTACTGCTCGTGCTAACAAAGTACTTTTGGCTATAGAACTTTTCGCGCTCGCAGCCTTTATTGCTTATACGCTTGGGTATGCAATAAGCAATAATCTAAGTTTTAGTTTGACGCCATTCTATAATCAATCTACCTTCAACATTAATACAATCCTAACCGCTACTTCTGTTGCTGTGTTAAGTTATCTCGGCTTCGATGCAGCTACGACACTAGCGGAAGAGCATAGAGGAAAAGCTACCTATGTGGGCAGAGCTGTTGTGCTATCAGTATTTCTTATAGGGATATTCTTCATTACTCAGACATATCTAGCTTATATTATGTATCCAACGTATCAATTCCAAGACCCTAGTACAGGCTTTTATGAAGTAGCTCAAGCAGTTGGAGGAATCATTTTACTAACTATTACTACGCTTGCCACTGCTATATCATGGGGTATTGGTGACGGCCTAGTAGCTACTACTGCCATCGCTAGAGTTATTTATGCAATGGGGCGTGATGGTTTTCTACCTAAATTAGTTGCGCGAGTTCATCCTAAGTACGGGACTCCATGGATTGCAACACTGCTTAGCGGTTTGATAAGCACCATCATAGCAGTCTCGATATCTCTTGATGTTCTAACAAGCTTAGTTAACTTCGGTGCACTCTCAGCATTTATACTAATGCATGTTGCAGCCATATACTATTTCGGATACAAAAACAAGAAATACCTTGTCACCGTTCCATCTATCTTCGGTTTACTTGTATTAGGCTTCATATGGTACGGTCTAGACATCAACGCAAAAATATTAGGATTTTCATGGCTTGTCTTTTGGTTAATTTATACTGCAATATTGACTCGAGGCTTTAGAAAAAAGGTATCTTTACCAAGCGCTTAAATTTTTGAAATATATTAAATAGATAGAAGTTTTTCTATAAATGAATTTTGAAAACAAAATAGTGCTCGTTACAGGTGGAACACGTGGTATAGGTAGATCCATTGCAGAAAAATTCTATGCAAAAGGTGCAAACGTGACAATAATTTACAATAGTTCTGAAGCAGAGGCTAAAAGATTGAAAGAAAAAGGAATTGCTGTGATCAAATGTGATATATCAAATAGAGAAGAAGTTAAGAAATGTAGAGAAGAGTTTGAGCGCAGATTCAATAGACTTGACATATTAGTTAATAATGCAGGCATTATGTATCTCTTCCCTTTTGAGAATTTCGATGAAGAAAAATACAAAAGGATGATTGAAGTGAATCTTAATGGAACAATATATGTTACGCTTGAATTTCTTAATCTCTTAAAGAGATCAATTAGTCCCTGCATCATTAACTTAGCTTCTAATGCAGGAATAGGTACAGCCTTAGAAGGCACGACTTATTATGCAATAACTAAAGCTGGCATTATAATCCTTACCAAAAGGCTAGCTTTTGAATTGGGGAAATATGGAATAAGGGTTAATGCTGTAGCACCAGGTTGGGTCGAAACAGATCTAACTACAATGGGAAGATCTATAGATGAAGTCGAAAGAATAAAAGAGATGCTCAGGAATAGAACTTCATTAAAAACCACAGGAAAACCAGATGATATCGCAGGACTTGTATTATTCCTTGCGAGCGGAGAAGCTAGATACATAACAGGCCAAATAATTGTTGCTGATGGAGGAAGAATTGATAACTTAACACATTCTGTTTAATGGTTTATTCTGCTAAGAGATTTCTATATATATTTTTTACCATCTTGTGCTGGGGGCTATCCTACCCTTTGTCAAAGATCGCTCTAAGTTACATGACCCCAATTATTCTAGCTTTTATAAGATCATTTATAGGCGGATTGATATTGATGTTATTTGTTAGGAAAATAATTTCTGGTAGGAAAGAATTTATAGACGCTCTACTTAATGTCGGCGCATTGCTGATATTGCTCAATTTGGGCATCTATTTTTCTTTAAACCCAGGCCTAGCATCAGTTATGCTTTATACTCAGCCGGTCTTTACAATCATAATCTCAAGCATTTTCTTGAAGGAACCTATTATGAAAAAAGAGTTGCTTGGGGTTGTATTAGCTTTTAGTGGTATACTAATTTCAGTCAATAGCTTAGAATTCGACTACGGCGTTCTTTTTGCATTGCTTGGAGGCTTCATATGGTCCGTAGGTACTATATATCATTCAAAACACTTCAAAAATACTGAACTGCTTAGCCTTCATACCTTCATGTCACTCGTTTCTTCTGTGTTTATAGTTCCTTTAATACCTATAGGTTTCTATTTCATATTCTCTTTGAAAGGGATTCTTGTGGCATTAGCATTAACGATCTTAGCACAAGTATTCGGGTATATTGCATGGTTTAAATCTATAAACGAAATAGGCCCAATAATGAGCGGCACTTTCTCATTATTGGTGCCAGTAATGGCCTATATTACAACGTATTTAATCTTAGGAATCAAACCATCACTTTTAACTTTAATTGGTTCTGCTGTAACTTTATTTGGAGTATTCTTTGCTATGAGAAGTCACAAGTGAATAATTTTTTAATTTTCAAAAGATTTTTTAATAAGTACCTAATTTCAAATTTATGAAATTCAATGAAGGCTATTTGGACGTTGGAGTGAAGATATATTACAAAATTACTGAAATCGAAAACCCAAGAGCTAAACTTCTTACTTTACATGGAGGACCCGGTGCATCCCATGATTACCTTTTGCCATTGGCCGATCTTACTCAATATGGGATTCAAGTCTTTTTCTATGACCAGCCAGGTTGTGGAAGATCAGATGAAATGCCGATAGATCTGAATCAGGTAACTATTGATTATGTTGTCGAGGATGTTGAAAAGGTTAGAGAAGCATTTTTTGGAGAGGAAAAAATATTTTTGTATGGTTCATCCTACGGAGGATTTTTGGCTTTGGCCTATGGTGTTAAATATAGCTCTAAACTTAAGGGAATAGTATGCTCGAATGGATTAGCAAGTGTACCCTTAACTGTAAAGGAAATGAACAGACTTATAGAACAACTACCGGAAGATCTAAAAAACGTTGTAAAGGCCAATGATTTCAATAATCCTCTCTATCAAAAAGCTGTTGAAGAATTTTACCGAAGACATTTATGCAGATTGAATGACTATCCACCGGAGGTGAAGCTAGCACTTGAGTACGCTGAAAAAAGGAATGTGTATAGAATTTTGAATGGCCCAAACGAATTCACGATTACAGGAGTTATAAGGGATTGGGATATTACAAACGATATTCATAAAATAGATGTTCCAACTTTAATCATTGTTGGAGAATATGATGAGGTAACGCCACGAGTTGCTGCTGAAATACATAAAAGGATAAAGAAATCAAAGCTAATCGTTTTCAAAGGATGCTCACATCTAACAATGTGGGAAGATAGAACTAATTACAATAAAATAATCGCTGATTTTGTACTTGAAACTCATAGAACTAATAGGTAGGCAACGACTGAGTAATGTGCATAACTGGTTTTGGTTTGTATGGTTCTTCTAGATATTTCATTTCTTGATCGTTGAGCTTTATATCTAAAGCCCCAACAGCTTCTTCAAGATGTGCCACCTTACTTGTGCCAATGATTGGTATTACATTCTTATGCAAGAGCCAAGCAATCGCTACTTGAGCCGGCGCAACTCCCTTATTACTAGCAACTTCGATTACCCGCTTAACTATTTCAGCATTCTCTGGAGGTTCTATATACAATTTATAGCCATAGAAACCTGAACTAGATGTAAGTCTAGCTACGTCGCTCTCGCTCACTTTAAGCTTGCCATTTACGTAATATCTACCGCTGAGTACTCCAATAGCAGTAGGGCTATAGGCCATGTAACCTAAGCCAAATGTCTTACAGAAAGGAATCATTTCTCTTTCTTCTTCTCTATAAAGTAAATTATAAGCTGTTTGTACACTTACAAACTTTTCATAACCCTTAAATTCTGCTAAGAAATACGCTGTAGCGAGTTGCCATGTCCACATGCTTGATGCACCAATGTATCTAACTTTCCCGCTTCTTACAAGATCAGTAAGCGTTGATAATGTTTCTTCAATAGGTGTTTCATAGTCCCATCTATGGATTTGATAAAGATCTACAAAATTGGTCCTAAGCCTTTTCAACGATTCTTCGATTTGTCTCATAATATGCTTTCTTGATAGACCCCGATCATTAGGTTTCTTAGAAACAGCGAAATAGACCTTTGTTGCTATAACAGCATCATCTCTCATACCTTCCAAAAATTCTCCGAGTATTTCTTCCGATTTCCCTCCAGAATAAACATTTGCAGTATCGAAGAAGTTTATACCTAAATCCCAAGCTTTCTTAAGTACTTTAAAAGCATCTTCTTTACCAACGATCCAACCTCCACCACCATATGGTTGCAGTTTAGGATCACCAAAGGACATCGTCCCCAAGCACAATTTAGACACCTTTAGGCCAGAGTTTCCCAATCTTATATATTCCATAGCATCTCCTTTAATAAGGTTCGATAAAAACATTAGGAATTTTTTATTAGGGCCTGAGTTTCAAAAATTTTATATAGTCATTCTATATATTAGTTATATGGTAGAACTATATAAACCTCAGATAAAGGGATACGTATATGGCAAAGCCGAAGTTCCAAAAGCACCAATAAGTAAGGAGGAACTAAAGCTTCTACTAGATTCAGCCTTATGGACTCAGGAGGATGAGGAAAACAGGAAGATAATTGGAGAGGTAATTAAAGAGAACATGAGCGATATGCTTAATCAAATCGTAAGTTACTTTGGTTCCAGAGATTATTTGATCTACTACTTTAAAGATGAACGCGGCGAAACAACTGAGACTGAATATGTAAATAATACTGTTGATAGACTTGCTCAATGGTTATTGGATATTTGCTTTAGACCTATCGATGAGAATTTTGTGAATTACCAATATCTAATAGGCATTAGGCATACATTTGATGGAAAAGGGAAAGCTGATAACGTCAAAACTATTCCACATATTCCTATGAGGTATATGATCACATGCATATTTCCTGTCACTGCAGTAATAAGAAGCTTTTTAGAGAGGAAGTTTGATGACCCAAAGATTGTTGAGAAACTTTATGACACTTGGTTCAAGCTTCAAGTTATAACTACTGCTTTCTTTTGCGCGCACTATACTAAGGAAGGCTGGTGGTAGGTAAACTTACTTTTTTGCATTTAAAATAAGCCTAAGATTAGGAGTGAATATTATCACAGATGGGCTACTTTGAGAATTGGTAATTTTTTAAAACTTCCATTTTCAAACTACTTACACAGTTTTAGCTAATCTTTACAACTTTTTCAGAGATTAAAGTCCAAGTTAAATAAGTAAATTTGTGGTTAGATTCAGTTTAGCCTTAGAAGGCGATAAGAAATTGGAAGAATATTTTCAATTAAGCTTACTTGCAGAAAAGCTTGGCTTCTATAGCGTGCAGATCTATGACCATTTACCATATAAGCCTGCGTTACCTATTTGTTATCTAATAGCCAATAATACAACCAAAATAAAGATCGGCCCTGTCACAACTCCTTTTTTTCTTCATGAACCTTTCCAGTTATTGCGTTATATTTACTTCTTGAATGAAATATCGAATCGCAGAGCCATATTGGGATTATCTAGAGGAGCTTATCATGAATTTTTGAAGAAAGAAATTAAGCGAGATATAGAAAGGTTTTTGGAGGTTCTTAGCGAAATAGAAAACATAATTCACGAAAGAAGGATTAATTGGGCAACCGATGAGCTTGAGCTATATATCGGAACTTCTGGACCAAGGCTTCTTTCCAACGCTTTAAAATTCAGCATTGTAAAAGGCATAGTTGTAGATATGCTTTGGAATCCAAATTATGCTCGAAAGTTAAAAGATTTGATTGAGCAATCAAATAGACAGGGAATTTCTTTAGTATCCAGACCGTTCACGTGTATATCTGATGATGAAGAATACGCATATAAACAGATGCTTGTTACATTTAGCCAATATGGAAGAAGCTTGATTGGAAACTCGCCAATGCTTAAAGAAGCTGGAATATACTATGAAGACCTAGGGACTATGGAGAAAATTGATAGAAAAATTTTAGCGAATTTTGCGGCGATAGGGAAAATTGGGAAGATATTAGAAGAAACTGCTAAAATGGTTGAGGCAGGAGTAGATCATATTTGCTTTGGTCATCCTTTGGGCGCTGATCCTGTACAAGCAATAAAAGAGATTGGAAACAAAATTATAAGTTATTTTAAAGATTCAAGTTAAATTTTCACAAAAGATTACTAGATAATGCCTGGTAAGCTGAATATTGGTGTCATCGGCCCTTCGTTTCCTCCATTGGAGAACATAGCAAGAGTTGCTATGAGGCTTGAGGAAAAGGGGTACGATTCTATTTGGTTTGCGGACCATCTAATGGGTTGGTTTCCACATTCTATCTGGAAGGAGGAATATGTTGGTAAGCTAGCTACTTATAGCCCACATACCTTTTATGAAACTACGCTTTCGATGGCGATTGCAGCTAGCTTTACAAAAAGGATCAGAGTTGGAAGTTCTGTGGTTGAGCCCAATAGAAGACATCCTGCAATGATAGCACAAAGCTTCGCCACACTTGAAAATATTGCGCCCGGAAGAATAATCTTAGGGATTGGAGTGGGTGAAGCAGAAAACATAGTTCCATATGGAATCAGCTATAATAAAACACTTAAGAAACTTGAAGAGGCTATTAGAATAATAAAAATTTTATGGAGTTCAAACGGATATGAATTACTCAGTTTCAATGGGGAGATATTTAAGCTTGATAGAGCTGTATTTTCTCTGCCACCAAAACAAGGTAGGCCGCCGATATGGATAGGAGGAAGGAGCAAGAAGGCTTGCAAACTCGTAGCTTCGCTTGGCGACGGCTGGTTGCCTTGGGGAGTAACTCTTAATGAGTACAAACAAAAGATGGATATGATAAAAGAAGAAGCACGAAGATTATCGAGAGATCCTGCAAATATAGAATTTGCTGCCTACTTCACTTTACTAATTGATCCAAATAGAGATGAGTGTTATCGCCTAATGGAAAAGCCTATAATCAAGGCTCTAGCTCTTGTAGCGCCAAGTGAGGTTTATGAAGAAATGGGCTTGGAACATCCGCTAGGTAAGGATTTCTCCCCAATCAAGGATTACATACCTGCTTGGTATTCAGAGAATGAAATTCTAGATGCAATAAAAAAGGTTCCAAGAGAGGTCGTTGAGAAAGTATTACTATGGGGAAATGTAGATGATGTTATTGATAAGCTTGAAGTCTTTAGGAAAACAGGAATGCAAAGCGTAGCACTATGGAATGTATCATTCTTTCCTGAGCCAGATAAAACTAGAAGCTCCTACCAGTGCATAGATAAGATAGTGGAATATTATAAAGAGAGCAACTCTTGATATTCTTGAATTTCTCCTGGTAATTCGTTATATTCTGTTATCCCTTTGAAAATTAGCGCACTTGGGCGAAGATACCTCTTTTTTGTTTCATAATCAACGTAACAAAGACCGAAACGCATCTTGAAACCCTGAGCCCATTCGTAGTTGTCAACTAAAGCCCAGTGCAAATATCCTCTTATATCAATTCCTTCATCAAACGCCTTTTGAACATTCTGTATGTGCGAAACCAAATACCTTGGTCTGTATCTATCCTTTGCATCAGCTATCCCGTTCTCAGTTACGATTATTGGCTTTCTATATCTTTCCCATGTGTCAATAAGTACAGATTTAATTCCTTCAGGATAAATTTCCCATCCAAAGTCACTACACTCTCTTCCTGCTTTTGAAAGGCTATTTGGAGTGCAATGAAGGCCGTAGCCTTCAAGCTCTTTAAATCCCATGCCTCCCGTGCTTGGTTCGACGACAACTCTGCTGTAATAATTAACACCTATCCAGTCTATACGATTAGCTAGATCTTCTCTCGTTCCTATGAACATCGATTCACCTTTTGAAAGTAGATCGAGAAAGTCGAATATCTCTACCTTTTTGGCCTTTTTAGCAGCGTCCTCATGATCAGGAACGTCTCTTTTTTTGGGTTCAATGGCAAACATAGCTTGAATTATACCAATCGATTTCTTAGTTATAGACTTCATGTTATCGAATGCCCTTGCATGAGCCTCTGCTATATGCTTAGCAGCAGCGATAGCTAACTGAAGATCTAAGTGAGAAGGCGGGAAGCCAGACTTTACTTGGACAAAGCCTGAACCATAAACGACGTTTGGCTCATTCAAAATACTCCATAAATCTACATAATCATCGAACCTCCATGTTACATAAGCGGCGAATTTAACAAATTCAATAACTGTTCTTTGATCTATCCAGCCAGATGGCGCTCTTTCTATTCCGGCTTTCCTCATTTTTATCGGATCATGAATCCATATAGGCATAGTCCAATGATAGAGATTCAAAATCAACGTTTTTTCTCTTGCCTTCCAATCATTAAAAATTTTTTCATAATGTTCAACGGCATCTTTATTGGCTAACGCATCTAGTTTTCTTAATGCTTCTTTATCAACAATCACATTAACTAAATTATCACCACTCATCTCAACGTCAACCTTGACTTCAAAGGTCGGCTTAGGAAAAATTCTGCTCCATTCTATCCCAAGTCTAGCGCAGTTCATCCCTAGACCACTAGCGATATCATGATCCCTCTTATATAGACTCCAATATCCAGGCCCCTGCTCTGGCATATCACCGCTAACCAAACCTGAGAATATGTTTTCTTCATCATGAACCCAGTGCCACCAGTCAGAGTTTTGATCTTCCGATTGATCTAAACCCATTTCGAATTGAAATCCAGATTCTGAAAAACCCAAGAGAAAATTATTTGGAAATCTGAGTTTCATGTTTTTGATATTACCTAACACCTTATAATCATGTATTCCTTACTCTTTCGCTCAGTATCGATCTGATTTTATCCGCTTCCTTAGTATAAAATTTGGAAGCTGGCAACCAAAATATAGCACAGGGAATCCAGAACAGCACTGCTGTTAATAAACCTAAAAACATCGAATCTGAATTACTTGTATTTGAAAATGAATATATAGACATGAATAGTGCTGTAATTGTTGGCCCAAAAGCTGATCCAATGCTATCAGTAACGTTGAATATAGAATTTAAGGTTCCACGATGTTCAGGGAGACTTACTTCGCTGAGTATTGCAGGCACATTCGCCGATGCAAGAGAAGCAAAGAAAAGACCGAATAAGGCAATAAGTGCCAATGGCAGTATGTCAAGGAAGCCATAATAACCGACAGGGTAAGGATAAACGAGTAAATATAGCAATACCAACATACCACTTAATATGCCAATGAAAGAAATCCAATCCTTGCGTTACGCCTATTTCTGGAAACGTAATAATCTGATAACATACCTCCAACAAAAAAGCCAATTATCATTCCAATTCCTCCACATAATAAAACTAAAACTCCTAAATCCTTGCTAATCCCCCATCTTACATTCAAATACGTCAGAGACCAATAAGGTATACTCCCCCAAGGTACAGTGCCCGGCATTCCCTGCAAAAACATGAATAGAACAGTTCGCGTGCTTTTAAGATATGAATAAAATTCTCCAAGGTTGATTCTGTATGAATATTCTTTTCCTTTAACATATATTTGCTTCAGTTCTGGCTCAGCGTAACCTATCTTTACATCTTTAATAATTGCTAGAAACAATGGAGCTAGAATTAAATTTGGAATTGAAGCTATAATGAAAGGAGATCTCCAATCCGGCATTACACCAGCGAGTATCATTCCAATCAAAGTTCCACCTCCAGTGGCTGCACTTATCAGAGAGTAACCTTTACCTCTCTGATTCGGCGGATAGATATCGGCTACGAACGCCCTTGAAACAGGGCCTGAACCGCTAATTCCAATGCCTGTTAAAGATCGCAGAAATAAAAGCTGCCAGTAATCATTACTAAATGCTGTCAAAAAAGTGGGTATTGCCCCTACGAGTGTTGCTATTACAAGCAATCTTCTTCGACTCGTTTTATCAGCTATATAACCCCAGATCAGCGTTGTAATTATTCCCGATATTGCAGGAACAGTACCGAGAAGACCAGCATAAATATACCAAGTACTTTCATCTCCTGGTATTAGACCCTCATTGCGCAAAGATACAAGTAGCGGAACAACTAGATTTTGATCTGCATTAAGTGTAGTAAGCATGAGGAAAAGTAGAAAAGTGGCAAGAAAGGGGCTTTGAGAGTTAAGCCTCATAAATTTAAATAAAATAAATACTTAAAAATACTTTACGTATTACATCATTAATTAATTTCCTATTTCAGTCTAATAGATCTTTATATGTCCTGCATATCATTTTAAGCTTATATTTCAGTATTGAATATTTTCTTTATGAGTGAAAACTGGAGAGTTTTTGATTACATGAGAAAGTATAACTATGAAAATCTTTACATATGTAACGACATCTCAACTGGCCTGAGAGCAGTAATAGCAATACATGACACAACGCTAGGACCAGCTGCAGGGGGTTGTAGAATGTGGACATATTCAAATGAATGGGAAGCTATTGAAGATGCTTTAAGGCTTGCTAGAGGTATGACTTACAAATATGCAGCTGCAGGCGTTAATTTAGGAGGAGGGAAAGCAGTCATAATAGGTGATCCTAAAAAAGATAAGACTGAAGCAATCTTGAGAGCACTCGGAAGATTCATAGATAGACTTGGCGGGATATATTACACTGGAGAAGATGTCGGTACTACACTTAAAGATATGGAAGCGATATATGCAGAAACAAGGTTTGTTATAACACTTCCTGAATATCTTGGTGGAGCAGGACCTATCGCACCGGCAACAGCCATAGGAGTTATCCTGGGCATGAAGGTGGCGGCAAAAAAATTTTTCGGAAGCGAAAATCTCGGCGGTCTTAAAATAGGTGTTCAGGGACTCGGTGCCGTTGGTTCAGAAGTGGTCAAACTGTTATCTAGCGAGGATGTAGAACTTTTCGTTACTGATATTGATAAAGATAAAGTTGATTATATACTAAAAAACTACGACGCCAAATACGTAGATCCTGAAGAAATATACTCTATTGAAATGGACATTTTCTGTCCCTGCGCTTTAGGCGGGATTCTTAATAGCTCAACTATACCCAAGCTAAAGTGCAAAATTGTAGCAGGCAGCGCGAACAATCAACTTAAGGAAGAGAAAGATGGTTATGAGATAGAAAAAAAGGGTATCCTTTATGTCCCTGACTACATTATCAATGCTGGTGGAACAATATATGATACGTACAGGCTTTTTAATCCTCCACATAACCACGAAAAAGCAATGGGGAAAGTATACAAAGTTAAGGACAATGTCGAAATGGTTTTGGAAATCGCAGAGAAAGAAAAGATACCAACCTTCTTGGCTGCTGATAGGCTAGCTGAAAGGAGAATCGAAGAAGCTGCAAAAGCAAAAAATATACGAAAACGGGGAGCTTTAGAATGAACTTGCTAAAGGATAAGGTTGCAATAGTAACCGGTTCTACAAAAGGTATTGGACTGGAGATCGCAAAAATCTTCCTTGAAGAAAGTGCAAGTGTTGTTATAAATTCGAGGAATCAAAAGGATGTAGAAAGGATTGTAAATGAGTTAGCTAGCACATACAAAGGAAAAGTAGTGGGTTGTGCAGCGGATGTAGGAGAATATGCACAATGCGAAAAGCTAGTTAGGGCATGTTTGGAAGCATTTGGGAAATTAGATATTCTCATTAATAATGCTGGGGTTTCTCTCATAAAACCTAGCATAGAGATTTTACCTGAAGAATGGGATAAAGTGATTAAAATCAATCTTTATGGTCCTTTCTATCTTTCACAACTAGCTGCGAAACAAATGATTAAACAAGGAGGTGGATGCATAGTAAATATCGGTTCAATATACGGTTTAGGAGGATTGCCTAAAAGAGCTGCATATTGTTCTTCTAAGCACGCGCTCATAGGTTTGACGAAAGTGCTTGCTACTGAGTTGGCTCATTATGGAATACGAGTGAATTGTGTTTCTCCCGGATATATAATGACTGAAATGGAAGTGAAAGATGTTAGTCTAGGTGATTATACCTCAAGTGATATAGAGCAAAGGACACCAATGGGTAGATATGGAAGAGCCAGAGAGGTAGCTGATGTGGTATTATTTTTATGCTCTGATAAGGCATCATACATAACAGGTGCTAATATAACAGTAGATGGAGGTTGGTCAGCTTTCATTGGATGGGACAAATTACTTACTCAAGTAAAGAAATTATAATTTTCTAGTTATATTTTTATTTAGTTTAATTTGATCATGTAATATTTTGATCTCATATAATAAATATTACATCAAAATATCGATAGGATCGATACACTTATCTTAGAAGCCAAATAGATATCTAGAAAAATATATTAGGAAAACACATCTGTTGCTATAAGGTAACTGAAAATCAGCTTTACCATAAGAAAATATATATTATTTGCTATAATATTCAACATCCTTGACAATCTCACCTTGCTCAATCAAGCTGCATGAACAATGTGCAATAACGGTATCTTCTCTTTCTAAAGCCCATCTCAGTAATGGCAAAATTGCATTTCTAAGCTTTTTACCATCTTCGGTCAAAAAATACTCTACTCTCGGAGGGATTTCGTTATATTTAGTTCTCGATATGAGACCAACTTGTAACAGATCCCTCAAAACATCTGCCAAAGCTCTTGGTGTGATAGGCTTAAGTTCCCTCATGAGTTCATTAAACCTTAACTTACCATGATTCCCCAACTCATTTATAACTAATAAAGCCCACTTCTTAGCAATTATATCGATGACGCCTTCAATCGGACATAGGCAGATGATATCATTCTCCATTACTATATTACTATATACTATATAGTTTTTAAACTTTAAATTTTATAGTATCGCATGACCAAGAATTATGATATAATAATAATAGGCAATGGAGCAGCAGCTTTCGCCGCGGCAATTAAAGCATCCGAACTTAGCGAGAATGATGCGAGTATCTTGATGATAGGATATGGGCCAATGGGTGGTACTTGTGTAAACGTTGGTTGTATTCCATCTAAATACTTGCTAGAAGTTTCGAATACGATTTTCTACTCAAAACAAAAGAGATTCGAAGGAATAGAAATTGGCGAGATTAAACCAGATTTTCGAAACATTATGGAAGGTCTTAGAAATACCGTCAAAGAGCTTAGGAAAAATAAATATGAAGAAGTGCTTAAAGCCTATCCTAATATAGAGTACTTAGAAGGAAAGGTTAGGTTCTTTTCAACAAATGAAATAGGAGTGGATGGAAAGGTATTCAAAGCGAAAAACATTTTGATAGCAGTTGGTTCAAGGCCATCAATACCAAATATAGAAGGGCTTAATGAGATCGGATATCTCACAAGCAATACGATATGGGACATTGATAGTTTGCCAGGTAAAATAGCAATAATAGGAGCGGGTGCAATAGGATTAGAGATAGGCCAAGCCTTTTTGCATTTAGGTTCCCAAGTAGTCATCATTGAAGCATTAAACAGAATAGCTCCTCAATCTGAATACGAGCTATCTCAATATTTACAAAACAACTTGGAAGAGGAAGGGATGCAATTCGTCTTAAAAGCTAGAATAAATAAGGTAAAGAAAGCTGCCGGTAAGAAAATCCTAGAAATAGTGACAGCTAGGGGGAAAGAAGAGCTTGAAGTAGATGAGATATTAGTTGCAACTGGGAGAAAACCGAATACAGATCAGTTAATGCTAGAAAAAGCAAATGTTGAGACAACAAGCAATGGCTTCATAGTAACGAATAAGAGAATGCAAACAAGTAATCCTCGCATATATGCTGCAGGCGATTGTGTTTCCAAGAGGTTAATGCTAGAAACACTAGCAGCAAGGGAAGGAACAGTAGCAGTGAGCAACATATTAGGGTTGGAAGAAGAAATGGATTATCTTCATGTACCTTCTGTAATATTCACATATCCACAGTTGGCTTCGGTCGGATATCTAGAATCAGAATACGTAAATGAATATGGAAAATGTTCATGTAATCTAATAAAACTAGAGCATATACCAAAGGCACATTTAATGAAAGAGAAGAGAGGATTGATTAAAATTGTCATTGAACCTACTAATGGTAAAATAGTAGGTATTCATGCCCTCGCTCCTTACGCATCTGAGTTCATAATTGAAGCTACTTTAGCAATAAGGTTCGGGTTAACGATAAAGGATTTGATTGATACAGTGCATGCATTTCCTACTCTCTCAGAAGGAATAAAGATAGCTGCACAATCCTTCGTTAGAAACGTGGAGAGGATGAGTTGTTGCGTGGAATAAATTCAAAAATTTATTATGAACGCTAGAGTAACAGTTAATACAAAGTTGTGGAATAGTTATTTGCATATATTAACATACATATATTTTAATCTATAGACAAAAGCATTTATTAATTTATAAAAATAAATCTTTACATTAAAAAAAATAATAGTCTTTAAATATCTTTATTTTGAGAAATTGCTATATGGTATCACAAAAAGCAATAAAAAATAAAAAGAGTATTGCTGTTATTATACTTGGAATAATTGTAATTGGAGTTGCTGTATTCTTTACCTATGGTACGCTTGGAAAGCCATCTAATGCTAGTTTAACATCCGAAACTTCAAAAACTGAAACTATAACACTATACGTCATCCCTGATTGGGGAGGCCCTGGTTATGATGCTTTTGTTCTTCCAAACGAAATTACGAGCAATCATCCTTTGGGGGTATCTAATGGCACACCTCCAACAGCGAACAATACGATAATCGTCCCAGTAAACACAACAGTAAAGTTTGTCATAGTTAATCTTGACAGTATGCAATTTAACTGGACTGGAAAAGTTACAATTCCTTTCACGATCTACAATGATACAGAAGATCATAGACAGGTTGCAATAAACTATACTGTAGGAGAAACAATTCAAAACCTACCTACAGGGCACACTTTTACCGTTCCCAGCCTAGGAATTAATATCCCAATACCACCTTACTCAATTGTGGTATTTTATTACACATTCACTAAGGCTGGAACATATCTCTATTTGTGTGAAACTCCATGTGGACCTGGTATGGATTATATCGGATATATGCAAGGATATATAGTTGTTAAATAATTTTTAAAAATTAACATTTTTCTACCATATTTTTAAATAGGTAAAATAAGTATAAAATATCTCAATTGATGAATTTTATACTGATTAATACATAATTTAGAAATATAGAATGTATACGTAGCTTTATGCTAAATGACTTGTCTGCCTAGGATGAGATACAAACCCAATTCCTTTGATTTCTCTTCAAGAAATTTAGCAACTTCAGGAGTAACGAACTCTACAGCTATAACTTTCATGAATGCCTTCTTCTTCATAAATTTTTCTGCTGCTTCTACAGCTTGTTTAAGCTTTTCCAACTGCCCTTCAGCTTCTTCGATTGTTCTGAGTGTTATTGTGACTTCGCCGATTATCAGAGGATCCTTACAAAATATATCCACTTCTTTTTGACCATCAATAACAACAGTTACATTTGCTCCAACGTCAGCATCGATACCTTTTTCCTTCAAAATTAATTTCACTACTCTTGCAGTATAGTATTCAAAACCGCCTCCTAATGCATCCCTTATATCCTGCAAAGCGTTCATCATCCACTTAAAATTGTTTTGGGCCTCGATCCATCTCTTCATATTCTCCTCCCATCTTTTTTGATTTTCAATCCATCTCTTTTCATTCGCTTCCCAACGTTTCATATTTTCAATCCATCTCTTTTCATTAGCCTTCCAACGTTTTTCATTAGCCTCCCATCTTTTTTGATTTTCAATCCATCTTTTTTCATTAGCCTCCCAGCGTTTCATATTCTCTTCCCATCTCTTTTCATTCGCTTCCCAACGTTTCATATTTTCAATCCATCTCTTTTCATTCGCTTCCCATTTCAGTTCATTTTCCTTGCGCCATGAGTTCCATTCCTCTAAAAACTTATTCCATCTTTCTTCACTTTGTTTTACATAAGCATTGAAATCCTCCCTAAGTTTTTTCAATTCTTCAAAGATCTTATCTATACCTAATAAGCCCAATACAGTATATTTGAATTCCTCATCTCTTCTCAACATTCTGATGAATTCCTTTTTTAGTTTAGTGCTCATCAGACAATTATCCATTGTAACAGGAGGTTAATAAATATATATCCCACTATTATAGGATGAGATCTTTCATCAACATTTTTAAAAGTTTTAATCCAATATTAATAATAATTATTGTTACTAGACAACCATTTTATAAAGAGAATCATCAGAAATGTTAAAAAATCTAGAATATTTATCTAAATAAAATTTCAAATCTAGAGATGTATGAATCTTTCTGCATATTTCGAAGGCATTAAGCATAGCAGCGCTTGCACCCGGAGAAGGTGTAATACAAAAGACCATATTCCCAAATTCAAAAATTTTCTCACCTAAGATAAGTTTTTTCGCTTTTAGATCTACAAGCTGTGGCCTGACACCACCTCGCCTATATACAAGCTTTCTAGCATTAATAGAAGGCAAAAGCTTCCTTGCTTCTTGTGCAAATATCTCTTTACCTATTATGGGTATTTTGTAAAGTAAATTTTTGAATATGAACCTACTTGTCTCTCTATCATTTAATATGTTAAGAATAACGCTCATTAGCTTTACATTAGATAGTAACTCTTCAACTAGAAAATCCAGATCAAAATCTTTTTCCAATTCCTTACTTAGATTGATCTCCGTGGTGGGACCGAATTCTAACATTGGATTTGATATAAACGGATTTGGGTCTGCATGCACAGCTACGAATGGTATTTTCTCAATTTGAGGTCTATAAACCTTGCTTCTTAGTACAAGTGGGTATTCATAATAATTGCCTTTAACATGCAATAATGCATAATCTTCCTTAAGATACCCAAGACTTTTTGCTAGATAATAACTATTTGCTGACGCAGTAGTGACTAAGAATTTGCAGATAAACTTAGAATTCTCAGTTATTACTTCAATTTGATCTCCTTTTTCATTTATAGATTTTACTTTCTGATTGAATAAGATATGCGAATTTGATGTGCTTATAGAATCTTGAAGGAGCTCTTGCGCTAAGGCGCCGAAATCTATGACTGTTCCATCCTGTTTAAAAAGTGCAAGAATCGCTTGGTCCTTACTTCGCTCTTTGACTAAGTTAGGTTCAAGTTTTTCGATTTCTTGCTTTTGGAGCAATCTTACATCTGGGAATACTTTTCTAATTTGTTCATATTTTTTCTCAAGAAAATCTATTTCATCATCTAGCGCGAGCACTAGGAAAGGTAAGCTGAAGCAAAAGCTCTTTTCTCCACTAAATATACGCGGTATTTTACCAAACTTTTTGATGATGTAATTCTTGATCAGCGAGGCAGCTAATCTCATCCTTACCATTTTTTCAAAGCTATAATTGGTCTCCGCAAAACCTTCATGCAAAGTTTTGCTATTGCGTTTTTTATTTGAGTTTTCTTGACCTACATTGGTGTTTTTCTCTAGAAGCACAACAGATTTTACATTTGTAAAATTAGTTAAGGTATACAAAACAGCGCAACCAACGATACCTCCGCCTATGATAACAACATCATAGCTTGTTCTCATCTTTGCCTAATCCATATGTTCTAAAGTTAAGCCAAATCATGCCCGAAATAGTACTATTTTATTTTAATATATACCTTTATACCTGAATGAGAAGCTCTGCCATTACTATTAAATGTAAGTGAAGATCATAAAAGAAAACGATTGAATCTCTTTCCTCATACTCAGCTGTATTATTTGAACCAATTGCAAACGAACAATAGATTGCTGCTTTTTACTAACGCGGTAAATTGGCAAATGCTAGCAGTTCAGCAAAATCACTGGATATTCCGAGCAAGAATATTAGGAAAGGAATCATTGTAGGCTCCGTTAAAGCTCTAGTCTTAACTGCAATTTTATGTCAAAAAATAGAACATAAAGCAGCTACAAGAACTACTTGGGTAATCCCTATAGGTATCACGCCTATTTCTAGCCTATGTATTAAACGGTATGAAAAGCATCTTGTAGAAGTTGGAAACTTCATGGCCCTTCAATAGTACTAGCAACAAGGGCAACCATTAAGAAGAACAACTCTAAGTTTTCTTTTACTTTTTTGAGGAGATAGGTAATACTATCAAAATCACTAAGAAACTAATCATGATTTAACGATGCAAGATCCATTTAAAAAATTAGTAGAAAGTATTTCTGAAATGTTGAGAGATACTCTTCTTTAACTATCATTTCGCAAAAATTCTTGGTGCGGTAATTTTTAGAAATAGATAATACCTCTTCCAACAATTTTGTTGCTTAGCAAATCTCGGTAAGCATCATTTATTTGATCCAAGCGATATGGAGTATAATAAGGGTCGATATATCGCGAAACTATGCTCAAAGCCTCTTTAAAATCTTGCTTCGTATATGCAGCTGAGCCTATGATCCTATGCTCTCTCATTATGAAAAGCGCAGGCCTTTGTAAAGAAATTTCATTTCCTTCCAAGTTGCCTATAAGTACTAGAGTACCCTGCCTTTTCAGTGCTCTAAGACTTTCATTAATAGTCGCTGATCCAACGATCTCGAATACAACATCAACATTCTTTACTATTTTTGAGAAAGCTTTCTCGGTTATTGCCTGATCTGCATACTTTTCTACGAACTTTAATTTATGCTCAGATGTGATTGCGATAACTTTTGCTCCCTTAAGTTTTAAATACTGAATTGCATGTATTCCTACACCTCCCCCAGCACCTGTTACAAGTACCTTTTTATCCTCTACATCTACTAGCTTGCATGCATGAATAGCTGTAGCTATAGGGCACATCGTAGCAGCATATTTCTCATAGTCTCTATCTGGAAGATCTAGCAAACTATCTCTGCTTATGGCTACTTGCTCAGCATAACCCCCAAATCTGTTTTCACCCAAAAAGCTTAAGCTAGTACAAAGATTTTCCATATTAGATCTGCAGTATTCGCAATTCCCGCAGTTCAAAGCAGGGTAAACTGCCTTTGGTAAGCCATCGAGCTCACCAAAAATTTCATGACCCAAAATGAGCGGTGGTTTTAAATTAGCGAAGCCACCTTTCCAAATAACAAGATCTCTCCCACATATTCCAGTCGCTTTCACGTTCAGTAGAACATCATCCATCTCCAACTTGGGATCAATATCTAATATTTGAAATTCCCTTTGAAAGCTCGTTAGTAAAGCTGCTTTCATGAGATAATAATATTCTTCAGCTTAAAATTATGCGCTATCCTATAAGAATCAAAGGCTAGGGTATGCGTCGTAACGGGCTATATTCCTATAGCTTTATAAAACAAATTAAGACCATTTATATAATCGCTTATATTAAAATGATGAAATAATTAGAAATTTAAATCGATTTTCTTATTTAAATTGTATAAACAAAAAATTTTATAGACTTCTAAAATAAAATGAGACTGGAATATCATAATAGCAAGTTCCACACCAAAAACACCACCATGGAGGATTTTTTTTGAATTGCAAGTTTGATATTCTAATGTATTCATATTCAATATAAGGGCCAGAATTCTGTATTCCACCGCCTATAAATACACTAGCAGATTCACCCCAAGAAATTGAAACACTTATCATCGCTATAAAAGGAGCAAGCCAACCAAATCCAGTTGTTATGGCAACTGCAGCAAGAGATGCGCCTACGGCTATAGGCAATTCGAAATCTGTTTCGCACGTATCTACTAATCCATAAATTATCGAGCCGAGCGAGCGCCCTTCGTTGGGATTTAATGCAAATAAATATTTTTCACTACTATAGCTAGGATTGGAAATCCAATCAAAAAAGTAAGCAGGCGGTTTATTATAAGAAGAATCTCCAGATATTACCCACTGATTTTGCCCAATACTATATTTTATAACGTCCTGAATGAATGAATCAATTTTTTCATATCCTGAATATCCTAATCTTTGTCCTGTGCATGAATCGTACAATACCTCCTTATAGAAAATTATAATTGGTCTTGCCCAAATCCAAATATAGGCCCACTGATATGCTCCGATGTTGTATACTTGTCTGAAGAAGCTAACATATTCTTTGAAAGATTGCCCTCCTAAAAATAATGAACCGCTAAATCCTCCTGAGATATCTCCGCTTTTTAATTTTTTTTCGATTTCGAATCCCATGCCGGTTGTAACATAGAACCAAGTCTGTTTAACTATATCTATACTAATAGCTCCTCCCATCATCCCGCTTGCGTATGCATCGTTGTAAATTGTGAGAACTGGTAATTTTATGTAATAAGCTCCATTGGTGAATGTTATATCATTTCCATAAGCTGAGGTATAATTCTCAGGTTTTAAGACGTATGAGATTTCCCAAACACTATATGGGCCCGGACAAATAGCATCTTTCTTTATTTTACTATTTTCAGTAGCTGATGCTTCATTAAATCGTTTATTATCATAATTAATATCTGCAATTTTGTTCAAACCAAAGACCACCGCTCTTACATTATAAGAATAAGATTTACCTTGAAGGAAATCTACTGGGCTATATGTATAATAATAACTAATCCTTTGTAGAACTTGGTGATTTATCCTGCTTATGATCCAAACATTTAACTGCAAACCGAATTCGCTTCTTTCATCCAAAGTATTTCTACTTTTTTGAAATTCTATCCATTCTTGTGATATTTTACCAAGCTTACCGCTAGAAGTTAATATTAGCATCCCTCCTTTTATTTCTCCTCTAAAAATCTCTTCTAAAGTGTTTTTATCGCTTGGAGGATTTATTGCGAAAACTTGCCCATATAAAAGCAAAGATGGAGGGATTGAAAACCCGCTATATTCTGTAAAGCTTTGATTATCAAATAAGCTTATTTGAAAAGTTATCATTCCTTCTTTTGCAAATGAAATATTAAGCGTTATTGGAAACGATATTATAAGGACTGCAATTATAATCAAAGAAAGAATTCTTTTGTCCATAATTAAACATTTCCAAAAATAATTATATTTTTTTACTCTAACATTTATTGTTCAATATTTATCGCTTTTCATTAAATGATCGGAACCATAGCCAAAACATGTATATTGAAATTAAGTAAAGGATGGCTGCGAAATAAAAAGGAAGATCAAGTAAACCTATTTCCAAAAGAAATGAGCCTATGTAGGTGCTTATAGCATTTGGTATTCTCCAAAATATTGCTGTAATTGAAGATGTTATTCCTCTCTCTTCTTCTTTTACAATACCCATTATAAGTGAATTTGATAGCGGATTTGCCGCATTCATCATAAAGGACCTGATAATGTAAAAAATGGCTGATAGAAAGAAGTAAGTAGGTATAGGCGTAGCTACTAAGAACACAGTGCTTAATGCTTGTGTTACAACAATTGCTTTAACCAATCCCAGTCTTCTAGCGAATATTGGAGCCACGAGCTGGGATGCAGCGACAAGTATAGAGGAGATGCCTAAAATAGGCCCGCTGAGAACATCGCTAACGTTGTATTTGAACTTAAACCACTGACTCATTAATGGAACGAATAAGCCAGCTCCAAAAGCTATGAAGAGATTCGCTGTCGAGTATTTTATGAGTAAATTAAGCGTAGGTTTAGATACGAAACCTAACTTTATACCGCTATTTAAGGAGATTCTCTTTTCTGGAATTCTGAAGAGAATGACTAGACTTGCCAAACTTCCCAATGAAAGAGATATATAGAGCAATATATGTGCATCAAGATCACTGAAGCCCACGCTGACTAAAGGAATATTAAGCAAAAGCAAAAGCCCTCCTAAACCAAAAGCTGCTGTATTTGCGAAGCTTGAAATAGAAAAAATTAACGTCCTATTGTTTTCATTTGAGTAATCGGCAAGCATTGCACCTAGAGATGCAGTAAGCGAGGCATCAGCAAGTCCAAGAAATATAGCAATGAAATAGAGTAATATTTCGTTTTCAGCTAATGCTATTAAAGCAATACTTGTGCCAATAAGGCCAGATCCTAGAAGTATGAATCTTTTTCTGCCATACCTATCAGAAAAAATGCCAAAAGGTATGCTAAGCAAGATTGCACTTAAGCCTTCCAGCGTGAATAAAAGGCCCGAAAAAGTTGTAGGAAATCCCCGTAAAGTTGTAAAATAGTAAGCGATATCTGTATTAACCATACCTATCGCAACGCTTGGTATAAACGTACCAAGGATAATCATCAGTGCTTGAGAGCCAATTTTTTTTGAAATGTTCACTTCACAATATGGATAAACCAAGTTTAAATCTTCAAATTAAACTAAAAGTAATTGAATATTCTGATAAGTTCTTTATAGCTTAATTGACCTTCTGCAGTTGGAATTGAGACAAAGCCATATACGAGCTTTGACCCTAGAAGGGCAAAGGCTATTCGCTCAATTGGGTCTCCGTCAATTGGCATTACAGCTATATTTTTGAAATTTAGGGCATAGATTAATAATTCCCTATAGTTTCCTTTCGCCTTAATTGCAAGCTTGACTGCAAAAGCGTTTCTATAATACTTGCTAATAATTTCTCTCAACTCCTTTTTGCTGGGAAGTCTTGAAAGGAAATGAGCTGAGACGATTTGATTTTCGTATTGTATATCATGCTTCTCCAAGAACTTAGCTTCTACATCGTATCTAATCCCAAGCCTGTAAAGTTTTTTCAGAAAATCGCGTTTCTTATCTTCATCTATTTCATTTATACCTCCTTCTTCCTTATTTCTGACAGTAACGATTACTTTGTTTCTTAAATCTTTGATCCAATGAAGAGGTACGTCGAATGGGTTTTCGAGATAATCCAGCCTCAATTCTATGAGATCAGAATTTATTGAATGTATTTTTCTTAATTTTTCCTTCGAAGTAACAGCGAGAGATGCAACGATAAGAGGTCTGTTAATTTTCAAGTTTTATTTTCCCTCCCAGTCTTTGTAAATCTTCCCAAAAATTGGGATTGCTTTTTGCTGTAGATTCAGCTCCCAATATTATTCCTCCATTAACCAATGCCAAAACTGAAGCGAGCATAGCAATCCTATGATCATCATGGCTCTTAACTACTGCGTGATTAAGCTTTTCTTTATTCAACCCTTCAATACTCAATGAACCATCTTCGAATTTAGCTACAACATTAAAGCTTTTCAAAACATCAATGATGGATGAGATCCTATTACTCTCTTTAATTCCTAATCTCATGGCATTTTTCATTTCAGTTATACCTTCAGAAACGGAAGCAAGCGCTGCTATCGAAACCGCGATATCTGGTGCATCATCGATATCTACCTTCACTGCCTTATACGAAGGAGAATGGTTGCAAATCCATTTACCATTGCTATACTCGCTGACCGCGCCCATTCTTTTATAGATCTCCAAGATTGAGTGATCGCCGAAATAACTTCTTGGCTTTGGAAGACCTTTGATTGTGATACTTCCTGTTGTAATAAGTGAACCCGCTACATAAAATGATGATAATAAATAATCGCCTTCAACCTCACTTTTGACTTGCGTAACATATTCCTTCCTAATCACCTCTATTGAATTTTCTGCCATATTGACTTTTACACCAAATTTCTCGAGAACTTCTTTTGTCATTAAGACATGGGACTTTGATGTCAGGCGATTAATAATCTTTATTTTTCCTCCTCCTTTAAGAGCGAAAGCAAACATGAACCCTGATATGTATTGGCTACTCTCATCTCCACGTATAGCTATTTCATCTTCTTTAAATCTCCCTTCAATCTTCAAGGGAAGCATGTTTGATGACAAAATTCCATAAGGAAATAGAGCTTCATAAATCGCATTTAATGGTCTTTTTCTTAGCTGATCATCGCCATCAATAACATAGGATCCTCCTATGACACATAAGATTGGAATAAGAAAACGTAAACATGTAGCTGAACTACCAACATAAAAATAACTCTTATCCTGCCTTGGCATTTTTTTCAAAGAAAAATCGGCTCCTTTAATTTCAACACCTAGTTGCTTAACGGTCTCAATAGCGATACGAACATCTTCGGATTTAGGAATCGCTAGTATTTTTTGATTGCCAAGAATTGAAGCGAAAATGAGCCTTATTGCATGGCTTTTGGATTTAGGAGCGTTAATAAAGCCTGAGATCCTAGCACTCTCGATGATTGCTCTCATATCAAGGGTCTTGAAACTCTCGCAGGGCTTGTGATTAATGCAGAACCATGCTTTGAAAAAAGCTCATATACAGGCCCTTCATCACCTTGCTTTAGTAAGGCAAATATCGAAGGCCCATTGCCGCTTATACCTGCGGCTAAGGCACCAAGTTCAAGTGCTTTTCTTATTATACTCGTTTCATAGCCTAATATCTTTGCAACCGAAATGCCATTTAACTTCATAGCTTGTATTATATCCCCTCGCCATGCTAGGGAAAATATTTTCTCAAAAAGGTGAGCATAATTTTTAAGTTTCGACACATCGATAAAGCTTCTTCCTCCTCTCATAAGTAATACAATGGAGAATTCATCCTTCAATTCGCATACTGAAAAGACCTTCATACGCCTGTTATCAGTGAAAGATATACCTCCACTATAACACGCTACTGCATCATCGAATGCGCCAGTTATCGAGACCCCTGCTTCCTTGCAAAGCTTTGCTGCAAGTTCAGGAGTACTCAAGTTAAGACCATATTTGTGCTTTATAGCTTCGATAACAGCGACTGCAACAGCACTGCTACTCTTAAGGCCGCTTTGCATGGGGATTGGCGAAATTATCGAGATTACAAGATCATGAATTCCATAATTGTTTTCAAAAAACATCTTTATTGTTTTAATCAATGATGTTTCATTATTGTTATCTTTGACGAAATTTGCCTTCACTTTTATATCAATGGCCATCGTTGACCCTAGCCAGCAAGGAATCGCATTCACTACTGAGACGCCTGCGTATGCCCACATTTTTCCATATATTCTTTCCATCTTTCTTCAATGACGTGTGCTTCATCTTTTTCCAAGCGAACAGGATTTATCTTGCCAGCTCTCAATGCATGATCAGCCAAAACAATGGCACACATCGCTTCAACAACAGCTACTGCTCTTATTGCTATTGCAGGATCATGCCTTCCTTTTATAATGAGCGTTGATTCTTCCTTTGTCCTCAAGTCTAATGTTTTCTGAGGTATCCTTATAGAAGAAGCAGGTCTAAATGCACATCTTATTATAATATCCTCCCCTGTCGATATTCCTCCTAAAATTCCTCCAAAAAAGTTATGTCTCCACCTAAATTTGTTTTCTTCAAGATATATTTCATCAGCAAGTTCACTTCCCTTCATACTTGCTGCTTTGAACCCAATCCCATACTCGAAACCCACGGCTGCAGGTATTGACATGATAGCTTTAGCTAAATCAGCCTTTAGTTTATCGAAGACAGGTTCGCCCAAATGTGGTGGAGGATTCTTAATTATTATCTCAACAATACCTCCATAACTATCTCCAGTCTTCATGGCTTTCATGATGAGATCCTCATATTCTTTTTCAAGTTCTTTGCTAGAAGCTCTAACAGGACTTAGCTTCGATGACAACGCTTCCTCAAATGAAACTACTTTATCGATGCCCTTATCTCCCAACGATTTAAGATGCCCTGCAATCATAGTATTGGTTAGCATGAGCAATTTCTTCGCTATCGCGCCCGCAATAACTCTAGATAATGTTTCTCTAGCGCTAGCCCTTCCTCCACCTCTATAATCCCAATTTTCATATCCATATTTCATGATATATGGCAAATCTGCATGGCCTGGCCTAGGCTTATTATGGATTTCGGCATAATCCTGCGAAATAATATCTACATTTCGAACAATCACTGTGAGTGGCGCCCCTGTGGTTTTTCCTTCGAATACACCTGAGACTATTTCTGCTTTATCCTCTTCTCTTCTAGGCGAAACATAAAGTCTGCCGGGCCTTCGAAATGCTAGCTCGAATTCAATATCGGCTTCATTTATGAATAGCCCCGCTGGTATGCCATCGATAGTCACGCCTATTAGCTTCCCATGACTCTCACCAAAGGTCGTAATCTTGAAAACTCTACCAAAACTATTTCCCGGCATTTATATATTCAAGCACTTCTTTCTCATACTCAACCAATTTTCTATCTTGCCATATTTGCTGAGCAAGTAAAGCTTGTCTTACTAGGATTTCTATTCCACTTATAGTATGATCATTCATGATGGATGTTTCAGTATCTTTATAAAAGAAATCTATGACTAGCTTTCCTCTTGTTAATTCTTCATTCAAAGGCACAGGAATAGCATTGACCACCAAATCACATCTAATTTGGTATAATAAGTTGAAGTCAAAAGAGACAGCATCTATGCCTTCTTTGCAAAGTCTTTCAACTAGTTCTACTGCACGTTCTTTGCTTCTATTTGAGACTATTAGTTTACATCCTAGATCGCCTAAGGCAAAGGCTGCAGCTTTAGCAGCCCCGCCTGCACCAATGATGAGGGCTCTAGTACCAAAAAGGTTTCCGAATTTTTCTAATGCAAGCTGTTTCATAGCCAAGAAATCCGTGTTATAGCCTACCTTATTCTTAACGGTGTTAACTGCGCCTATTCTTTGAGCTTCATCGCTAAGTCCTTCAAGATATCCTAGTATTCTTTCTTTGTAAGGTATTGTGATATTCATTCCATTGCAAAACTCCAGCAACGAATTGATTACTCTAGAGAACTTCTCTTCACTGAGATCGAATTTAAGATAAGCAGCTTTATAGCCTGTTCTCTCAAATATGAAGTTATGGATCCTAGGAGATAAAGAGTAACTAATATTCTTCCCAATTATGCAATACAAAGCTTGATAGGTGATCATTCTAGACACCGCATGAAGCATGATTTTAAACTATTATAGTCCACATCGCTAAGCCTCCAAGTCCCTATTCGGGTTGGTAAAGGTATTTTGAATAAGCTGTTCCTCCTTTTTTTATCCCATTTCAAAGCCTCAAGTGCAAGATTTATGTTGATATCGCAATTCAGTTCTTTTATGCTAACTGGCAGACCGTAGGAACTAAGTAAATCAATCACTCTTTTCTCCAAATCCTCTTCTGCAATACCGAGCTCAGATGCTAGATACGTTTCGCAAACCATGCCAAAGGATATTGCTTTTCCGTGCTTTACCTTAAACATGCTTCCAGTTTCAATTGCATGACCGATCGTATGACCGAAATTAAGCACAATTCTTAATTCTTTATCATCTCTTTCATCCTTCTCAACAACAGCCATTTTGTTGCTAACAGACCTGTAAACCATTTCCTCAATTACTTGTTCATCGCATGCAAGCACTTTTTCACGATTTGATACCATGAAACTATTGAAGTTTTCATCCATGATGATGCAGTACTTAAGCACCTCCGCTAAACCATTTTTAAATTCTTCAGTTGGAAGTGTCTCTAGGAAGCGGAGATCACAGAGTACCAGCTTAGGTTGATAAAATGTTCCAAGCAGATTTTTGATACCATCAAAGTTTATTGCATTCTTACCTCCAAGCGCAGCGTCAACCATACCCAGCAAAGTTGTTGGAACATTAACTAGCATAATGCCTCGCTTGTATATCGAGGCGATGAAGCCCGCTACATCGCTAATTGTTCCTCCACCAATTGCTATAATACAATCTAGCTCATGCTTAACCTTCAAGTTAATCAATCTTATAAGCTCGAACACCTTTCTGAAGTCCTTAAGCTCCTCTGATTCTTCAAGGAATATAATCTTCGAGTCATCAAGTAAGTTTTTAACAATGCCAAAATCGATTTTGTTGCTACATAACGCAACATAATTATTTCCAATATCTTGCAGCGCTTCAATTACGTTTTTCCCTATCAGGATGCTAGATTCACCTAAACTTAACTTTGCGGTATATGTTCTCATAGATCTCTATTCAATGCAATTGCTAACCTTTTGATATCTTCAATTAGATTTTTTAAATCATGAAGAGAGAGTTGCTGATCTGCATCACTCAGCGCCTTCATAGGTTCTGAATGTACCTCTATGAGAAGCATATCAGCACCGGCTGCA
>JAJPJK010000003.1 GCA_021324265.1 Thermoproteota archaeon | reverse complement strand
TACAAATGGACAAAGGAAGAAGTGCTACATAGAATGGAGGAGAAGATGATAAAGTCTTTCCACGAAGTATATAACACAAGCGAAAGACTTAAAGTAGATATGAGAAAGGCAGCCTTAGTTCTTGCCCTTGAAAGAGTAGCGGAAGCTTATAGATTAAAAAGTAGATAATTTCAAAACAGATAATTCTTCATAAAAGAATCTCCTGGCATTAACAATTTCATACTTTATATTTTTTAAATCAAGATTTGTTAAGTTTGAGACTACTATATAGCATTTTGTTTTGAAATTCCTTAGTTGATCTAAAAAATTATCTATAATATTCTTATTATTTCTATTATATATTGTACTTTCATCAATATCAGTCTTTATTCCATCATCTGGTAAATATGGAGGATTAAAAAATATTAAATCTATTTTCATGCCTCTAAATGCGCTTAAGAGATCGCAAACAATAAGATCTATATTCCAAATATTTAATTTCTTAATTTTATCTTTGAATATCCTAAGGCAGTCAAAAGATATATCTGATGCGACTATAAGATTGAATTTTGCTCTTACAGATAAGGCGATATAACCTGTTCCTGTTCCAACTTCAATTGCAATCTCGCCTGATTCATTCATGATAGAATCAACTAACATATAACTATCTTCGGAAGGAGTATAACAGTCCACAATCTTATATAGTTTAACAGAAGAAAAATAATATGTTAAGGAAAATAGTATTCATCATAGCATTTAGCTTCCTCATAATGACCTTCTCTATATACAACGTAGAATCCAAGGGTGAACAAGGAACACTTCAAGCCTCAGGCCTAATTAGCTATAAATTCCAGAATTTGAATTTTGCAGTTTCCATAGACTATAAAATAAACTATTCAATCAACTACAATGATGAAACTACGAAGGGCGATTACAATGATGTAAAGGTAACGCTACAAGGAGGAGAAGCAAACATTACGTTTAATATAGCGAACAACACAGTTTCCTACAACAGGACGCTTAAACTTGGAGAACAACTCACTATAAACGCTGGCATATTTGAATTTGCGATAACTCTAAAGGCAGAGGCACCTGTTAATGTTCAAGGGGATGCAACTGCAGCAACCTCTAGCGTAAGCTTTGAAAACGAAGGACAACAAACTGTTAGAATAAAGGTCAATGATAACGCAAATGCAGGTGAATTGGTCAACGTAACTTTACCCTTTTCAATCCAAATATTCTTCTCACTTACAAAGCCCATTCCTAGCTCATTAATTAATATAGGAAAAATTGATCTTTCGCCTCCTCTAAAGATACAATTCAGAGTTACAGAAAATTGGTTGGATAAATATTTAATATATATTATAGCGGGTATAGTAGTTGCGGCCATAGCAGTAGGTGCGCTATTCATTGCTATGAGAAGAAGAAGAAGACGTGAGGCCTGAAATTATAGCGTTATTATTAGCGATTTCAGGAGGTTTAATGCTTGTCTATGCTATTTACAGTATAATACTAACCATTTTTAATTATCACATGATATTACCTACCTCGATAAGTGAATTCATAAGATATTACTTTGGAGAAACATTTAGGAGTATTAACGATGTGATCTTCATGGGCATATTCGGTGCATGTGGGATAATACTTTGCTATTTTGGTTTTTATATACTTTGGGTTTTCAGAAGATAATCTTAATATGATATATAAATGAACAATCTTATGGAAGAACAGCTTAAAAAAAGGAGAATGGGATATATCTTCATTTTATTGGGGTTCGGCCTTCTCATAATTTCCTCAGGGCTTGCACTAAGAGAATATTTCTTCTACAGAGCTTCAATAGGAGAAGTATCAAATGTACCTTCAATTTTAGGCTTCATGGCTAGCGAGCTTCTCGTACTTATAGTAAAGGTCGCATTCTTGGGTGTCGTAATTGCAGCTAGCTCTATCCTCTTGAGATACGGTTTAGAGTTTCTTAAGGAGAGTAGAAAATGACTCTAAGACACGAATTCCTCATATCAGTGTTTTCCATATTCGTTATCTTCCTGATCTTTAGCCCCCTGACGCTTTTTCTGCAAGACCTTGCAAAAGGACATATTTATTTCAAATTTGAAGCACATCAAAATGAAATCATTCTCACGTTAGTCAATGAAGGAACAAGTTATCTAAAAGATATAGTTTATAACGCTACAGCCCAAGACATATTCGGTAACATATATAATAAAAGCGGCAAGATAGATACTTTTCAAAAAGGTGACCAAATAAGTATAACCATACCCTTAAAGGTTCCTAGTACATTAATTGTAAATATAGATCTTAAATTAGCTGCTACTATAAATGGCCTCTATAGGTTCTCTTTCGAGGTAAAAAGAGGATGAAAGATAGCTTGAAGTTTATACAATCTTATTTGATCATTACTGTAATTGAAGGCCTATTAAGGACGATCTTGATCTACTTATTGCTTATTCTTATACCTGCAATCGTTCTCATGAAACCCATAGTAATAACGCGGACGTTCTTGGATATCACCATCATTTGCATAGCTGCATCTGCATTTAGGATGTATATAATATCACCAATTCTCATAACCTTGGCATATATTTACAGCTTCTTTTATACTGTAATAACACTTAACGTGGGCATGCTAAATTACAATCTGAACGTCTATACCTTCGAAATTTTCTTCTCTTTAGATGTATCTCCCTTGCTCTTTGCAATATTCGCAATCATAGTAGTTCCTATGAGCCTTTCCGCCTTTTATTCATATTTCATGACACAAGCTACAGGAAACATCAGAAGGCCGCCTATGCCTTTAACTGGCACCACAATAAGGGATATAATTCTTGAAATACTTAGATAAATCTTCGAAGGCTAGATAAACGGATATATTCAAGAATAAACATTATCATATCAGTCGTGAGACACTGTGTTGTTCTCACGGCAGATAGGGGATCTTTTACTGATTATGGCGGGTCAAGTGCCTTAGGTTATGTAGCCTGCATGCCTTACAGGCTAGTCCCTAGGATTTTTATGGATAGAATATTTACGCCGCCAATTCCTGCTGATAATGAAGGAAGGGCATACTTCGCACCATATGCCTTGAGAAAAGTTGAAGCTGCTCTATATTATGCAGGAATAAAGGATGTAATTGTAACACCTCCTGAATACTTGGAAAGGGTTGTAAATAATGAGACAAAAATTCTCGGCTTAACAGCACATGATCCACTAGGCATTGATCCAGTAAGCACAAAGTTATGCATGCTCTTTGGAGGCGGCCCTAGCTGGACTGCGAGATTTTTTGAAGAATTGGGTGAAAAGGTCTCAAGACTTAAAAAGAAGTATAATTTCAAAGTCATCGTAGGAGGACCGGCTGCATGGGAGCTTATAAAAGAAAGACCTGACTGGCTGGATGTACTTTACATAGGAGAGGCTGAACATACGCTTCCAAGCTTGGTAAATGAAATGTTAAATGGAAAAGATGTACCCAAGTTAATATATGGAAAAGATGCAAAGATAGATGAAATCCCACCCATACTTTATCCTGCTAGACTCGGTGAAGTTCAAATAACCCGTGGTTGCCCTCGTGGATGCTCTTTTTGCAGCATTACGCCAGAAACCTTCAGATCCATTCCCCTTGATATCATAAAAAAAGAAATTGAAGTGAACCTAAAGGGAGGAATAGACCGAGTAGAATTTATAACTGACGATATAATGCTCTATGGTTCTCAAAGGCTTCGCGTAAATCATGATGCCATAACAAAACTTTACAAAGATGTGATGGTTATGGGCGTAGATGGAATATGGTTCCCGCATATATCGGCGCCACCAGTTAAAGAGAGCCCTAAAACAATAAGAGAAATGGCTGAAATAGCCCATTATAGCTTCGACAGAGCAGATGCCCCTGTTGTAGGACTTGAAACTGGAAGCGAGAGGATTTTCACTAAGTATATGAGAGCGAAATCTTTCCCATATGAGCCGAGGCAATGGAGAGACGTAATAATAGATGCTACAACTATCATGAATGAGAACTACATTTATCCATGCTACACGATGACTATAGGCTATTTCGATGAAACTGAAGAAGATGTTGAGTTAAGCATAAAATTGGTTCAGGATATCATAGATCATGAATTGACGGCATGGGTTTTTCCCCTACCTGTAATACCAATGGAAACTTCGAGGATTAGAAAGAACCCTTTCCCCACATTGAAGAAAATGCCAAGGAACTATTGGGACTTGTTATACATTAGCTGGAAATATAACTTCAAAATAACAAGAAAGCTTGTGCCTGCACTTACAAGCAACATTAAAAACAAGATGATAAATAGACTTGCAAAATTCATGATAGATAAAATATTTGATAACATTGAGTGGGTATTCTTGCAACTCAAAGAGACAAAAGGTCTAAGCTCCCTAAATTATAGAAATATCAATCTTAACAATACTATAGGAGTAATAAGAGCTCTTACTTGGCTATTCCGATTAGGCTTTAAGAGTCTTTAAACTAAATTATTCATGGAAAGCGAATCGAAGTTTCTTTCTTATGACAGAAGCGAAATCGAGGTTTTCATATCTCAACCAAAGGATTACAAAGCTGCGATAATCGTTATACACGAGATTTGGGGTTTAACGGATTATATAAAGAATGTAGCGAGAAGATTGAGTAACGAATCCTTTTTGGTATTAGCTCCTAACTTGTATTCGAGAAAAAAGGAAGTGTTTACACAGTCGAATATATTTTCTGTTATGAAAAGACTCTGGAGCCTTAGTCCTGCTTCAAGAAGGAATAAAAGAAATATAGAGAAACTCTATGCTGAATTAAATGATAGTGAAAAAATCATCTTCGAAAAGCTCGTAACGAATAGAGAAAAGGCAGAAGAAGAGATGGTAAAGGATCTATCCTCTATCTATAAATTAATCAAGGAAAATTATGCGCCAATGAAGATTGGAGTAATAGGTTTTTGTATGGGAGGAGGGCTTGCTTTTCAATTTTCGACAATTGAAGAGATCAATGCTAGTGTAATATACTATGGACATGCGCCAAGACCTTTAGATAACATAAAAAATCTCAAAGGAGCCGTTCTAGGTATTTATGCAGGAAATGATACTGCGATTAATAAAGAACTTCCCGATCTAATTAGAAAAATGGTAAAATACCAAATAAATTTCGAAGTGAAACTTTATCCTTATACAAATCATGCATTTGCAACAGAAGGAGGATTAAATTATAACGAAGACGCAGCTAAAGATGCATGGCAACGAACAATTTCTTTCTTTAAAAAATATCTGAATTGAAATCCTTAATTCTGAAATATAAGACGAGAGATTAATCCACTCCTTAAGATTGAGGATAGAGAAAAGCTTTTAAAATATTTGTATACTACATCCTATTAAATATCATTAATCATGGATTAAATAATGATCTCAATAAAAGAAATGTTTATATAAATGTAAAAAATTAGAATTTTAGGGGTGAAAAATAATCGTAGACATTCTAAATACCCCTGCTCCATATGTTGCTATAGGCCTTGTTGTATACCTAATAGCATACATGATTTACTCTAAATACGTTGATAAGAAAATATGGGCAACCGATCCAAATAGGCCAACGCCTGCCAAGCTATATACTGATGGTGTAGAATATTTCCCCGTTAGCAGGTATGTACTATATGGTTATCAATTCAAAAGTGTAGCTGCACTAGGCCCCATCGTAGGCCCAATTGTCGCGACGGCTTTCTACGGATGGCTTCCTGCTCTGATTTGGTTGATAGTAGGAAACTTCTTCATTGGATGGGTACAGGATTACTCTGCAATGATGATGTCGGTTAGAAATGAAGGCCGCTCCATGGGTCCCATTGCATATAACCTGATGGGCGATAGAGTGAGGAAGATTCTGCTTGTATACATAATGATATATTTGATAATAATAACAGCAGTGTTTGCTTGGGTGATTGTAGATACATTAAATAGAATAGTCGGTACATTTATTCCAGTGATTTTCATATTGTTTATGGGAGCTATATTTGGACATTTAGTATTCAGATTAAAAGTTGATATACTGATTGCGACAATAATAGCGATAATAGTTGTTTTTGCAGGTATAATATTGGTAGCTACTTTCCCACAGATTCAAGTGCCTCCTGTTAATTTTCTAGATCCAAAGTTAGGAACGACAACTACATGGCCAGGAAGCTTAACCGTTCTTTTCTGGTTATTCTTATTGGCGATAATCTATTATATAGCAGCATCCACACCGATGCCGCGATTTCTTCTTCCTACAATATTCGTAGGTTTCTTACCTACGATTATCGCTTTGATATTAGTTATCATAGCAGCACTATTTACTCCATTAACAGGACTTTCCATGGCGCAAGCAGCAGTTAAGAATCTATGGATCACAGATCCTTCAGTATTCCAATCTGGACCAATATGGCCTATACTTTTCGTTACCATAGCATGTGGCGCTATTTCAGGATGGCATAGCTTAATTTCTAGCGGTCTTTCATCAAAGCAGCTAGAGTATGAAACTGATGCCAGGCCTGTTGGAGGTGGAGCCATGATAACTGAAGGTATTGTTGGGCTATCTTCTGTTGCAGCAGTAGCTATATTAGCAGGTAGCATAGGTGCAGCGACGAATTACGCACAGGGTGCAGGTAAACTAACAAGTGCTCTTATAGGGATAAGTTCAACAGGAATGACACTCTTCTATTCAGTATTCATAGTAGTTATGGGTTTAATAACTTCGATGCTCTTTGTAAGGGTATGGAGGAATGTAGCTGCGGAGCTCTTTGAGAAATCGATCTTTGGTAATAAACACGTTGCAATCATTGTAATGTTAATTGTAATGATATTCTTGGCATTTACAGGTAGCTGGACGAACTTATGGATATATTTCGGAGGAACAAATCAATTACTAGCAGGCTTAGCTTTATTGCTAGTAGCTGTTTATTTGGCTAGCCAGAAAAGGCCTACGGCATACGTATTCATACCCGGTATATTCATGGCTATAACCACGGTTGCTGCTCTGGTCTGGGAGACTTATGTTTATGCAAACTTCCTCTTTGCAAATAAACCATTGGGACCTCAGACAAACGTGGCCAAGGTATTTGGCCAGACTGCAGTTCAAATATCAAACGGATTCTCTGCAGTCTTGGGCGCAGTACTGGCGGTATTAGGCGTTATAATGACAACTTATCTGATATTGGGTTATTTCAGATATAGAAGAGAAAAGGCCAAATCAGCCTAAAATATTTAATTAAAATTTTTTATACTATTTTTCTCATTCTTAACATAGATGGTTTTATGAAGAAAGAAAAGAAAGATAATCCTTTAGGCGCTTTAAAAGATACTTTGATGGGTTTTATGGTGCACAGCCATGTTACGTCTTTATTGAAGATGAAAACATATACAGAGTATCTATTCATGATCATGACAATGGGAGATATGCTCGGCATGCCTCTTTTACCTCCTTATTATTCGCTTCGCTTGCTTCCATATATGGTGCCTAACATCAAGTCTTGGAAGCTAAGGATGCTTAGAGATAGAGATGTAACAGACATCGTTGTAGGATGAAAGTAGGGCTGAAATATCTCTTCGAAAGAAAACCCAATGTAAAAGTAATTATATTTGCTGGCAAAGGAGGATTAGGCAAAACAACTTGTAGCGCTGCTTTATCTTATCTTATTTCCAATAAACTGAACAAAAGGGTATTATGTTTTTCCACAGATCCGCAGGCATCGCTAAGTGATGTATTCGAAAGAGACCTATTTGGCAAGGGCGAAATACCAATAGCAAACAACCTATATGTATTAGAGATAGATGCAGACAAAAGGATCAAAGAATATGTTGAAGGGATTAGGCAGAAAATCAGAGACATGTATAAGATAGAAGAAATACCCCAAGAAGTAGAAGATTACATCGAATCAACTATAGCTGAGCCTGCAATGTATGAATCCGCGGTCTATGATGCAATGCTCGAAGTCGTAACCCAAAGTAAGTATGATTACTATATTTTCGATATGCCTCCTTTTGGACATGGTATAAGGATGATAGCAATGGCTGATCTTTTGAGCAAATGGGTTGATAAGATCACAGAAGCAAGGAGACAAGCTTATGAATATGAGGCAGCTGCAGCAGCAATGAAGAGGCAAAAGGTTACTGAAAGGGAAGATTTGATGTTGAATGAACTAGAAGATATAAGAAACAAGATCATGAGTTTCAGAAATTTAGTCGTCGATCCCAATGGTACTGCTTTCCTAATGGTCTTGACTCCTGAGAAAATGTCGATCCTAGATACCGAAAGGGCCATAAAGATGTTCGAGAGCCTAGATCTAAGAGTTGGAGGTATAGTCATAAATCAAGTATACCCGCCTTGGATTTTGAGCGATCCAAAGGCTTCAGAATATCTGAAAAAGAAAGTTATTTCTCAAAAGCCACTTCTCAAGGAAATCGTGGATAAGTTCAAGGATTTGATTGTAGGTCTCATACCCATGTATAATAGGGAACCAAAGGGCCTAGAAATGCTGAGCAAAGTTTCCTCGGAACTCTGGGAATCAAGTATTGATTTAGAAAGCCTTATAGGAAAATGAACATGGAAAATAAACTTAGCTCAAAGTTTATATTCGTAGGAGGGAAGGGAGGAGTAGGTAAAACTGTAGTAGCCTCTGCGCTAGCGCTAAGACTTGCTGAAAAAGGTATGAAGACATTGCTTGCTAGCTTCAACCCAGTTCATTCTTTATCTACTATATTTCAACAAGACCTAAGTGGAGGAACGATAAAACCTATTGCGGGCATTGAAAATCTTTATGCACTTGAAGTAGAAATTGATGAAGCTGTAGAAAAATACAGAGATCAAATTTCGAATTTACTAAGAGAATTTTTAAAGTGGGCTGAAATACCTGTGGATCCTAAGCCTTTCATCGACATCGCCACCACGAATCCTGCATTCCAAGAGGCGGCAAGTTTCGATAAAATGATGGATATAATACTTATTGAAGGAAATCAATATGATAAAATTATATTCGATACCGCTGCTGTGGCTAATGCAATAAGGCTAATAGGCCTTTCGAAAATTTATGGACTTTGGCTACAAAGAGTAATAAAATCAAGACAAGAAACGCTCTCATTGAGAAAACAATTGAGCTGGAGAAAGGATAAAGTGGAGGAAGAAATCAAGAAGGATCCAGTCCTCCTAAATCTACTTAACATCTACAACAAATATACAAACGCAAGGAACATAATAACAGACCCAAGCAAAACAAGTTTCATCTTCGTCACGATTCCTACTGTTTTATCTATATCAGTGGTCAAACGATTCATGGAGATGGTAAGCGCTTACGAAATTCCATCAAGCGGTGTAATCATAAACATGCTCATACCAGAGGATGAAGCGATAAGAGACGAGACAGGATTTTTGAAGTCGAAGGTGAATGAACAGAACATGAATCTTGAGCTCATCAATAAATATTTTGGAAATCAAATAATCGGAAAAATCCACTTATATCCTAACGATGTTATAGGACTTGAGGACTTGAGGAAGGTGATTAATGAGCTCGAAAAAGGAGGCTAGGAAAAGATTATCTTCGCTCATCCCCTCAAAACAGGCTATAAAGGACTTTATATTTGGCCTCTCAACTTTTGAGCTTTATAAAGAAACAATAAAAATATCAAAAGCCTATGAGAACCTAATGTATTTCTTGATTGTTGGCGAATTCTTGGGCATACCATTTCTTGCGAACTATTATACTCTTAGACTTTTGCCATATTTCATAGGAGGCCTAGATTTGTTCAAGAAAAATATGGTTAGAGAAAGAGATATATTCGAAGAATTGGCTGAATATGACCTACACTGAAGAACCACTTAAGGTCACATTAGCAGTAGGGAATGCTCTATTCGGGGTATACAACTTTCTTGTTATTTCAATACCGCAATCATGGAGGGTAATAAATACACCAATGACCTCTGATGTTCTATCATCGACTTCACAGGGTAAAGTGAAATGGGTAAGAGATGGGGAAATAGAGCATTTCGTATCTACACCGCTTGGAAATATATCGATGCGAATAAAGATTTGGCCAGGAGTGAGACCTCTTAACAAAATTAAAGATTATAGCAAACAGTTTGAAGAAGGTAATACAAATGTAGGTAAACACAAAGCAATATATTACAAGTTTAGGAGAAGATACTTCAGAAAAGGTGACTATAACGTGTTGGCAGTTTATACCTATTGCGAAATTACAGAAAGAACAATTTTGCTTGAATTCATTGGAGGTGAAGAATGGGTCAATAGTGTGCTTGCTACGCTAAGAGAAAGCCAATGCCATCTTGAAGATGAAAGAAATTAAAATCGAGATTTTAACGCTTGATCCAATAATGCTAGGACATTGTGAACATTGTGAAATAGTATGGCAATCTTTCAAATTTGATCATAAAAAAATACAACTCAAAGAATATCCTCAGGAAATGCTTGAAACTTCAGCGAAGATTACTGATTTCATAAATGCAATCTCTAAAGAAATATATGCGAAGGTAATAATCACAGAAGCTTTGACGTTAAGAGGGATATTCAAAATGATCAAATACCGTTCAGGAAAGCTACCTATCATCGCTGTCAACGGCAAAAAGATTTCTCAAGGTTCTATTGAGGATCCAGAAAAGCTTGCTCTAGAGGCGCTTGATCTCATCAAGGCCAAAGAATCAAGGACCGAAACTAATTATCCTTAAACCTTTTTCATTGCATAGTTTCTCTACAAGCTCTTTTATGCTTTTAAGCGTAGCTTTTTCACGACCGTAAATATCTAGCCTAAAAATTCCTGTCCTGCCTCCAGCTACAATAAGTTCTAGATTACAAGCTCGATCATTGAGAATATCTACTACTATCACTGCGGCCATATCAGAGTTTTGAAGAAAAGAATATCTTTCAGAAACTAATATGATAGTATCTTTTCCTTGATTCATGTAACTATAAGAGGTCATGAATTCCCTCTTCAATAAATCAATGAAATCCTTTATACCGTCTCCCTCAATAGAATATCTAAAGATTTGCACAAGATATAATGATTGTGAATTATTAGAGCTTTGCTGCAGCGCCCTCCAATTTCCTTTCTTTGAACAAAATTTTCTCGTAAATCGAAAGATAAAGATCCTTCATGTTCTCTTTGCCACTATTCTTCACATCGTATCTAACAACAGCGAAACCGTACTTACTTATATTGAATAGCGCCCCTTCTAATGCTTTAAATCGAACTGAATATTTAGTTCTTATAATATTCTCCATACCTTCATATCTTAATTCGTTCTCAATCTTCGATAAATCAAGATCGATTTTACTTGGAGGATAAATATAGAAAATACCCTTTGATTCCTCGAAGATATGAATATGCTTGTTTTCGCTGTGAAGCTCTGGATTCCTGCAAGCACTGCAATCTTCTCTTTGTTTTACATCCATGAAATCAAAAGAAAGATTCTGTAAATCGAGTATCAAAATCCTGTTCGCAAGTTGTGGCTCTTTTTTCATTATTATCTTGGTGGCCTCGCTTACTTGAATACCTGCAACAAGACTAAGGATTGGAGGATTGACGCCTACATTTGAACATTTCGGGAGATCCTCATCCTTAAGGCCAGGAAATAAGCATTCAAGACATGCCGTTTTATTGGGGATTACTGTAAAAACGAGGCCGTTATTCTCAATTCCAGCTCCATATATGTAAGGTATGCCTAACTTCAAGCATGCTCTATTAACAATATATCTCGCAGCTATCGAATCCGTTGTATCTAAAACCACATCACAACCTTTTATTAGATCTTCGATATTGAACTCAGTTACTGCAAGAGGATAGGGCACAATCTCAATTTCTGGATTGAATTCACTGAGCCTAGCTGCGGCGACCTCGGCTTTGAATTCACCAACATTGCTAGGATTGTAAAGGTATTGTCTGTTAAGATCACTCAAGGATACAATATCTCTATCTATAAGCCTTATATGGCCTATGCCCATACCTGCGAGTTGATACGCAACAGGGGAACCAAGTCCACCCAAGCCTATTAGTGCAACTTTTGCTTTCATTAGTTTAGCTTGGCCCTCGAAATCTATGCCACAGAGCACTATTTGACGAGCATACCTTTTGAAGTCCTGCATGCTAACCACCTGCAACAGCTAAAATGAAACTAACCTCATCTCCATCATTCAATACAGCATTTAAATCATTTTGTAACTTTCCATTGATGAATACGTTTATCAATTTCCTCAACATACCATTGCTATCAAACAATTTATCGTTATCTACAATTCCGTTTCTACCTAACCAATCTATTAACTCCTTTAGATTTGAGGCCTCTACGATTATTTTGGATTTCGCCTTATCTTTTCTAAGTAATGCGGGTAAAAAGACCTCTACCTTAGCCATTTATAACACGCTCCAATTCCTTTAAATTAGGTTTTATCAACGTGACGGATTCAAGCTTATCGCTAATGACCTCAGACGTTTTTAAACCATTGCCGGTTATATAGCAAACTACTTTATCACTTCTATCTATTTTTCCTTCATCGACAAGCTTTTTCAATACAGCTATCACTACACCTCCTGCAGGTTCAGTAAAGATACCTTCATATTTTGCGAGTAAGCAAATGCCCTCAACAATTTCATCATCACTTGCATCCTCTGCGAAACCTTTTTTCTTCAATCTTTTGAGAACATAAACTCCATCCCCAGGATTCCCAATCGCCAAGCTTAGAGCAATTGTTTTGGGCTTTTCTATGACTTCAATATGATCTGAATTCTTCTTAAAAGCTTTGACGATAGGATTACAGCCTTCTGCCTGAGCTACGATGGGATTAGAGGGCTCTTCATTTATAAGATTTAGCTGCCTAAGCTCTTCGAAGCCACGACAAATTGCATTGAACATAGCACCGCTTGCAGTTGGAACTATAAATGCATCAGGTGCCTCCCAGTTCATTTGCTCTGCTACTTCGAAAGCTAAAGTCTTGGATCCTTCTACATAATAGGGCCTTAAATTCACATTGACTACCCCAATGTTGTAGAGATCTGCGGCCTGTGATACAAGCCTGTTTACGTCATCATATGTACCATCGACTTCTATAAGCTTTGCCCCATAGGCTCTAGCCTGCGCAACCTTTGTTCTCTCAGTATTTGCTGGAACAAATACTAAACAATTCAGACCAGCTCTTGCTGCATACGCAGCAGTGGCGCTGGCAAGATTACCTGTTGAAGCGCAACCAACAGTATCGAGCCCAAAGTGAATGGCAGCATTTACGCCTACAGCAGCAGGCCTATCTTTGAACGAAAAAGTGGGATTAACTGAATCATTTTTTATGTAAAGTTCTTTAAGCCCAAGTTTTTCACCAAGTTTCTTAGCTTTTATTAAAGGAGTATAACCAGCTTGAATATCATATATCGCATCAACTGGATCGAAAGGTAAGAGTTCCCTATATCTCCACATGTTTTTCTCACGTAAAGCAATCCTATCCTTGCTAGGTTTTGCTTTTTCAAAGTCATATATGACATCAAGGGCACCGAAACATTCATCACATGCATGGTTTAGGCTAATTTCAAAGAACTTTCCGCAGTCTCTGCAGGCTAATCCCTTTATATTTGGACTGGATTTAATCAAAGAAGTCGTTTGCATTGAAATGCAACTTAAAGCACTTCGCTTAAATTCTTTAGTAATTAAAAATCATGATAATCATATCAAAGAAAAAAGTAATGTGGAAAATATCTTCGATTCCTCTTTCATATGAATAAAAAATTCCTAAAGTATTACGTTGATTGAAGTAGATCTTACTCTGCTTATATCAACTAAGAGTGGTAATAGCTAATGAATAGGAGATAAACTAAATGTATATTGGAATTACAGTCAAATTTGGGGGTGAAGTGAAAGTTATTTTGACGTACTCGAAGGCTTCTAATCTTATTACTCCTGAAGTAAGGCCTATATTATACCAATTCGATCCATCCTTGCTCCATTCAATAACGACATTACTTCCCCCAGATATTGCAATATATTCTGAAATGCCATCTAGATTTTGATATATAAATGGAGAAGATGTTATAGGTAAAGTTGTTATTGTGGCATTGGTTACTGCATTCGTTACAAATAGATTCCCTATTAGCCCCTCATAATATTTAGGATCGGATTTTAGTATGAGTGGGGAATTATCGCTAATTATGTTTGATATAAAAATAATCGGGCTCTGGCCTAAGGGTGTATTATAGCTGTCTATGAAATGTACATTCGGAACGTAAAAGAAACCAGGGCCGCTAGCATCAAATGAGATATCATTTATGAAAACATGAAAATTAAATCCTCTAGATCCAACTCTAAAGCAAACTGTTCCAGGACCACCGCCTTGTATTTTTGCATTCTCTACCCTAACAATGGTATTTGCATCATTAAAATTGTTATATATCGCGAAAGAGATAACAGGTGAACTTGAACTCTGTTGAATAAATATATCACTTATACTTGCAGATCCTGCTGAGTAAGAGGCTGTCATATTAAATATGACATTCGGCGCAGATACGAAATCGAAATAACTCACGTAATGCATATTTAAGTCAGCGCCCATTGAATCGAAAATACCCGTTTGTTTCAACCAAGGATATGAGGTAAATTGCAGATTGGGTACAGTTATATGAGTCCCGATTAAAATGTTATCTAACTGTTCTCCTACACTTACATTGAGTATTTTCAGGAAACTTGAATGTGTATTCAACGAGAAAACATTTTCGATATTTAAAAGGTTACCACCGTCTATCCTAATGCCCTCACCAGTGTTATTAAGGAAGAGATCATTTATTTCGCCTCTATATAAATAACGCTTGTCTGAGGGGCCAACAAACTGGATTGCACTTTGGGCATTTGAGATAACAAGCCCCCTTAATTCAATATCGCTTACCGAATTCTTGTCACTTGCATATATGACAACAGCTGGAACATTGCCATTATCTGAGTTATTAACAACAATTGAGTTTGGATCGTAATCCCCATTTGGAACTGAAAAATTGTTTACCGAAGTATTTTGATCAATTGTGAAATATTCAATTGAAGGCGAATTGATATTGATGTTCAGTATTGTTGGATTTACTTCAATAATAACACTTTTTGGAGATTTGGCTTTGAGTATCGTGTTGCTACTTTGCTCCCCTATCAAAGAAAGGCCCTTATCTATCAATATAGGTGAAGATATGAAATAGACCCCATTCTCAACGAAGATTTTACCACCTATCGGAGTATTATTGATGGCATAATTGAATACCGAGCTGGCATCTATATTTGAATATACAACCTCCTTTTTATAGTAACTATAAGCGTTGATTTCACCATTAGTACCAGGAAATATTAAATAGTCGAAAACTGACGGCATAGTAGTTATAGAATTAAGACTGTTTTGGATTTGAGTAATCATGGCAGAAATATTTGAAACTTCAATATTCTCGATATTCGAAACTTTATTTTGGAGCTGGGTTACTATATTCGTCAAATTTATGACCTTTTGGTTTAAATCCGAATAACTCGAAGTCTGGGTATTAACATTTACAATATTTGAATAATGAATTGAGGCCATTAAACCTTCAAAAAGTCCTAATAAACCAATTAGTAAACTAATAATTACAAGTGTCAGCAATACTTTATCTTTTTCCATGAAATTATTAGTTATTTATACTTATAAATTTTTCTCCTAGATTTGAATGCTAAGCTTTATCTTAATTTTGCAATTCATTAATACAAAATTCACTTTCTGTTTAATCGGACTATTTCTTAAATTACATATGTTTTCGCCAAATTTAAAGAACTTTTTTGAAACTTTCTAAAATCTTTAGCGCTGCATTTCTTCCAGGTATCCCTGTTATTTGACCCCCTGGATGCGTGCCTGAACCTGTAATGTATAATCCTTGAATGGGCGTAGTGTAACCCCAGCCTTTAACAGGCCTATTATCAAACAGATATTTTTGAGACATAGGCAGGTGATTCATATCTCCGAAAGGAAGATTGAATTCTTTCTCAATATCTTTAGCGGTTAACTCTTCTATGAAGATCGCATTCTTTTCTATGTCGGGGAAAAATTCCTTTGTTTCTTCTAAGCTTCCCATAACACTCATCACTTTACCTCCCATATCATCGATCATAGATGAGATCGCAACCTCACCGATTGGCAAGCAATGCAATATCTCAGGATGCTCTTTCATATATTCTGGTAGCTTTGGCCATTCTCTTAATATTACGTTTGTCTTCACCCAACCATATCTGAAGCCAGGATGATGAACTTTGAGTGCTCCCCTTGTTAGGTCATTTAAAAGCACAGGACTTGCTGCATGGAGCACATTTCTTGCATGTATGTATTCTTTATTAGTTCTTATTCCTCTGACTTTCTCATCAAAAACTATCTCCTCTACTTTTTCGTTGAAGAAGAATTCAGTGCCGAACTCTTTTGCTCTCTTGTAAAGTATATTTGCAACTGTTCCAATACCTCCCTTTACAAGTTTCCAGTCCCAGCTGAAATAATAGCCCATTATATATGCAGGGAAATCCATTAGGAACCATTGATGAAAAAAAGGATGATAAGTTTCGTCTATAAACTCATGAAGAAATTTTCTTGTATTTTCTAGGAAAATGCTAAGACCTTTTGATTCAAGCTTATACTTGAAATCCTCAAAGCTCATTGGATACGTTCTAAAGAGTACCTCTTTCTCTAAGAAAAGCTTATAGGACGAAATGAGATTCTCGAGCTCTTTATATCTAGTTTGCCCTAAAGATACGAAGCTCTCAATTCTTTTACTTCTTTCCCTCCATATCTTTACTACCTTTCCATCATCAGTAACAAAAATTTCTGTAATATTCGATTCAAAAGTAGGGAAATCTATCCCTAGCTCATCCTTTATTTTTTTAGGGAAAAGACCAAGCGAATATGATAATCTTGAATATTTAACGCCCTTATATTCAGCAGTCTCGACTAGACCGCCAGGCTTGCTCCTGTACTCAAAGACTGCGACGTTAAGACCATGCTTTGCCAAATAGTTCGCTGCAACAAGGCCGTTGTGGCCTGCACCTATTATTACAACATCGAATTCCTTCATAATTTCTATACTTTCTAAGGACTAGCCTACTATTATTTTTGTAAGCCTCTAAATCAGATATATTGGAGCAAAGAGAACATCAACGCCCTTTATTGTTTCCATGCCAAGTTCACTCTCGTTTAATATCAACGCTCTTTTAGGTTTGTAACTTTCAAAGAAACTATATAGGCTTCGTTCCAGCTTGGGTTTTGACTTCACCTCTACTGGAACTACATCGCTGTTTATATTTAAAACGAAATCAACTTCCGCTTTTCCTGTGGTTCTCCAGTAATGAATATCCTTGAAGATCATTCTAAGCTCGTTGAAAACGAAATTCTCATAAAGTTTAGACTTATCATACTCCCTCTTGCTTATCTCGCTGAAATCACCTATAATGGAATTTCTTAAACCTGTATCCACGAAATACAGCTTTTTGGCTTTTTTGAGCTCTGTGGCTAAATTTCTTCTATAAGGACTTACGGGAAATATGATGTAGGTATTGTTCAAGATAGAAATGTAATTCACAAGAGTCTTATAATCCACACGAGCCTCCTGAGCAAGAGAAGAATACTCTATGATTGAGCCGATATTAAAGGCCAGATATCTCATTAACATGCGAAACTTTTCGAGATGCCTTATATCGAAAAAGAAGAAGACATCCTTTTCCAAATAGGTCCTCGCGAGATTTTTCAATAGCTCTTCCTTCAATTCTATGCTAGGCTCTTTTACAATTGCAGGAAAACCTCCATAGATCAAGTATTCCTCGAATAAACTCTGAAACTCCTTGGCGAAAGCTATTCGTATCTCAGCTCTGTTACCCATTATGAAATCAATCAAAGCCTGCTTAGCTTCTCGATATATCTTGTAAAGATCCTTTTTCTTCCATAAAACAAACTCCTCGAAGCACAAAGGGAAAAGCTCAAAATAAAGGCACCGGCCTACGAGATATTTGCCAATGTTTTCCTTTATATCGAAAGACCCAGAACCGCTCAAAACTAATTTCAATCTGTCTGAATAGAGATCATATAAAAGCTTCAAGTTCTTGCCAGCATTTTGTGAATATTGTATCTCATCTATGAAGAGCAATCTCTTATCAAGAAAGCGCTCTGCGAAGGCTTTAGTATCTCTCTCAAACGTATCAAGAATATCGAAATCTTCAAGCGTGATATAATGACCACCATACTTATTCTTAAGGTGAAGCATAAGCGTAGTTTTTCCGGCCTGTCTTGGGCCTTTTATTATCAAGTATTCTTTTCTGCCAATCATGTTTTCCAATTTTTCTTCAATTAATCTTGGATAATACTCCATAAATAATAGAGTTAAAATTGGATCTTAAATATATTTCCGCCATGAATTGCTCTGGTCTAGATAGGAAATACTGCAAAAGCCATTTGCAAAAGTTTAGAATGGAGACAATATACCGATATTGCTCACTAGACAATAAATCAAAGCAACACTCAAAAACCTTACCACAAAACCCTAAAATCATTATATAAGTTCCTAATCTCAATAAGAATTAATCTAACCAAATGTCATTAAAAAATTAAAAGAATAAACTAAACTAAATCCTGAAAAACTTCGCGCTTGAATTTTAATCTTAATACTCATTTGGGATTAGTATGAATTTTCTTAAATATAAAATAAAGTAGCTCTTATCTTAATTTAATTGGAAAAATACAAGAAAAAGTTTTAATATTTATACAGGTTGGTTGATTTTTATAGCTTTCGTAGGGCAACCAACTTCACACGCCAAACAATATATACAGTTCGTTTCTCTTATCGGAAATGCCTTATCTGTTCTGTATTTCTCCCAGAGCTCCTTATCCTCGGGCTTGTTGGGATCTATGATGCGATCATTATTCGTTCCTGCCTTCCCTGGATTCAGGAACCATTCGAAAACATTTACGGGGCAGACATCCATGCATACTCCATCTGCCACGCATGCCTCGAAATCCACCATGACAATAGTTCCATAAATCCCAAGCTGTGTCGGATATGGCTTTCCATCCGCATCGAGCCTCTGCATTCCTCCCGCTCTTATCTTTATGCCCATGTATTCGCCCGTTACAGGATATTCATCGGGCTTATTTAGCACATCTGGATCTATCGGCTTTGGCTTGTAATCTACGGGCCTCGTCATAAGCTCAAGATCCTTTGAATCGAATATAAAGGTATACCGAAAAGATTCGGTGCTAAGCCTCGATCGGGGGATTAAATTTTTTCATCGAAGTTCCAACTATAAAATAATATAAGGCATGTTATCTTTGTTATCAATTAAAAATGTTAAGTAATATTTAAATAGAGAATAAAATACAATGTAGCATGCTAGAAATATTAATAGGCATAATTGTAAGCTTTTTTGCAGGAATTGTTATAGGTTATATTTTACTTAGGGAAATAGTCAAAAGAGAGTTTAGCGTCGAACTTAAGGAAAGGATTGAACAGGAGAAAGAGAAGATAAAGAAAGAAACTTTAGAAAGAAGTAGGAGTACCCTAAAAGGCAAAATAAGTGAGCAATTAGCACCGTTGTTACCGGGCTTTGAATATAACGCTTCTGATGCAAGATTCATCGGTACTCCTATAGATTATATAATATTCGATGGTTATAGCAACTTGGAGGGCGGAGACAAGATAAACATAATATTTTTGGAAGTAAAGAGCGGAAAGAGCAGAACTAACAAGGCTGAAGAAGCCGTAAGAGATGCGGTATTAAATAAAAGAGTGGAATATAAAGTATTAAAGCTAGAATACTAACCTAAAGTTTAACATATCAAAGCTACTTGTTTTTTATATTACTTCCCAGAATACCTAGAATAATATTATAACTCCCCCTTTGCACCATGGGCATTTTCCTCGGACGTTAAAAGATTCTAACCGCATATATTCATATTTCCTTAAGAATATTAAGTAGGTGCGGTATTTCTATACAGCTTATTATTTCTAAGAAGATAAAAGTTAATATCTTTTTTAGAATTCAATTTGAATTTTATAAAATATAGGCCCAAAAAGTTCTAAATGTTTAGATAAGTAGTTATGTAAGTGTATTAATTATGCGATTAAGTGCTTATTATAAGGTTGAAGATTAAGAGGAAAAATTGATCGATTTCGCAAAACTGGAGACGAGTTTAGGATTTTTTTGTGTGGATAGGAATTAGCTTATCAGGTCTTAGTATACTAAGCATTCTTCGTAGTTCGTGTGGATAAAATGACCGGAATATCTTACTCTGTAAACACCTTGAGTTTCTTTTCGGTATTTGTATTATTTGATGTAGCAGGATTGTTAGATCCAACAGATATTGCTCTATACATTATCTGTCCCCTTGCCATTCTCGTCATAAGGACAATACGATAAGACATAAGGATACGCTTAACAAAAAGTGTAAAGTTAGAATACTCCCAACATGTTATTGGTGACTAGTATAACAGGAATTAGACTTCTTACCGTCGTCGCACAAGCCCAGTAAGTATATTTAAAATTGGCCCTTCCACTTGAGAAATTTTCTAAAAATTAAGTTCATGATCAAAAATATGTGATATCTGAGTAACTCTAATAACACCATGAAAGAGGAAAGCGGATTTCAGATAGCTATTCTTCTTAATCCCTTAAGTAATTTTCAAAATCTTTCGCCTCATTCTCTAATGCTTTTTTAAAGTTCATGAGGATCTCTTTCCAATTCTCAGGAGGCTGTGCAAACTCTGTATCAGGGGTGATACTTAGTATCAGGGGTGATACTACGCTATTTGATTTGAGGCCAAAAGAGAAAAGGTCTAAGCTTTTCGATAGAGAAGAGGAACTCAGCAAAATCTTAAAAACTTTGAACTATCCTTTGCCCATTATAACTATTCTAGGCATAAGGAGAATAGGAAAGACTTCTTTATTGAAAACATGCTTGAATGAGCTAGAAAACCCTTACTTATATATCGATGCTAGAAAGTTCGAAATAGAAGGATATTCCAATAAAATCCTTTTACAGAACTTTCACAGAATCTTTAACCAACGCAATTTCAAAATGGAAGAAATTGCTAGATTACATTAAGAATATAAGGGGTTAGAGTTATCTACAACAGGAATTTCTATAAGCATAACAAACTCAACGCTTTCTAGAATCTTGAATAGCCTCGTTGATTTAAGTATCGCTGAGAAAATAAATGGAGAATATAATATAACTGATAATTTAATAAAGACATACTGTAAAAAATATCTTTGAAATCTAAAGCTTATCAATTGAAATGGCTCAAATTGAGGCTGATATTATTCTTTATAAATTACTTTGAAACGATAGCTAAAATGAAGCTCAAGGAAAGCATATGGAACTAATTCTGTTCTTAACTTTTTCATTGAATTCGCAAGGGTTCCTAAAATTCGTTGCTAAGCGTGCTAAATCAAAAATCAATGAGATTATCCATTCTGACACTATTCGAAGGCTAAATAATGCCAGTGAAATAGATTTAAAAATGTATAGATTTGGGAATAAACTGGGAAAAGTCTTAAATTTCGTTCATAAAGGGAATAAGATTGATGTCTCAAGCAAAAAACCCTGCTTGGATGTATGTAGCGATTGCCTTTATAGCATTGACCCTGGTGTTGGCGGGGCTTACAGCATATTATTACATGCAGTATTCTACAGTAAATACAAACTACGAAACACTAAATTCCCAATATTCTAACCAGCAATCATACGTTGTACTTAGCGATGCTTTGTCACACTGGAACTATATTTCAATAGAAAATCTTTCTTTACTAGCCAAACAGTATACAACAAATGCAACATTAGACTGGGTAGGTGGAGCGCTCAGTGGAACTTACAACGGCATCTCATCGATAGAAAGCGTTTGGAACAAGTTCTTTGGCCTATGGTCCGCGGTCTGGTTCTATGCCATAAATCCTTCCGTAACCGTGAATGAGAATACTGCCAATGTTAGTGCATTAGTTCAGTTCGTGGTTACTCCAGCGAAAGAAAACTATCAGGTACAATACCTGAATATAGATTATAAATTGGACTACATTAATACTGGAGGCCAATGGCTGATAGACCACGAAGTATGGGCAGTTAAAGGTGCAGGATTCTCAAGCGAAAACCAGAATGATGCCTTAATCAATGCTGCTCTCAATAACGCATACTCCCACTGGAATGCGATTTCAATAGAAAATATCTCTTTAGTAATGCAGCAGTATGCCAATAATTCCGTCTTATACTGGATAGGGGGTGCGCTAAATGGTACCTATACAGGTTACACTTCAATAGAAGGCGTTTGGAACAAGTTCTTCAGTATATGGTCCGCGGTCTGGTTCTATTCGGCCTACACTCCACTGGTTACGATAAACGGCAACGCCGTTACTGTAAATTCCACAATTCAGTTCGTTGTACAAAGAGCAACAAATCAGAGCCAGTTCTTCTACATAAACGTGGGCTATACAATAGTTTACAAAGTAACCTTCAACGCTCATACAGGACAGTACCAACTTAGCATCATGTCTGAAACATTCAAGGTAGATAAAACCGGTCCTTTGAGCCAAGTCGCTGCACCTTAAATGAAATTTAAAAACAAACAATTTTTTATTTTCCTAAAATTTAATATAATGCTCGACCTTAATGCATGATGAATATGAAAAAATTTGGTTTTGGGTATTCATTGGTAGTAGAGGTGGAGTCAACAGGATGAAAATTATGAAAGAGCTTTTAAATAAACCGATGAATATAAATCAAATTTCATATAAATTAGGCCTTGATTATAAGACTGTTGAACACCATATAAGAGTATTGGAAGAGAATAAACTTGTTGAAAACCCCATAAAAAATAAATATGGTTCTTTATACTTTCCAACAAACATTGCCCTACTTAAAATTAAAATCCTTGAAAAGATATTTAAGATGGCCGGTGAGGAAATATGATGGTTTTCTGGCCCACGGTCATAGGCCTGGCTGTGATTAATGCCATACTTTCAATTTGGATAGCTTACATATTGTTCAAGAATAGAAAGATTATCAAATCGAGGTTGACATCCTATCTTCTAATTTTTTCCATATTGTTTCTATTCTCAAATATCATATCAGTCTTTGTCTATACGATTTTCTCATTTCAATACGGACCAGATATAGCCATCCCACTTATCCCCATAAACCTAATGCAGCTTATTGCGATAATTTTCCTTTTCAAAGTCATCAATCACTAACTAATATCTCTGATTACCAACTAGGCCTTGCCTCGATGCATGAATCAACACAACATGATTGGATGATTCTGAAAAGTACTCTTCTGCCAGCAAGTGAACTCGAACATCGATGATTAATGAACACAAAATTGCTGGCTCGGCGAGCTATCCTATTCATGAATCGTAAAGATTCATAAAAGTTTTTCCAAATCTACGAACCCAGCATTTCTTTTCCATATTAGCTTGGATTCCTTTGGCATTCTATTCTTTTCCTCTTCGTCTAGAACGATATACTCAACATTTCCCCCAAACATACTTGTCCAGCAAATACATCCTCTCTATCACATTCTTCTCTCTTGTTCCCTTCAAGACGAATACTAGGTCTAAATCGCTTGTATCGAGATAATCCCATCTAGCCCTGCTTCCAAAGGTATATACTTCAGTCAAAGGAAGCTCCTCCCATATTTTCTCGATGATTTCCTGGGCAAGTTCCAGCATTTTTCTTTGACTTTCTAGTGCAGATTTCCCTTTACCCATTTCACACCTCCCTTAGCTTTTTAAAGAGCTCTTCAGCTATAGAGATGCTGTATTGCCTTGCAGGATTTCATTTGCTGCATTTGGATATCTTAGGATGATGAAATGGGGAAAAGATCATGGCATCTTCTTTTATTTCATTAGAAATATAAACACCTTCTTTCTCCAAGTACGATATTAAAGGTGTTAAGGAGTGAGTTTTATTGACGCCTTTGCCAAGATAAATTAAATAGGCTTTTAACGCCTTTTCAGCAGCCTGCAGGGAATAGTAAGCAGAGGCGAAATACTTTCCATTATTAAGCAGTAATTCCGCTATACTATATCCTCTTCCGCCTGCACCATCCAGCCAAAATAATTAATCTATAGCGACTAAACTCAATACATGAACCTTAGTCCGAGATTTATTTCTTACTATATTTAGCGCTGGGGCAATATTCGCATTGATTTCGTTCATAATAGGTGAGATCATGATACTCACAGTAATCATGATGACCCTAGCTGCAACAGGATAGACATGACTGATTAACATATAAGTATGATGATGGGGAAGCAAAATGAGGTTTCTAATTGATTGCATAAAACTTTAACTCTCTCGTGAAGTGTCTATAGAATGATCATTTGAGCTCTTTGACGAACTCAGCAATTAGGCTTACAGCCTGTTGAAGACGCTCCTCTCTTTCATTTGTGAACACAAATCTTACATGCTCATGACCGAAATCATCTCTGCCCCATGCTATCATTGGCGTAGTGGCAACTTTCTTCTTTTTCAACAGATCGATGCAGAATTTCCTCGAATCGATTCCCAATTTTCTTATATTAGCCAAGAAAGAATAGCCACCCTCGGGTTTAACGGATTCCAAACCGGGAATGCTTGATAGCCCATCTATTAGGATGTCTCGTCTTCGCATAAACGAAGCTAACATATCAGAGAGCCATCGCTGATCGCCAGCCAGTGCCTCCGCTGCACCAGCCTGAGTTATACCGCTGGGCATGAGACCATTGAAAATATGAACATTCTCAACGTTTTTAATCAGTTCAGCAGGCCCGGCGGCCCAGCCTATCCTCCATCCCATCATACTATAGTTTTTGCTGACCGAGCTAACACATATAGTTCTTTCTTTTGCTTTCCCAATCGAGGCAGGATTTACAACCACATTACCATCATAAACGATCTTTTCCATAGCTCCATCAAAGAGTATGAGACAATCATTGTCTTCTGCGGCTTCAACCAAGGCCTTAGTTTCCTCATATGTAAATACCGTTCCTGTAGGCAGAGAAGAAGAAGCAAAGAAAATCATTTTACATGACCTAGCCAGCTTATCAAGAGTAGATAAGTCTATATGCCAACCGTTCTTTTCGTCCAACTCTATGAAGACAGGTATTCCACCTGCTAGCTTCACTCTTTGAACCATACCATTATAGGTTGGGTTTGTCATTAGCACCCTATCACCTGCGTTAACATAGCTTAAAAGCACATCAAGGATTGCTTCGCCCGCGCCAGAAGTAACGACGATTTCATTATTAGCATCGTATTCAATGCCATAATCTTCCTTGTATCTCTTCGCTATTGCATCACGGAGAATTTTGAGCCCTCTAAGCGGTAAATAACTATTGAACTCGTCTAAACCAACTGCCTGCTTTGTTGCATCTATTATTCTTTTGGGTACAGTATAGTCCGAATCCGCATTTTCCAATCTTATCGAACCGGGAATGCTATCAGCTAGCTCTGCTATGTCAGCCATCGTCATCCTTATAATTTTCTTTATCCTTTCAGCCTCATAATCTGCCATAATTCAACTAAAAAGTAGAATATTATAAAATTACTTCATGAATTCAATCTCGATCCAACTGATTTGTTATTCTTCAATCATATTCACGAAATATTTAAATTATATCTTCAAACTTATCTAACATTCGTCGAATCTTCTTATTAGTTAATCAACTCGATCTTTTATCATTCCTCATTGCCTTTCCTTTGCTTGAAGAACATTATTTCCAAGTTACTCCTATAAAAAATAAGTCGATCTTAGATCTATTGCGAAAGCTAAGGCGTTCCTAAAAGATTCTTTGGTGAAGGAATGATTTTCCCTTTGGCTCTCCAATAAGATAAAAGCAAGATATTGTATGCTATATCGATCTCCACATCATTCCTTGGAGCATAAATCATGAGTGCATTGCTTGCTATCATATCGCCTGCTAAGGGATGTCTTTCGCCCCATCCTTTTTCTATGATCTCATCTACCCAATTGGGTGGCGCCATGATGTGAAGACTTCCGTCATAAGCTGGATGAAGATGGGCAAATTCATTAGCTATCATGAAAGCATCGCTAACAACATTAACTTTATCGCTATTAAGCCATAATGCAATTGCGCCTGGAACGGAGATAAGGCTCGATGCTTTTACTGTATCAGGAAGTCTAAATAATTTGTCTGAAAACCTTTTATAAACCTCTATATCAGGATTTTGTGTTAATTGCTGATGTGGAATTCCTTTCCTGGTCAATGGCTTTTCTCCATTTCTATAAGGCAAACCTTTATGAATAATCCATACATTAGGAAAATGGCTTATTTGATTCCATCCTTCTCCTTCGTTCACCCTCACAATAGATAAGTCATAAAAGTAGTGATCCAATACCATTTGCCTTTCCATAGCCAATGGAGGAGAACAGTAGTCTTCTTCCTCCCATACCAGATAACCATCAAGATCATATTTTGCATTTCTCAGGCTGAGATCCATTGCCCTACCGAAAGGTCTTAACGAAGAAATATGGCCGGAAAACAGCTTTTCCTCCAGCTCGTAAAACTTATCCTTCACAGCTCTAGCCTTAACCAAATAATAAGCCACATCGATATAAGTCAACAATTCAGTATATATTTTTTCAATATTACAAAGATTGTATTATTGATAACGTAGGAAATAAGAACTCATTGAAAAGTTTGTCAAGAACAGATAGAAAGAAAGCGCTAAGGCTACTTTTTAATAGATAATGCTTACAAGAGGAATAAGAGGGGCATTTGTATTCTTCGAGGATGCTGATACGAGGAAGAATATCAATAGACTTCTGTTTTCTAACTAAGAAAGAGCTGAACATAAACCCATTTATGAGGTTTGGAAATGCAAAGTGGACTATCTTCACATAATCTCAGGATATCATGAAATTATTTAAGGAAGGATTCGAATATACCCGTTTGACTTACGTTTGATATGACAAATACCACATCAGCTACAAACATTCAATACAAATGCTTCATGAAATGGTGTCACAGAGGAAACACTCTTAACCGTAAAGTGTTTCTTATAAACCATGAGTGGTAACGAAAGCCTGTTCAGGGAGGTCATTGAAGAATGGTTTATCGCTGAGCTACCAAAGATCATCCCAAGAGAAATAGAGTTCACACTAAGCGATAACGCCCAAAACCACAAATTATCTATAAGTAAGGCTGTTATTCTATTAATTTTACTTCATATATATAATTAGAGTAGTTTATCTATAAAATCTTTTTTTATATCTATACTTCAGGAATTCCTGGCCTCAACATCCTTGGCAATAACGCCCCCTTAAATTTAAGATATCTGCTATATTTTCCCTTTAAATGGCAGAATTTTGACATTTTTCACAATATATTGGAATGCTTTTTTCATTCTTTCTTTTTCATCTTTTGTAAGCTTCTCAGTTCTTCTTTTATACCAAAGTCTAGAAAATTCCCTTACATTGATTAACAAATCAAACAATTCATGTTCATTGAGAATTAAAGACGACAAATTAATTATTATCGATCTATGAATATAAATATTCTCAATTTAATTATTACACCATTTGATAGCTTTCAGGCAAATTTTAATACCTTAATCCTTTTCGAATTCTACCACTCGAGTAATGAGATATTAATGACTGAAATCTTATGCTTATTTGTATGACTGAGATTCAATGTTTAAAGCGTCATTTAAGTTCCTTAGATATGTATTCTACTAATTCCTTAGCTTTTTCAAGCTCAAGCTTCAATAACTCGACATCCAATATTCCTTCATAAAAGACCTCGCCATGGAGAAGCCTGCTTCTAGCAGCGTACCTATCATAAATACCAAAATCCTTTAGTTTAGGTATTTTCTTCTCCAGCTCTTTAAGCGCTAGCCTCCTTTCATAATGGCTTTTAGGCAAAAAGCCCTCATATTTAAATATGAGCGCATTTACAGCTTGAACAACAGCATTCCATGCTTTTTCTGCAGAATCCCTTAGCTTTGCAGATGATTTCTCCTCAATTCCCTTTTCAAACTCCATAAAGGCAAGATCGATGAAATCTTGCGCATCCTTAATCAACTCTTCGATACTCATACCAATTATAATTTAAGTTAACCTATTTACTATAGTTGATTGCAAACTTAGGTAAGGCAGCTATACACCTGCATTCTCTCAGTAAAAGAAATTAATAGTTAACTTAATTATCACACATGGATGAAGCAGTTTTGGTCATAGATATGCTCAACGACTTCGTCTATGGTTCGCTGAGATGTGACAGAGCAAAGAGAATCATACCCAACATTAAAAGATTACTTGAAGAGGCTAGGAAGCATGGTGTTCCTGTTATATACGTTGGCGATGCACATTTGCCGAAGGATCCTGAAATAGAGCTATGGGGGCAGCATGCAATGAAAGGAACTGAAGGATCGAAGACAATAGCTGAGCTTGAACCACAGGCTAAAGATTTCGTATTAGAAAAAAGGACATATAGTGCTTTTCATGAAACTGGATTAGATTTGCTTCTCAGACAACTCAACGTAAAAAAGGTAATAATAACAGGTTTACATACGAACATTTGTGATAGGCACACCGCTGCAGATGCTTATTTCAGAGGATACAAAATAAAGATACCTGAAGACTGCGTAGATTCATTTACTGAGAAAGACCATTTGGAAGGACTTGAGTATTTGAAAAGAATTTATGGAGCTGAGATAACGAACAGTGAGGAAATAATTAAAGCTTGGAAAACAAGGATTTAATTTTTTTATTTCTATACAACTTATCTCTTTAATATATAATAGAAATACAATGCCGATTAAATAAGGCATAATAAAATTTTATAAAGAATTCTTAAACCATCACGTAGCTAACATTAACTTTAAAAATAAGCAGATAAATGAACCTTCTTAAATGTGAATATCGAGAAACAATTCATATTCCCAAAGTGTTAATGAATTGATGTCCCTCTTAATTAGATCTATTTAACTCGCTAGTAAGCAACTAGTAAATGTGAGGCCTTATAATATCTTCATAATATGATATATGATTATATTGGAAATTGAAGGTAAGCTGATTTTCTTTAAAGGGAAAAGTGATTTCCTCGAATTCATAAGAAAATATGGATTAAAAGAAGGAGAGTATCGAATATATTATTGGGAGGATTAATATCGTGTGGGACTTCCTGTTCTCATTTACAATGAAAAAGATCCTGAACAAATACTCAATAAACTTAAGGAAGAATATCGCGTCGAAAAGCAAGAATACCCTAGCATCGAACTCATAAATTCTTGGCGAGGTTCACTAAACATAATCCTAAAGGCCGCCAATGGGTATCCAATCTTTGCTGAGTTCCCAATATTTAACGAGCGCTGCGACTTCCTCATAGTAGGCAAAGATAAAATACTTGTAATCGAAGCGAAAGCTTGGAAAGAAGCAAATCTAATTGATGCGCTCTGGGTTAGCAGTGAAGGGAAAGAATTCTTACATCCATGCTATCAATTAATGAATTATGTTAACAAACTTAGGTACTTCTATTCTTTAAACAAGGAGTATGAAATACACGGCTTAGTATTGGCATATAACGACAAAATTAGCGATGGATGCAAGATAATAAGAAATGAAAAAGAGCTTAGGGCAGAAATTGAAAAGCTCGGTGAGCCTGCGAGTTTGGAAGAAATAAAAGCAATAGTAAACGGAAGATTCATGATATCCAAGGATCTTATTGCCCTAATAAAAGAAAGAAAAGAAGAGCTTATTAAGAGTGCAATAAAAACGCTTCTTCAAAATGGATACGGATTAACACATGATCAGATGAACATTGTGAAAAAAGTTATGGATTCTCTTGAAAGAAATGAAAACAAGGTTTATCTAGTGCATGGCGAAGTTGGTTCAGGTAAAACATTGGTAGCTATCACACTTTTCCTTGAAGCACTAAGTAAGGGTTATAGGACAATTCTCGCATACAGAAACAATAGGCTATTGAACACGCTAAGATTTACTTTAAAGGAAAGCTTGCCAATTATGTTCTATTCAACAGGACCGCCTGCTTATAATGGAGTAGGCGAGAAAAACTTCCCCATAAAGGATGATATTGATTTGTTAATATGCGATGAAGCACAGAGAATGCGTGAAGAAGTGATCATGAACGCTACGAAAAGAGCAAGAATATGCGTTTATTTTTATGATACTAATCAAATTCTAATAGGAGATGAAGAAGGGACAAGAGAGAACTTCCTAAAATATGCTTCTAATTACGAAGAGGCTAAGCTCGAAGGAAGATATAGGATACCTGTTGAATATGTTGAGTTTGTAAAAGCGTTGTTAGATCTAAGACCAGCTAAGCTCAGTAAATATGACTTCAGGATATTCGATAACATAATAGAGATGCTTATGGAACTTGAATCAACATGGAAAAGAAATCACAAGATAGCTCTTATTTGCGCTTTCACTGAAAGCGAAGGGGTTAAATTCGATGCAGCCAAATCAGAAGAGGAATGGAAGCTCAAGAACAGAAGGGTTGGATATCCTTTGCAATCTGGCTTTGATCTATACAAAGGACTAAATGTTGACATATACTGGCTAATGGATGAGAAAAAAGAATATCCTAAATATTGGGCTGGAGAAATGAATCCACTTAAGCGATGTGCATCTGTATATGGATCACAGGGTTTCGAGGCTGACTATGTTGGGCTAATATGGGGTAGAGATCTTGTATTGAATAATGACCTTCGCTGGGAAATTAGGCCGGAGGTAATCACTGATAACGTAGGGAATAGGAATTCACTGAAAAGTTTGGCTAAGAAAGACAGAAAGAAAGCGCTAAGGCTACTTTTGAATAGATATTATATTATGCTTACAAGAGGAATAAGAGGAACATTTGTTTTCTTTGAAGATATAGGTACGAGGAAGAATATAGACAGACTCTTGATTTCTGCATAAGAGCAAACGAGCTGAATACTTAATTATAAAGCGAAGAAAGTAAGACTGGAGATTGTGAAACATCTAATTAATCATGGCTGAAAAAAAGAAGCATGGTATATTTTATAGATGTATTTTTTACATCCATAGTAAAATTTTTAAAAAAATTAGATTCACAAATATTTAAATATATGATCTGTATATTCATATGACTGAATATGATTTAATTTTAAAAAATGGAAAAGTAGTAATACCAAGGATTGGAGTACTGGATGCAGAAATTGGAGTAAAAGACGGAAAAATAAAAGCCATTGCAAAAGAAATTTCCGCTTCCGCTTTCAACAAGACACTGGACGTAAAGGGAAATGTTATTCTGCCTGGTATAGTTGATGCCCATTCTCATTTCGGCATATACAGACCATTTGAAGAGGATGTAAGATCTGAATCAAAGGCAGCAGTTACAGGAGGCATAACCACAGTTTTGAACATAATTAGACCTAGGCCTTATTACTTAAACCATACTGGTCCTCTAACAGATCTTCTTTCCAAATTGCTCAATCTATCAAAGGGCAATTATCTTACAGATTACGGTTATGCGCTTGCACCTGTTGAAGCTCCACACCTAAATGAATTAGACGAGCTTGTTAAAAACGGGGTCGCGACGTTCAAATACTTCATGCACTATCGAGACTATAAGTTTTCAGATGAACCTTATGACACTGGTTTTCTTCTGAAAATCATGGAAAAAGTTGCAGAAATCAACAAATCAACAAAAGGAGTAAGAGTAAGCCTTCATTGTGAGGATCCTGAGATCATAAGAGTCAAGGGTAGGACAGGCTACGGAATAGTCTTGGAAGAAAAAAATAGTGAAGGACTTAGGGAAGATGCCAATCCTCTTGAACTTTATCACGAGGCTAGACCTCCTTTAGCGGAAGCCATAGCCGTAGCTAGAGCCATTTTAATGGCAAAAGAAACAACTTGCCCAATTAATATTTTGCACGTAACAAGTAAGCTTGCTATAGAAACAATTAGAAACTTGATAAAATCTTTCGAGATTGATCTTACAACTGAGGCAACAGTTCACCATTTGACTCTAACCACAGAATCACATGCTGGGGTGTTTGGAAAAGTTAACCCGCCGATAAGAAAAAAAGAAGATGTGGAGGACTTATGGGATGCAATTATGGAAGGTACAATTCACGTTGTAGCATCGGATCATGCTGCTACGCCTATTAAGTTAAAACAGGCAGACGTATGGAAAGCGATGTTCGGCTTTGGAGGTAACACATTGCTTTGCCCAATTATGATCAGCGAAGGATACCACAAAAGGAAAATTCCATTGGAAAAAATTGCAGAACTGATATCTTATAATCCAGCTAAAATTCACGGCTTTTATCCTAGAAAAGGTAACATAATGCTGAATTCGGATGCTGATTTTACTGTAATCGATCTAAAGATTACGAGAAAGGTCACGCCTGAAATTTTAAATTCGGCTCAGGAATACACACCTTTTGAAGGTCTTGAGGTAAAGGGTTGGCCTATATTTACAATAATAAGAGGTGAGGTCATCTTTGAAGAAGGTCAAGTAAAAGAAAGATATGGATACGGCGAATTCATAAAAAGGCCCGCATCTTACTTTTATTCTTAATTTTTACCTTTTTCTCCCAATTTATTCAAAACATAATTCACCGCTTCCTTCCCTGCGATCTTGCCGAATACGCAAGCCCTAAATACTGATGTCGCCATTACATATCTGAAATATTCCATTCCTATTATTTCCCCTGCAGCGTACAGCCCATTAATAGGTTTATCATCTGAATTCAATACTCTGCAACGCTCATCTATAGCTACACCAAAACATGTATGCGAAAGTATAGCTCTAACTGGGTAAACAATGAATGGAGGTGTATCTAAAGGTAAAGCCCAATTGCTCTTTGGAGGTTCTAATCCTGATGTGCCTTTTCCATCAAGACGGTAAGGATTAAATTCGCCTTCCTTTATTGAAGAATTGTAATCGTCGATTGTTTTCTTGAGGTCAGAGAAAGAGCATCCTATTATTCTTGAAATTTCTTCAATTGTATTGCAAATAATGGGAGGATGATCGCTAAGGATTGCTCGTTTCCAATTCGGTATACTGTTGATTTTTTGATCACAAATTACATATGCCAGATTATCTGGCTGTTGTAAAATGGCCAGTCCAACAGTATTGGAATGATCTGGAAGATAATCCGCCCCTTCATCAATAAACCTTTTCCCACGTTTATTAACCAAAATACCGTAAGGGAAGATATTTACTACAGGCATCACCGCATTGCTTCTTGCATCACCTACTCCCACATGAATAAGCCCAAATTGACCAGCTAATTTTCCACCGATTTCTTCAACCATTCTTATGCCTTCTCCTTTATTGTAGTATTCGCCAGGTGAATACATTCCTAGTAAGTATGCATTGGCGCCCAAGTATTGTGCTAATTTCCCAAGATCCCCTTCGCATCCGCCAGTAGTCAATATAACTGCAGAAGTTCTAAGTTTGATCAAAGACCCATCCTTAACACGAACAAACAAACCGTTAATAGAACCATCCTCTGAAAGCATAAGTTTCAAAGCTGTTGTTTCGAAAGCGAAATTAACGCCTAGTCTTCTAGCAGTAGATTCAAGAGCTGAAAGAATACCAAAGCCTCCCAACTTAGGATGAATAAAATTATATCTCCAAGCAATATATGGCGTCTTATCCATTATATTTGTCTCAAATTCAACTCCTTTTTCTTTAAGCCATTCAATCGTTTCCCTCGCATTTCCTAAAAAAGTTTTTAAAAGCTTAAGATCTACTTTTCCTTTCGAAAACTCGATGAACTCTTTCTCTAGCATGGGCGAAATAGAGAAGTCATTTTCGAGCTGGAAAAACGCTCCTGTCCACCTTGAAAGTCCGCCATAGTTTTTCTCATCGGCTCTATCTATCACAAGAATACTAATTTTTTCTCCAATTTTTTCAGCTGACTCGGCTGCACTTGCAGCCGCTGCCATACCAGCTATGCCTGCTCCTGCAATGACAATATCGTAATCAACTTCTTGAGATTTTTTTACTTTAGACATGCATATATATTATATTTGATTTATATAAAATTATGGCTAAGAGAACTCGTAAAAAAGTTGTCATAATTACTGGTGCAGCTGGAGGTATAGGTAAAGCAATAAGTCAAAAATTTTTAGAACTTGGATATTTAGTTGCAATGTGTGATAAAAGGAACTTGGAATATAATAATAGAGATGAAAACTCTCTTTTTTTTAAAATAGATATAACAAATTTTGCAGATGTAAAATCAATGGTTAAAAAAATTATTGAGAAATGGAAAAGAATTGATGTAGTAATTAATAACGCAGGGGTCAGATATATTATACCGACTGAAGAATATGATGAAGAAAAATTTTTGGAAATGTGGAAAATTAATTTTATGGGAACACTATATGTAACATTGGCAACCCTACCTTATCTTAAAATAACGAAAGGAAACATTATAAACATTGCATCCACATCAGGTTTCGGAAATACGTTACCTGGAGCAACATTTTATGCGGTTACTAAAGCTGCCATAATGGTGTTAACTAAACGTCTAGCTTTTGAATTTGGCAAATATGGGATACGTGTTAATGCTATTGCGCCTGGTGTAATAAGATCACCGATGAGCATGCAGGGAAAGATTGGTGAAGAAGCAAAAAAACTTGAGGAATTCTACAAATCAAGAACAGTGTTGGGAAGAATAGGTGAACCAGAAGATATAGCTGAAATCGTGGCTTTCTTAGCTTCAGATAAAGCGAGTTATATTACAGGACATATATTAGTAGCAGATGGAGGAAATTTTGATTACTTAAGTCATAGCATTTGAATTATTATTATTTTAAGATGGAATTATAAAAAATCAAAACTGAAATATAAAATTTACTTTATACAGTTTTTCTTAAATCAACATTCTTAGTCTCAGGAAGCCACTTCCAAGATACGATCGCACTCATAGCAGCTAACGCGGCAATGTAACTAGCTGAGATAGCTACGTTATTTGTAATCTGTAGAAGTGCTGTTATGATATAAGGCAAGAAACCTCCGAAAACTGCCGTGGCTAATTGATAAGCAATATTAAACCCACTAATTCTAATGTTTGCTGGCAATAACTCTAAATAAGCTGCTGCCCATGCGGCATTTGTTATTACAGCCGGTGTTAAAATGAAGATTGTTGATAAACTTAAAACGGCTAGATTTTTGGTCATCGCAAATAAGTATAGAAGAGGAACAATTGTAATTGCTGCTATTGTTAGAGGCCATGTAAATAAACTTCTTCTGCCATACCTATCACCTAATATTCCGCTTAGAGGATACAGAAAAGCCACGACAAAATAAATTAAAGCAAACATAGTGAGAGTAGTTATATAGGGAATTTTTGCAATGTTAAGCCAAAACGTGGTAAATGTCGCAATATAGCCTGTGTACCAAACTGCAGCTTGACCGCTTTGAATAATAAGAATTATAGCAAAAGGCTTCCATGCTTTCCTAAATACATCAACTACAGGCGAAGTTGCGACTTCACCTTTTACAGCATAATCCTTGTAGATTGGAGTCTCTTCGAGCCAAAATCTCAAAACTAGTGCTATTACAACTAATCCAGCAGCTATAAAGAAAGGAACCCTCCAACCCCAAACGGCCATAGCATCGCTTCCAATTATCGATACTGCAGCGTAAAGGGTTAAAACTGCTCCCAGAAGTCCTGCAGGCCAGGCTAGCTGAACTAAGCTACCATAGAGTGTCCTTTTTGAAGATGGTGCATGTTCAATTATATAAGTAGCCGCTGCCCCCAGCTCTCCACCCAAACTTAAACCTTGTAGTAATCTAAAAATAACCAGAAAAATTGTTGATAATATGCCAATTTGTGAATAAGTAGGCAGAAGCCCTATTCCTAGCGAAGCAACCCCCATAAGGGCTATTGTGATAATAAAGGATATCTTCCTACCATATTTATCACCAACATGCCCAAAGACAGCTGCGCCTACAGGTCGCATTAAAAAACCGACACCGAATACAAGCAATGCCTGTAATGTAGCTACTAACGGATTCGCAGTAGGTGGAAACAAAACTTTTCCCAAAATATTTGCCAAATATCCATATATTAAGAAATCATATACTTCAATACTCATCCCCGCACCTGTTGCAAATAGAAGCAAACCTAAATTTAGTTTATGTACACTATGCATACGTTATAATCTACTATATCTATTTAAATGTTATTTAGCAACAATATCTTAATATTACAAATCAAATCTATAATTTCCCTTCAATTATTATTCAATTCATTCTATATTTTAGTTTTTCATGTTATCGAAAACCAATAATATATCTCAAAAAATATTAATCAATTAGAAAAACTTAAGTTTTCATGCTAAACAAAATTTTTTAAAATGCCCCAAAAATTCAATTGCAGAAAAATCGTAAATAGTCTGTAATATAGAAATTTTTTGGTATAATAGATTTTTATATCATTGTGATACTCCTAAACACGAAAATAGCTATAGATCAACAATTTAGGAATCAAATCTTGACCTACAAGATTACATGCATAAAGGAACTCCATACAGAAAACATCTTTGAGATGTTAAGCTAAGTTTACTAGGGTAGACTAAAATCATATTTGCTCCAAAATAGAAATAACAATTTTTATTATGCAGGAATAAACTATAACATGGAATCCGAAAAAATTCCGCCGTTATCTCAAAGGCTTTTGGCAGAGTTCATTGGGACTTTTTTCCTAGTTTTCGCTGGTGCAGGTTCGAGTGTAGCAGTAAGCTATGCTAACCCTTCAATTAGCCTAATCGTAGCTGCGCTTGCAAATGGTCTTGCACTAGCTCTTGCAGTATCAGCTACAATGAACATATCTGGTGGACACATAAATCCAGCCGTAACTATAGCTGTGCTCATTGCAAGAAAGATCAAAGGCTCTAATGCAATAATGTACATAATTTCTCAGCTGCTAGGATCTATTCTCGCTTCATATTTGCTAGTTGCATCGATGCCAAATTCTTATGCGAAACTTGTGAATTATGGCGCTCCGACTTTAAGTTCTCAAATTACTGTAGCACAAGGAATATTACTCGAAGCAATCATGACATTCTTGCTCGTATTCGTAGTTTTCGGAACTGCAATAGATAAAAGGGGCCCAAAAATTGGCGGCTTTGGAATAGGACTTGCAGTTACAGCTAATGCTCTTGTAGGAGGACCTTTTACGGGTGCAGCGATGAATCCAGCAAGGGCATTGGGTCCAGAGATCGCTTCGATGTACTTTAGTTATTGGTATATTTACTGGATAGGACCGATAATCGGAGGTATTATAGCTTCTTTGATCTATGGCTTTATAATGCTAAAAAATAAACAAAGATAAAAAATTATTTCCTTAAAAGGTAGAGCGCAGCTAGGGAGATAACTACGATCACCGATGCAATTATTATAGCTAGCGTTGTTGGCGATAAGGGAGCTTGTACCGTGGATGTAATTGTTAAGGTAGGTGTTGTTGTTGCAGTTTGAGTAACAGTAGCGGTTTGAGTTGTGGTTTGTGTTGAAGTTGCTGTTACAGTGGTAGTAGCTGTTTGAGTAGTAGTTGCTGTTTGCGTTGTAGTAGCTGTTACAGTAGTGGTTGCTGTTTGAGTGGTAGTTTGAGTTGCTGTTTGGGTTGTAGTGGTGGTTTGTGTTGAAGTTGCTGTTACAGTGGTAGTAGCTGTTTGAGTAGTAGTTGAAGTTACAGTGGTAGTTGGAGTTATTGTTACAGTAGTAGTTTGAGTACTTGTAACTGTACTTGTATTAGTAACAGTGGTGGTTTGAGTAATAGAAGTAGTTGAAGTCTGAGTAGTCGTTATCGTTGCAGTTGATGTTGTTGTAACTGTGGTGGTACTAGTATTTGTGGTTGTAACTGTACTAGTAGTTGTTTCCGTAGTCGTTGAAGTAAAAGTAATGGAAGTTGTTGTTGTTGATGTCGAGGTTTGCGTAATTGTGATTGAAGTTGTTGTTGTTGATGTCGTTGTGACATAAATCGGTACTTGGACAAATTTTACAATAAATGCGTCCTCATTACCCTTGAAATCAGTTTGGTAACCGTTTGCATAGAAATCATCGCTATCTGTATATCCTATTACATAAACGTTGTTGGAATTATCTACTATTATCGCATATGCAGAATTGTCATCGGATCCACCGAATGCCGTGCTATATAATAACTTACTTAAATCATCGCTTAGCTTAGACATAAAAGCGGAAGTATATGCGTGTGAAGAAGTACCATATACAATTGGAAAGTCTGTACTATATGTATATCCTGTAACATAAACATTACCTTGGCTATCTAAAGCAATGCCATATGCTTCATCATCATCGCTTCCTCCTAGGTATGTGCTTGCTAGTAGTGATGTTAAGTTGCCATTAAGTTTTGATATGAAAACATCCGTATATCCATTATGACTCGTTGAATAAGCATCTTGTGTTGTTGGGAAATCAGAGCTATATGTATATCCTGTAACATAAACATTACCTTGGCTATCTATTGCTATACCAGTTGCAATTTCATAATTGCTTCCGCCTAGATATGTGCTTGATAGTAATGATGTTAAGTTGTTGTTGAATTTTGATATGAAAACATCCGGCAATGCAATATAGTTCTGTGAATAAGCACCTTGTGTTGTTGGGAAGTCGGAGCTATATGTATATCCTGTAACATAAACGTTATCTTGGCTATCTATTGCTATATCGCTTGCAATTTCATAATCGCTTCCGCCTAGATATGTGCTTGATAGTAGTGATGTTAAGTTGTTGTTGAATTTTGCTATGAAAACATCCGTATATCCATTATGACTCGTTGAATAAGCATCTTGTG
>JAJPJK010000025.1 GCA_021324265.1 Thermoproteota archaeon | reverse complement strand
GCTTGATCATAAATTCCCAAGGCCGCCACGCAGAGCTTATCAGCTGTTCCCATATCGATTTTGTTTATTTTTCTGAAATCAGGTATTGTTGGTAACTGTACAATACCGGGTATGAGGTAAACATTTGTTTTCAATTTTCTTAGCAGTTTCAAGAGTTTGGGCAGCCCTTTTAATACTGCAATTCCTGGATCTTCCTCTTTTACTAAAATTATGAGCTTGCTTTCATCCTCTTGAAGTTCATTAAGCAATTTTAGCCTAACTCCATATCCTGACGGTGCAACTATTGCATCTAGATGTCCAAGCTCTTCGATCATTTTTAAAATCAATTCAGGGTTTTCGGCTACTGATTCTGAAGGAATGCTCTCTTCTAGAATAATCTTGATTTTTCCATCTTTTTCTTCAAAACAGAAAATATCAAAACTTCTCGTTCCTGGATCGATGCCTAAACTCCTTGGCATGTTAGAATAACAAATAATTTAGTTATCAAGTCTTTCTTAAAATAAATCATTTGATAATTTAATTTAGGGATGATTAGGGTTTAAAGCGCTGAAATATGATGAAGGCTGCTATATGACCCTTCTGGATCTTCATAGGGCAATCTCATATCTTCAGCGGAAAAGATAAATAGTTGGGCTTCCTTTTTTTCCTTCATGGAAACTCAATTTAAAGAATTTGTGGAGAAGTTTAGGGCAGAAATAGAAAAGACTATAAAAAGTGAAGTTTCTACATTAGGCTCTATCCAGCGTTCGATTATGCAGTCCTTCATGCCCTTATACATTAATTTGAATACAAATGCTGGGAACGCATGCTTTGTAATACAGAAATCTTTTGATGTAACTGTCGAAAATCCCTCGAATTCTCCCGATGTGACTGTAGAGGGTGATTTTAATACGTTACAAAGTCTGTTCGCCAGTAGAAATCCTAACGATCTAAGAAAGGCGGAACAAGAAGGAAAAGTCAGGATAAGCTCTTTTTCCTTTAAAGGTCAACAAGCCGTAAGCAGGATCAAAGACTATCTTACAGGAAAGTAATTTATCATCTCTTCGAACTCTTCTTTTTGTACGGCAAAATTCTGAATTTAACGTAGTTTCTTCTTCCCTTAAGTAGCTGTTCTATATCTTCTCTAAATGCTATCAAATTCAATCTGATCAATGCATATTTACCATCCTTAGAAAGGCTCATGATGATGCTACCTTCCTTTATAGCTTTTACATCTGGTATTATAACAGCATCCTCGAGCTTTAATTCTTTAACTTTGTTTTTCAATTCTTCAAGTTTGCTTCGGTCAATTATCCATTCTTTTCCATTCGGATCCCATCTTCCTTTTATTTTCTTCATAAAATCTACTAATCTTTCATCAAATTTCTTTGTTTTAATCCTGATTTCACTCACAAATTATAAGATTCATGTAGCTTAATATCTTTATTTTAAGCTCTTTGGGATTTTAAGCTTACAAATTTGTAAATGAATGGACTAAACAAACTTTAAATGAAATAACCAAGCTATACTTCACCGTAAATTAATTTACAAAATGGAAATTGATGGTTAAGAAGGTTGTTGAAAACTCAACGAAATTTTTGACATCAAAGCTCAGATGTTTCTAAAGATTGTGGTATATCCAAAAATGCTAAAAAAAGGGAAGTAGGAACGATTTTCTCGTCTACTAAGTCCCTTGATAAATAAATAAAGTCTTTGATCTTACCAATAACTTTTCTTACAACCTTACCATATTTAACTTCAATACCTTTGAATTTTTCTCCATCTTTTACTATTATGTCTAACTCTTCATTTCTTTTAAAGTAGAAAGTTGAAAATATTCGCGATAAGTGCGATACTGCTATGGCCTCTGCCAACTTTGTAGCATCTGGCACATTCGTGAATACCCAGTTAGCCAGAGCTTTGTATAGGAAAGGATCTATGAAATAAAATTTTCTCTCCTTTCTTGGAAGCGGTATGCCGCTATTAGGGTCTATAGCCAAAAGGACTTTTAAAAAGTAGAGGTTTTGAAGAAATTCTACGTAGCTTATTAAGGTTTTTATGTTTCCAACTTCCTTGGCTAAATTATGGAAGCTTATTTCGCTAGAAGTCCTTTCAATTATACTTTTCACTGCTAATTTAAAGAAGGTCTCGCTTCTTCTTAATTTATTTATATCTAAAATAACAGAGGAAATGAAATCTGATATTGTTGTAGATCTTATCTTTCCCTCAATTACGTAGTCCTTTATTGAATTAGGGAATCCTCCAGTTATTAAGTATGTTTCAAAGATTTCCTCTATTTTACTTCTAAATTGGATGTTCTTCTTAGCCAATGAAACAGAATCCTCTATGCTTCTTGCCATCTCAGGTAAGTTTAGGAACAGTCTGACATATTGAGAGAATGGTAAAGGATACATAATCAAAGTTTTACCATTTCCTCTTCTACCAGGAAAACTTTCGATTTCTCCTTTGGCTTTAATTGAAAGAGACCCACTTAGTATCAATACATCATTTTTGAAATCCCCATTATCTATTCTGAACTTTATGCTCCTATACCAATCCTTCGGGAATGTCACTTCATCAAGAATTATGTATGAGGAACCTATTCTCTCCCTATTCTTCATTTTAATGTATTGTTCTAATATCTGATCAAGTTCTCTATGATTAGCTATTTTTTCGCAAGTGAAATAAAAGACTGATTTCGGATTTACTCCTCTATCTAATAGTCGTTTGATGAGGAGTATTAAAGCTGTTGTTTTTCCGACTTGTCTAGGCCCAAATATGAAGTTAAGAGAGAATGGAGTTAAAGAAATCTTATCTAAAATGTCAGGTATCCATTTTATAGGGGATTCTTTGTAGCGCCTATAAGTTTCATTCTCTTCGACTAGATCCTTAGATATCCACCAAGGATTCTGTTCTTCAATCATGTGTATTCTAATTACACAATAATTTAAAAATAGTGTGTATTTTAGTTATACAAAATTAAGGGTGTTAGGTTATTCAGCATTAATTAATTCTTTTTCACAATAGATCCGGTTCACGTTACTTTCCTATAACAAAAGAAGGGGAAAAACTAAGCGTGCAGCGATATTGTTAGCGATCAAAATCTTATCCGCTAAAAGACATCTCCAGAATACCCTCTGTTGTAAAGGCGATAGCTATGCCTAGAAAGAGTGAAATCCAAAATAATGTACTGTAGCCTATTGTTCTTCCCGAACCGTAAATTATCATCCGATTTGCTGCAAAAACAACTGCAGCTGCGGCGGCTGAATAAAGAGCTGCTAAGTAAATATCTCCTAAACTTCCGATGTAATAAACACTAGAGCCGATCATTACAGGAAAACCTGCAACAGCTGCAAGTATTGCGGTATATTTGAGTTTATCTTTTAATACCATATTTTTTGCAAATTGCAAGGCTCCGACGATCCCAAATCCCTCCGTTGCATTATGTACAGCAAAACCAACGGTAAATAATAATGCCGATACAATGCTGCCGCTTAAAAGGGCAGCAGCAATGCCCACACCTTCGCCCACGTTATGTAATCCTAGGCCTACAGAAGCTGTTGAAGCCATTACAAGACTAGGATTTTTTATTGTACTGCTGAATTTCTTCTCTGAATACTGTATTAGAAGCCATACTCCTAATAAACTCAGTGCTGTAACGATAAGTCTCAGAAGAAAATCACTCATAGTTTCCAGCTTCGCATATTTAATCACGAGTTCTTCAGCATTGCTGCCTATGTCCATCGCTAGGTATAGCAAAATTCCCGCAGCGACTGTTGTCAAAATTCCCAATACCTTTCTGTTATCTGTTTTTAAAAGAACAATGGGTATTGCCCCTACATATACCGTTATTCCTGCAATGAATCCAAGTAGTATGGGTGTTAGATCCACGAATCTTTTCATAATAACAGTGTTATAAATCTTTCTATACTTACAAACCTAAGAGATGTTATGAACTTCAATTGGATAATTAAGAATCAATTGGCCGCTAGCAGTATGCCCCATGATGAGGAGGATATAAAACGAATTTCGAAGGAAAAAGTAAATGCGATATTATGTTTAGCGCAGGAAAGTGAATTACCCTTTAAAGATATAAAAACATACGAGCTTTTGCTTGCTAAGTATGGTATCGAGTTAAAGCACAAGCCTATCATTGATTTTTCAGCGCCGAATTTGATCGATCTAAATGAGTGTTTAGAGTGGATAGATCAGCAATTAAGAAATGGGAAAAAAGTAATGGTACATTGTAGAGCTGGTCTTGGTAGAACTGGCACTGTTGTTTCATGTTATTTAGTAAAGAAACTGGCGCTATCTGCTGAAGAAGCAATTAATTTTGTAAGAAGAATTAGGCCCGGCAGTGTTGAAACGTATTCGCAGATACTTGCTGTAAAACTTTATGAAAAATATGTTAAGTCTCTTTCTCAAGGTAAACCATAGCATGGTCCTTATCATATGGCTCGAGATGTAGCATCTGCAATACTTTAAAACCCCTTTTCTCCAAAATAATCATTTCTCTTCTAAATACTTCAGTAGGCTCTAGCGTTACGTCTATGCTTGATGCTTTTATTGCGAGTAAAGCTTTTCCTTCGCTTCTAAGAAAGAAGTCGCTATTATCAGCAAGAATTTTCGCTTGCTCAGGTTGGGCTACGTCGGCATATATGAGATCAACTTCCTCAACATAATCGAGATAAGACCTCGGATCTCTAGCGTCAGCCAAAATAGGTATTAAATTAACTCTATACTTCACACATCTCTCCAAAAATTCCCTCATTACCCGTGCAGCAAATTCAACTCCATATATGATTCCTTTTTCTCCAACTATGTCTGAGATATGGCTTGCAGTTGTACCAGTCGAAGTGCCTAAATAAAGGATTTTCTGTCCCTCTTTTACGGGCATTTCTTTAAGTCCTTTGAGAATGGCTCCCGCTAATTTGCTTTTATATGCATTCCATGTCCTATATTCGTCTCCACCATAATCGATCAACTTTTCATCATAAACCCTAACGCCTCTAGCAATGTTCTTTGTACCAAGATATTTTGTACCATCATCAAGCTCAATCCAATAAACCCCTTCAAATTTGTCGTGTCTTTGAATCCTCGTCATCTTTTCTTCTGTTTCTTTTTAGGTTTTATAGGTAACTTCTTTATCATTTCTACCCTTTCCATTATTTCCTTTTTGAGATTTTCTCCCATCTCTCTTTGCCCATAGTAATCTAGCCTTGCTGCTAAAGCTATTTTGTTTGCAAGTAGTCTAGCAACTTTTCCTCTATGAGCTTTCGGTGCAGAATGGACCAAAGGATGCTGAAAGAGTATACCATGTTTCGGAGGCTTTGCTCCAAATTTCAGATGTTTAAATAAAGCACGTTCTGCACCTAAAACTTGAATGGTACTCGCGGGAAGTTCGGCTAATTTCTTTAATCCACCAGCTTTTGTAATAAGCCTTGCCCCAATAGTAGCTCCTGTTATCGAATATACATTGGGAGCAATTTCCTTCATCAAATCCTCCAAATAGTTTTCCATGTCCTTACGTCTCTCATATAGATTTCTAACTAAGATTGCCATCTCCTTTATCTTATCCAAATCTTCTGTTGGAAGGTCAGTTCCTATAGATTTCCTTGAAGCTTCAATTATCCTTTTTATCTTTTCATCAGTCAAATTAAAACTCTTCAGAACTTCTTCATTCATTTCCTGTTTAGCGATGATTTTCGAAATTATTTTGGAGAACAGTTCGTTGTCATTTATAATTTTGTACAGTTCAGGAAAGTAAAGTCCATACCATTCATTCAGCCTGCTAACAAGTAAATTAATTGACTTGTCAAGCTCATCGATGGCTTCGATAGCTTGAATTATAAGCTTGTCTCTGTTTTGATGTTCTTCTCTTATCTTCAACCTAGTCAGCTCGCTTAGAACTTCTTTTAAGAAACTCCTATATGCCAAAATGTCATCGAATTCTTTTTTTGCAAGATTCTCCTCTACACTTCTCAATTTTTTGATAATAGTCCTAGGTTCCTCTATGAGTGTGGCTTTTATTCTTTTGTTTCTAAGTATTTCGAACAGATATTTGTTGATGACTTTGACCTCTTGATTTTTTATTCTACTTAAAATGCTACCTAAATTACTAGTTTCTCTTCCTTTTTCTATGGAAAATAATTCATTCGCTACTTCACTAGGATTTTTTGAAAATTGAAAGCCATCGATAACCCTGAATTCCTCATCCAGTATATAATATCCCGAGATTGATGAAATCAAATACATAATTATTCAAATGGCTTCTGCTATTTAAGGAAAAGCGTTATCCTTATATTCAATTGGTATCATTTAATATTCGAAATGCCTTCACACGGCTCGTTGACAAAGGCAGGTAAAGTTAGAATGGCTACTCCTAAAATTGCTCCTAAACCTAAAAAAAGCCCATTTCCAAGGAAGCATGTTAGATCCAAATACTTTAAAAGGGTACTGTATCCTAAAATTTCCGCTGCAAGTAATGCAGCAAGCGAGGAGGCTGCAGTAGCTTAAATTTTTTATGTTACAGGGTTATGAAGGAGAGCTAAAAAGGATTCTGGAATCTAAAAATATAGATGTAGGAGACTTAATAGAAGTTTCTTCTAGCGAATTTAGATATACAGGCATACTCATGTCGAGATACGAAATCTTCGATAGGAATTATCTAACCATAAAGCTCAGCAATGGTTATAACATTGGGATAAAGTATGATCCATCGATTCAAATAAAGCTCTTGGCAAAACAAGAAAAGAAAGAAGAAATTACAGGAATGCCTGAGCAAAAAGGCGATATAGTTCTCATAGGAACAGGTGGAACTATACTGAGCAGAATTGATTATAGAACGGGGGCTGTAAAGCCATCGTATAATATAGAAGATCTTCTTGAACTCATACCTGAAGCAAAGAAAAAGGGCATAAAAATGGTCGAACTTTTCAAGCTTTTCAGTGAGGACATGCAAGCAAAGAACTACGAGTTGTTGGCCTCCAAAATATATGAAGAAATCTTATCAGGAGCAAAGGGGTTTATAGTAACCCATGGTACAGATACACTCGGCCTTACTTCAGCGGCTCTTAGTTTTGCAATACAAAATCTTCCTTATCCAATAGCGCTTGTAGGAGCTCAAAGGAGTCTTGATAGACCTAGTTCGGATGCTGCTCTAAATTTGAGGTATGCATATAGATTTGTAACTGAGAGCAAATTTGCAGGTGTCTTCGTAATTATGCATTCTAATACCTCTGATGAAAGCTGTGATGTGATCCTTGGAACAAGAGCTAGAAAAGAACACACAAGCAGGAGAGATGCTTTTAAATCCATAAATCGTGAACTCGTTGCAAAGGTGAACTATAACGGAATAGAATATCTAAATACTTCAAACCTTCATGAAATTGGGTCAAGAGAACCAAAATTATATAATAATTTTGAGGAAAAAGTTTTCTTGATCAAAACTTTTCCTGGAATAGGTTCTGAGATAATTGAATTCATAGTAGATAGAGGATATAAGGGATTACTTATCGAAGGTACTGGTTTGGGGCATGTCCCCAAAACGATGATAGAGGGTATAAGATATGCAATTGAAAAAGGTGTCTTTGTAGCCTTAGCATCTCAATGCATCAACGGTAGAGTCAATATGAACGTATATGAAAGAGGAAGAGAACTCTTGAAGTTAGGTGTTGTAGGATGTGAAGATATGTTTGCAGAAACAGCATTGATAAAAATGATGTGGTCGCTGGGAAATGCCAAAGATGTCGAAGATGCTAAGAAGTTGTTTTTAACTAATATCGCGGGCGAAATATCTGAGCGGAGTGTTGTTTTATAGCACATTTTAAAGTTTTAATTTTATTCTCTAAAATAGTTTCGTGGAGCTACGTATCGAAGAGGAAGCAAGAGAATTAGGGATATTCTTATTTTTACGTGAGATAGATGATGTCGAGGTAAAACAAGATAATAATATTGAGGAAAAGCTCAAAGAGATTGAAATCCGCTATTCAAATATTAATCCCGATTCTTTAAAGGAAGATCCCATTGTTAAAGCGTATAGAGAGTTCTATTGGAGAATAGGTGTAGATCCGACTAAGATTAGGCCTAGTGGTGAAGCTTTAAGGAGGAGAATAGCAAGAGGCAATAAGTTACCAAGAATAAATAACATTGTAGATGCAGGGAATATAGCAAGTGTAGTTACTTTGGTTCCCATTGGAATCTATGACAAGGGTAAGATTATTGGCAATCTTAGAATCAAGCTTAGTAACGGTGAAGAGTTCTTACCTATTGGTGCAGATAAGGCTGAAAGAGTACCTAAGGGTATGCCAATATTGGTGGATGAGGAAAATAAAGTCATTCATCTTTATCCACATAGGGATTCAAGCTTAACCAAGGTTACTGAAAATACAAAAGCACTGCTTATCATTTCTGCTGGCGTACCTTTTATCGATAGAAACCTTGTCAAAGAAGCGCTCTTGCTAGTTTCTGAATTGATAAAGCTTTCCTGTCCCAATGCTAAATTTGGAGATATAGTTGAAGTCCGCTAATTATTGTTATTTCTGTTTTATCTCTATGTTTATATATTAGCTAAGTAATCCATGAAGTAATGTCCTTGAAGGAACTTCTAACTCAATATAGCAATTTGAGCGTAGAAGATATCAATGATTATCTAGTTCAGAATGATCCTGTATTCTCTTATTTGGGTGCAAAGATTGTAAAAATAACTAAGGGCGAAGTTCAACTAGAAATACCTTTTAAGAAAGAGTTGTTGAGAAGAGGGGGCTTTTTGAATGGCGGTATGATAATGACAGCTATTGATTTTGCAGGAGGCTTTGCAGCTCTTACAGTGAACGATGGAGATGAGCAAGTAACGCAAGAGCTTAAGGTAAATTTCCTTGAGCCGATGTTCAAGGGGCCTTTTAAAGTGATAGGGAAAGTAATCAGGAAGGGCAAGCATACCATCGTGGTAGAAATTGATTTCATAGACTCTGAAGGCAAGATAGGCGCTAAGGCGCTTGGTACTTGGTTTATCTTAAGGAATAACTTAAATTTCAGCCGATAATTAACTCCTTTTCAATTCCTCTGCTTCAGCTAAGAGTTTTTCGTGATCTGAATCCTTCTCTATTTCTTCGTAACAATCAACAGTTTTGAAGTTCTCTTCTTTGCTCAATTCTCTACCTCCTATTCTAAATAGAATATTTTCTTCTTTGAAGAAATGGGATCTAATCAAACCTATTAAATCTCTACAAGTAGAGATCAGGATCTTAGGATCTTCTTTACCATTCTTATAGGCAATAAGTTGTTCTTCAATTTTCTTTATGTAATCCTTCATTTCTGCATGTTCCATTTTCATAATGGTAATAGGACTTTCAACATAAGGATTTCCTGTTTTCTCTAGCGCTGGAAAGAAACATTTTTCTTCCTTGCCATGGTGGCATCTATCCAAAAATTTTTCAGTGAAATTTACGAAGCTAAACATAAAAGATATAGAAATTTCATTTTTTCTTTCAAATTCATCGAGTTTTATTTCAAGCTTATCTATGATTTCTCTAACTACCTTATGGTCTAAGAGTAAGTGAATTATTGCAGGACTAGCTTCTTCGTGATTATGATGCATATCACATATCGTTTCAGCCTTAATATATCATTTTTCCCTTAATTTTTCGTGAGGGCCCGTAGCTTAGCTGGAAGAGCGTACGCCTCCGGAGCGTGAGGTCATGGGTTCGAATCCCATCGGGCCCGCATAGTCGGCCTTATTTGGAATATTCGATGTATGTCGAATACTTAAATATTAAAATTTGTTTTCCTCACGTTGTGATTTCCATATTTTTGTTATTTAGAACTTATACTTTGAAATAAAAAACATTTTATCCTCAACGGTTTACTACAATAATTTTGCATAAGTAATCTTAAGTAAGGAAAGCAGTAATGAGAAGTAAGAGCAATATTGTTATATGCCCTATAAGGCCAAGCTGCAGGATACGCAGCCCCTTTGGTGATATCTCTCCATTTTTTGCTGCTTTAGATGCAGAAAAATAAATGCTTCCGAATATTGCCAGAAGTACTGCAAAGAATGCGAGAATTGCTATGAGTGCTCCTGTGTTCATTTTAGTATGGCCCTAATACAGCTAAGTGAGCCATGATTAAAATCAAAACAACTTGGAAGAAAGCCTGACTTCCTGCAAGCCTTATATTCTGCATGTTCAGCTTTGCAATTTTCTCCACATTTGGCTTAGGCTTCGATAATTCTATGAAAATCCTTAAACCATTCGGCATGAATACACCGAATCCTTGTCCTGAAAGTATCAAAACAACAATTCCTGCAGCTATTATCCAAGGCGAGTTTAAGTCAAAGATGCCCATTTTTTGTGCCACATATATTCCTGCAGCAATAGTTACTGAAGCGAGAGATGGCATTATAAAGAAAGTTGTAGGTGTTAATCTTTTAGCAACTTCAACTCTAGCAGTTATATCTAGATTTCTCATTATCCTCGTCATTACAAGACCCATGAAGAGATCAAATCCTGTCCATGTTCCGCCACAAAGAACATGAACATACTGAAGTAAGTAAAAGCTATTGATAGCTAAAGCTATTATTAATGCTAATACTGGTATTAAGCCAATAACAAAGCTCCATCTCATTAGCGACCATGTATATTGAGGAAATTCGACTGTTTTTGTCTGGGTAGAATAACTAACCTCAGACATGCCCACTATATCTTTTGTATACTTATAAGGATGTCTATTTTTTTATGATTTTTAATAATATTGATTTCTTTTGAATACAAAATGAAATTTTTACGAAAATCTTAGATTGAAGTTTAATAGTCAGTTTCAGGCTTTATTCGCCCATCACTTGGAATATAACTTTCCTTGAACTCCTTGGGCCATCAAGTTCAGTCAATAATAGGTTTTGCCAAGTACCTCTTACAAGCTCTCCTTCAACGATTGGAAAAATCTTCGATGTTCCTATTATTCCTGAAGCGAGATGAGCATAAGCGTTGTCATCGATTCGATCATGAAGATAGCCAGCATTCATTGGGAATAGTTCGCTTATCTTTCTTTTGAAATCCTCAATTAGTCCTATCTCATTCTCGTTGAGAATCAATGCAGCTGTAGCATGAGGCACATGCACCAAGCAAATACCGTTTCTTACACCACTTTCCTTTACGAACTTTTCAAGTTCATTTGTAATATCGATGAATTGGATTCTTTGCTTTGTAGCAATATTTATGGTCTTACTAATTATCTTCATCAAGTTTATTATTCAATTTTCTGATTTCAATATTTGCCGGATGAAGATACCCACGATTGCTGAGCCATGAAGAACGGCAGGGCGTCCTGACGGTCATCTTTTATTGCTCAATTCCTTGCAAACAAGATATAACTGGAACATGGATTTGCAATTATCTTGGAGGTATTTTGAAACTTTCTCTTCTAGGTATTTCGTGAAGTTCTTCCAATATATGCTCTTAACCTGCGAAATTCTTTGCTGTGAACTACTCATCTCAAAGAGCACTTCATTAAGTCCGACCTCTCTCTTGAAGTCCATCAACTTTTCTATTTCTTCAAGCGGTGCTATCTCTATATCTAAGGCTTTTGATACACTTTCCTTTACATCTATGATCCTATTCTCCTTGAATAAAGAATCAAGCAGGAAACTGAGACTTCTCAAACGTAGCTCATTTATCATTTCTCTTTTCGAATTCATATCGAATATGAGTAAATTGAATTCTTCATCAATGAACTTGCTCAACCGCATAGTCGCCTCTTCAAAATTCATCGCCTTTCCTTCCTCTACGTAGAAGCTTTTGCTTTCGCTGAATTCTCCATCGAAGTATGCAAAAGATAAAAGGCCAGTTTTTCTACCCATCTCTTCTTTTAAAGGCAGCCAGCTCATGTCTATTGCTACAAGCTTCAATGCTCTAGAAGGCTTGGGTATAGTTATTTCCATGTCTTTAAATCTTATCTTAAGCCTTTCCTTAAGCAAGAGATAATCGAGTATCCGCAAAGCATAGTTCTTTGCATAATCCCAATTCAAATCTTTAGCTAGGAAGTCAGAATATGTATATTCGTCTACGGCTTCAAAGAGAATTTCATCTATGAGTTCAGGTTTGTACTCTTCTACTATTCTCTTTATATTGAGCCAGTCAAGTTTGAATATGAGTCCTGCGCTGTTAGGTTCATGAAGCGAAAAGAACTTCTTATCTCCAAATTTTCCTACATCATACATGATAGTATCGAATGGTATTCGTAACTTCTTTCTCAAAATTATGCTGAGATAGGCTAGACCTATCCTTATTGAAGTTATATCCTCTGATGGATCAAGTTCGAAGAAAGCCCCATAGGTGTAATCAGAATATTTACCATAGGTAGCTGTTGGTATCTCTATCTTCGTTCTATCATAATAAACGATCGTTCTTTCACCGATATTCTTTATCCTCGGTCTAAAGCTTCTAACGTTCCAATAAACGCGATTGGGTATCTTGTAATACTTACCAAAGGGTTCTCTTGGAGGATGGACCACACAAAGTACCTCTGAGCTTAATTTACCTATCATATAGTCGTATACCAAATCAGGTCTTTCTCCCCACTTATACTTAATCTCCTCATACTCTTCTAGCGCAGGTAGGAATTCATCCTTTTTTACAAGTCTAGACCATTTCATCTCTTCTTCTATCACAGCACTAACTATCCTAGTCGGCCCTCCGCTTATATTGTGAGACATCACAATAGCTTCATTAGATGGATCGAAGCAGCCAGGCTGAAACTTTTCTACGAGATCGACGTGGGATATTTCTGGGAGGTATATCTTCTCTTCTTCGAGTTGCAATATCCTATTTATCCCATAGGGCAGAGCGAACTCATAGAATTGAAGCTTTCTCTCAACCTCTTTTCCTCTCTCTGAAAGCTCATCGCCTATTACGAGATTTAGTTCCTTGAGCAGCTTTATTTCATCATCACTAAGAGTTCTTTTGAGTTTTGGAGATTGAAATTTAAGTATTGCTTCAAAGAGGATCCTATACTTATTTTCAGTATTTATTATAATTTTCTCTATAGGCAGCTGTAGCCACTGATAAAGCGCTTCAATTCCTCTTGTTAAGAGCCTTCTGTCCCATCCTCCTGTAGGAATTATGATTGTTTCTGAGAAACTCAACTCCATCCTTCTTCCTTTTCTCCCCTCTCTTTGATAGAACTCCCTCAAACTTTCAGGTAGTCCGTAATGAATTATCCTTCCAACAGTTCCTATGTCTATCCCCTGTGATAGCGTCCTAGGAGATATAATTATTTTGATCTTACCATTCCTAGCCCCTTCTTCGATCTTTTTCCTTTCTTCTTTATTGATTAGATGATGATGTGTAGCTATGCATTTAACACGCTCGCCGTCGAGAATGCTCGCAAGCTTCCTTCCTATCTCCTCTGCTTTGTTTATGCTTCGAGTAAATACAAGCGTTACATGCTCATCATTTACATAGTTTGCTAGCAATTGAGTAGGATCGAATTCCATTTCTCCCAGTTCGATTCTCAGAGAATTTGCTATTTCGCTGAATTTGTAGTAGTTTTTCCTGAAATATTCGAAATCTTCAAATGCTTTTAAATCATCAACGCCTAGGTAATTCTTAATTTGTGATTCGAATGCCTTGAATCTTTCCCAAATCTTTTTCAAATTTTTTCCTAGTACAACGTATGTCCTGTTTTCAACTCTGAAACGTTTGCCCTCGATTATTGCAGTTTGCTTTCCGTTAATCTTTGTATAGAAATCAGCAAGATCTTCTGGATTCTCTATCATCGCAGAAAGTGTTGCTATCTGAAACTTCGAGTTGGTTATATTTTGAACTATATCTATTAAGCCCAGAATAAGCGCAATTTCTCTTGGCGTGTAAAAATCAATCTCATCAAAGATTAGTAATCCAAGTTTGTTCAGAAAGCCTGAAATCAATGCAGGCTTACCTTTGGCTATTTTCTTTATCTCATTCATTAGGAGTGCGGGATTAGTAACTAGAATGTCTGTCTGAGTGATTATGGCTCTTAGCTTAGCTCTTCCATATTCATGGATGAGTTCTTCCCTCTTATATGCATCAAGTGCTAAGCTTCTTAGGCCTGTTTTCTCCGAATAAAGATCTATCCTTTTGATCTGATCATTTGCAAGTGCAAGTGTTGGATAAACCGCAAGTGTGGGAATCTTATGTTTGATGCTATACATCAACCATGCTTCAGTTTTCCCAGACCCTGTACCAGATTTGAGTATCACATTCATACCTTTTTTTAAAGCTTCGTAGCAACTGTATTGGTGTGCATATATTTTTTTGTTACCTAATTCGATTGAGCTAAACTCAGGTATCAATTCCTTGAAGGTAAAATCACTTAGCTCTGGATTAACAGCTTCTTCTATGAATGAATAATAATCATAAGCATTTGCATCCAATATGATTTTTGAGTCTAACACGTCCTAGATTGAAATAATCTATATTTAAAGTGAATTATTTGTTTATTTCATATCTAGAAATGTCCAAAGTATTATTCGTAGCGTTTAAAGAAGCAGCTTCTAGGACGAAAAGATTAGCTAAAGAGCTAAATGCAACCGTATTCAGTATCAAAGAAAATTTTCCATATTTGTTCTCCATGTTTTTTACTCTCATAACTGTACTTAGACAAAGACCAAAGGCTATTATCCTTCAGCTTACACAGGGGCCTCCGCTTTTATTTTTGGTTTTGTTGAAGAAGTTCTTAAAGTTTAATTTGATATTGGATATGCATACAGGATTTGCTGTATATATAGGGATAAAAGGAAGATTGTTGAATAAACCTTTTTATAAATTCATTAGAAGTGGTGACTTGATAATTTTACATAATAGGACTATTTTGAGATTTTTTGATGAGGAAATAAAGAGGAAAATCATTATAATCAAGGATCCACTTTTAGAAGAGAATGTCGTTCCTTTTGATTTCCCAAATTCCTTCATAATATTTACGACGTTAACATTTCAGGGAGACGAACCTTTGGAGTTGATTGAGAAATTAGCTAGTTATTTTAAAAAAGAAGCTCTTTTCGTCTTCACATCCAAGAAAAAAGTCAATTTGAACGGTTTAGTGAATGTCGGTTATCTAAGCTATAATGACTATCTAAGACTTTTGAAACGTGCAGACATTGTTCTTGCGTTAACGAAGAGAGAATATACTTCACTATCTCTCGCTTTTGAAGCAGTTTCCTTAAAGAAGGCCCTAATTTGTTCTAAAACACAAACACTTCAAGAGGTTTTCTATGGTAAGGTAATATTAGCCAGTAAGTTTTCCGAATTTCTGGATTCAATTAAAGCTTTAATGAGTGAAGAATTCAGGCGAAGATACGAACAAGAATTATCCCAGTTATATGAAATACTAAAAAATGAGCGTGATTCATCCCTTTTTATCCTTAAAAAAATTCTAAATTCTATTTGATTTTTTCAATTCCTTCCAGATTTTGAACTCTTCCAAGAAATGCTTCCAAGCCGCATATTTTGGGCTATAGATTATTTCAGTGAGAAGATAACTAAATGCCAGTCCTCCGCATATTGCTTGAGACCAAATGTAGGTGTTATAAGTTAGAGAAAGCCAAAAGAAAAAGAATACTACAATAATGGTCAAGATTGCTCCTGAAACATGTACAATAGCCCTCTTTAATGGCCCAACCATGAGATGACTTTCATAGTCTACTTTAAGCGCTGGCTCGATGTGAAATTTGTCCTTTGCCCTTCTCGAGAAAATGTAGATTCCTCTAAGGTAGAAATAGAGAAATTTTACTCCTAAAGATCTACCTATTGCGTATTGTATAACTGGATGCAGGCTTGCGGATAAGATGAAGGATGCTATTGGGAAGTAAATACTCAGATATAACTTATCAGTAGCGCTCAAAGGAAAGAAGGCTATTGTTATCAATGAAATGATTGTCATCGAAACTATGCCCAAGATTGGAGGATATCTATGGCGCCATTTTTGTTCAAAGACATATCTGTTAATTTCAGATAATTTCCTCCCATATTTTAAGGCTATTTCTTTATCCTTCTTCGCTTGATCTATGATATCCCAAAATCCGAGCCTTCTCAGGGCAAAATTGCCCTTTTTTACTTCTCTTTCTATTTCTTCAATCTTCTCTTGGATCAAGCTGGTTCTTGGTGTATTGTTACGATGACATCATCACCAAGTAGCTCTCTGAGAAGCGATTCAAAGCTAGCTGTGATTTTGTGAACTTCTTCCACTGTCATCGATTTTGAGAAATCACATACAAGATCGAGATAAACTTTGTCTTGGATCTTGCTAGTTACCAATGATTTCATTTTCATGTTTTGTGCCAAAGAAGGATTGAGTTGGAGAATCTTCTTGATAGCTTCCCTGACATCGATTTGAACTTCTTTGTAAGGCTCTATATGGATTATAACATTTTTAATATCGCTGATTTCTTCTCTTATCCTTTTTTCCAACATCGAAACTTTGTCATGCGCTTCATTCAAACCCATTCTCGCAGGGATTTCAGCATGCATTCTAATATCGAATTTTCCTTCATTCTCCTCCACCATAAGATTGTGGGCTGAAATTCCTAAGTCGTTGATTATCTTCTGTACATCCTTTCTAACAGCCTCTTCTCTTGTTTGTAGCATTGGTTCCATATGAAGAACTAAATCTATTTCTTTATAGTTCAGTTTGGTTCTAATTTTCTTTTCTATTACTTCGGTTAGCTCATGAGCTTGAACATGGCTAATATTTGAGGGTGTGCAAACAACGCAGTCTATGAATACCTTATTTCCAGCCCTTCTCGCTCTTACCTGCATGGGTATGCAATTGACTTCTTTTATTACGGACTGGACTTTTTCTATTACGCCAGGCGGTGCTCTATCAAGAAGATCATCAATCGATCTTTTTGCTAATCTTGCACCTGAATATGCGAAGTAAGATGCGATGAATAAACCTGCAGTTGAATCGAGTATGGTTAAGCTCTGACCACTGAATAACAGAACTCCTATGGAAATCACTATTATCGCTGAGAAAGTTACAGAGGCATCGCTGAAATAATGCAAACTATCGCCCTCTAATACAAGGCTTGAATATTTCTTTGAAGCTTTTCTTAAGGCAGAACCTCTCCAAAGGTCTGCAAATAATGTGAATAACAAGATAAATATCAAAATATAATCATATGTAACAAGATTCTTTGAAGGCTCCATTAATCTAGACAGAGATTCGTATATTATGAAAATACAAACTACTAATATTAGGGTAGCTTCGTACAAAGAGCCTAAGTTTTCAGCTTTTAAATGGCCATACGTATGTTCTTTATCAGGGGGCTTGCTTGCAGTTTTTATGGCATATATTGCGATAATTCCTGCCAAAATATCGAAAAGAGAATGTAGAGTGTCTGCCAAAATAACTAGGCTGTTGCTTATTAAGAAGGCTATGATCCTAACAACAACTATAGCAATTGTAATAGATAGCGATATTAATGCAACTCTTATAGGAGAGTTCTTCAGCAAGTCTATCTCAAGTATTTAGCAACTACTATTTAAATTTCACAATATTTATATGCTGTTGCTTTGCGGGATTTTCCAGGGTGTGGGGCCTCGATGTTATGGGGGCAGGTAATTGGGTGTTTGTTCATCTCACAAAGTTCTTCGATGATATCTAGAGGTATGAGCTCTTCTATCTTACTTACTGTTTTGCAAAGATCTTTACTTTGAATATTTAACTTATTCATAAAGGTCCATTCTAGTACCGCATGTCTCCACATCATCTCTTCTACATATTTTTTTCCTTCATCAGATATCTCGAAGCATCCCCTCGAAACCTTTTGTAAATATCCCTTTATCATGAGTCTAGAAATTGTTTCTAAGGCGGAGGGCATTTTAACATTAAGTTTTCTTGAAACATCTTTTAGTCTAAGGGGTTTTTTAGATTCATAAAAGAGCATTAGATACGCTAGTCCCCTTTTCACACGTATCCTAGTTTTATGAAATATAAAAGCATTTATAAATGGTATTTGCAATTATTTCGAAGGATGCCATTCTTCGTAGATAGAGAAATCGATGTCGGTAAATTTAAGCATGCAGCCTATAAGCCATGTTATTGGTTTGAAGAAAGCTTAAGAACTGGAGGAAGAAGGCATTGTTACAAACATGATTTCGGTATAGATAGCTTCGGTTGCATTCAATCTACATCATTTAGAGGTTGCAATTTGGTCTGTGTATTTTGTTGGCGCAGTGTAGAGAGTAGGCCTAAGGTCTTCAAAGGTTATGATGAACCTGAAACCATTGTTGAAGAGCTCATAAAGAATCAGAAGCAAGTTGTTGATGAAAGCTTAGAAAAATGTGTGGAAAACTACAAAATTGCTCTTCACGCTTTGGTTTTGATAAGTAGCAAGAAAGTCATAACGGTGAATGAAGTGGCTAGTTCCTATGGTACATCTAACAGCAAAGTGAGAGAGGCATTCTTGGATCTTTATAATTCTGGGCTTGTTAACAGGATCGATAATAATACTTACGAAATTAATTCCCAACTTGTAGATAGGGCTTTAAGCGAAGAAGAAGCTAAAAATATTCTAGCTAAGTATTTCACTACGCTAGAAGAAATCATTGAAGCACATGAAAAAGCTAGGAATCCAAAGCATGTCGCTATATCCTTTGACGGAGAACCTACGATGTATCCAAGACTGGGCGAACTAATTGCAGCTTTCAGAAAACGAGGCATATCGACGTTCTTAGTTACGAATGGCACTTTACCAGAGAGGATCATGCAGTTATGGGAGGAAGGGAATTTACCTACGCAACTATATGTTACAGTTCAAGGTCCAGATCTAGAAACTTATATAAAAACAACTTCCTCAGTATTTCCTTATCAGCCATCAACTAGGATACACTGGGAGAGATTAAATAAGACACTCGAAATAATGGGAAAGCTACCTTGCAGGACTGTGATGAGAATAACAGCAGTGAAGTATGTGAACATGGTAAATCCCGAAGGCTATAGAAAACTCGCATTTAAAGCCAATCCAGACTTCTTGGAGATTAAAGGTTATGCTATAAGCGGTCATGCTCCTATGATGCTCGTTAGACTAGGCATGATACAGCCTTTGATCAAGATAGAGCGAGGAGATTTGATGAAACAAGCTCTTGAATTCAGCCCAACATATGAAGAAATAGAGGATTTCGCAAAGCAAGTCTCTGATAACTTCAGGATATTTCCAAAGATATCGGGCAACAGAGAAAGCGCTCAGATATTGATGGCTGTGAGATGGAAGGATCTCAATGATGTATCGATAAAGCAGATCTGATGCGCCTAGTTTCAATATTGGATTTCGATGGTACTATAGTTTATGAAGACGTTTTCGAAAGGCTTCTAGATGAGTTCACAAAAGAAGATTGGCGATACTATGATTATTTAGTTGAAAGAGGCGAGCTCAGTCTAGAGGAGGCGGTAAATAGGCAATTTCAGCTTATCAGTTATGCAGGCATTGATAGATTACTAGAAGCTTCGAAAAAATACCTAAAAATGAGGAGTGGTTTCTTAGATTTCGCTGATTTCTGTTATGAGAACAATATAGATTTGGTTATAGCCAGTGCAGGCCTTGATTTTTACATTTATTATCTTCTAAACTCTCATGACATTAAGGCCATTTGTCATTGCATGCATGTCTTAGAAGAAGATGGTAAGCTCAAGCTCATCGCTCCAGACTTCGATAGATCTAAATTTAGGAATTTTAAACAAGCAATCGTTAAAGAATATATTAACAAAGGTTATTCTCCGATCTACATTGGAGACGGTTTCAATGACTTCTGGGCTGCCAAAGAAGCCTGGTTAGTTTTCGCTGTAGAGAATTCTGTACTAGAGAAAAAATGTGCTGATGCAAGGCTTAGGTTCAAATCCTTCAAGCATTTCAGTGAAATCAAGCAATTACTCCTAGAAATCTTAAGTTGAAACACGAAGAACTGAAACTTCTTGAACAGAAAATAAAAGCATGTGAATTGTGCAGGTTGCACCTTTCAAGGAAAAATGCAGTACCCGGCGAGGGTAGTTATGGGGCTCAGCTCATGATAATCGGTGAAGCACCTGGTGAGGAAGAAGATAAGCAAGGTCGTCCATTCGTGGGAAGAGCCGGTAAGGTACTCGATAAGATGCTGGAAAGGATAGGAATAAAGAGGGAAGAAGTATTCATCACAAATATTGTTAAATGTCGTCCTCCTGAGAATAGAGAACCCCAAGACGATGAAGCTAAGATATGCATGAGCAATTATCTTGAGAAACAGATTTCGCTGATTTCACCAATGGTTATTCTTCTCTTAGGGAATGTTGCAGTAAGGCATATTCTAGGAGTTAAAAGCGTCTCTTTAGTTAGAGGAAAACTAATAGAGAAAGATAGAAGATATTATTTTGCTACCTACCATCCTGCGATAGTTCTTTACAATCCCTCAAAGGAAGAAATTCTAGCTAGCGACTTTGATCTTTTTGCAAATATCTACAAAAAAATTAAGGAAAAGCGATTTGGTTTAGAGCAATTCTTCTAATTTGTGAAAGTTATTTTGCTAATCTCGAAAACACCTTTAGCATCTCCAAGCCGTCTTTTATTCCTGTTGAGATTTCAGGGATTTCTTGCGCAGTCAAGAATTGCTCAACTTCACTCTCTCTTCCAAGTCCTAATAGAGGAATAATCTGTGCAAGAGATCTACCGAATATGCCTGTTCCAGCATATATGTTTGCAAGCGCTTTGAAGTTAGTTCTCACCCAAGTCCAAGCTAAGGTCTTAATTTCAGGATTTCTTGAAAGGTAAAATAAAATCGTTCTAACATCTTGTCTTTTCACTTCACCAGTAAATACTAACGAAGAAGCCATGAGTGCTAAATAAGGTTCCTTTGAATAAACAAGCGCGATTAATAGTCTTTCTCTTTCTTCATCGAATATTTCCTTTCTGTATTTTTCGAGTAATTCGTTAAATGCTTTTTCTCCGTTCGTCCTTGAATAAGCAGTCAAAACTGCTTGTTTTAAATTAGGATCGAGCTTATTGTAGTTCTCATATTCTTTCGCCAGTTCTCTTGCAAACTCATCGCTAAGTATTACAAGCCTTTCACAAATCCTCCCATAGACTGACTTGCTCAGTTCATCGTTTCTTTTTTTCCAAATTTCCTTTTGTATTAAGTGGAACTCTATTGCTAGTTTTTTAAATCGATTTGGATTGATCAGGAAGAGTGTGAAAAGATCATCTGATAGCTCCAAGGAAACGAGGTTGTCGTCGACATTCATGAATTTCTTCACCAAGGCCTCGTACTGCTCTGGAGATATTAAGCCTGCAAGCAAAAACTGATAGCAATCATTAACGATGCCGAATTTTTCTTCCTTGCTTAGATTGGCTTTAAAAACTGGTTCAAGATCTTCATAAAAAACACGATAAAATCCTGCTCTATTCAAATTTACTTTGAGACTTTTAATTTCTTCGTTGAATTCGAGTATTTTTTCCCTTTCCTCTAAAACCATATCTTCACGCTTACCATTAATTTCTAAAGTCAAAGGAATTGGCCATATGTCATCGCTTTTTTCGAAGAATGAAAATCTGTCTTGCCTTATCAATACTCTTTTTCCTTCAATTCTTACTTTCACAACCGGGTATCCTTTTTTCTTTATCCAAGCTTCCATAATCTTTTCCACACCTTTTTTGCTTACGTCTTCAAGTGATAGCCAAAGATCTCTACCTTCTGCATTTGAATAGCTGAACCTTTTTAAGTATGCCTGTATTCCTTTTTTGAAGGTTTCCTCTCCGAGGTAGGATTCTATCATTTTCAATACGCTTGCTCCCTTGCTGTAACTTATTTCATCGAATAGTTGCTCTACTTCTTCAGGCTCTTTCACCTTCGCCTCGATTGGATGTGTGCTAGAAAGGGCATCCTTTAAGAATGCTACTGTTTGTTCATTTAAAAAGAAACTATCTTGGGCTCTCCATTCAGGGAATCTCGAACTGACAGCCTTATAGCTCATAAAAGTAGCGAATGATTCGTTTAGCCAGAGGTCGTCCCACCACTTCATTGTTACTAGATCGCCAAACCATAGATGTGCAAGCTCATGAGCAATAGTATTCGCAACCCTAGTCTTGTGCCTAAGCGGTGAGTTTTCATCAAGCAATAATGCTGCCTCTCTGAAAGTTATAGCGCCCCAGTTTTCCATAGCGCCATATGCGAACTCTGGAACAGCTATTAAATGGAGCTTTGGTAAGGGATATGGAATCCCATAGTAGTCTTCATAGAACTCCAAAAACTTTTTAGCGAAATCTAATGATAATTTACCTTTAACAATTTTTCCCTCTGTAGTCGCCGTTATGACTTCGATGTTCTTGTATCTATCTTTAACTTCTTCGAATTTAGCAATACCTAGATAAAGCAAATATGTTGACATCTTAGGTGTTTGCATGAATCTTACAACCTTTTTTTCTCCTTCGAAGTCTATTTTTTCAATAGGCATATTGGATATCGCATCTAAATCCTTCCTAATCTTAACTGTCAGCCTAAATTGAGCCTTATAAGAGGGATGATCGATACAGGGGAACATTTCTCTAGCATGTGAGGCCTCGAATTGTGTTGTTATCATGAAGTATTTTCCAGTGATTCTGTAGATGCCTATCAAAGATTCAGGTATCTTCTTTTCAAAGTTCAGCTCAAGAATTCCTTCAAACCTTCCAAGATCTATTTTAACTGTATCTTTGTCAACCGTAAACTCCACATTTCTTCCATTGGCTTTAGCATTGAGGATTTGTATTTCTTTGGAATCCAATTTTAACTCTCCATCAGTTTTGAGATCGATCTTAACATTGCCTTTATAACTCGTACCATTATCGTCGAAGTCAAGCGTTATATCGTAGCTTTTTACTTCGAGCATAAATTGAAAAAGAAGTTCGACTTAAATCTCTTTCGTAATCGGATTTATATCTCGATTTTCTAATCTACGGAGATGGAAAGGACCTTTGTAATGATAAAGCCCGATGGTGTGCAGCGCGGCCTCGTAGGGGAGATCATATCTAGGTTCGAGAGAACAGGTTTAAAGGTAGTTGCTTTAAAGATGGTTCGGCCATCTAAGGAGCAAGCAATGAAATTCTATCCATCAGATGAAGAGTGGCTGAAAACTGTAGCAAACAAATCTTTAAGCGTTTACAAGCAGCTAAATTTGGATCCAAAGAAAGATTTCGGTACAGATGACCCTATAGAAATCGGGAAGAAAATAAAAGAATGGCTCGCAGAATTTCTAGCATCAGGTCCTTGCGTTGCTATTGTAATAGAAGGTAATAGAGCAATTGAAGTAGTTAGGAAGATTGTAGGAGCAACTAGGCCTTATGAAGCGCAGCCTGGCACGATAAGAGGTGATTTTTCCACAGATAGTCCTGAGCTCGCTAATATTATGAAACGACCTTTAAGAAATCTAATACATGCTTCAGATAGCAAAGAGGTAGCTGAGCGAGAAATAAAATTCTGGTTTAATGAGAATGAAATTTATAATTACAAGCGAGCTGATGAAAATATAATTTATGGCCTATAAAATAAGCATCAATGTCCTTCTCTCCCTAGGCCTTGTATTGACGCCATTCATAATAGGAACCCCTTTTAGCTCCTTAGGCTGGTTTTTTCTAGGAATTAGCAATAAGAAACCTTCATGGATCATCGGAGGCTTAGCGTGTTTATTTTGTTCTATTTATTTCATTTTTTATCTTGTTTATTTGCTCGTTAAAGGATCGATGGTAGCTTTTGTTCAAAAAATCTTTAGAAGCGATGCCTCTTTCTTGTTTCAAAGTTCTCAGAACAATCCTCTATTCTTCTTCGCTTTGGTATTTTTAGTGCTTCAATTTTTTAATATGATAGTATTTTTTATGGAGTTTCCTTCTAATACAGCTCTTTCATCAATTATTATGCTCTTCATATCAGTTTATTTTGTTTATTATTTCAATTCGCTCGTCATACCTTTTATTTTGGCAACAATTTCCGTTTGTATTTTTGCAGTTGCTGTTTCTAGAATTGAAGAAAGCATCCTAAGGGGGTATATGGAAAAACCTAAGGATTCGCTGGACTAACTTTGCTGAATCCTACTGCTGCAAATATTGCTGAAATCACCATTATTATAAATGAGCCGATAACAAGGAAAATTCCTGCTCCGTCTGAAATTATGTTCAAAGGGATTGTTGCTACCAATATTATTGCAATTGCTACGATATTTGTACTGGCTATTCTGAACCATCTTGTCTTCAACGATAAGTAGCTAAAGAATTCCATCAAGGAATACAATGCCCATAAGATAGCAGGTAAAAAGAATGGGCTTAAAGATTCAGTACCTTGAAAAGATGGTAAAATGGATATTACGAATATCATACTCCCTATGCTTGAAATTCCAAGAACAATTACTGCTGCACCAGTGGCCAAATAGAGAATCGAATTTAAAGCTCTAGAACACAATATCCAGCCTATTCCACGTAGTACAATAGAGAGACCCCATGGAAAGAAACCTATAGCAGAAAGAGATATTGAAGCCCCTAAACCAGCTGCAATTGCTGAAAATATGAAACCTACGAGACCTAATATATTGTATAGGCGCATAATATAAGGTAGAATAAACATTTTTAAGCTTTTTCTTTTAAAGAAAAAATCAGAAATTAAATTATGGTTTAATTTTAACAACCGCTTTGATGGCTTTCTTTTTATCTACTAGTTCAAATCCTTTAGGTGCTTCTTCCAAACTTAATATATGTGAATAAATTCTAGTAGGATCTAGTCTTCCCTTTCGAATCAACTCGATGAGCACAGGGCCATGCGTTATGGGGTCGCCTATAGAAAAAGACATCCTTTTTTCTGTTAACCATAGCTGTCCTGCAGGTAAGCTATAGTCCAATACATGGAAACCTATTACAGAGATTTTCCCTTTTTTCCTAGTTATTTCAATGGCCGTCAATAGCGGTACATCTCCTCCTCCTGCTGCCTCGACAGCTAGATCTACACCTCTTCCATCCGTTAAGTTTCTTACTTCCTCACCAACGTTTTGTTTACTGGCATCTATTGTGATCATTCCGAGTTCTTTGGCCACTTTCAATCTAGTTTCCGCTAAATCAATAGCTATTACCTGTGAAGCTCCTAGCGATTGCGCACACATTCCTGCAAGTAGCCCTATTGGTCCGCAACCAACAATTCCTACACTATCTCCAGGCGCTAATCCTGCTTCAACAATGCCTGCATAAGAAGCAGGAAGGCCATCACTTATCATCAATGCCTTTTCAAAAGAAAGGTCATCAGGCATTTTAAGTAACATCGTGTCAGCATATGGAACCCTTACAAGCTCTGCGTTGGCACCTTGATATGTCTCTCCATAAACTGGCCCCATACCGAATATGTTTATGTTCACACATTGAGTATGAAAGCCTTTCATGCAATACCAGCATTCACCATCTGCGATCCAGCAGGAAACGATCACTCTATCGCCTTCTTTGAATCTTCTAACATGGCTGCCTACTTTTTCTACCACTCCAACAAATTCATGGCCAATGATATCTCCGGGCACAATGTTAAGATAGCCTTTGTAAACATGCATATCTGTACCACAAATACCTACGTAAGCTGGTCTAACTAAGGCATCGGTTTCTTTGACTATTTTCGGTTCTTCTGCTTCTTCGACTCTTAAATCATAAGGCCCATACCATTTTACTGACTTCATGTTATGCCAAAAACTCGGTTGGTACTTTTTTGAGAGCGTTAACAAAGGCGGCAGAGGCTCCAGCATTGGCTATAAGTTTGAACACATTCCCTCTTGCCTTGAGCTGGCCAGTCATGATTGCCGTCGTGGGTCCTAAGTTACCTAAAGCGATTTTCTTCATGGTTGCATAGCTTCCTGTAAGCGTGATGCTAGCAGGCTTTTCTTCAGGATCTTTCAGAAACTCATAAGCCCTGCATTGACCATGATAGAGATCCATTCTCACAACTATTTTCTCTGCTTGAAAGTGTTTTTTCACAGGTTCAGGTAAATCAGTAACTACGAGCGTTAATGGATCTTCCCAGTTCTTGGCTGCATTATTGTAATCAGGATCATTGTTCAATACCTGTACAAAGGCATCGAACCATTCCTTTGAGCCGAAAATAAACTTTTTCTCGCTCATGATAATAAAACTCGGTTTATTGTTATAAAACTACTTTAATCCTATTATTTTGAGTTCGTCGTCGATAACTCCTTGCGATAAACTTGCGAATTCTTCGATATTTCTGCCAAATGATCTTGCTAGGGAATCAAAATATCCAATCGTTGCCATGACATGCATAGTAGATTCATTCAAGGTTTCTCTCACAATATCGATTATACTTGGATTCTTTTGGGAAAGTTTCTTTATATAATAAGCAGCAAACATTGTTTGTCTCTTTTCATCGATGTTTATTATACTATATGCCTTCGCTAGGTTTTTTAGCATTCCTCTTGAGAAAATTAGCTGTTCAAGCGCAATATAGCTTGTATTGTATAATATTCCATCGGTGGCAAGGTAATACATTGCCATGAAGGAAGCAACCTTTTCCTCATCATAGCTTTTTTCTAGC
>JAJPJK010000019.1 GCA_021324265.1 Thermoproteota archaeon | reverse complement strand
TATATCCTAGCAATTTAACCTTATCTTCTTGAGAGGAGATCGATCTCCTCCTAGGTAGGAAAAAACAAAGCTATTTTCCTAAAAAGGAGAAAAATCTAAGAGTGATGAGTCTCTTATAGAAAAGGTTTAGATTTTTTAATTAGCTTTTATATCAATAGCATATGAAAAAGTGGGTTATCTTAATAATTATATTGGTAGTATTAATTATATTACCTCCAATTGGGATATTATTAATAGTAGGTTTTCTTATCTACAAGTTTTATCCAAGATTTAAGATTAATAGTAGAAATAATTTCAAAAAATTAGAAGCATATATAAAAAGTTTGATAATGAGTGATATAAAGAAAATAAATCTCAAGGAAGACATCGAAGTATTCGAAGTATCTAAGCATATATACATGACAAAAAAAGGATCTAAACATATTCTGTTTTGTGCATTAAGCTCTCAGAAGACAAATGAAATAGATTCAAGAATGCTTTCAGAAATTGATGGAGTTTATCTTTTTAGAAGCAAGGATGAGCTTAGCGTAATAGTAGTGCAAGAATTCCTCGCATTTAAGCTTAGTGAAACGATACTAAAAGCTGAGATGCTGAAGTTATTGAATAAAACAGATATCATTATTTCTGTTCTCGCAGCAAAATGCTCTGACATTAAATTGGTAGATCCAAAACTCATTGCATGGTGACGGAAAAATCCTCTCTAATAGTAGGAGATATTCTGAGAAGGAATTCCTTCATGCTCAATTTGATCGAAGATTGTGAAGAAGAATTCGTTTTAATGGACTGCACAGGACTGATTGCTAAATCTTTGAAAAATGCAATAACTTTGCCTATCAATAAACTGAATTTGAAGTTCGATGCTGACTTTTTCGTAGAGGCTATCTCGATGCTGAAGGGTCTAAACTCTCATTTGAAAACGCACCTGAAAGATGCTATTTCGAAAGTGGAAAAAGATGAGCTCAGTATCAATAAAATCATAGAAAAGTTAGCATCGACTTCAAATCCTTTCATTCATTCTCCAACAGATGTGATTTATCTCGAATCGCTGATCTATGAGCTCAATTCTTTGCGTGAGCTGGATGAATGCTTGAATAAGCAAGGTATCGCTGTTAATGCAAAGGAAGGCCTTGCTATGGTCATTGATTTATCTATGATAAGAAGCACTATCGTTAGGAAACTAATTACCTTATTAGTGATCTATGAACTAGCACATGAAAAGAATAATAGTGCTGAGCTTAGGCTCTTTGTAGAAGGACCTGAGGGAACATCGTTAATCGGCACAAAGGAAATAATTTCATTAATGATCGAACTCCATGAGAAGCTCATGCTTAACGATATCTCGCCATGTTATGGCGCAAATTATTATGAAGTAAGCAACGAGATGATGGCTAGGTTCAAGCATGTATATTTCATTTATAATGATGAACTCATAGTACTGAATGGTCTAAACGCTTCGGAGCTGAAATCTTTTCTAGAAGTAGAGAACAAATCTAAACTTAATCTCAAAATTGAAAGTTTTTTGGTCCATGAAAGAGAATATTCGAAAAAAATGGAATACAAAGCAAAAAGCATGCTTGAATTACTATTTGGGGATAAGAGCGATCTCATTGCAGACATCATACTTACAATGGAAAAGAATATGATTACGAGAAAAGAATTTAAAAATCTCGTATTTTCAATGGGTTATTTTAAGGATAGCGAGGAATTACTTAATGAAATGATTAAAGAAGATCTAATCGAAGAGAGAATAATTGGCGGTATGAAGAAACTAATTGCAAGTTCAAAAGGTCTTTTCTTAGCTAAATCTCATAAACAAAGATGAAGTTCACAACAGGCGTAAAATCAATTGATTCACTTCTTAGCGGAGGTATTGAAACTGGCGTAATAACGCATGTTTATGGTGCATTCGGTACAGGTAAGAGCATTCTGGCACAGCAAATTTGTGTAACTGTTCTCAAGGATTCGAGGAAAAACGATTCAGTTATATACATGGATACAGAAGGTTCTTTCAATCCAAAGCGTATTTCCAAAATAGCCTTCAGATTTGGACTTGATTACGGAGTGCTCAAAAGAATACTTTATAAACGTATATGGAGCCTCGATGAACAGGAGCTCTTTCTAAAGCTAAGTGAGGATTACATATACAGATTTAATGCTAAGCTTTTGGTCATTGATTGCATAGCTACACACATTAGGGGCGAGTTCAATCAAGATGTACTAATTTTGAGACAAACTAGGCTGGAGAGCATTCTAAATAAGTTACTTGACATGTGTACAAATTATGATGTAGCTGCTCTCGTGACCAATCAGCTCACAAGTGGGCCAGATTCCAGCGGTGAGAAATATGTAGAAAAACCAGTAGGAGGAAATCTCATAGCTAAGTTCTGCAAATGTTCGATTCGTCTCTATAGATTGAAGGAAAAGAGATATGCTTCACTCGATGATTCCATAGATGTTGATTCAAACTTTGCTCCTTTTGTTATTAAGGAAGATGGGATACATGATGAAAACGGTTAAATAAAAACATCGCAATATCCTATCAATGTCCTTAGAAGAGATTCTCGATTATATCGAAAATTCTAAGAGTGTTGAAGTTAGGCTAGAAGGGGATAAGATGGTTATCGATGAGTATAAAGGGATTGCAAAAACAGATGTGAAAGATATAAAATCTCTCCTAAGAGGAAAAAAGGTAAAATTAGACAAGAAGAGGAAGCAAATCTTTGCAGAGCTAATCCCAGCATTGCTAGAGAACAAAATTCCCTTCAAAATTATCCTTGAGAGAGATCCGTTGCTTAAGTTCGATATGGATAGATACCTCGTGTTTGCACAAGATCAAGTGAAAATTTTTGGTTTCAAAAAGCAGGAAGAGCATCCCTTGAATCTAGTGTGGAATCTTTTGAAAGACAAAAATTGCGTCTTTTACAAGCCTGTGAAGTAGTTTTAAGAACTTTAGCGCTATTAGTTTCTGGGTATGGTTCAACCCATAGTGCTATCTGGAGCATTACATCTCATGAATAGCATTCAAAAATATTTTCCTAATACAAAGGTTGCTGAATATAGATATTTTCCTGACAATGAACTATATCTTCGCTTTCCTTTCAAAATTGAAGATCATGTGTTGATTTTTCAAAGTATGTATGGTGAGCCAGATAAACGGCTAATCGAAACATTATTTGCCATTCACACCCTCAAAGATCTCGGCGCAAAGGACATTAGTGCAGCTATTACATATTTAGCTTACACGAGGCAAGATAGACGTTATAAGGAAGGTGAAGCGGTTAGTCAACTCATAACTCTAAAGATGTTAAGAGATGCTGGGCTTCATAGGCTTTTGACATTCGATGCTCATTTCCATGCTGGCATGCCTAGCTTTGAGGGCCTAGAGATAAGGAACATGAAATTAGCTCCAAGATTTAAGGACTTCTTCAAAGATCTTAATGACCTATCTGTAGTAATAGGCCCCGATGACGATGCACTGGAATTAGCTAAGTTGCTCTCTATTGAGCTTGGTCTAGAGCATGGTTTTATTGAGAAGAAAAGGCTAGGCGATAAGGATGTTGAGATGCGAAGTTGCAGCATAGATGTAGCGGGAAAAAATGTCATCATTATAGATGATATGATAAGCACAGGAACTACAATAGTAGAAGCAATAAAATTGCTCAAAAGTATTGGAGCGAAGGATATTTACATTGCAGCGACCCATGGTTTATTCGTCTCAAATTCAATTGAAAAAATAACCCTTTTGGGAGTTAAAAAAATAGTAACCTCAAATAGCATCCCAAATCCATATGCATTTCTTGATTTATTGCCTTCAATACACGAGCAAGTATCAAAATGGAGCGAGCAATAGAAAAGTTATTCACTTTAAGGGCTAAGTCTGTGGCAGTTGGATACGACGATTCAGAATACTGTTATCCAGCTAAGAACAAAATAGTCAGCGATCTTTTAGCTTATGGTATCGATGTTAAGGATTGTGGCACTACTGTTGCAAGTGCGCTTAGTGCTTGTGTAAAAGATATGGAAGCTAACGCAGCTTTGTTCATATATAAAGGTGAAAAAGATCTGGAATATTTGATCTTCGATAGTTCTGGCTTTCCAATCTTTACTGAAGAGCAGGCTATTACTAAAGAGGTCAAAAAATGGAATGAGATAGGTTCAATTGAGCAATATGATGTAAATAGAATTTACATTAAAAAATTGAGCAAGATGATAGAAGTTAAGAAGAGATTTTCACATATAATTTTCAACGCAAACTACTCTCCAATTGCAAGTTATGTTTCGAAAATTCTACTAAGTTTTGCTGAAAGGTTTACGACTTTAAATGCAAATGAAACAAGGACTATGGATATGAGTTTTGAAGAAAGTCTAAATGTAGCAAAAGTCCTAGCAAAATCCTATAATGCTGATCTCGTCTTGTCCATTGATAGGCTATATGAGCGCTTAGTCATTTCTTCTAGCAACATGCAGAATGAAGATATTATGAAGCGCTTAATAACTGGTATTGAGAAAAAAACTCCTAGTAAAATTTATATTTTAGGCGATCTCGGAGCCGGTATCAAAGGTTTCCAAAAAATAGATAGCCTTAAAGAGGTTTCTTTAAACGGTGATTGCGTTGTCATAGATACTAAGCGTTCTACAATTATTTATTCACCTATATCTGGATGGTTTGATCCCCTTATTACTTTTATATTATGGTATAAAAGTATATTTATATAGAAAATAAATTATATCTGCTCATGGCTGATGAGGAAAAGAAGAAGAGTGAGGCGACTATAATCGTGAAGGGAATTGATCAAGATGTTAAGGATGCATTAAAGCAAATCGCCGATAATACAGGAAGAGCGCTTAGTGATATTGTAAGAGAGGCACTAAAGCTTTATGTAACTGCAAGAGAAGCGGGCGTGCAAGTTGTGAAAGGCGTAGCCGAAACGGTTAAGGAGTTGAGTTCTCAAAAGGATGTAATAACTATCAAAAATATAGGTGAGCTAACACTTGAGAAGCTAGATTTGCTTTCATTTCAAAATAAGATCGCCATTCTCAATGTTGATAAGTTAGAATTTGCTGATGATGTGGATCCTGAAATATTTCAGCAAAAAATAGACAGGATAGTGAATGTGAAAGAATTGATTGTGCCCAAAAGCTTACCGAAAGCTTTGATTTTGACTAGATGTAGCTATATCAACAAAATAATACAGCGGTAGTGAAAGTTAGTTTCATAATTACTACGAAGAATGAAGAAGCCTATATACGCAATACATGTCTTTCAGTAAGGGCACAGTCTAGCGGAATAGAAAAGGAAATTGTGCTTGTTGATGCTTGTTCTAGTGACAATACTGTAGAGAAAGCGAGAGATCTTGTAGATAAATTGATCATAAAGGAAAGCAACATATCGCAGGGAAAAAACATAGGCGCAAAAGCTTCAAGCGGTGATATTTTGATTTTTTTAAATGCAGATGTTATTTTGGAAAAGGACTGGCTAGAAAAGGCACTTAAGCATCTCAGGGATGTAAAGATCGGAGCGGTGCATGGCTTAATAAGGCCTATGGAAGGTAGTATTAGAGCTAGGATCTTCACTTCTTTATGGAATTTATTTATAGTATTTTCTTCCAAAATAAGAAAGGTTCATACCTCTGGAGAATCAACATTGGCAGTGAAAAGGGATTTATTTTTCAAGATTGGTGGTTTTAGAGAAGATCTAACAGCTTTTGAGGATATAGATTTAGGGCTTAGATTGAGTAAAATTACAAACGTTAAGCTAATACGTGAATGCAGAGCTATAGCTTCGCTCAGAAGATTTGAAAAAGAGGGGTATCTCAAGTGGGGGCTAATATGGATAATGATCGGTATATACTATTTTTTAAGAAATACTTCTCTGCTAGAAAGATATCCAGTCGTTAGGTGAGGTCAGTTCGTCGCGAGGTAATCACTGCTCATACTGGGACGGCATCCTCATCCCCTTTATAATTACAGTTAACTGTTTAAAAAATATGATAAAGTATACTGTTTCAGCACTGATTAAGAACGATAAAAAAGAGTTCCTTATAGTAAAGAGAAATCCTGATGAGAAAGAACACCCTAACATGTGGGGGCTACCAGCATTATCATTCAAACCTCCTGAGATGCCTGAGCATGCATTGGAAAGATTGGGTATTGAGAAGCTAAACTGTAAGATACAAGCAATCGCTTTCATTGGAGCGATGTTTCAAAGAAGGCCTGGCTATGACATCTTCTTAATGCTTTATGAAGCGAAGATCATTGAAGGTGAGCCAAATGTTGAGGCAAAGGGCAAGTATGCCGAGCAAAAATGGACAAGCGATCCTTCGTTATTGTTACCGATAGCCAAGAAAGGCTCTGCATGTGCACAAATTTATCTTCATTCTTTAGGAGTGATCAATGAAAGTGAATTGATGTTTTCTTTATCACCGGCCATGCTCTATGAATGAGTTCCTCAAGATGCTTAAGCTAAAAACTAAAGGAAAAGCAGAATGTATTTCGCTCCGTATTAAAAATCTGTCAATTAAAATTAAAATAATGGTGATTTAAAATTAGGGATTAGGGCCGGTAGTTCAGTGGTAGAATATCCGCCTTGCACGCGGGAGGTCGAGGGTTCGAATCCCTCCCGGTCCACTTTTATCAATATAAGAAGATTGCTATTCGATGACTGGCCTATGAACTTCCGAAGGAATCCTAGATCTTTAGGGCGTGAAGTATATCCGAAAGATTAAGAGGTAAGAGAAGTCGAAATTTCTACACTGAACTTATTGTTTCAGAAAAAGCTTTTCGACATTTCAATGGAGAATTCTAAGCAGACTTTTCTTGAGTTTAAGATAGCAAAAATAGTCCCGAAATTTCAGTTTGATTAACCATGCGGATTGATACTTTATTTTTCACCATATAAGAAAATAAAACGAGGGAGCTAGAGGAAATTAAGGCAGTTTAGTAGGAAGATAGCCATTTAAGTGGTTAAGATCTGCTAGAGAAAAAGTTTAATATTGAAAAGAAATTATTAGCTCGTGCCAAAATTTCCTTTGATTTTGGCATCAATAGCAATTATTTCAATCTTAAGCATTTCTTTTATATTCTCTTTAAATTTGCTAAACAATGTAGAATATATCTCAATTGTTTTCCTAGATAAGGATTTG